>NZ_JAUJQH010000007.1:0-290740 GCF_030482905.1 Burkholderia sp. AU45251 | reverse complement strand
TGCCTTCGCTCATCACCGCGAGGCGGCTGGCCATCGTCATCGCCTCTTCCTGGTCGTGCGTGACCATCACGCAGGTCACGTCGACCTTCTCGATGATGTTCACGAGTTCGAGCTGGGTCTTCTGGCGAATCTTCTTGTCGAGCGCGGACATCGGCTCGTCGAGCAGCAGGAGCTTCGGGCGCTTGACCAGCGAACGGGCCAACGCGACACGCTGCTGCTGGCCGCCTGAAAGTTGATGCGGCTTGCGCTGCGCGTACTTGCTCATCTGCACCAGCGCGAGCGCATCGGCCACGCGCTCCTTGATCTCGTGCTTCGGCGTGCCTTCCTGCTTCAGGCCGAATGCGACGTTCGATTCAACCGTCATGTGCGGGAACAGTGCGTACGACTGGAACATCATGTTCACCGGACGGCGGTACGGCGGCAGCGACGCAAGATCTTCACCGTCGACGAAGATCTTGCCGGAGGTGGCCGTCTCGAGTCCGGCGAGCATGCGCAGCAGCGTCGACTTGCCGCAGCCCGAGCTGCCGAGCAGCGCGAACAGCTCGTTCTTCGCGATGGTCAGGTTCACGTTGTCGACGGCCGTGCTGTCGCCGAATTTCTTCACGACGTTTTCGATGCGCACGAACGCGTCGTTCGGCTTGAGCATGTCCGTCGCGGGGCGATGCATCGCATCAGGTGTACTAAATGAATCCCGTTTCATGATGGTCCGTTTTAAGCAGGTAAGGGAATCTCAGGCGTCAGGCGCAACCGGTCGGGCGGTCGGACGGTCGCGCGGTGCTGGCGGAGAGGAATCGAGCGATTCCTCGTCCGGAACGAATGGCGCAACGAAACAGGTGTGGGGGAACGCACGGCGATCGGCATCAATCAGTCGCGACCGGCCGGGGTCGCCGCGCTGCCTGTCATCGGGATTTCATCGGTTTTCATCGGGCTTTCCGCACGTTTCTGTCGTCTCCAGTGCGAATTTTTAAACCCGTCAAAAACCTTTTGGATCGCGGATTTCCGTTCCGGACATTGAACAGGATCGATGTTTGGGGAGGTGGAAAAACGGGGGCACGAGCCAGCCCCGAGCAGCAGCGCGGGCGCCCGGCGGCACGGGCGCCGCCGGGTAAAACGGAGGGTGGGGAAAACGAGCAGCCGGGCGGCTGCCACGCGCGGCCGGTGCGCCGCGCGGATCACGTCACTTCGCGTTCAGTTCCTTCCAGCGCCGGTAGACCTTGATCGCATCGCCGTGCTTCTGCTGCACCATCGGCAACCGGCGCTCGTCGATCGGCTTCGCATATTCGGCATAGAACGTGTCGAGCTCGAAATACCGGCGGTCGTCGCGGTAAAACGGCGCGTAGTCCTCACGCGTCGTGATGTAGATCACGCGCTTCGGGCTGCAGTAGTACAGCGAGCCGAGGCACATCGGGCACGGGCTCGCGAGAATGTAGATCTCGCAGTCGGTCAGGTGCTCGGTGCCGAGCTTGCGGCACGCGTCGCGCACCGCGAGGATCTCGGCGTGCGCGGTCGGGTCGCTCGTCTGCGCGACGAGGTTCGGGCTCTCCGCGACGATCTCGCCGTCGCGGACGATCACCGTCGCGAACGGGCGGCCGCCCTCTTCCACGTTCTTCATCGCAAGATCGATCGTGCGTTTCACAAAATCCATGGCTGCGTCCTCGTTGAAACGGAATGGCGGGCCGTGCGCCGGCCGGCAGCCGACGCACGTCGGGCGGAAACCTGCGCGGCACCGCTGCCGCAGCGCCGCGCGGGCGTCAGAACGGCTTGGTCGGCAGGTACTTGCCGTCGAGCGTGATCACCGCGCGCGACCCGCCTTCGGGATCGTCGACCTTCTTCACGTCGAGCCGGAAATTGATCGCGCTGATGATGCCGTCGCCGAACTTCTCGTGAACGAGTGCCTTCAGCGTCGTGCCGTACACCTGCAGCATTTCGTAGAAGCGGTAAATGGTCGGGTCGGTCGGCACGCGATCGTCGATGCTGCCGCGCAGCGGGATCGTCTGCAGCAGCAGCACCGCGTCGTCGTCGAGGCCGAGCTTGTCGGCGACGCTGCGCGCCGCGTCCGCCGGCAGCGCATGCTGGCCGAGCAGCGCGGCCGTCACGAACGCTTCGCTCAGGCCGGTGCCTTCGGTGAGCTGCGCGAACGACAGGTTCTTGCGCGCCTTCGCGAGCACGACGGTCTCGGCAAGCGCGTGGCGGGCGGTCTGGCTGAACTGGGACTGGATCATGGCAATTCCTCGTGGTGGGGTGGGAGCAATTCAGGCCGCGACGGGCAGCGTCGCGGGCGTCGCGCGGACCTCGGGATGGTCCGCCAGGGAGACGAACCGGCCGGTCGCGCCGTCATGGGCGTCGATGCAGCCCGATTCGATGTCGTAGACCCAGCCGTGCAGCGCGAGCCGCCCTTCTTCGAGCGCGAGCCGCACGGCTGGGTGCGTCTTCAGGTTCGCCAGTTGCGCGACGACGTTCTCGCGCACCATCGAGTCGATCCGCTCGCGTTCGCTGCGATGCGTGCGCGCCTCGTTCACGACCCGCGCGGAATCGGCGTAGCGCAACCAGTGGCCGACGGCCGGCATGTGATCCATGCACTGGCAGGTGGCAATCGCGGTCATCGCGCCGCAATCGGAATGGCCGCAGATCACGATGTCGGTCACGCGCAGCGCGGCCACCGCGTATTCGACCGATGCCGACACGCCACCCGGCTCGGGGCCATATGAGGGCACGATGTTGCCGGCATTGCGAATCACGAACAGGTCGCCCGGTTCGCGCTGCGTGACGAGTTCGGGCACGAGCCGGCTGTCCGAGCACGAGATGAACAGCGCCCGCGGATTCTGGCTGCGCGCGAGATCGCGGAACAGCGCGGCGCGTTCCGGATACGCATCGCGCTGGAACTTCAGGAAGCCTTCGATGATGTCCTTCATCGCGTGTTCTCCGGTGCAGGTGAAATCGATGAAGGGCAGGTTACGCCGCACTTCCAATAACGTAAAAGACTGATTTATGATCCACCGGATAAGCAAGACTTATAGGAACCGCCATGCTGCTGCGCCATATCCACTACTTCCTGGCCGTCGCCGAGCATCGCAGCTTCACGCGCGCGGCCGCCGCGCTGCATGTGTCGCAGCCCGCGCTGTCCCAGCAGATTCGCCAGCTCGAGGAGACGCTCGGCGCGCAACTGTTCGACCGCACCGGGCGCGTGACGCGGCTGACCGACGCCGGCGACGTGTATTTCCGCTATGCGCGGCAGGCGCTGCACGATCTCGCGGAAGGCCGGCGCGCGATTCACGACGTGCAGGATCTGAGCCGCGGCGCGCTGCGGATCGCGGTCACGCCGACCTTCACGAGCTATCTCGTCGGGCCGCTCGTCGAGGCGTTTCACGGCCGCTACCCGGACGTGTCGCTGTCGGTGCGCGAGATGTCGCAGGAGCGCATCGAGGCGCTGCTCGTCGACGACGAGCTCGATGTCGGCATCGCGTTCGACGAGGTGCAGACGGCGGATATCGAAGCGCAAACGTTGCTGGTCGAAACGCTCGCGCTCGTCGTGAGCCGCCGGCATGCGCTCGCCGCGAAACGCAAGGCCGGGCTGCGTGCGCTGCACGATGCGCCGCTCGTGCTGCTGACGGCCGAGTTCGCGACACGCGTGCAGATCGACCGCTATTTCCGCGAGCACGACGTGCGGCCGCGCGTATCGATGGAGGCCAATTCGCTGGGGGCGGTGATCGAGATTGTGCGCCGCACGAACCTCGCGACGCTGCTGCCCGCGACGATCGCGACCGGGCACGACGATCTCGTCGCCATCGCGCTCGATCCAGCCGTGCTGCGGCGCACGGCCGTGCTGCTGCAGCGCAAGGGCGCGTACCGGAGCGCGGCCGCGCGCGCGTTCGTCGAACTGGCGTTGGCCCACGGCGCGGAGCCAGTCAGGCGCGCGCGATGACCTCGGCCACCGGGGCGCGCGTCACGCGCCCGGGCACCGCCAGCAACCGTTCGTCACAAACGATTCGAATCACGGGAACATCGACATGTCGAACCTGATACGCCGCATGACGCTCAACCCGCTTGCCATCGCAACGCTGCTGGTCGGTGCAGCCTGGTGGGTCCATGCACAGACGCGCGCCGACGGCCCGTATCGGGTCGTGGGATTCAACTACACCGATCGTGGCGTCTACAGCTTCGTAGTCGACGGCTTCGGCGCCGGCAGCATGCACGCGCGCCAGTTTGGCGGCGGGGGCGGCACCGTGTGCTGCATGAGCGTGCCACGCGGCAAGAAAACCTGGCACGTGAGGATCACGTACGATCTGACGCCCGACGAAGACGCCCGGAACCAGGCGCCTGAAGTCGTCGAAACCGACGTCGCCGTGCCGGCATTGCCGAACCGGCACGACGGCTATATCGAGTTTCATTTCCTGCCCGGCCGCCAGATCGACGCCCGATGGGTCGCGTACCCGACGATGCCGCGCATGCGCGCCAGCGATTGACCGGGCAGCGGCCGCGTGCGGACGCCACGCGGCCGGCGTTGCGTCAGTTCGTCAGTTGTATCCGAGAATCGCCACCGCCGCGACGTCCGGCCGATCGGTCGTATTCCCGACGAGCGACGTCATCGGCTCCTGCAGCACGGCCTGATACGACGTCACGCGCGGCGCTTCCGGCGCGCCCGGCTCATCCAGTGGCGGTTCGTCGAACGCGGCATCGAAACCACTGTAAAACCTCGGTTGTGTCTGCGAAAAAGTCATCTCCACTCCTTTATCCGATCATGTTTTTGATGTTCTAACCAACCTGCTTCAAGACTGCCGCCTGCACCGGCGCACCGTCATGTGCGGCCTCCGATCGCGCCAGCTGCGCGCGCGTGCGCCGCGTGATGTGAATCACCGCGAACACGACCGGCGCGATCAGCAGGCCCTCCGCCAGTTCGGGATCGACCGGCAGGTTCATCACGTGCAGCGCCTTGAACGCCGCCGTCGCGAGCGACAGCACGTAGTACGAAATGGCCGCCACCGACAGCCCTTCGACCGCGTGCTGCAGATGAAGCTGATTGCGCGCGGTGCGCTCCATGCCCGCCAGCAGGCGTGTCACGTCCTTTTCCTGCGCGAGATTCACGCGCGTGCGCAGCAGGTCGACCGCCCGCGCGATCCGCGCGGCGATCTGCTCGTGGCGCGCCCATACGCTGCGGCAGGTTTCCATCGCCGGCGCGAAGCGCCGCTCCATGAATTCGGCGATCGTCGGCATCCCTTCGATACGCTCCTCGCGCAGCTCGTGGATACGCGCCAGCACGAGCTTTTCGTACGCACGCGACGCGCTGAAGCGCGCGCCCGATCCCGACAGCGATTCGACCCGCACCGCGAGATGCGTGAGCTTGACGAGCAGTGCCGTGTCGTCGCCGTCGGCGCCGCTCGCGTCCATCCGCTGCATCAGCGTGTGCAGCGCCGCGTGGATCTCGTCGAGCTCGCGGCTCATCCGGCGCGCGACGGGCAACGCCAGCAGCGCCATCATCCGGTAGGTTTCGATTTCATACAGGCGCTGCAGCAGCCGGCCGCCCTGCTCCTCGCGGAAATCCTCGTCGACGACGAGAAAGCGCATGAAGCCGTCGTCGCGCACATGCCAGTCGCAGAACACCTTGCCGCCGCCGAGCACGTTGCTGCCGACGAGCGCGGGGCCGTCGATCCAGCGGCGCAGGTCGCCGCAGACGAGCCGCGCGGCGTCGCCCGTCAGCAGCTCCATGCGCACCGCGACGAAGCGGATGCCGGCCAGCCGCGCGAACCACGCGGCCGGTATGCCTTCGATCGCGAGATCGTCGAAATAGCCGGTGTCGCGACGCGGTGCGACGAACGTGAAGGTCGAGAATTCGGTGTGGCGTTCCCACTTCAGGTGCCAGCCGCTCGGCGACTGCACCGCGTAGTGCGTCGCGCCTTCGTGCGGGGCGGCGATACCGGTATCGCGGCACAGCGCGTGCAGCAGCGTTTCGTGGATGTCGGGCTGGCCGTCCGCGTAGATCGCGTAATGCGTGAGCGACACGGCTTCGGCGAGCCGCAGGAACGGCCGGGCATGCAATTCCGCGGCCAGTGCGGCGCGCAACGGATGGTCCATCATCGATACCCCACGCTTTCCTGTTCAGTCCTGCACGCCGGGTTGACCGGCCGGAGCGCCGCGCCGCCCTCGGGCGAAACGTCAGCGTGAGCTCACTATGGCAGACACACAGCAACAATAAAAACGCATAATGCTGATCGTTACGTTCAGTTTTCCTGATACCCATGAAGATGCTCGATCACGACGTGCTGGCCACCGTCGTCGCCGTCGCGGAGACCGGCAACATGACCCGCGCCGCCGAGGCCGTGAACCGCTCGCAGTCGGCCGTGAGCATGCAGATCAAGAGCCTGGAAGACGCGATCGGGCGGCCGCTGTTCGTGCGCAAGCCGCGCAGCATCGTGCTGACGCGCGAGGGCGAGGTGCTGCTGGGATTCGCCAGACGAATGCTGGCGCTGCGCGACGAGGCGTGGGCGGCCGTGGTGCGGCCGGAAGTGACCGGCAAGGTCGTGATCGGCGTGCCGGACGACTATGCGTCGTCGCTGCTGCCGTCGGTCCTGAAGAAATTTTCGGCGACCTACCCGAAGGTCGAGATCCAGGTGATGGGGCTGCCGAGCAGCGCGCTCGCGCCGCTGATCAAGGAAGGCACGGTCGACCTCGTCTGCGGCACGCGGATCAAGGGGCTGTCCGGCGATTTCATCCGCCACGAGCCGATGGCGTGGGCCGCGATGACGAACGGGCCGCGCGTGTGGGAAGAGCGGCCGCTGCCGATCGCGGTGTTCATGCCGGGCAGCGTCGCCCGCGAGAACGCGATCCGCAGCCTCGAACGCGCGAAGGTGCCGTACCGCACCTCCTATGAAAGCCCGAGCCTGCTCGGGCTGCTCAGCATGGTCGAGGCCGGCCTCGCGGTCGCGCCGCTCGCGCGCTGCGCGATTCCCGCGCAACTGTCGATGCTCGGCCGCTCGCACGGGCTGCCCGACCTGCCGCCGCTCGAGCTGATCCTCGCGCGCAGCACGAAATCGAAGCGGCCGCCGTGCGACTTTCTCGCCGAACAGCTGATGGAGGACCTGCAGCGCCAGACCGGGCAGACCGGCGACGCGTGATCAGCGCGTCGCGCCGAATCCGGCCGCGCCCAGCGCCGCGTTGACGTTCGCGGCCACCGCATCGACGAGCGCTTCCAGCGTATCGCCGCGCACCTGCGTGCGTTCCGGTGCGACGTGCTCCGTGCGTTGCCAGCCCCACTGCGCACCCGACGCGACCGACAGCGTCGCGCCGAAGCGGTTGCCGTGGCGGCGGCCGAAGGTGCTCACGCGCCGCTCGGCCACATAGTCCTGTTCAGGCAGATACAGCCGGATCTCGACCGCGACCTGACCGGGATCGTTGACCCGCGCGGCCGGGTTGACCGTCGGCGCGAACACCTTGCCGATCCGCCAGGTCACGCAGGTTTCCCACGCCGCGAGCGGCCCGCCGGCCGCGTCGACCCGTTCGGTGTCGACCGACCATTGATGCCCGTCGGGCACCACGATCGCCTGATGCAGCAGCACTTCGGCCACCCGCACCGTCGTCACGAGCTGACGCGCGAGTTGCTGGCCCGACGGCAGCGACGCCGTCCGGACGCGGCGGCTTTCCGTCCGCGCGACATGTACTGCTTCCATGAGGTCCATGACCCCTCCGTATTCAGGATCGGCGCCGCGCACGCGATGTCGCACGCATGTCCGCCGTCTGTCGACGGACAGCACGGCGACCGGTAATCGGGCGGCGGATCGGACAAGCCATCCAGGAACGCACAACAACCGTTCCCCGGTTCACCGCGCCTTCGGCCCGATGCGCAAGCGGCGCGCGACCGGCCCGATCACCGCATCGGCCTGCTGCGCGATCAGCATGTGCAGCGTGAAATCCAGGTCTTCCGGCGCGATGTCGAAGTGCACGTGAACCACGTCGCGCACGGCGCGCGCACTGACGACATACACGCCGAGCGGGGAATGCAGCAGCGCCGCGAGGCGGGCGTGCGCGTGTTCGCCGGAGTCGGCCGTCAGCGTGACGGGCAACTGCAGGCGCGGGCGCGGCGGCGGGAATGGAATGACGTTGTTGCGTGTGCCGGCGCGCAACTGGCGGCCGGCGACATTGAAGGCGGGAACGGGATGAATGAAGGTCATGGAGCGGACGGAAGCCGTCTCGGCTGTTCGACACATCCCCAGCTTAGAAGAGACGGCATAAACGTCGTGCAAAAAAACGCGGCGGCGGTGCAAAAAACGGCATGGGGGGACATGACACGTCACCGGCTGGTGGCTGGTGGCTGATGGCTGATGGCTGGTGGCTGGTGGCTGGTGGCTGGTGGCTGGTGGCTGGTGGCTGGTGGCTGGTGGCTGGTGGCTGATGGCTGATGGCTGATGGTTGGTGGCTGATGGCTGGCGGCTGATGGCTGGCGGCTGATGGCTGGCGGCTGATGGCTGATGGCTGATGGCTGATGGCTGATGGCTGATGGCTGATGGCTGGCGGCTGGCGGCTGGCGGCTGGCGGCTGGCGGCTGGCCGCGCAATCGTCATGCGCGCGCGGCGGTCGCGCGCCACGGCTTGCGTGAACCACGGCTGCGCTACGGTCGCGCCTGCGTTCTTCCCGTTACGCCGCGAACGCCTCGAGCGACGCGCGCCGCCGCTCGTCGACCATCGATTCGATCAGCGACACGAGATCGTCGGTCAGCGGATCGCAGATACCTGGCGAACGATGCAGTTCGAGATCGGCCGCCGGCAGCGGCGGCAGCCCGTCCTTCTCGTCAAGCACGCGCCAGTTCTCGGGCAGCGTGCAGCGGTCGATCATCGTCACGGCCGCGCCGTGGTTCACCGCGATCTTGATGCCGGTCGGGCTCTGGCTCGTATAGACGACGTGATACGGCCGCTCGGCCGTCGCCAGCGCCTGCAGCCCGCGCTGCCGGTAGCAGCACGTCTCCGGAAACAGCGCGAGCGGCACCGACGCCTGCGGATCAAGCGCGAAATCCCGGTGCGCGGCCCATACGACGTCGTGGCGGCCGAGCAGCCGCCCGCCCGCGTTCGGCCCGTGCCGCACGACGAGCGCGACGTCGAGCTCGCCGGCCTGCAGCCGTTCGAGCAATTCGAGCGACGTGCGGCAATGCACGTGAAAGCGCGCGCCCGGCCGCATCGCATAGAACGACTTCAGCAGGTCGGGCAGCCACAGCTCCGCGTAATCCTCGGGCAACCCGAAGCGCACGACGCCGCGGTCGCTGCTCGCCTGCTTCAGCGCGAGGATCGCGTCGTTCTGCACCTGGATGATCCGGCGCGCGTGAATCAGGAAATTCTCACCGTCGCGCGACAGCTCGAGCCGCCGGCTGTTACGCATGAACAGGTGCGTGTCGAGCCGTTCCTCGAGCGTGCGGATGCGCAGGCTGATCGTCGATTGCGTGCGATGCAGTTGCCGGGCCGCCGCGGTGAAGCCGCCGCTCTCGACCACCGCGACGAATGCCCGGATCAGCTCCGGATCGAGCGAACTGAGCTTCGACCAATCGGGCCTTTGAATGGCAGCCATCGGAATTACTCGCTTTCGAAAAAAGAAGGGAAGACGAAAGATAGGGCTCGGAGTACGCCGATTGTTGTCCAGATGCGCTCGGCGCTCCAACCCCTGCCCGGGTATGACAAACCCGGAGCCGGTACGCGAATGCCCACCCGCCGATCCCGCCCCGCCCGCCGTCACGACAACGGCCGAGGCCCGCCCGGCGGGCATTCGCGTGCCGGGCCCAGGGCTTTCCCGGAGACGACGAAAACTCATAGCCCGATCAGAAAACATCGATTCACCGGCCGTGCCGCGGCCCACCACAATCGCCTCACACCCAACCTCATCGACGAGACACCGCAATGACCGCATCCCAACCCAGGCAGCTTTACATCGGCGAAGGCTTCGAAGGCCCCGGCGTCAACCTCGCGCACATCAACGTGCTGGTCGGCCCGCGCAACGGCCCGGCGGGCCAGGCGTTTGCCACCGCACTCGCGACGCCGTCGGCCGGCCATGCACCGTTCGTCGTGATCGCGCAGCCTGGCGTGCCGACCAAGCCGCTCACGCTGTACGTGAACAAGGCGCAGATCGCCAGCGATTTCCACGGCAATGCCACCTGGGGCGCATCGCAGGCCGGCATCGCGAAGGCCGTGGCCGAAGCACTCGAGAACGGCACGCTGCCGCCCGAAGCGGAGAACGACTGGGTCGTCGTGTCGGCGAACTGGGTGAACCCGCAGACCGACGATCTCGACGCCGTGTTCGAGAACAACTATCGCGCGTGCCGCAATGCGATCGTCGCCGCGATGGAAGGGCTGCCGCATCGCGACGCGGTGTTCGCCGCCGCACGCGACGTGTCGAACCCGTTCTACACCCCGAAGAAACACTGACGACGACAAGCGGCCGACACACGGCCGCACCTGGAGGAAACATGGAATACGTCCGCCTCGGCCAGTCCGGCCTGAAGGTGTCCCGCCTGTGTCTCGGCACGATGAACATGGGCACCCCCGAATGGAAGCCCTGGATCTTCGATGAAGCGCAGAGCGAGCCGATCGTGCGCCGCGCACTCGACGCCGGCGTGAACTTCATCGATCTCGCGGATTTCTATTCGACGGGCGTCGGCGAGGAAGTGGTCGGCCGCATCCTGAAGCGCAACGCGCGCCGCGAGGAGCTCGTCGTGACGACCAAGGTCGGCTACGACATGGGCAGCGATCCGAACGCGGGCGGCCATTCGCGCAAGCACGTGCTGGACGGGATCGACGGGTCGCTCAAGCGTCTCGGGATGGATTACGTCGACATCTTCATGCTGCACTTCTTCGACGTGAACACGCCTGTCGAGGAAACGATGAGCACGCTGCACGACATCGTGCGGGCTGGCAAGGCGCGCTATATCGGCGTATCGACGATGTACACGTGGCAGTTCGCGAAGATCATGCAGGCCTGCGAACGAAATGGCTGGGACAAGCCGATCAACATGCAGCTGCAGCTGAACCTCGCGTATCGCGAGGAAGAGCGCGAGATGGTGCCGTACTGCATCGACCAGGGTGTCGGCGTGTCGGTGTTCAGCCCGCTCGCGCGCGGCCTGCTCACCTGTGAGCCGCAATCGACGCGCAACCAGACCGACTTCTTCACCGCGCAGATGTACGGCGATGCGTCGTCGCTCGCGATCGCGGAATCGGTCGCGAAGGTCGCGAAGCGCCGCGGCGTGCCGCCCGCGCAAATCGCCCAGGCGTGGGTGCTGAGCCGCCCCGGCATCGCGAGCATGCTGGTCGGCGCGGATTCCGTCGCGCAGTTCGACAGCGCGCTCGGCGCGCTCGAAACGCAGCTCACCGAAGAAGAGCTGCACGAGCTGGAACGCAACTACACGCCGTGCGACCTGATCAACGACTACACGGCCGGCAAGCGCATCGCGCGCGCGTCGCGTCCGGCGCAAGGCAGTTTCGCGGCGGACTGAAGAACCGAGGCACTGAAGCACTGAGGCTCCGAGGCTCCGAGGCACTGAAGGAACGACACACAATGAACGAATTTCTGAGGACCGGCCATTACATCGGCGGTGAATGGCACGACGCGCACGGCGCGAGCGACGCGACCTACGCGGTGCTGAATCCGGCGACCGGCGAAACCATCGCGAAGGTGGCGAAGGGCGGCGCCGACGACGCGCAGCGCGCGATCGACGCCGCCGCGCGCGCGCTTCCGGCATGGCGCGCGCTGACCGCCAAGGAACGCGGCGCCCGCGTGAAGCGCTGGGGTGAGCTGATGCTCGAACATCGCGATGCGCTCGCCGAGCTGCTGACGCGCGAGCAAGGCAAGCCGCTCGCCGAAGCGCGCGGCGAAGTCGCGTACGCGGCGAGCTTTCTCGAATGGTTCGCGGAAGAAGCGAAGCGCATGTATGGCGACGTGATCCCGAGCCCGAAGCCGAATGCGCAGATCGTCGTCACGCGCGAACCGGTCGGTGTCGTCGCAGCGATCACGCCGTGGAATTTCCCGCTCGCGATGATCACGCGCAAGGCCGGCCCCGCGCTCGCGGCCGGCTGCACGATGGTGCTGAAGCCGTCCGAGGAAACGCCGCTGTCGGCGTTCGCGCTCGCGGTGCTCGCCGAGCGTGCGGGCGTGCCGGCCGGCGTGTTCAACGTCGTGTCGGGCGACGCGGTGGCGATCGGCGAAGCGCTCACGCATTCGTCCGTCGTACGCAAGCTGTCGTTCACGGGCTCGACGCGGGTCGGCAAGCTGCTCGCGAAGCAGTCGGCCGACACGCTGAAGAAGCTGTCGCTCGAACTCGGCGGCAACGCACCGTTCATCGTGTTCGACGATGCCGATCTCGATGCGGCGGTCGAGGGCGCGATCGCGTCGAAGTTCCGCAATACCGGCCAGACCTGCGTATGCGTGAACCGCTTTCTCGTGCAGGACGGCGTATACGACGCGTTCACGCGCAAGCTCGCGGACGCCGTGCGCAAGCTGCGCGTCGGCAACGCGCTCGCGGGTGAAGTCGACCAGGGGCCGCTGATCAACGCGGCGGCGCTCGGCAAGGTCGAGCGGCACGTGGCCGACGCCACCGCGAAGGGCGCGCACGCGCTCACCGGCGGCAAGCGTCACGCGCTCGGCGGCACGTTCTACGAGCCGACCGTGCTGACCGGCATGACGGCCGACATGCTGATCACCGAAGAGGAAACCTTCGGCCCCGTCGCCGGCTGCTTCCGCTTCGCGACCGAAGACGAAGCCGTGGCCGCGGCCAACGACACGCCGTTCGGGCTGTCCGCGTACTTCTACACGCGCGACCTCGGCCGGGCATGGCGCGTGTCGGGTGCGCTGGAGAGCGGGATGGTCGGCGTCAACGACGGGATCATCTCGACCGAAGTCGCGCCGTTCGGCGGCGTCAAGCAGTCGGGGCTCGGCCGCGAAGGCTCGAAGTACGGTCTCGACGAATACGTGGAACTCAAGTACACGCTGATGGCCGGCCTCGGCCGCTGACCACCGGCCGCTCCCCGCGGTCGATCCGCGCCGCGCGCCGCCCGGCCGCGCGGCGCCTCGCACGGCGCGTGCGGCGGCGTTCCGCCCGCGCGCGCCGCTGCACGCCCGATAACAATCCAGGAGGCAGCTTGACTCAAGCCAACGTTCCATCCGGCACCGCGCGCGCATTGCCGCTGTCGCGTGGCGCCGATGCGCCGCACCGCCCCGTCGCGCTCGACGACGTGCCGCTCAACCGTTTCCACGTGAAGATCGCGGGCCTGACGTTCGGCGCGCATTTCACCGAAGGCTACACGCTCGGCACGATCGGCTACGCACTGGCCGCGCTTGGCAGGCAGATGCCGATCGACGCGTTCTGGATGGGGATGATCGGCAGCTCGGCGCTGATCGGCATCTTCTTCGGCAGCCTCGTGTTCGGTTGGCTGTCCGACCGGATGGGCCGGCAGAAGATCTTCCTGACGAGCTTCGTGATCATCACGGCGGCCGCATTCGCGCAGTTCTTCGTCACGTCGCCGCTCGAACTGTGTGTGCTGCGCGTGCTGATCGGCTTCGGGATGGGCGGCGACTTCACGGTCGGCCATGCGATCCTCGCCGAATTCTCGCCGCGCAAGCATCGCGGCGCACTGCTCGGTTCGTTCAGCGTGATCTGGACGATCGGCTATGTCGCCGCGAACGTGCTCGGCCTCGCGTACAGCGACGCCACACCCGATGCATGGCGCTGGCTGCTCGCGTCGGCTGCGTTGCCCGCGCTGATCGTGCTGGTGCTGCGGATCGGCACGCCCGAATCGCCGCGCTGGCTGCTCGGCAAGGGTCGGGAGAAAGAAGCGCGTGCGATCGTCGCGAAGCATTTCGGGCCGCACGTCATGCTCGACGGTTCGACCGAGCCCCATGCGCATGGCGGCTTCGCGCGGCTGTTCCAGCGCGACCTGATCCGCCGCACGGTTTTCAACTGCGCGTTCTTCGTGTGTCTCGTGATTCCGTATTTCGCGATCTACACGTTCCTGCCGACGATCCTGAAGACGATCGGCCTCGCCGAAGGTTTCGGCGCCGACCTGCTGCTGAACGCGTTTCTCGTGCTCGGCGCGCTGATCGGCATCTGGCTGACGATCCGGCTGTCGCGGCGCGGCTTCCTGATCGGCTCGTTCGCGGTGACATGCGCGTCGCTCGTCGCGCTGGCGGTGCTGCCGTCGTCGGCGGCCCTCTCGATGATCGTCGCGTTCGCGATCTTCACGCTAACGATGTCGGCGTTCAGCAACCTGGTCGGCGTGTTCCCGCCCGAGTGCTTTCCGACCGAGGTGCGCGCCAGCGGCGTGGGTCTCGCGATCGCGTGCAGCCGGCTCGGTTCGGCGATCGGCACGTTCCTGCTGCCGGCCGGCATCGCGACGCTCGGCTTTCACGCAACGATGTTCGCGCTCGCGGGCGTGCTGCTGGCGGGGATGATCGTGTCGATCGCGTGGGCGCCCGAGACGAAGCATCTGACGCTGGAGGAGGCGTCGGGGCATTGACCAGGGTGGCGGGTTGCGTGACCGCCTGCTTTATTGCTTACGCTCAAGCGCTTTCGCATCGACCCACCGCCGATACGCCGCGGCAATGCTGCGCTCGATTCGGACGAACCCGGCAGGCCGGGTTCGTTCATTCCGCGCGCGAGGCGATGCGCACGTTCGCTCAGAACAGGATCGACGCGTAGTCCCGCGCGCCGTGCAGGACGTGAAGAATGTCGATCCGCGTCGGCGGCTCGCCGACGACCCGATAGAAGATCTGGCAGTTGCCGTACACGCGGTGCCGCACGCCGTGACGCTCGAAGCGCGGCACCAGCGGAAACGCCAGCGGCATCGCGACCAGACTCAGGCAGTTATCGCGAATCTCCCGCACGAATGTCACGGCACGTTGCGGGTTGTCGCGTGCGATGTAATCCGCGATCGCTTCGAGTTCGGCAATCGCAAAATCGGACAGGCGCACGGTCAGGCCTGCCGATCCGCCTGGGCCCGATACTTCGCCTCGAGACGATCGAAGACTTCCGCCGCGTCGGCGCCGCGTCCGGCTTCCGCATCGGACAGGCTGCGCGCGATCACCGCGTCCAGTGCATTCAGTTGCGCTTCGCGATCCTGGATCAGACGTACACCTTCGCGTAGCACTTCGCTCTTGGATCCGTAGCGCCCCGATTCGACCAGCTTCGCGACGTAAGTCTCCAGTTGCTGCCCCAGTTCCGCGCTGATCATGTCGCCCTCCCGACCGGATTGAATTCGATCCATCAAGCGTATCCCGGTTATCAACTATTATCAACAAAACGATCTCCAGGCGGATCGGCGTGAATGCTTTCACGACCGATCGGGCGGATGGACGGAACGGGACGCGCATCAGGCAGGCGGCTGCGGCGCCGGCCTTCATCCGGTTTTCGCGTTCACTCGTGTAGCCTTACCGGACCCTCACCGCGCGGACACCGATCATGATTGAAGACATCGTCACGCCACAACCCAGCCTGAAGGTCTACCCGTCCGACACCGACGTGTTTGCCGAGCCCGGTTCGGCATTGGCGCGCCACCTGCATCCGCTCGTGTCGATCGACCTGTCGGCGGTCAATCCGTCGTGGGAGGGCTGGATCCACCTGCTCAGCCCCGTCGAACCGTACGACGGGCTCGTCGGGCAGGACACGACCGCGTACCACAACGACTATCTGCGCGCGAACTGGATCGGGTTCCGGCTCGACGACAACAACCGCTACACGCTGCTCGGCGACCTGCGCTACTTCTATCTGGAAAACCCGCCCGGCGCGCATGACGCGGGCTATCGCGAGGAACTGGAAGCGCACTACGCCGAGCAACAGGCCAGCATCGAAACCGCGCGCCAGCGGTTCGCCGAATACGGCGTGCTCTACTCGTCCAACCAGTACGCGCCGGACGAGCGCGATTTCAGCCAGGAAAAGCCGTGCAACCTGATCGACCAGCTCGGTGGAACGGTCGGCTGGGGCAACTGGTCGGGCACCTCGGATTTTCCGATCGACGACAGCGATCCCGACAACATCCGGCCGATCGGCCCCGACGGTGCGCGCTTTCGCTTCGTCGCCGGTGTGACGGGGTGGGAATATCGCGCGATGGGGGCGGACTGGATTCTGCTGTTTTACGAGCCGGTCAGCCGCGTGGCGCTGCTGACGTTCGACTGGTCGTAACGCGGGCGGGACGGGGCGGCCGCTCCGTCTCGTGATTGGCCGTTTGGCGGACTCTGCCAGTCGGATTGGCGTCGATATGCTGGGGGCTTTCCATTCATTGCCGGAAGCCATGCCCGCTCCAACTGTCGATCTCGGTCACGTTCTGCCATACGAGACGTCGTACTTCGACGATCGGCTCGAGGTCGATCGAAACGACCTCGATATTTCCGCGTTGCTTGGGGTAAGCGGCAACGTCCCCGACGAACTGCTCGTTTCGTTGTGCGGAGCGCCTGCCGGGTCGGAGATCCAGGCCTATCTCGACAGCAGAGGCCGGTTGACGTTCTCGGTCACGAACCCCACCTGGATCCGATCCGAAAACCGTGTATCGGTCCGTCGAGAATCGGACACATCCCTACTCGAACTCAAGACAATCGATCTCGTCGATAACGCAGTCGCGGGACTCGGCGCGACGATGCTGTGGCGGATCGTCAGGGCGTCCGATAAGTTGGGGATCAGCCGAATCATTGCATTCGCAGCGGGGGGCCGGAAGGCAGCGCCCAAACCGGGCGGGCGCCGGCTATTCGGGTACTACGCATGGCCACGGTTCGGCTTCGACGCGCCCATTCCCGACAAGTGCAGCGATGAAGCAGCGCTGTTCCAGTATTTCCAGGGACACCCGGTCGGTCTTGCCGACGGATCGCTCCGGTCGCTGCGTGCGCTCTATGCAACGCGATTCGGGCGGGATTTCTGGCGCGTAGCGGGATCACATCGCTGGATGACATTCGACGTCACACCGCACGGCATGTCCGTGCAGGCGCTGCAACGATACTTGATCGAAAAGGGGATTTACGAATGAACACAAAGCACACGCCGATCGCCGGATTCCGGATCACGCGCCCCACGGCGAAGCGCGGCCGGCCGTCGAGCCGGCATCGTCTCGCCCTCAGCGCCGAAGCTAGGCATCTCCTCGATGCGCTGGTCGCAACCGAACTTCATCACAGCCTGGCGCGCGTCATGCACAAGTCCGCCGTCGGGCACGACACTCGGCCGGCCGACATGCCGATATCCCCGCCGCGACGCGCCGTCTTCAACGTCGGGCGTATCGATCTCTCGAAGTGCCTGTTGCCGGTCGAATCAATCGCCGACATAGAAGCCTGGGGGCGCCGGGAAACACTCATGCACTTCGGGCACGACCCCGACCGGTAGCCCGCGGCAATGGAACGCAACCGCGCGGCTCGGTTCAACGACGATCTAGCCAGTCTTCAGTTCGTAACGATCTTTGACAGACACCCAAGCAGGAGGCACTGCACGACCGGCGCGGACTGATCCGATTGTTTCCACATTCCAATCAGCCGCGTCCCACACCCGCCCTATCCCCTCCTCCCCGCCTGCTCCCGCAACCACGCGGCAAACGCGACCACCGGCTCGACCGCGACACTCTCCGGCTCGACATCGAGCCAATACCCGAACGGCCCGATCGGCTGCACCGGCGACAGCCGCACGAGGCTGCCCTCGCCGATCTCCTCCTCGATCATGTTCAGGTCAACCACCGCGAGCCCCGCGCCCTTGCGCGCCGCGCGGATCGCCTGTTCGAGCGTGGAAAACTCGATACCGTCGCCGATCCGCGCCGGAGGCACGCCCGCCTGCTCGCACCAGTCGGCCCACAGCGTCAGGCGCTTGCCTTCGTGCAGCACATGCAGCGACGGCAGCCGGCCGAGCAGCACGTCGAGCGCATCGCCGCGATAACGCGGCGCGCCGACGAGCGCATGCCGCTCCATCATCAGCAGTTCCGACTGCATCCCGGCCCGCGCCGCGCGCCCGAAGCGGATGTGGCAATGGCAATCGTCGGCCGGCTCCGTGCGGATCGACAACTCGACGTCGGGCAGCGCCTCCGCGAGCGTGCCGAGCCGCGGCGAGAACCACTGCGTCGCGAACGTCGGCGGCAGCGACACCGTCAGCCGCCGTTTCGCACCCGGCCGCGTGGCGGCGACTTCGCCGACGCCACGCTCGATCGTGTCGAACGCCTGCCCGACGAACGGCAGCAACCGCTGACCGGCATCGGTCAGGCGCACGCCCTTGTGATCGCGCTCGAACAGCCGCGCGCCGAGCGCTTCCTCGAGCAGCCGGATCTGCCGGCTCACCGCCCCCTGCGTCACGCACAGCGAAACCGCCGCACGGTTGAAGCTCAGGTGACGCGCGGTCTCCTCGAAAAATCGCAGTGCGATCAACGATGGCAGGCGTCGCATGATGTGTGTCCCTTTCGTTCGTATCGTTCGTGTCGTTGCCGGCCGGCACCGCCGGCCCTCCTGCGGGCAGCCTAGTCGCAACCAGGCGCACCCACTGCCATGCCGTAAAACCCCGCGCCCTCCGTCGCCGCCATTCATCGTCCCCGCGCCCGCGGCCACCCGCCTACAATAAGCATCCCGCACCAAACACGACACCGCCCCGTGAGACGCAAGATGCCGGCGCTGAATGCGCTGAAAGCCTTCGAGATGGCCGGCCGCACCGGCAGTTTCACGCGCGCGGCCGAGCTGCTCAACGTGACGCAGAGCGCGGTGAGCCGCCAGGTTCGCCAACTCGAGGGCCAGCTCGGCGAAACCCTGCTCGAACGCCGCCATCACCAGCTCGAACTGACCGCGGCCGGCCGCGTGCTGCTGCGCGCGCTGCAGCAATCGTTCGACAAGATCGAGCTGACCGTGCGCAGCCTGCAGGAAAAAACCCACCTGAACCGCCTGCGCGCGAACGTGCCACCCACCTTCGCCGCGCGCTGGCTGATGCCGCGCCTCGGCCGGCTGCGCGACGCGCATCCCGAATTCGAGCTGAGCCTCACGACCCGCATCCACGACAGCCTCGGCGAATCGCGCGTGCTCGACTGCGCGATCCGGTTCGGCGACGGCGAATGGGACGGCTTCGACAACGCACTGCTGATGCAGGAGCAGCATATCGCCGTCTGTGCGCCCGCGCTGTATGCGCGGCTGCGGCAGGACGGCGCGCCGATCGACCTGAACCGCTTCACGCTGCTGCACGTGCTCGCCACCGACGACCAGCGCTACCTGACCTGGCAGCACTGGCTGAAGGCCGCCGGCATCGCCGACGTCGACACGCGCGGCGGCTACGAATTCGACCTGCTCGACCATGCGATCCGCGCGGCGATCGACGGCCTCGGGATCACGATCGCCGACCGCCACATGGTCGCGCGCGAACTCGCCACCGGGCAACTGATGCAAGTGCTCAACGTGCACGTCGACGGCCACCAGTCGTACTGGTTCGTCACGCGGCCCGAGCAGACGAACCTGCCGCACATCGTCCAGTTCCGCGACTGGCTGCAGCAGGAAGTGTGGCTCGCGAAGCGCCATCTCGAACCGTCGTCGCCGCTGCCGCAGGTGCCGCTGACCTAGCACGCACCTCGCCCCCCATCGCGGGCGACACCTTACCGCCTTCCACGCCCATCCGCATTCGGCCCCGTCGGAAAATCCGTCCCGCCGGCCGGCCGCCCCGCCCCCGGCCCGCGCCGCCGCAGCCTTGCCGGACGGGCGATTCCAGCCGACCCACCGAGTAACGTGCGTTTTTCTCATGCCCGACGCGAAAATAAGTCGTTTGTCGTGCGCTAAACGCATGAACAGAATGGCCGCTATCCCGCGCCGCGCGTGTCGCCACTCGAAGCGATCCGCCTGCATTCATCGGAGGAGTCACTTCATGCGCACCGAACGCAATTACGTGAACGGCCGTTTCGTCGCCCCGGAAAGCGACACGTTCATCGTCGTCCACAATCCCGCCACCGAAGCGCCGTTCGCGCGTGTGCCAGCCGCGACGCCGGCCGACGCGCTCGCCGCCGCCGACGCCGCAGCCGCCGCGCAGAAGGCATGGCGCAAGCTGCCGAGCGCCGAGCGCGCCGCGTACCTGCACCGCTTCGCCGACGCGCTGACCGCGCGTGCGCCCGAGATCGGCGCGGCGCTCGCGCAGGAATCCGGCAAGAGCGTCGAGGACGCGTCGAACGAAGCCGTCTACGCGGGCCAGATCACGCGCTACCACGCCGAGTGGGCACGCCGGATCGAGGGCGAGATCATCCCGAGCGACACGCCCGACGAGAACCTGTTCCTGCAGCGCGAGCCGATCGGCGTCGTCGCGTGCCTGATCCCGTTCAACTATCCCGTCTACACGCTGCTGCGCAAGGTCGCGCCCGCGCTGATCGCCGGCAACACCGTGGTCGTGCGTCCGAGCAACCACACGCCGGTGTCCGCGTTCGAGATCGCGAAAGCCGCCGACGATGCAGGCTTTCCGCCGGGCGTCGTCAACATCCTGACGATGGACCACGCGACGGCCGAAGCGCTGTGCACGCATCCGGCAGTCGGGATGATCACGCTGACCGGCAGCGTGAACGCGGGCCGCAAGGTGCTCGACTACTGCAAGGCGAACATCGCGAAGCCGTCGCTCGAACTCGGCGGCAAGACACCCGCGATCATCGAGCCCGACGCCGACCTCGAACGCGCGGCTGCCGCGCTCGTCGCGTCGAAGACGACGCACTGCGGCCAGCTCTGCACGGCGATCGAACGCGTGTACGTGCACGACAGCGTGCACGACCGCTTCGTCGCGCTGCTGAAGGAGAAGATGGCGGCCGTGCGCATCGGCGACCGTGCAGAAGATGCGACGCGGATGGGCCCGCTCGTCAGCGCATCGGCACGCGCGCACATCCACGGGATGGTCGAACGCGCGATCGCGGCCGGCGCGACGCTCGAAACCGGTGGCGCGATTCCCGCCGGCCCCGGCTTCTTCTATCCGGCCACGCTGCTGACGAACTGCCGGCAAGACATGGAGATCGTGCGGGAGGAAACCTTCGGCCCGATCATGCCCGTGCTGCGCTACACGACGATCGACGAAGCGATCGCGCAGGCGAACGACCACCAGTTCGGCCTGTCGTCGGTGCTCTACACCGAGCGCTACCGCACCGCGATGACCGTCGCGAACGCGATCGAAGCCGGCGAGCTGTACGTGAATCGCACGCCGGCCGACCCGTACCAGGGCTTCCACGCGGGCTGGAAGCGCTCGGGCCTCGGCGGCGACGACGGCAAGCACGGGATGCTCGAATTCACGCAGACGCGCCTCGTCGTCATGAAGTACTGACACGGCAACGCCAACGCATCGTTTCCGGCGCGCGCACCCAAACACCACGCCGCGCGCGCCGCCCCTGACCCAACCAGAACATAAAAAATCTGCAGGCCTCCTCGCGAAGGAAGTCTGATGGAGGAAGACATCATGCCGACCCAACCGTCGACGCACGCCGCGTCGCTCGCGTTGCACGACGACGCCCACGCGTCGCCGCATTCCCGCGCGCAACGCTACCTGCAACTGCTGCTGCTCGTGATTGCCGCGGGCGCGATCTACCCGATGCTGTATCTGCGGCAGGTGTACCAGCCGACGATGCTGCAGTTCTTCCGTATCGACGACGTGCAGCTCGGCTACCTGTATTCGTCGCTCGGCACGATCTTCCTCATCAGCTATTTGCCGAGCGGCTGGCTGGCCGACCGCCTGTCGCCGCGCTGGCTGATCTGCTTCTCGCTGCTCGCGACGGGCGCGCTCGGGCTCATCTACGCGACCGGGCCGTCGTTCGACATGCTCGTGCTGATCTTCGGCGGCTGGGGGCTGACCACCGGCCTCACGTTCTGGGCCGCCGTGATCAAGCGCGTGAACATGATCGCCGGCCCCGACGAACAAGGCCGTTTCTTCGGCCTGCTCGACGGCGGCCGCGGCCTCGTCGAGGCACTGCTCGCAACGATCGCGATCACGCTGTTCGCGTACGTGACGCAGGCACGCGGCGGCACCGATGCGGCCGGCTTCAAGCTCGTCGTGCATCTGTACGCGTTCTTCTGCATCGCGCTCGGCGTGCTGCTCGCGCTGGTGAAGGATCAGGCGAGCACGGGCGACCGTGCAGCAGCCGCGAAGCGCACCAAGGGCAACGTGCTGACCGACCTGAAGACACTCGCGTCGATCCCCGAGCTGTGGCTCGTCGCGGCGATCGTGTTCTGTGGTTACCAGGTGTTCTGGGCGACCTACAGCTTCTCCGCGTATCTGCACGAAGGCAATTTCGGGCTCAGTGCGACGGCGGCCGGCTTCATCACGACGCTCAAGCTGTGGATGCGCCCCGTCGGCGGCATCGGCGGCGGCTTCCTCGGCGACCGCGTATCGAAGGTGTCCGTGCTGTTCTGGGCGCTGGTGCTCGCCGCGCTGTCGCTCGTCGGGCTGATCGCGGCGCCCGCGCACAGCCCGCAGGCGATGCTCGTCGTGCTCGTGCTGTTCATCGGCATCCTCACCTACACGATCCGCGGCCTGTACTGGTCGCTGCTCGACGACTGCAAGGTGCCGACGCATTGCGCGGGCCTCGCGATCGGCCTGATCTCGGTGCTCGGCTATTCGCCGGACGTGTTCGTGCCGCTGATCAACGGCTACGTGACGCAGACCTACCCGGGCGCGCACGGCTACCAGCTCTATTTCGGCTATATCGCGGCCATCGCGCTGTGCGGCGCGGGCGCCGCCGCGTTCCTCAAATACCGCCTCAACCGCATCCAGGAGTCCGCATGAAGATCGTTTCGCTCGAAACCCATATCGTCGCCGTGCCGCCGCCGCATGTCGGCGGGATGTACTGGATCTTCGTGAAGCTGAAGACGGACGACGGCATCGAAGGCGTCGGCGAGATCTACTCGGCGACGTTCGGCCCGAAGGCAATGGCCCCGATCATCGACGACGTGTTCGAACGCCATCTGCTGAACCGCGATCCGCATCACGTCGAACGGCTGTTCCGCCAGGCCTATTCGAGCGGCTTCACGCAGCGCCCGGATCTCACGATGATGGGCGTCGTCAGCGGCCTCGAGATGGCGTGCTGGGACATCATCGGCAAGGCGGCCGGCAAGCCCGTATATGAACTGCTCGGCGGGAAGATCCACGAGCGGCTGCGCTCGTACACGTACCTGTATCCGAAGAACGCGAAGGGCGAATACGACTACGACGATCCCGATCTCGCCGCCGAATGCGCGGCCGAGAACGTGAAGCTCGGCTTCACGGCCGTCAAGTTCGACCCGGCCGGCCCGTACACGGCTTACTCGGGCCATCAGTTGTCGCTGGAAGTGCTCGACCGCTGCGAACTGTTCTGCCGCAAGGTACGCGAAGCCGTCGGCAGCAAGGCCGACCTGCTGTTCGGCACGCACGGGCAGATGGTGCCGTCGTCGGCGATCCGGCTCGCGAAGCGGCTCGAGAAGTACGACCCGCTGTGGTTCGAGGAGCCGGTGCCGCCCGGCCAGGAAGAAGCGATCGCGCAAGTCGCGAAGCACACGTCGATTCCAATCGCGACCGGCGAACGCCTGACGACCAAGTACGAATTCCACAAGCTGCTGCAAGCCGGCGGCGCATCGATCCTGCAACTGAACGTCGCGCGCGTGGGCGGCCTGCTCGAAGCGAAGAAGATCGCGACGCTCGCCGAAGTGCACTACGCGCAGATCGCGCCGCACCTGTACAACGGGCCGGTGGGCGCCGCCGCGAGCATCCAGCTCGCGACCTGCACGCCGAACTTCCTGATCCAGGAAAGCATCATGACGTGGGGCGGTTTCCACGCGGAGGTCGTGAAGACGCCGATCCGCTGGGAAGACGGTTACATCATCCCGTCGAACGAGCCGGGCCTCGGCATCGAGCTCGACATGGACGTCGTGAAGCGCCACACGCCGTACACCGGCGAACGGCTGCACCTGCAGATGGGCGAACACCCCGTCGACGTGAAGGATCTCGCCCCCGCGAAGGGCTGAGCGCAAAGGACAGACATGAGCTACGACTACATCATCGTCGGCGCGGGCTCGGCCGGCTGCATCCTCGCGAACCGCCTGAGCGAATCGGGCCGACATTCGGTGCTGCTGCTCGAAGCGGGCGAGCGCGACGCGTCGTTCTGGTTCAAGGTGCCGGTCGGCTTCACGAAGACCTACTACAACCGCCGCTACAACTGGATGTACTACAGCGAGCCCGAGGCGCAGCTCGCCGAGCGCAAGCTGTACTGCCCGCGCGGCAAGGTGGTTGGCGGGTCGGGCTCGATCAACGCGATGGTCTACGTGCGCGGCCAGCGCAGCGACTACGACGACTGGGCGAAGGCCGGCAATCCGGGCTGGGCGTACGACGACGTGCTGCCGTACTTCCGCAAGCTCGAAACCCACGCGGCCGGCGCGACCGATCCGCAGCATCACGGCGCGACCGGGCCGATCCACATCACGTCGATGAAGGCCGACGTGCATCCGATCGTCCACGAGTTCCTGAAGGGTTGTAGCCAGCTGAACCTGCCGCGTACCGACGACTTCAACGGCGCGCAGTTCGAAGGCGCGGGCATCTACGACCTGAACACGAAGCACGGCGAACGCTGCTCCAGCAGCTTCGCGTACCTGCGCCCCGCGCTGGGCCGGGCGAACCTCACGCTGCGCTCGGGCGTGCTCGTACGGCGCGTGACGTTCGACGGCACGCGTGCGACCGGCGTGGTCGTCGCGGGCGAGCACGGCGACGAAACGCTCGTGGCCGCACGCGAGGTGATCCTCGCGGCGGGCGCGGTTGATACGCCGAAGCTGCTGCAACTGTCGGGCGTCGGCGATCCGGCGCTGCTCGCGCGCCAGCGCGTGCCGCTCGTGCATGCGCTGCCGGCCGTCGGCCGCAACCTGCAGGACCACCTGTGCGTGAGCTTCTACTTCAAGGCGAACCGTCCGACGCTGAACGACGAGATGGGCACGCTCATCGGCAAGATGAAGATCGGCTTGCGCTACCTGCTGACGAAGCGTGGCCCGCTTGCGATGAGCGTGAATCAGGCGGGCGGCTTCTTCCGCGGCACGGATGAAGTGCAGGAACCGAACATTCAGCTCTACTTCAACCCGCTGTCGTACCGGATCCCGAAGAGCGACCGCGCGAGCATCAAGCCCGAGCCTTACTCGGGCTTCCTGATCGCATTCAACCCGTGCCGCCCGACGAGCCGCGGCACGATCGAGATCGCGTCGAACCGCGCGGAAGACGCCGCGAAGATCCACATCAACGCGCTGACCACACAGAAGGATCTCGACGAGGCCGTGCAGGGCAGCAAGGTGATCCGTGCGCTGATGCGCGCGCCCGCACTGAAATCGATGACCGTCGAGGAAATCTCGCCGGGGCCGCAGGTCGATTCAGACGAGGCGATGCTGCAGTATTTCCGCGAGCAGTCGGGTTCGATCTACCACCTGTGCGGCTCGTGCGCGATGGGGCCCGACGCGGCGACGTCGGTGGTCGATGCATCGCTGCGCGTGCACGGGCTGCAGGCGCTGCGGATCGTCGATGCATCGGTGTTCCCGAACATCACGTCGGGCAACATCAACGCGCCGACGATGATGGTCGCGGAGAAAGGCGCGGATCTGATTCTGGCGGACGCGTTACGGGCGGAGATGGCCGGCGTGCAATCGACGCAACGGGAGACGGTCGTGCAGTAACGCGGTGCCGGCAGGTTCGACGGTCGCCACCGCCGGGCCTCAGCGGTTCGTGGCGTCCACGATCTGCCGGCACACGTTCACGATCAGGTCCCGCAGCCCCGCATGCATCGCGTCGCGTTCGAAGCGGGGATGCCACATGATCGAGATCGCAAGCGCGGGGGTCGCGACCGGCAGGTCGAACGTCACGACGTCTTGCCGGGCCTGGGCGGTGTGCTTCTCGGGCACGTGGGCAATCCAGTCCGAGCGCTGGGCGAGCTCGATGCCTGACTTGAAGTTCGGCACCACCGCGATGACGTTGCGCTCGCGCCCCTGCTCGCTCAGCGCATCGTCGATCGGCCCGTGAAAGCGCCCCTTGCGCGACACGCTGATGTGCGGCACGGACAGATAAGCATCGAGCGTCATCCGGCGCCGCGCCAGCCGATGGCCCTTTCGCAGCACGCCGACCATGCGGTCGTCGAACAGCTTGCGGATCATGATCTCCGGCCCCGTCTCGCCGACCACGCCGATTTCGATATCGACTTCCCCGCTGCGAAGGCGCGCCACGGTCTTCTCGTGCTTCGGCAGGAAGCGCAGCCTGGCGTGCGGCCATGCGTCGTGCGCCTGCGCGATGATCGGTACCGCGAATGAATCGATGAAGCCGTCGTTCGCGCTGATGTTGAACACGCGCTGCGCGTCGATCGACCGGTGCTGTGCGCCGAGCAGCAGCGCCACATCCTGCAGGATCCGGTCGAGCGGCTCCTTCAACCGCCGCGCCGTTTCGGTCGCCACCATGCCCTTTCCCGCGCGCACCAGCACCTTGTCGCCGATCGCGTCCTGGACTCGGGCAAGGGTCCGGCTCATCGCGGACGGGCTCAGATCAAGACTGCGTGCCGCGCCCGACACGCTTTCCTCGTCGATCAGCGCTTTCAGCGCCAGCAGCAGGTTCAGGTCGATCCGGTTCAACGCCGTGCTCCTCGCAGATTTGCGTTGGATGCATCATATATCTGCCAAACCTGCACTGTACACACATCAATCCCACTCCTACCATTCGGGCAACCGAACGGAGGAACGCATGGAGACGACGCAGGTGTACGACGAACAATTGCGCGAGTCGTTGCTACGGGACTGGCAGGACCACACGAAGCAGCCGACCGCGGTGGCGGCCCGCTTGCGGGAGCGGGTTGCGTTCCCGATGGGCGAACAGGATCTCGTCGAACTGGCGGCGCTCGCGACGCACGTATTCGGCGAACATCTCGGCGACTGGCAGGCGGGAATGGGCTATCTCGACCAACTCATGGACGCGCACGACGACGTCCCGGCCGATTCGCTCCGGCGCATCGACCGCCAGCGTGCGGTGCTCGAACGACTGGAGGACGTGAATGCGTCGCTCGACAGGTTCGACGCCAACGATCGCATCTACATCACGGCACTCGCACTTCCCGCGATCACGCTGCAGCGATCGGTGGAGGAAGCAGAAACGGCCGTCGCCGAAGCGATGCAGCTGCTCGCGTCGAACGACTACCAGGAGTACCGCAGGCTGTTCGGCGTAGTCACGGCCAATCTCGTCTGCGACCTGCTGGATCGTTCGGCCTTGTCGGCCGCCAGACGGCGCCTGCTCATCGTGCTCGCGGAGAAAAGCCATGCGCTCTGGCTTCAGGAAGGCGACGAGGCGGACCGGGAGAAGTCCGCGTTTCGGCTGATGCAGAGCTATCAGAAATGCAGGATGCCTGATAATTATAGAAGCGGGCGCTATCCGCGGTATGGGTCGATCGAGCCGTAGGCGCACCTGGCCGCGGCCGACCGTCGGTCATAATGCGAGGATCATTCCGATCAGACGCGGCAGGCTCCCGTTCCGATGGCCACCCAGCAAACCCCGAAAAAAGACATCGAGCGATGGCACGCGATTGCCTTCATGGCAATGGTCCTGGTGCCGATGTTGACGGCGTTCGTTACGCTGCCGCTGACGTGGCACTGCACGGTCGGCGACTGGCCCGGCGCAAGCCGTATCCGCATCGCGTCGGCCATTGCCTTTGCCCTGCTCGGGGTGCATATCACCCGCGATCTCGGAACGAAGCGTTCGATCAAGGAGCTGTTGATCGCCGTCGTCATGTTCGGCGGGCTCGGCATGATAAGCGGTTCACTCTCGCTCTTGCTGCTGGTCAGGGCAACTGCGCATTCGCCGCAGTCCTTCGACGCCGCGTTCGTGCCGGGCGCCCACCAGACGAAAGGCTGCGGGTACCGCATCACCTTCGCCGACCCCGGCCTCGGCTCACCTGCGCTCGTCTGCAATCGCGACCTCGACCTTCCCGACGGCGCGGTGTCGGGCGTCGTTCGGGTCAACGAGCTGGTCGGCCCTTATGGCGTGCGACATCTCGACATGACCGTCGTCGAGTCGACCGTGACCGGCAGCGGCAAGTAACGCCGCTTCGCGCCGGTCCGGGCTCGCTAACCGTCGATGCCTCAGTGGGCCCCGACATCACGTCAGACAACGTCAATGCGCCGGCGATGACCGTCTCGAAGAAGGGCACTGACCTGATTCCGGCGAATGTGTTGCGGGGCGAGAGGGTCGTTCGGCGAGGTGCCCGGCATCGCGCACGCGCGTATCATCGTGCGCGTGCGCGGGCGCTCCCCGCCGGCCATCTCACGCCCGACGAGGTCACCGATGATCGTTACCGTTCACCTGTTCATTTCCAGCGGCCGATTCCGCTCGTTCGCAGAGATGCGCTCATTCATCGACGAGCGGTACACCGAGGACGGCGACGGTATTCCCTCCGCGTTCATGACGGAAGTCGGGCTGCGCGACTACGAGCCGGGATGCATCGAGGCCATTCATCGGGGCGATCCCGTTCCTGTCCAGCAATTGCTGCGCGGCGCTTCCTGGGAATCGGCATGGGTACATGCCGTTCCGGCCGACCTCGTCGCCGACAGCGCAATCGGCGTGTACTCGCCCAACGTCGTCACGACGCCGAAAAACGCTTCGCTCGACTACGTGGGCGCCTATGAATTCGATACGCGCACCGGCCCGGCGTCGGCCCGGCCCGCATGAACGAACAAGGGCGGCACTCTGTGCCGCCCTTGTTCGTTTCGCTTCCCGCCTCAATTCACACTCGACCGCTTCTCCACGAACCGCCGCACATAATCATCCGCCGGCCGAGACAGAATGTCGTCCGGCGTCCCGACCTGCACGAGCGTGCCGTCACGCAGAATCGCGATGCGATCACCGATCCGCAGCGCTTCGTCGAGATCGTGCGTGATGAACACGATCGTCTTCGACAGCGTCGCCTGCAGTTCGAGCAACTGATCCTGCATTTCGGTACGGATCAGCGGATCGAGCGCGGAGAACGCCTCGTCCATCAGCAGCACATCGGTATCGGCCGCCAGCGCGCGCGCCAGCCCGACGCGCTGACGCATCCCGCCCGACAGCTCGTCCGGATAATGATCGCCATAACCGTCGAGCCCGACCTTCGTCAGCCAGTTGCGCGCCGCCTCGGCCGCATCGTGCCGCTTCTCGCCGCGCGTGCGCAGCGCATACGCGGCGTTGTCGAGTACGGTCTGGTGCGGCAGCAATCCGAAGTTCTGGAACACCATGCTGACCTTGAAGCGGCGCAGCTCGCGCAGCCCGTGCGCGTCGAGCTTGATCACGTCGCTGCCGTCGATCACGATCTCGCCGGCCGTCGGCTCGATCAGCCGGTTGAAGTGCCGCACGAGCGTCGATTTACCGGAACCCGACAGCCCCATGATCACGAAGATCTCGCCCGACTCGATGCCGAGGCTCACGTCGTTGAGCCCGACGTTGCAGCCCGTTTCGGCCAGCACGTCGGCCTTGCGCTTGCCCGAGCGCAGCAGGTCGAGCACGCGCGCATGCGCCGCCTGCGGCCCGAACAGCTTGTACACGTGTTTGACGTCGATGGTCGCCATGTCTGTCTCCGTTCCTATGCACGCGACGATTGCGTCGCCTGATTCGAGTCGACGCCGGCCGACGACGCCTTGCGCGGCAGCCGGTACGGCACGCGCGACGCGCCCTTCTGCCGGCGCTGCTGCGCGAGCCGCCGCCGGGCGCGCCGTTCCTGGCCGAAGCCCTGGCTGATCCGGTCGATCACGATCGCGAGGATCACGATCGCAAGACCGGCCTGCGTGCCCTTGCCGACGTCGAGCGTCTGGATGCCCGCGAGCACGTCCTCGCCGAGCCCGCGCGAGCCGATCATCGACGCGATCACGACCATCGACAGCGCCATCATCGTCGTCTGGTTGATGCCGGCCATGATGCTCGGCCGCGCGAGCGGCAACTGCACGTTGACGAGCAGTTGCCAGCGCGTCGTGCCGAATGCGCGCGCGGCTTCCGTCACGTCCGGATCGACCTGGCGAATGCCGAGATCGGTCAGGCGGATCAGCGGCGGCAGCGCGTAGATGATCGTCGCGAGGATCGCGGGCACCTTGCCGAGCCCGAACAGCATCAGCACCGGGATCAGGTACACGAAGCTCGGCAGCGTCTGCATCACGTCGAGTACCGGCAGCAGCATCCGGCGCAGCCAGGCGCTGCGCGACGCGAGGATGCCGACCGGCACGCCGATCGCGACCGACAGCACCGTCGAGACGAGCATCAGCGCGAGCGTCTGCATCAGCTTGTCCCACAGGCCGAAGCAGCCGATCGCGTAGAGCAGCAGCATGAAGAGCACACCGAGGCCGATGCGGCGCGTCGCGTTCCACGCGATCGCGCCGACGACCAGCAGCACGAGCCACGGCGGCGCCACGCGCAGTGCGCCTTCGAGCGGCACGAGCAGGTAGCGCAGCACCAGCACGCTGAAGTGATGGAAGCCGTCGCCGTATTGCGCGACGAACGTCTCGAGCGCGCTGTTCACCCAGTCGGCGATCGACAGGTGCAGAAAGAAGCCGTTCATGTTGATTCTCCGTCGCGCCGCGAAGGCGCGTGACGGCGGCGGCGGGCGCGGGCCCGCCGCCGCGCGCAGGTTACGCGCCCTTCAGGCTGCCGGCGATCTTCTGCGCGACGTCGGCCGGCACCCACTGCTTCCACATGTCCTGGCGGGTCTTCAGGAACTGGGTGGCCATCGCCGCGCCGTCGATCTTCTTCGTCGTCATCTCGAGGATCGTCTGGTTCAGGAAGTCCATCGGAAAGCGCACCTTGCCGAATACGCCGACGAGATCGGGGTTCGCATCGGCGAACGGCTTCGACACGCCGACCGTCAGTCGCGACACCATGTACGACGACGCGCACTGGTGCGTGCTGCTCTCGTCGCGCAACGTCTTCCAGCATGCTTCGTTATAGGCCGGCATCTTCAGCGCGGTGAACTTGTATTTCGCCATCAGCGCGGCCGGGCCCCAGTAATAGAACACGATCGGTGCGCCGCGCTGGTACGCGGATGCGATCGCCGCATCGAGTGCCGCGCCCGTGCCCGGATGGAAATTCGTATACGACTGGTCGAGCTTCAGCACGCGCAGCAGGCGCGTGTTCACGCGCTCGCAGTCCCAGCCCGTCGGGCAGTTCAGGAAGCGGCCCTTGTCCGGTTCCTCCTCGTCGGCGAACACCTGCTTGTACTTCGGCAGATCGTCGACCGACACGAGCCCCGGTGCGACCGGCTTGATGTTGCGCGCCGGATCGCCCTTCACCACGTAGTCGGGAACGAACCAGCCTTCCGTCGTGCCGCCCGGCAGCGTGTCGCCGATCAGCTTCACGGCGCCCGACGAGACGGCCTTCGCGGTGATCTCGCTGCGGCCCGTCCACTGCTCGGCCCAGATCTGCAGATCGTTGCGCGCGAGCGCCGTTTCGGTGGCGGCCGTGCTGCCCGGCACGACGTCCGTCTTGCAGCCGTAGCCCTTCTCCATGATCTGCCGCAGCACCTCGGTCGCGAACGACCCGCTCTCCCACGTGATGCCCGCGAAATGGACCGTCTTGCCGTCGGCGCACGCGCCGCCGGCCGCGTGGGCCGCGGGCGCGGACAGGATCGCCGCGGCGGCGAGAAGGACCGTTTTCAGTCGTCGAATCTGCATGGTGGGTCGTCTCCAAATCGAATCTGTTGTTTGTGCGTCGCGGCATGCGCGGCGACCGGCGAATCGTGAATCCAGCCACGTCCGGTCAGCCTGCATGTTTCAGCCGCCAATATGTTTAGGGAAACGAGTAATTCCGATCATTGCAATCGGCGGCGCCAATCGATCCCCGGATGTGCTGTCAGGCCCGCCGGACGGGCTTCCCGGCCGGATTCACGAGGCGGGACACGGCCCGGCGCGGGCGGCCTCGCGACCGTGCTCGGCCATTGTCCGGCCGGGGTTGAACGGCGGTGCCGCACTCACCGTTTCGGCTGTCGAAACAGCCTGTCGCGCCCCCATTGGCGAACCCGATCCCATCCATCGAAATTACTCGCTTTCGATTCCTTTTCGGCTTGGGAAGAATGCGCGGAGTCATCGGAGGAGACACGACCCGACGCTGCCGGTTGCCGCGCCGCCGCGCCTTGCGCGATCCGGCGCCGCGCACGCTGCGCTGGGTCGCCCCGGATGACGGGGCGCGCCTCGCCGGACGCGCTCACGACAACCGATACAAGCTGGATATCCCGGAGATCTCATCAATGAAAAAGACCCTGACGGCGCTCGCCGTAACGGCAACCTTCGCGGCCCCCGTGTTCGCGCAAAGCAGCGTCACGCTGTACGGCGTGATCGACGAAGGCCTGAACTACACGAACAACGTCGGCACCGGACACGTCTACGAAATGGCGAGCGGCTACGCGCAGGGCAGCCGCTGGGGCCTGAAGGGCAGCGAGGATCTTGGCGGCGGCATGAAGGCGATCTTCCAGCTCGAAAACGGCTTCGACGTGAACACCGGCCGGCTCAACCAGGGCGGCCGCATGTTCGGCCGCCAGGCGTACGTCGGCCTGAGCCAGACGCAGTACGGCACGCTGACGTTCGGCCGCCAGTACGACTCCGTGGTCGACTATCTCGCGCCGACCACGGCCAACGGCAACTGGGGCGGCTACCTGCTCGCGCACCCGTTCGACAACGACAACACCGACAACTCGTTCCGCCTCGACAACACGGTGAAGTACGCGAGCCCGAACTTCGGCGGCTTCACGTTCGGCGGCGCATACAGCTTCAGCAACAGCACGAACTTCTCGGACAACCGCGCGTACAGCTTCGGCGCGCAGTACCAGAACAACGGCCTGCTGATCGGCGCCGCGTACCTGCAGGCGAACCACCCGGGCGACGGCTCGGCCGGCGCGATCACCGCGAACGACGCGAGCTACATCGCCGAGCGCATGCGCGTGTTCGGCGCGGGCATCAACTACACGTTCGGGCCCGCGACGGTCGGCTTCGCGTACACGAACTCGAACTACAAGAACCCGACCGGCAACGGCTACCTCGGCAACCCGGGCGCGATCATCGCGCCGGGCGCGACGGTCAGCGCGATCAAGTACCAGAACTTCGAGCTGAACGGTTCGTACCAGATCACGCCGGCGTTCATGGTGGGCGCGCAGTACGTGCTGTCGCTCGAGAAGTACGACGCATCGACCGGCAATGCGAAGCCGAAGATCCACTCGGCCGGGCTGATGGCCGACTACAACCTGTCGAAGCGCACCGACGTGTACGTGCAGGCCGCGTACCAGCACATCGCCGGCGACAAGACGAACTCGATCCTCGACAACGCGTTCATCCCCGGTACCGACGCGCCGTCGTCGACGTCGAACCAGGTGGCCGTGCGCCTCGCGCTGCGCCACAAGTTCTGACGCAACCCGGTTCTCCGTTCTTCACGCGACACCCGCGCGGGTCTGCCCGAGGTGTCTTTGCCCGCCCGCAAGCGCAAGCCTGCCGGCGGGCTTTTTCACGGTTCCTCGCCAATTTTCGGCACGCGTGCGCGTCAGCGGCTACCGCGTCGAACCGGACACACGCGTTCGACGGCCTCACGAAAATCCCCGACAATCGTTGCCAGCCTTTCAAGTCCGCTGGGGCCCGTCTCGATCCCGCGCCCGGCCGATACGCGCGCAGCACGTGCGCTGCCCGTCCGGCAGCGCACGCCTCGCCGCGTTCGGGTCGATCGCCGATCAGCCGCAGGCGGCATGAAGCCCGTTCACGCTTGCACATTGCTCACAATAGTTTGCAATTTTGCGGCAAGCCGGTCGATATGATCTGCCTGTCACGATCGGATCGGTGTCGGCATAGGCAATCCTGCGGCCACGCGCCGCAAAGAGCCCAAACGGCTCGACGAACATAACGCATCGGGGGCGACGGCAATGGCGCGCAATGAAGACCAACAATCACACGGCGCCGCCGGCTTCTGGCGACGCACCGCCGCCTTTTCGATCGATTCGATTCTGCTCGGACTGATCGGGCTGGCAATCGCAATCCCGTTCTTCGATGCCCTTTCGACGATTGGCGAATGGGGGAGGCTGATCGGCTTCCTGATCGGTTCCCTTTACTTTGGCCTGCTCGAGGGCGGAAATCGGCACCAGTCGCTCGGCAAGCGGGTGATGAAGATCCACGTTGCCGATAGCGCAGCCCCTGACGGATCCTCCGGTCCCGGGTACGTTCGCGCCTGGGCACGGTACGCGCTGATCGCCGTTCCGCTGATACTCGGCGGCATCGGCTTTATCGACCTGCCCGCGCTTCGCGATCCGGGCATGGAATGGCTCGCCACCGCGAACGGCGCGGTCGTGTTCTTCTGGTGCCTGGCATTGCTGTATCTGTTCGTTTTCAACAGGCCGAGCCGCCAGTCCGTACAGGATCTGCTCACCGCCAGCAGGGTCGTGCATGTCGCGGCCCCAGTCGACGATACCGCTCCGGTTGGCAGGAAGCACTGGGCGATCCTGGCCGTCCTTGGCCTGCTTATGTTCGCCGGCAGTCGTTTTGCGGCAACGCGGTTGATCGATGACGATCGCATGGCCGATATCCGTCAGATCCAGCGTGCAACGTCCACCGTTCCGGGCGTGATCCAGAGCGGCGTCTGGATCGGCACCATGCGGGTGGGCGGCCCGGCGGGCCAGACGCAGAAGGCGATCGCCACCATCACCGTGCTCACGAGCACGCCGACCCTGCTGAACAAGGCCGGGGCGACCGCTGTCGCGCACGCAGCGCTTTCCGCATCGGCCTGGCTGCGAAAGCAGGATCTCGTCAACGTGGTGAGCGTCCGCTCGGTCAATCTCGGCATTGCGACGTGGCGAAACCAGTTCTTCATGGGGCGCTCGCCTGCCGAATGGGCCACGATGGTCGGCACCGGGTCGACGTGACGAAGCAGGAATGAGCGACATCGGCATCGACCTGCCGCGCGGGTCTGCCCGAGGTGTCTTTGCCCGCCCGCAAGCGCAAGCCTGCCGGCGGTTTTTTTCATGGGCGTCGTCACGCGCGGCCGGCCGGCGCCGCCGGAGCGGATGAAACCGCGCGATTGCCCCGTCAACCGTGACAGGTCAGCGAACGCTGATCCGTCGATACACTGTGAGCCTCCGCAACGGTCGCCATCCTTCTTTCTTTCTCGATGCCGGCCGTCGCCTTCATTGCGCACGGACTGCCCCCTTCCCCCGCACCGCGCGCCTGCCGCACATCCCCGAGGAGTGTCACTTGAAACACTGGCGCCGCGCGCTGTTCACCTTCGCCACCGGCCTTCTGGCCGCCGCGACGTCCGATGCCCACCCCATCTGCACCGTCGTCGCCGACGCCGCCACCGGCCAGGTGCTCGTACAGCAAGGCGACTGCGCGACCCGCGTGACGCCGGCGTCGACGTTCAAGGTTGCCATCAGCCTGATGGGCTTCGATGCGGGCGTTTTGAAAGACGAGCACACACCGACGCTCGACTTCCACGCCGGCTACCCCGACTGGGGCGGCGCGCCGTGGCGCGAGCCGACCGATCCGGCGCGCTGGATGAAGCTGTCGGTGTTCTGGTACTCGCAGCAGGTCGCGCAGGCGCTCGGCCAGGCGCGCTTCCAGCAGTACACGAATGCATTCGGCTACGGTAACGCGGACGCCGCCAGTCAGGCGGGCGAGCTGAACGGCGTGATGGGTGCATGGGTCAACGCGTCGCTGCGCATCTCGCCGCTCGAACAGATCGCCTTCATGCGCAAGATCACGAACCGGACGCTGCCCGTCAGCGCGCACGCGTACGACATGACCGAGCGCATCACGCTGATCGACACGCAACCCAGCGGGTGGATCGTGCACGGCAAGACGGGCACCGGGTCGCCGGGGCGCAAGTACGATGCGTCGCACGCGTATGGCTGGTTCGTCGGCTGGGCGGCCAAGGGGCCGCGCAAGCTCGTGTTCGCGTACCTGATGCAGGACGACAAGCGTCAGACGCCGAATGCCGGCCTGCGTGCACGCGATACGTTCCTGGCGACGCTGCCGGCCCTCGCCGAACCGGGCAGGCCGCAGTGACCACCGGGCCGCGCAACGCGCGGATCGACCTGCTGCGCGGCGTGTCGATCGTGCTCGTCCTGCTGCATCACTTCAACATCCCTTACTCGCTGCGCGACACGTCGCTCGCTCGCGCGTTCGGCTGGGATGCGGTGCATGCGGTGGCGCGCAACGGCAACTACGGCGTGACGATGTTCTTCGTGATCTCCGGCTACCTGATCACGTCGAATGCGCGGCGCCGCTGGGGCAGCCTCGGCGCGGTCGACGTGCGTTCGTTCTATGTATCGCGCGTCGCGCGCATCGTCCCGTGCCTGCTCCTGCTGCTCGCAGTCGTCAACGGCCTCGCGGCGGCCGGCGTGCCGATCTTCCAGAACCATGCGCCGGAGGGCATCGCCGTGTCGTTCTGGCTCGTGAATTTCGCGTCGCTGACGTTCTGGATGAACGTGCTGATCGGCGCCTACGGGTGGGTCAACTACGCGCTCGGCGTGCTGTGGTCGCTGTCGGTCGAAGAGGTGTTCTACCTGTCGTTCCCGCTGCTGTGCGTCGCGTTGCGCCGCGATGCACGGCTGGTCGCATTCTGGGTGATCATCGCCGCGCTCGGGCCCGTGTACCGCTTCACGCACGCCGGTGACGAAGGCGGGTTCCTCTATGCGTACTTCGCGTCGTTCGACGGGATCGCGATCGGCTGCTGCACCGCACTGCTGGCCGAGCGCGCGCACTGGCAACGGCTGGCCGCGCCGTTCGTGCAATGGCCCGTCGCGGCGGCGATGGCCGCGCTTTATCTGGCCTGGCCGATCGCGGAAAGCCACGTCGCCGGCGTCACCGCGATGGCGCTCGGCACAGCCGTGCTGCTGATCGGCACGCACGTCAACGGCGAGCGCGTGCAGGGCCGCCTGCTCGCGCCGTTGTGCCGGGCCGGCAAGTTGAGCTACGAGCTGTACCTGTTCCACCTGATCGTGCTCGGCGGATTGCGCACGTTCTGGCCGCCGTCGGCCACGCATGGCGACACGAAGCTGCTGTTGCTGATGGCGTATCTGGCGTTGTCGGCGGCGCTGAGCGCGGCGATCGGGAGCGGCTATGCGACACCGCTCGACCGCTTCATCAAGCGGGTCGCGTCGCGGCCTTCGGCGCGCGTGCCGGACGGCGCGCGCTTCTAGCCCGCATCGGCGATCGCTGCGGCGCCACGAGAAGAAAGAAAAAATCGGCCAGGGCCCGGCCGTATCGCTTGACGATACCGGCCGGCCTGACCGCAAGCCCCGCGTACAGATGGTCGAAATCGTCGATCAGTCGAGATAATCCGCGTATTCCTTGCGCGTATAGCTGGCGAGCGTCTGCCACGGCAACGTCTCCCGCCGCGCGGCCGGCGTCGGCGTGAGCGTCAGCTTGCGCACGACGCGACCGTCGGCGCTCCGGTACTCGACCGACAGCGGCGCCTGCCACTTCTCGCTCCACAGGATCCGGTTCACGCCGCGCGCGCCGGGTGTGTCGACCGCCTGCTCGTACCAGCGGGTGCCGGGCGCGTCGCCGCGCTTCGCCACCGCGAGCCGCTTCAACTGCGACGGCGGCGTGACGTAGTACGCGTTGTCCCACGAGCCGTCGAAGCCCGTGGTTTCGTACTCGGCCGGCGGCACGCTGACGACCGTCCGGTTCGCCGCATCCACATACTCGATGCGCGTCGTCTTGCCGTCGGACGTCACGTGCCGCGCGGCCGCCTGGAAGTTGAAGTGCTTGTGGCCGGCGTGCGCGGCGGCCGGCTGCACGCCGGCGCGCGGCGGGGTCTCGCGTACACCGCCCGCATCGTGGTCGTGATCGTGATCGTCGCCGTGACCCCCTGCCGCCGCGACGGGCAGCACGCGTTCGACCCACACGTGCCCGTCGCGCCGCACCATCCGTTCGCGATACAGCGTCGTGCGCGTCACGCCGTCGGCCGACACCGTGCGGCTCTCGTGCAGCAGCACGGCGTCGAAATCGGCCGCTGCAAGGGCCGGTAGCGCAACCCACCCGCAAGCGAGCGCGCAGAGAAGCTGACGTTTCATCGGGCGTTCCCGTTCCTCATGCAGTCAACGGACTCAGAAACCGAACGCCGAGCGCACGAGACCGAACACCTTCGTGTTGTCGATCGTGCCCTTGAACGCCTTCGCGTCCGCGCCGTCGGCGAACAGCATCACGTCGCCGCCGCCGTGCGTCTCCGAGCCCGCGCTGCCCATCCGCACGCCGACTTCCTGCAGATACGCCTCGTTCGTCGCCGTGGCCGAATCGACCGACGCGCGCACGTTCGGCCGGTTCGCGCCGTTGCCGAACACCAGCGTCGTGTAGGTGTTGCCGTCGGCGTCCTTGCTCGGCTGGCCGTCGCGATAGTTGCGGCTGATATCGAGAATCGGGTTGCCGCGCTTCGAATAGCCGTTGATCGTCATCGTGTGGTCGTGGTCGGCCGTCACGACGATCAGCGTGTTCGACAGGTCGACCTTCGACAGCGCGACGCGGATCGCTTCGTCGAATGCCACCGTGTCTTCGAGCGCGCGCTTCGCGTTGGTGCCGTGCAGCGCGTGATCGATCCGGCCGCCCTCGACCATCAGGAAGTAGCCGTTCGAATTCTTCGACAGCACGTCGATCGCCTTCGACGTCATCTCGGCGAGGCTCGGCTGCGACGGCCCTTCGCCCTTGCCGGCCACGCGGTCGAGTTCGTATTCGAGATGGCTCGTCGAACTGAACAGGCCGATCAGCTTGCCGTTGCCGGCCTGTGCGAGCTGATCCCGGGTCGCGACGACGGTGTAGCCCTTCGCCTTCATCTCGTTGAGCAGGTTGCGCCCGTCCGCGCGGCCGCGCTTGTTGGCCACCGGATCGAACGGCGTCCAGTGATTGCGGCCGCCGCCCATCAACACGTCGACGCCGTCGCCGAGTGCCGCGTTGTAGCCCGCGCCGCCCGGTGCCGCCTGCGCGGCGATGTCGTACTGCGCATCGCGATGGCAGATGTGCGAATAGGTCGCGGCCGGCGTCGCGTGCGTGAGTTCGGTCGTCGTGATCGAGCCGACCGCCTTGCCGCGTGCCTTCGCGAGTTCCAGCAGCGTCGCAACCGGCTGGCCGTTGCCCGGCGCGCAGTTGTTGACGGTCTTGTTGCCGTTGGCGTCGTTGCCCGGCGCGACCGCGCGCGTGTCGGACGACATCGACAACACTTCGTTGTTCATCTTCACGCCGGTCATGTACGCGGCCATCGACGGCGCGCTGTCGGTCGTCTGCGCGTCGTTCGAGAAGGTCTTGACGCGCGCGGTGCGGGCCAGCTTCTCCATCGTCAGTTGTCCCGACTCACCGACCTTGTAGATCCGGCTCGCCGTCACGGTCGTCGGCCCCATGCCGTCGCCGAGAAAGAAAATCACGTTCTTCGCCTGGCCGGCGGCTTGCGCCGCGCCGCATGCGAAACCCGCGACGGCCAGCGCCGCCGCGATGCACTTGATGGTCGACATCCTGTATTCCCCTGTACCCGTATGGTCGGCGCTCACAGCTGCACCGCGTTGCGCACCAGCTCGAAGACCTTGTTGTTCTCGATCACGCCGTGGAACGCATCCGCGCCGCGGCCGATCGCACCGAGAAACACATCGGTGCCGCCGTGCGTCTCGTTGCCCTTGTCCATCCGCACGACCGCCTCCTGGCGATAGTCGTCGGCGCCCGTCACCGCATCGGTGAGCGCGGTGCCCGCGCGGCTGCCCTGCACGCGGTTCTCGCCGTTGCCGAAGCCGATGATCGTGTACGGCGCGCCGTCCGCGTCCTTCGCGACCGTCCCCGTCTGGTAGTTGCGCAGCACGCCCAGTACGCCGGGCTTGCCTGCTTCGGTCTTGCCGGTGCGCGCCGCATAGCCGTTCAGCACCAGCGTATGGTCGTGGTCTGCCGTGACGACGATCAGCGTGTTCTTCAGGTCGGGATCGGTCTTGCGCACCTTGTCGATCGTGGCCTTGATCGCGTTGTCGAACGCCACCGTGTCCTGCAGCGCGCGCTTCGCATTGGTGTCGTGCAGCGCGTGGTCGATCCGGCCGCCCTCGACCATCAGGAAATAGCCGTTCGGGTTCTGCTGCAGCACGTCGAGCGCGCGCGTCGCCATGTCGCTGAGGCTCGGCTCCTTGGTCGCGCCGCGGTCGAGGTCGTAGCTCATGTGGCTCGACGAGAACAGGCCGACCAGCTTGCCGCTCTTCGTCGCATCGGCGGCCAGCAGGTCGTCGCGGTTCTGCGCGAACGCATAGCCCTTCGCCTTCAGCTCGTTGACCAGGTTGCGGCCGTCGGTGCGCTTGCCGCCACCATCCTTCGGCACGAAGAATTGCGTGCCGCCGCCGAGCACGACGTCGACGCCGTTGCCCAGCGCGCCGTTGTAGCCCGCGCCGCCCGGCACGAGCTGCGCGGCGATGTCGTTCTCGGCGTCGCGATGGCACACGTGCGCGTATGTCGCGGCCGGCGTCGCATGCGTGACACGCGTGGTCGTCACGACGCCGGTGGCCAGCCCCTGCGCCTTCGCGATCTCGAGCAGCGTCGTCGCCGATTTGCCGTTGTTGGTGCCGCAGTTGCCGGTGAGGCTCGCGGTCGGCTCGATCGCCTTCGTGTCGGGCGACATCGAGATCACTTCGTTGTTGGTCTTGACGCCGGTCATGTATGCCGACATCGACGGTGCGCTGTCCGTCACCTGCGCATCGTTGGAGTAGGTCTTTACGAACGCGGTTTCGGGCAGCGAGTCGATCGTCAGCGCGCCGTCTTCACCGACCGCATAGATGCGCGCGGCCGTCATCGTCGTGATCCCCATGCCATCGCCGAGGAAAAAGATCACGTTACGCGCGGCGAGCGGCGTCGTGGGGCCGGGCGCCGTGCTGGTCGGGTCGTCGTCGCTGCCGCATCCGGCCAGTGCAAAGGCGCCCGCACACAGCAGCGCCGCCATTTTGATTCGATTCATGTTGCCGGTTCTCCCCGCCGTTGATGCTTTCGAAATGAAAGGCGATGGTAGGAACCTGATGTGACGGCAATATGAATGCTAATTGGAAGGATTGGAAGGATTTATGAAAGGTGACGGCGAGGCGCCACGGTCGGGCGCCTCGCGTGCAGCGGCGTCATTCCGCATGTTCGGCTGTGACGTTGCGCACGGTCACGATGCGCGCAGGCGGAATGTTTGCCCAGACGATCCGGCTGCCACTGGCAACAAATGCCGAATCGCCCAGCGGATGACGGCCGGGCGGCCGCAGGTCGTACGTGAACTGAATCATCACGCCATCGGCCGACAGCACGCGATGGCACTGATCGATGATCGCCGTCACGTCCTGACGCGGCAGCGTGCGCAACGGCAGGCACGACACGATCGCGTCGACGCGCGCATCGGGCGGCAGCAGCCGCTCGAGCTGCCGCGCGTCGCCCGACACGATCGAGATGCCCGGAAAGCGTCGCCGCAGATGCTGGACGAACGCCGGCGAACGCTCGACCACGACGAGGCGCCGTGGCGCGACGCCGCGTTCGAGCAAAGCCGCGGTGATCGCACCGGTGCCGCCGCCGAGCTCGACGACCAGCCCGTCGCCGTCCGGCACCGCGTCGGCCATCTCGCGTGCCAGCTGCCGCGAACTCGGGCACAACGCGCCCACCGAGGCCGGACGGCCAACCCACTCGCGCACGAACAGTGCCGAGACACGCCACGCGTTCGGCCACATCATGGGCAGCCCTTGAGCGGTTGCGCTGTCGGCCGCGACGTGCCGATGGCTTCGTTGAACAGGGCTACGGCGACACGGGGCTTTGGCATGCGCATCCTCCTGGACGAATCGGTCCGTCGCAGGAAGAGCGACGTTCAAATCGATTCTAGGAAACACAAACTTAAGACGACGTGAAGATTGTCCCTGATTCCGCTGATCAATTCGTGCCCGATCGTCCGCCGGATGCCCGATCAGCGATCGATACGCTGCTGGAAGTGCGCGGGATAGCGTTCGCCGACGATCCTGATCTGCTGCAGCGCGGTTTCGATCGCGGCGAGATCGTCGGCCGTCAGCACGACGGCGGCCGCGCCCACGTTCTCGTCGAGCCGGTGTAGCTTCGTCGTGCCCGGGATCGGCACGATCCACGGCTGGCGGGCCAGCAGCCAGGCCAGCGCGATCTGCGCGCGCGTCGCGCCCTTGTCGGTCGCGATCCGGCCGAGCAGGTCGACGAGGCCCGCGTTCGCCTTGCGGTTTTCCTCGGAGAAACGCGGCACGACATTGCGGAAATCGTTCTCCGCGAACGTCGTATTCGCGTCGATCGCGCCGGTCAGGAAACCTTTACCGAGCGGGCTGAACGGCACGAAGCCGATCCCGAGTTCCTCGAGCGTCGGCAGGATCCGCGCCTCCGGCTCGCGCCACCACAGCGAATACTCGCTTTGCAGCGCGGCGACCGGCTGCACCGCGTGCGCGCGGCGGATCGTCTGCTCACCGGCTTCCGACAGCCCGAAATGCGCGACCTTGCCTTCTTGGATCAGGTCCTTGACCGTGCCGGCCACGTCCTCGATCGGCACGTTCGGATCGACGCGATGCTGGTAGAACAGGTCGATACGATCGACCTTCAGCCGCTTCAACGCCGCATCGGCCACGTCGCGGATATGCGACGGCCGGCTGTCGACGCCCTTCATCGGCTGGCCGTCCTCGAAACCGAACTTGGTGGCGATCACGACCTGGTCGCGAAACGGCGCGACCGCCTCGCCGACCAGTTCCTCGTTGACGAACGGGCCATACGCTTCCGCCGTGTCGAAGAACGTGACGCCGCGCTCGAACGCGGCGCGGATCAGTGCGATGCCGCTCGCCTTGTCGGTGGCGGGGCCGTAGCCGTAACTCAATCCCATGCAGCCGAGCCCGATTGACGAGACTTCGAGGCCGCTCTTACCCAGCATGCGCTTTTGCATGACGTTCTCCTGCTGAAGATGAAAAGGATCGACGGGATGCCGAGGAAGCCAGTGTAGGTTGATGGATACTGCTCAACAATCGGCGTACCCTTTCATGCGTTACTGAGGAAAATTCACAAATGCTCCGCACCGGTATCGGCGAACTGACGACCTTCATCACGATCGCGGAGCAGCGCAGCTTCAGCGGCGCGGCGCGCATCCTGGGCGTGTCACCGTCGGCGCTGAGCCATGCGGTGCGCCACCTCGAGGCGCGGCTCGGCGTGCGCCTCTTCAACCGCACCACGCGCTCCGTTGCGCTGACGGAGGCCGGCGAGCAGTTGCTGCTGCGCGTGCGGCCCGCGGTGGCCGATCTCGAAGATGCATTGAACGACGCGGCCACCGCCCGCAACCGCCCGTCCGGCCAGATCCGGATCAGCGCGTCGGAAGCGGCGGCGCGCCCGCTGATCCGGCATGTGCTGCCCGCGTTCGTCGCCCGCTATCCGGACATCCACGTCGAGTTCGTCACCGATTCGCGGCTGATCGACATCGTCGAGCACGGCTTCGACGCCGGCATCCGGGTGCACGAAGACGTGCCGCGCGACATGATCGCCGTGAAATTCGGCGACACGATCCGCTTCGTCGCGGTGGCGTCGCCCGACTACCTGTCGCGGCACGCACCGCCGGCGCGTCCGCAGGATCTCGTGCAACACCGATGCATCCGCTACCGGTTCGAAAGCGGCGCGCTCTATCGATGGGATCTGATCCGCAAGGGCAAGCGGGTCAGCGTGGATGTCGACGGGCCGATGACGCTCGGCAACCAGGGGCTGATGATCGAGGCCGCGCTGGCCGGTATCGGCATCGCGTGGGTGACGCAGTCGCGCGTGGCCGATCACGTCGCCGCCGGGCGGCTCGTGCAGGTCTTGCCGGAATGGGGCCAGGATTTCGGTGCGCCATGCCTCTACTATCCGGCGAACCGGCATCCGCCGGCGGCGCTGCGGCTGTTCGTCGAAGCCGTGCGCGAGTGGGTGGCTACCGGGCGCGAAGCGGCACCGGCCTGAGCGCAGCACGCGCACGCGCACCGGAACATCCCCACAGCCGATGCCGCGCCACGCGGCACACGGCACCTGCTCGCACGCTTAACGCGTGGCACGCATCAGGATATTCGCGAACGGCAAGCCCTCATCGTCCTCGTCGCGCCGCGAAATGTCCTCGAAGCCGAGTCGCGCGTAAAACGCGCGGGCATCGCGATTGTCGGCGTACACCTCGAGATCGAGCGTGCCCTTGAGCGCGAGCGCATGCTCGACCAGCGCGCGGCCGATCCCGTGGCCCAGCATCGACGGCGCGACGAACAATCCGCCGATCGTCCCGTCGAGCAGGCCGATGAAGCCGACCGGCTCGCCGGCACGACATGCGACCCAGGTTTCCGCGTTGGGGAGATAGATCGCTTCGATCAGCGTGCGCTGCTCGCGCAGCCGCGCCTCGCCGAGAAACGGATGTGCGAGCAGCGATGCGTCGAACCAGATGGCCGACAGCGTGTGCAGGTCGGATGCCTCGTAAGCGCGAATCTCGATTGCCATGTTTTCGTGTTGTTCAATTCGTCGTGCGGGGACGAACGCACCCCGCTGCGTTCGTCGATGCGGTACGCCGCGCGCGCTGCCCAAAGCAGCGCTGCGCGGCGCCGTTTCACCGCAAGTTGGTTCTGGCGAGCTCGACGATCTCGTCGCCGCGCCCGCTGAGGATCGCGCGCAGCATGAACAGGCTGAAGCCCTTCGCATGCGCGAGTTCGATCTTCGGCGGCATCGCGAGCTCGTACTTCGACGTGACGACGTCGACCACCGCCGGCCCGTCGTGCGCGAACGCCATGCGCAGCGCTTCCTCGACGTTCTCCGAATGCTCGACGCGCACGCTGAAGATGCCCGCGCCCTTCGCGATCGCCGCGAAATCGGTCGGACTCAGGTCGACGTTCGTATCGAGATAGCCGGCCGCCTTCAGTTCCATCGATACGAAGCCGAGCAGGCTGTTGTTGTACACGACGATCTTGATCGGCAGCTTGAGCTGCCGCGCGGTGAGCAGATCGCCGAGCAGCATCGACAGCCCGCCGTCGCCGGACAGCGACACGACCTGCCGCCCCGGATGCGCGCCCTGCGCACCGAGCGCCTGCGGCATCGCGTTCGCCATCGAGCCGTGATTGAACGAGCCGTGCAGTTGCCGCTTGCCGTTCATCGTCAGGTAGCGCGCGGCCCACAGCGTCGGCGTGCCGACGTCGGCCGTGAAGATCGCATCGTCAGCGGCAACTTCGTCGACGATCTTCGTCAGGTACTGCGGATGAATCGCGCGGCCCGGCGGCTCGGCCACCGCGAGATCGTCGAGCCCCTTGCGGGCGGCCGCGTAGTGCTTCAGCGCATTCTCGAGGAAGCGCCGCTGCGTCTTGCGCGTGAGGCGCGGCAACAGCGCCGCGATCGTTTCCTTCACGGTGCCGACGAGGCCGAGCGCGAGCGGCGCGCGATGGCCGAGTTGCGAGCCCTTCCAGTCGATCTGCGCGACCTTCGCGTTCGTCGGATAGAAAGGCCGGTACGGGAAATCCGTGCCGAGCATCAGCAGCGTGTCGCACGATTCCATCGCGTGATAGCCCGAGCTGAAACCGATCAGCCCCGTCATCCCGACGTCGAACGGGTTGTCCCATTCGACGAACTGCTTGCCGCGCAGCGCATGCACGACCGGCGCGCCGAGCGTGTCGGCGAGCGCGACCACTTCGTCGTGCGCGCCTTGCGTGCCGCTGCCGCACAGCAGCGTGACCGCGTCGGATCCGTTGAGCAGCGCCGCGAGCCGGTCGAGATCGGCGTCGGCCGGCAGAATCGACGGCGGTGACGACTCGCTCCACGCAGGCAGCTCTTCCGGGCCGTCGCCGAGCGCGATATCGCCCGGCAGCACGATCACCGCGACGCCGCGCTCGTCGATCGCGGTGCGCATCGCGCGTGCGAGCACGCGCGGAAACTGCGACGCGTTCGTCACGAGTTCCGCGAAGTGGCTGCACTCGCGGAACAGTTCCTGCGGATGGGTTTCCTGGAAGTAGCCGAGGCCGATCTCGGTCGACGGAATGTGCGCGGCGATCGCGAGCACCGGCTGGTGATTGCGGTGGCAGTCGTACAGCCCGTTGATCAGGTGCAGGTTGCCGGGGCCGCAGCTGCCCGCGCACACCGCGAGCCGCCCGGTCGACGCCGCATCGGCGCCGGCCGCGAACGCGGCGCTTTCCTCGTGCCGCGTATGCATCCAGCGGATCGAGCCGATCTGGCTCAGGCTGAACGACAGGCCGTTCAGGCTGTCGCCCGTCACGCCCCAGATGCGCTCGACGCCTGCTGCCGCCAGCGTCTTCGCCAGGTATTCCGCCATCGTCTGTCTTGCCATGACGCCCTCATTCGTTGATTGACCGAGACATGCATGAACCGTCCGCGCATCCGCACGCGCCGCCGCCCGGACGAGCATACGCGCGTTGCCCGCTCGACGTCGTGGCCGTGCGAACGATCCGACTGACGTATGAGGGGCGTTCGCGCGATTCGTTCGATGCGCGGTGCGCGTACGTTCGCGCGTCATCGATTCGTCACCGCGGCGTCAGCCGATGGACAGCTCGACGGCCGGCGCGCTCAGCTCCAGTCGGACGCCGCTTCGTCCGGATCGACGAGCGTGAGCCCCGCCGCCGGCAGCGGCAGCGCGGTCTTGTAGCGCACCTGCTTCAGCGCGAAGCTCGACCGGATGTTCGACACGCCGGGAATCGTCGTCAGCCGCTCGATGATGAAGCGCTCGAGCGTGCGCATGTCGGGCATCACGACGCGCAGCAGGTAATCGGCGTCGCCCGACATCAGGTAGCACTCCATCACCTCGGGCCGCTGCGAAATCGCTTCCTCGAAACGCTGCAGCGCATCCTCGACCTGCTTTTCCAGGCTGACCTGGATGAACACGTTGATCCGCAGCCCGAGCGGCTCGGGATCGAGCAGCGTGACCTGCTGCCGGAACAGCCCGAGCTTCTCCAGCGCGCGCACGCGGTTGAAGCACGGCGTGGCCGACAGGTTCACCGCCTTCGCGAGTTCCGCGTTCGTGATCCGTGCGTTCTGCTGAAGCTGGTTCAGGATGCCGATGTCGATGCGGTCGAGCCGCCGCGGGTTCGCGCTCATGGTCTAAATATTCCTGAAGAGTGGACGTAACCGGAATATTTACACTATCCAGACCAGAAATCCCAATGAAATCAGACGCATATTTTGCGGATCGGCGGGTAGCATGATCCGACCGATTGCCACTGATTGCGCGCCGCCCCGACCCGGCGCGCGGGAGACCTGCGATGACGGACCTGTCGAACGGAATCGACGCCACGCGGCGCGCGGGCCTCGCGCACGCCGATGCCGACCCTGAAGAAACCGCCGAATGGCTGGAAGCGCTCGACGCGGTCGTCGCGCACGTCGGCAAGGATCGCGCGCAGTTCCTGCTCGACCGGCTCGGCGCCCATGCGCACATCCGCGGGCTTGCGGCGTCGCGTGGGGCCGTCACGCCGTACGTGAACACGATCGCCGCACACGAGCAGCCGCCGTATCCGGGCGATGCCGATCTCGAAGAGCGGCTGTCGGCCGCGCTGCGCTGGAATGCGCTCGCGATGGTCGTGCGCGCGAACCGCGCGTACGGCGAACTCGGCGGACACATCGCAAGCTATGCATCGGCGTCCGACCTGTTCGAAGTCGGCTTCAACCATTTCTTCCGCGCGGCAACGCGTGAAGGCAGCACGGGCGGCGACCTCGTCTACTTCCAGCCGCATTCGTCGCCGGGCGTCTACGCACGCGCGTATCTCGAAGGCTTCCTCGACGAGGAACACCTGAAGCACTACCGCCGCGAAATTGCCGGTCCCGGCCTGTGTTCGTATCCGCACCCGTGGCTGATGCCCGACTTCTGGCAGTTCCCGACCGGCTCGATGGGCATCGGCCCGATCAACGCGATCTACCAGGCGCGCTTCATGCGCTACCTGCAGCATCGCGGCCTCGCGAACACCGCGAACCGCACCGTGTGGGGTTTCTTCGGCGACGGCGAAATGGACGAGCCCGAATCGCTCGGCGCGCTGTCGCTCGCCGCGCGCGAGGGCCTCGACAACCTCGTGTTCGTGATCAACTGCAACCTGCAGCGGCTCGACGGCCCGGTGCGCGGCAACGGCCGCGTGATCGACGAACTCGAAGCGCTGTTCGCCGGCGCCGGCTGGAACGTGATCAAGGTATTGTGGGGTTCCGACTGGGATCCGCTGTTCGCGCGCGATCACGCGGGCGCACTTGCCCGTGCGTTCGCCGACACCGTCGACGGCCAGTTCCAGACCTTCTCCGCGAACGACGGCGCATACAACCGCGCACGCTTCTTCAGCCGCGACCCGGCGCTCGACGCGCTCGCCGCGCAGCTCACCGACGCGGAGATCGACCGCCTGCGCCGCGGCGGCCACGACGCACGCAAGCTGCACGCCGCCTATGCACGTGCGCTCGCCCATCGCGGCCAGCCGACCGTGGTCCTCGCGAAGACGATGAAGGGTTACGGGATGGGCGCGGCCGGCCAGGGGCGGATGACGACCCACCAGCAGAAGAAGCTCGACGTCGACGACCTGAAAGCGTTCCGCGACCGTTTCCGGCTGCCGCTGTCGGATCACGACGTCGAGCAGCTCACGTTCTACAAACCGGCCGAAGACAGCCGCGAGATGCGTTACCTGCATGCTCGCCGGGCTGCCCTGGGCGGCTATCTGCCCAGAAGGCGGATGGCGGCATCGCAGGGGCTGACCGTCCCGCCGATGCCGGCCTGGGGTGCGTTCGCGCTGGACGCGGCGAATCGCGAGATGTCGACGACCATGGCGCTCGTGCGCATGCTCGCCGCACTGCTGAAGGATCCGGCGCTCGGCCCGCGCGTCGTGCCGATCGTCGCGGACGAAGCGCGCACGTTCGGGATGGCGAACCTGTTCCGGCAGGTCGGCATCTACTCGCCGCTCGGGCAGCGCTACGAACCCGAGGATCTGGGCTCGATGCTGTACTACCGCGAGGACACGCGCGGCCAGATTCTCGAGGAAGGGATTTCGGAAGCTGGCGCGATCTCGTCTTGGATCGCTGCCGCGACCGCGTACAGCGTGCACGACCTGCCGATGCTGCCGTTTTACATCTACTACTCGATGTTCGGCTTCCAGCGCATCGGCGACCTGATCTGGGCCGCCGCCGATCAGCGCTCGCGCGGCTTCCTCGTCGGCGCGACGTCGGGCCGCACGACGCTCGGCGGCGAGGGCCTGCAGCACCAGGACGGCAGCAGCCATCTCGCGGCTTCGACGATCCCGAACTGCCGCGCGTACGATCCGGCGTTCGCGTACGAAGTCGCGACGATCGTCGATGCCGGCATGCGCGAGATGGTCGAGCAGCAGCGCGACGTCTTCTATTACGTGACCGTCATGAACGAGAACTACGCGCAGCCGTCGATGCCCGACGACGCGGCCGCGCGACGCGAAGGCATCCTGAAGGGCATGCACCGGCTGCCGTCCTGTTCGAACGCAACGGCACGCGTGCAATTGCTCGGCGCGGGCGCGATCCTCGGCGAGGTACTCGCCGCGCAGCGGATGCTGACGGATGAATGGGGCATCGATGCAGACGTGTGGAGCGTGACGAGTTTCAGTGAACTGCAGCGCGACGGGATGGAGGCCGAGCGATTGTCACGACTTGGTGCAGTGGCGAACGAGCCGTATGTCACGCGGATGCTTGAATCGACGCAAGGCCCGGTGATCGCCGCGACCGACTACGTGCGCGCGGTGCCCGAGCTGATCCGCGCGTACGTGCCGCGCCGCTACGTGACGCTCGGCACCGACGGGTTCGGCCGCAGCGACACGCGTGAAGCACTGCGCACGTTCTTCGAAGTCGATCGCGCGAGTATCGTGCTCGCCGCGCTGAAGGCGCTGGCCGATGAAGGCGAGATCGAAGCGGCGGTGGTCCAGGCGGCACGCGAGCGGCTCGGCAAGATTGCGCCATCGCCCGATGGTGCGGCGCCCTGGCAGCGCTGAACGCACCCGCATTCGCCATCACGACACGCTGCCCCTTTCGGCAGCGCCATCCCTCCCTCCCTTTTCCGCCGGGTGTGCCGCCGTAACGCAGCACACCCGGCCGGCCAAGCGTCACGCATGCCGCGCTACAGCGGCAACGCATGCGTCGACAGGATCTCCTTGAGCACCATGAACGAGCGAACCTGCCGCACACCGGGCAGGTAAAGCAGCTGCTCGGCATGCAGCCGGTTGAAGCTGTCGTTGTCGCGTGTGCGCACCAGCATGAAGTAGTCGAATTCGCCGGTCACGACGTGGCACTCGACGCACCCCGACACTTTCTGCGCGGCCTTCTCGAACGCGGCGAACGCTTCCGGCGTCGAGCGATCGAGCACGAAGCCGATCACGACCAGCATCCCGGCGCCGAGCGGCTTCGGGTCGAGCAACGCGACGATGCCGCGGATCAACCCCATTTCCTTCAGCCGCTCGACGCGCCGCAGGCAGGCGGGTGCGCTCAGCTTCACCTTCGCTGCGAGGCTCACGTTCGAGATCGACGCGTCCTGCTGTAGTTGCCGCAGGATCGCGCGGTCGATGCGATCGAGCACCGGTGCGGCATCGGCCGGCGTTGCGCTACCGCGATCTAATTTCATTGCGCCATCCTCCATTTCAGCGAACCGAAATTGTTTATCTCTCGCTCATCTCGTCGATAACGTAGGTCACCGCAATTTTTTTCGCAAGCTCATTTCTCGCGCTTCTGCCTATCATTTTTCTCATCGGAACACGGCCTTCCGGCCGCGACCGATCGATCCGATTTCCCGCCCTGTCCACCGCTTTCCGGAGCCCGCCGATGAACCTGCAACGCTTCCCCCGTTATCCGCTGACGTTCGGCCCGACGCCGATCCAGCCGCTCAAGCGCCTGAGCGCGCATCTCGGCGGCAAGGTCGAGCTGTATTCGAAGCGCGAGGACTGCAACAGCGGCCTCGCATTCGGCGGCAACAAGACGCGCAAGCTCGAATATCTCGTTCCAGACGCGCTCGCGCAGGGGGCGGACACGCTCGTGTCGATCGGCGGCGTGCAGTCGAACCAGACGCGCCAGGTCGCGGCCGTCGCCGCGCATCTCGGGATGAAGTGCGTGCTCGTGCAGGAGCACTGGGTCAACTATGAAGATCCGGTGTACGACCGCGTCGGCAATATCCAGTTGTCGCGGATGATGGGCGCCGACGTGCGGCTCGTATCCGACGGTTTCGACATCGGTATTCGGCGCAGCTGGGAAGACGCGATGGAAAGCGTGCGGCAGGCCGGCGGCAAGCCGTATCCGATTCCGGCCGGCTGTTCCGAGCATCCGCTCGGCGGCCTCGGGTTCGTCGGTTTCGCGGAGGAAGTGCGCGCGCAGGAAGCGCAGCTCGGGTTCAAGTTCGATTACATCGTGGTCTGCTCGGTCACGGGCAGCACACAGGCGGGGATGGTCGTCGGCTTCGCGGCCGACGGACGCGCGGATCGCGTGATCGGGATCGATGCGTCGGCGAAGCCGGAACAAACACGCGAACAGATCACGCGCATCGCGCGGCACACGGCCGAACTCGTCGGCCTCGGCCGCGAGATCGCCGAGCAGGATGTCGTGCTCGACACGCGCTATGCGGGGCCCGAGTACGGGCTGCCGAACGACGGCACGCTGGACGCGATTCGGCTGTGCGCACGGCTGGAAGGCATGCTGACCGATCCCGTCTACGAAGGGAAATCGATGCACGGGATGATCGACAAGGTGCGGCTCGGCGAATTCGAACCGGGGTCGAAGGTGCTGTATGCGCATCTCGGGGGAGTGCCGGCGCTGAGTGCGTATAGCGGGATTTTTCGGGAGGGTTGACGCGGGCGACGGGTGACACGATGCAGGTTGTCCCGCGGCGCAGGCGTCCGGGCTTCCGGTGTCAGGTCAGCAACGGCGCCTGCCGGCCCCCGCGCCGCGCTGCTGACCGCCCCCTGCAAGCCGCTGGAACAAGCACGCTTCCGGCGAGAGCGGATCTACCGGGCATCGACCGCACGCTTTCGTCGACGCAACCGGGATAGGTACGCGCCCGCCAGCATCACCAAGAACCGGCTGTTGGTCGACAGGTAGCGCTTTCACATCCGCCCCGGTTCCTGGATCACGCGCAATACCCACTCCAGGCCGCTGCGCTGCATCCACCGCGGTGCACGTCTCACCTTCCCGGCCACCACGTCGAACGTACCGCCCCGTCACGAAATCGACACCAAGATCCGCTTTCAAGCGATTGATGAAATTTTCCTTTCGCGGCGATGTCATTGCGACGCAAAGCAATCGGGCACCCGACGCACGAATGCACTCGACCATCGAACGCTCATCATCCCAGAAACAGCCGTGATGAACGCCAGCGATCCGTAATTGCGGGTACTTCTCCGAAACCACGACGGAAGCCCGCTGCACCACCGTGGGCGTGGCGCCAAGCATGAAGATCGGCAAACCTTCGTGCCGCGTCAGCTTTCCTTTAAATTAAATAAAAACCGACGTCAATTTTAGGAAGACAATTCCATCACCTAAATTCTCCATAATCTTTTTCCGCAAACGATATGACAGTTTAGAAATACACCACTAAAAACAGTTAGCACGAGTACAATTTTTAAATTTAGCCTTCTCGGCTTTTGACGTCCGATAATTAATTCACAGGCAAGATAACGTCGCGCGTCAGGTTTGAGCGCCGAAGAAAACAAGAAATCTCCGCCATATCCGGCACGCCGGCCAACCGGTCGGTCGCGCATCTGAGACGTGCAATCCGCGACGTCGGCGATTATCACGGTCGCACCTGAAGGGCGACATCGGGATTGCCGGGACGCGTACCGCCGGTGAAACCGGGCGATGTCATTCTTTCTGCATGCTGGCCTTTCCGGGGCATTCCATTTCACGATTTCGGAGGGCCCAGAAAATTCAGCAGGCGTTTAATTTAATTTAACAAAAAAATAAAATCACGCAAAAATATTATATTTAATTTCGATATTTTTACAAAACCCCGAAAAATCCACGGCCATCAAAAATTGCACCCCTTCAGCAGACGCGCCTTTTCAGGCCGCGGATACACCCCAAAAAAATTTAGTACTTGTACGAGACTCAAATACGTTCATTTCGTACCAATCCAATTGAGGCAAACCCGACTCAAACGCTACCATTGCCTCAACTCTTGAAAGAGTTAAAGAGTTAATTCCCTTCTCAATCACGTTTTTAACCGGAGTCATCTTGAACTTCAACAAATCCCTCATCGCACTCGCCGCAACCGCCGCATCGTTCGCTTTCACCCACTCCGCCATGGCGGCCGACGGCACCATCAACTTCACCGGCGAAATCATGACGGCGTCGTGCTCGCTCACCGGCGGTGCCGGCGCGAGCGTCGGCGGCTCGAAGGGCAACCAGATCGTCGCGGTCAACCTCGGCAAGGTCAGCGCCGACTCGCTCGGCGGCGCGGCAGGCGGCGGCATCGCGGCAGGCACGCAAATCAACCTGAACGTCGACTGCGGCAGCACCGGCACGGGCCTGAACACCGTCAAGCTGAAGTTCGACCCGCTGTCGGGCTCGGGCCTCGACGGCAAGAACAACAAGCTGCTGAAGACCGCGGGCGACGCGGAAGGCGTCGGCATCGGCCTGTACAACACCAACAACCAGCTCCTGGATCTCGCGGCGAACGAAACGTTCGACGCGCAGCTGGTGAAGGGCGGCACGGATGACGCCCCGGTCTACACGGCTGCGCTGAGCATGCGCGCCGGCTATGTCGCGAACGGCGCAACGATCAAGGCCGGCACGGCGAACGGTACGCTGCCGTTCACGCTGACCTACGAGTAACCCCTCCACGAGCGACGGGACGCAGCTCCGTCCCGTCGCCCCTCACTTCTTTCCGGGTCATCATGAAACGATCACTCATTGCCGCGCTGGTCGCGGCCAGCTCGCTATTGCCTTACTCCGGCGCATCGGTCGCCGGCATCTCGCTCAGCGCGACGCGGGTCGTGTATACGGCGCAAAGCAAGGAAGCGTCGTTGCTCGTCCGGAACCCGTCGGCGGACGACGTGATGATCCAGTCATGGCTGGATACCAACGACACGACAACCGATCCGCCATTCGCGATCACGCCCTCGCTGAGCCGTCTCGCTGCGGAAAAGCAGCAGACCCTGCGCATTTTCTATGCGGGCCAGGGCTTGCCCGCCGATCGCGAGTCCATGTTCTGGCTGAGCGTCCAGGAAATTCCGCAGAAGGCCAAGGACGCCAACACGCTGCAGATCGCGGTACGCCAGCGCATCAAGCTGTTCTATCGGCCGGCCGGTCTCGAAGGAAAACCCGTTGACGCCCCCACGCAACTCCAGTGGCGCTGGCGCGGTACGGACGGCAAGGCCGGGCTCGAGGTAACCAACAACAGCCCGTATTACGTGTCGCTCGCCAAGGCGACGCTCCACGCAGGCGCCCAGTCGCACCCGATCGAAACGGCGACGATTCCGCCGAAGTCGACACTCCGGCTCGTCGTCAAGCAGGTCTCCACGCATTCGCTCGCGTCAGGCGCAACCGTCGATTTCGAGTCGATCAACGACTACGGCGCAGCCGACGCCCATCAGGCGGCAGTCTCGAACTGACCGGCGGCACGAAATGAGTTGGCGCATGACATCTTTCTATTTAATTCGCATTACATAACTTTTAAAGGACGGGCGTTTCTGGATACAGGCCGACGCACGTGATCAAAGCATGGACACCAACGACGAAAAGAAAACCGACTTGCGTGCAGCGGCTTTGCAAGGAACATGCTGTCTGGTGGCCCTCGGAAGTCTGGTCACGCCCGCCATCGCACCGGCGGCGGAATTCAACGAACTGTTCCTCAAGAAGGGCGACGCGCCCGTCGCGCTCAAGTATCTCGAACAGGGCAGCGCCGTTCCACCGGGCATCTACGACGTCGACGTCTCGCTGAACCAGCGGCTGCCGATGCGCAAATCGGTCGCCTTCGCCGCGAACGACGCCGGCGAGATTCACCCCGTGATCACGCTCGGACTGCTCAAGGCGCTCGGCGTCGACGTGACGCGGCTCGTGCGCGAACAAAAAATCGCCGCCGATCTGCCGGACGACACGCCGATCGACCTGCAAGGCCAGATCGACGGCGCATCGGTCGACTTCGACGTCTCCGCGCTGTCGCTCGCCGTGCGCATGCCGCAAGTCTATGTGCCGGGCCACTCGCGCAGCTACGTCGATCCGTCGCAGTGGAACGATGGCGTGACCGCCGCGTTCACCAACTACCAGGCGAGCTTCAGCCACGACGCCGATTCCGGGTACAACAGCAACTACTACTACCTCGGCCTGCGCAGCGGCCTGAACCTCGGCGGCTGGCGGCTGCGCAACGATTCGTCGCTGAACGGGCAGCGCGGTACCGCATCGAAATTCACGTCGAACCGCACGTACGTCGAGCGCGACCTGCGCGGCATTCACGGGACGCTGTCGGCGGGCGAGCTGTTCTCGAACGGCGAGATCTTCGAGAGCGTCCGTTTCCTCGGCGCGCAGGTCAATTCCGACACGGGCATGCTGCCCGACGACGCAGTCGGCTACGCCCCGGTCGTGCGCGGCATCGCGCAGAGCAACGCGGTCGTCGAAGTGCGCCAGAACGGCTACGTGATCTATTCGACGAACGTGACGCCCGGCGCGTTCGAGCTGAAGGACATCTATCCGAGCGGCTCGAACGGCGACCTCGAGGTCACGATTACCGAATCCGACGGCAGCGTGCGCCGCTACACGCAGCCCTATTCGTTCCTGCCCGTGATGATTCGGCGCGGCGCGATGCGCTATGCGTTCGCCGCCGGCCAGTACCGCGGTTACGGCGGCGCGCGCCCGACTTTCGCACAGGGCACGCTGGTATACGGTTTGTCCGACAACTTCACCGGCTACGGCGGCCTGATCGGCGCGCAAAACTACGCGGCGCTCGCACTCGGCGTCGGCTTCAACTCGCGGTTCGGCGGGCTGTCGTTCGACATCACGCACAGCCAGTCGAACGCGCCCGGCCGCAAGGCGAGCGGGCAGAGTTTCCGGTTCCTGTACTCGAAGACGCTGACGGCTACCGACACCACGTTCACGATGGTCGGCTATCGCTATTCGACCGACGGCTACCGCACGCTGGGCCAGCACGTCGACGATCTCGACAGACTGCGCAACGACGGGCTGCGACGCCAGAAGAGCCGCGTCGACCTGAATATCAATCAGTCGCTCGGCCAGCGCGGCTCCGTTTACGCGAGCATCAGCGAGACGAGCTACTGGAACCGCGGCGGCACGAGCCGCAACTACCAGCTCGGCTACAGCGGCGCGCTGAAAAACGTCAGCTACAGCGTCGCGCTCGCACGCACGCAGAACACCGGGCCGTTCGGCAAGGCCGACACGCAGGTCTCGGCGATGATCAGCATACCGTTCGGCAACAGCATGCGCGGGCATCGCGCGTACTCGAACGTCGTCGCGTCGACGCGAGGCGACGTGAGTGCGCAAGCCGGCGTGTCGGGATTCCTGGACGAGCGGAACCGCGCCAACTACTCGGTGCAGACGGACTACCAGAAGGACAACGGCATGTCCGGCGGCGTCGGGCTCGGCTGGGATACGCCGACGGTCAAGCTGGCGACCAACTACAACCAGACCGGCCACGGCCGGCATGTGGATGTCAACGCGACCGGCTCGATCGTCGCGCACAGCGGCGGCATCACGTTCGGTCAGCCGGTCGGCGAGACCTTCTCGATCGTCGAGGTGCCGGGCGTGAAGGGCGCGCGCTTCGATGCGTCGTCGACCGTCAGTACCGACTGGCGCGGCTATGCGGTACTGCCTTACATGCAACCGTATCGCTACAACTGGCTCAACGTCGATACCGAGAGCCTCGGCAGCAATACGGAAATCGTCGAGAACGCCAAGCTGGTCGTGCCGACGCGCGGCGCAATCGTCAAGACGCGCTTCAGCGCCGACACGGGCCGACGCATCCAGTTCGCCGTGTCGACCGCGGACGGCGCCAAGGTCCCGCTCGGCGCGACGGCCTACGGCCAGGACGGCAAGGTGCTCGGCATGGTCGACAACGCGTCGCGCGTGCTCGTGTTCGGCGTGAAGGACCAAGGGCGCCTGTCGATCAAGTGGGGCGACAGCACCTGCGAAGGCGATTACACGCTGCCGCAGCAGAACAAGGCGCTCATGTACGAACGCGTCGAAATGAGCTGCCGCATGGCCGGTCGCTGATATTCATGGCGGCGGGTCGATGCTGTCGGCGAATCGCCACGGCGCCCGTTCCGGCACGCGCGTTCGTTGTGTGGATCAGCCGCGCGCCGAACGCGCGGCGAAATGCGTTCCGACGCCCCATTACAGACACAAAAGAGGATCAGATTCGATGTTTTCCTTCATGCGAATGCTCGGCGGGAACCGGGCATGTCACGTCGTCAGGCACTGCGCCATGCTGCTCGCCGTACTCGCGGCCAGCACGTCGGCCCAGGCTGTTTGCAAGATCAGCAAACGATCTACCGGCGAAGTGCAGACTTCCGTTTACACGGTGAATTTCGGCACGCTGCCCAGCTTCGATCCGACGGTGCGGGACGGATCGGTTCTCGCCAGGGCTGAATCCGCGATGCAGTACGAGGAGACATACATCTCCGGTTGCATCCCCCAGTACGTCGGCCGAATGGAATATTCGGGCGTCGGCCCGATGGATGCCCGCACCAACACCTTCCCGAGCGGTATCGCAGGCATCGGGCTTCGCGTGGGCAAGCTATACGGGGGCAGCGTCACTTGGTGGAATCAACTCATCGATGAAAATAGAGGCGTATCCGGCATCACCTTCTTGCCGAACTACACGTTCGTGGTCGAACTCGTCAAGGTCGGGCCCATCACGGCTGGCGGCACGTTGCGCGGCGATGTCGGCAAGGTATCGCTACTCGATCATGGGCAGGTGCCGATCCTCGTGCGGCTCGGCGGCACGGTCGCGGTCAAGCCGCTGGTGCCGGGTTGCAAGGTGACGACGCCGAAGATCTCCGTTCCGCTCGGCAAGGTCCAGATGTCCACGCTGAACCGCGACGGCCAATCCGCCGACAAGAGCTTCGACATCAACCTGCAATGCTCCGGCGGCACGCAAGGGGCGACAACCCGCATGTTCATCACACTGACGGACGGCACCAACGCGGGCAATCGCAGCACCGTTCTCGGGCTGGCGCCCGGCTCCGCGGCCAAGGGGGTCGGCGTGCAGATCATGAACAAGTCGACACCCGTGTCGCTCGGACCCGATTCGAGCGCAACCGGCAACCCGAATCAGTGGTTTGTCACCGAGACGGGGAACAAGAACGTCACCATCCCGCTGTCCGCCCGCTACGTCGTGAATGGCGCGCCGCTGAAGGCGGGCAACGCCGATGCCGTCGCCACGTTCACGATGAGCTATCAGTAACCGGGAACGCGTCCGGACAAACCGGCGTACCCCCGGGTCCGGTTCGCGTTGTCCGCGCGCCCGCCATCCCGGCGGGCCGCCCGCGTCAAGCCACCCTCGGGTTCGACGGTCAACCAGCCGCCGCGCAATGCGCAGCGGCATCTCGCCGATACCGCCGTCACCACGCGCCGGATTACGCCAACCGTGCCAGCGCCTGCTCGATGCATGCCCGAAACCCGGGCCAGCGCGCGTGAAGCGCGTTCCGGTCGCCGTCGTGCGCGATACGCTCCAGGTCCGCGCACGCGTCGCGAGCCGTCACGTCGCCCGCCAGCGCGAAGCCGCCGCGCATCGAATGCAGTTCGATCCGGACCGGCTCGGCATCCCCGTTCGACAGCGCCTCTTCGATCGCCGCCAGCGAGTGCAGCGTCGCACCGCGCAGCTTTTCGCGCATCTCGTCCGTCATCGCCGGCAGCGACCGGTCATCGGATCCGTCCCGATGCGCACGGGCCGGCGCCCCTCGCATCCCGTGCCGCCGCAGCACCGCGTCGAGTGCCGCGATCGACAACGGCTTGAGCACCACCTCCACCGCGCCCACCTCGGCGCAGCGCCGCCGGTCCTCGTCGGTTGCATGCGCGGTCATCGCGATTACCGGCACGTTCGCACGCTGCTCGCGCAGGAAATTGGCAAGCGCGAACCCGTCGAGCTCCGGCATGCCGAGATCGGTTAGTACCACGTCGAATGGCTGCGCGAAAAACGCGCGCATCGCCTCGATGCCGTTCGCCACCAGCGTCGCGTCGCACTGCAGCGCATCGAGCTGATCCCGCAGCAGCGCGCGGCTCGCCGGATGATCCTCCGCGACGAGCACGCGCAGCAACGCACCGTCAGCCGCCCGCATCGGCTGCGCCGGCACGTCGGCCGGCAGGTCGTCGAACACGACGCGCCATCCGGACGGCGCGTCCGGCAGCGGCAGCGTCGCGACGAACGTCGTGCCCGCGCCCGGCGTGCTGTCGACCGCCAGCGTACCGTGCATCAATCGCACGAGGCGTCCGCATAGCGGCAGCCCCAGCCCCGTGCCACCGAAACGCCGATAGATCGAGGGATCGGTCTGTACATACACGTCGAACAATGTCAGCAGCCCTTCCGGCGGAATGCCGATCCCGGTGTCGCTCACAGCGATCTCGACGCCGCACATGGCGCCCGGCGGGCCTGCCGGGCGCGCGTCGACCGTCACGCTGCCGCGCTCGGTGAATTTGATTGCATTGCCGACCAGATTCGACACGATCTGGCGCAAGCGGGCCGGATCGCCGACGTACCCGTCGGCCATCCCCGGCTCGAGCCGGTATTCGAGCGCGAGCTGCTTCGCGTCGGCGAGCGGGCGAAAGATCGCCGCGACGTCTCGCAGCACGGCGCGCAGGTCAAACGGAATCGCTTCCAGCACCATCTGGTTGGATTCGACCTTCGACAGGTCGAGCACGTCGTTGATCGCGTGCAGCAACGCGTCCGACGACGACATGACCGTCTGCAACCGGCGACGCTCGTCGGCCGGCAACTGCGCACGTGCCATCAGTTCGAGATTGCCGACGATCGCGTTCAGCGGTGTGCGGATTTCATGGCTCATCGTCGCGAGGAACGTCGACTTTGCCTTATTCGCGTCGTCCGCGGCCTCGCGCGCCTCGCGCAGCTTATCTTCCATCCGCTTGCGGGCGGTGATGTCGGTGAGCGTGCAGAGCAGTACGTCGACGCCACGATAGCGGGTCCGGACGATATGCGTGGCGAGATAAGTTCGGCCCGCGCCGGGCAGATCGATCGACAACTCGTGCGCGACTGCCTGTCGCGCGTGCCGGATCTGACCGCTATCGCGATAGATCTGCCAGATCTGCTTACCGATCGACGGGCACATACCGGACACTTCGTAGGTCTGCGCGGCCTCGTTGCGCACCACCGTCTCGCCGTTCGAAAGTGACAACAGCATGAGCCCGGTCGGCGCTGTGCGAATCAGCGCACGGTTGAGGGCCTCGCTCTCGATCAGCCGGATTGCACGACGGTTCGCCGGGCGCAGCGCTCGCCGGTCGAACATGACGATCGCTAACCACATCGTGCCGATGGCAAGTAGCGCAAGCCCGCCTGCAATGACCAGGTGGATGGTCATATCGTCATAAAGACTGCGCCAAGAGAAAGTCGCGGTCATGATTTCGCGAAACCCCGGCATCCGGTCGCCAATGACGATATGCGTGCCGACACGGTGGGCGGCTGCGCGTTCCCCGGTAACCGCACGCGCGTAGTCGAGCGCGCGCGCGGTCGTCGCTGACCCGGCCTGCTGGCCGGTCAGGACATTCGCGTTCGCATCGACCAGTGCATAGTCCTTGCCGGCTGACGAAGAGCGCAGGATATTGTCGATCTCCGGCCGGGTAACGACGACGAACCATGCGATCGGCTTGCCCTTCGGGTCCCGAACTGCCTGCACGAACCGCAGCACGGATCGCCCGAGCAGCGGATCCTGTCGCCTGTCCAAATAAATTCGCTGATTGCCGGGCGCCTCCGCTGCCGATACGAAATCGGCCGGCGGCTGCAATTGCCGAATCAACGCCTTCACATCGAAATCGGCCGGCAAGGTGAGCGTCGGCTTCACAAGCGGATAACCGGTCACGATCACGAATGTGCCGTCCGGGTCGATCAGGTATCCCCCCATCCCCGGATCGCCCGGCTGTTGCGGCGGCAGAATCCCCGTAATCTCTACCTGCTCGAGAGCCGCCGCGAGAAAGGGGGCATAGGCACTCGATGGCCGGGACGACGGATCAACCGCGAACGCGGCCACCGCCACACGCCCCATGTGGCCAAGGACGGTCAATCTGCCGCGACCGTCGGCAAGCCGCTCAAGTGCGTCTGGAGACGCAGTTGGCCCACGCTTGGCCGTCAGCTCGATATTTTCGATGTAGCGGTTCTGCAGCGCCTTGACGACTTCCATCTCCGCCAGCAAATCGGCCTCGCGGACCAAAAACTCCGAACGGAATCGCGCAACCGACTCCTGCAGGTCGAGCCGTATGACGAGCGCCACGCAGACCAGCACGAACCCTGTGATCGCAACCCCACCCCCGTACAGCAGCCATTGCTGCTGGCGCCGAATCCGCCCCGGCTCGAACGGCTTTCGGCCTGCTGCGGTGGCATGCGCGATCAATGTTTTCAGTTTGGTGGGCATACGTGTCGTCGAAGTCGACTCGGCGCCGGCACGGCATGATGCGCTGTTCGGTTCACCCGGTATGGCCTGCCGACCGCTCGCCTACGCATCGGCTTCGGGAAATTCAGGCAACTGGCCCTCGCTCGCATAGCGGATCAGGTCGGCATCGCGGACGATACCGAGCTTCTTCATCGCGCTCGATTTCTGTGAACTGATCGTCTGCTTGCTGCGATGCAGCTGGACGGCGATCTCGCCGACCGTCAGGCCGGCCCCGTAAAGCCGCACGACTTCGATCTCGCGGGCCGTCAAAGTGCGGGTCCCTGCCGACGGTTGACAACTCTCTAACAGCTTCCTGACGAACGGAGACAGATAATTTGCACCGACGAAGGCCGCATGAACCGCGCCGACCAGATGCGAAATCGCGTCGGACTTGCTCAGGATGCACCCGACACCCTGCTTCTGGATCGCGAGCAACACGTTCGGGTTGTCGATCATCGTGATCGTCACGAGGCGAAGCGCAGGATAGCGACGCTGCAGGAACGACAGCAACGCAAGGCCGTCGCCGTACTTGCCGACGGGCATCACATAATCGACGACGAGCACGTCGCTCTGCTGCTCGTCGAGCATTGCCACCAGGTCGGTCGAATTCGAGACAGTACCAAGAAGCTTGATCGTGCTACTGCCCGCGAGTGCCTGCGACATCCCGAGCGCGGACGATGGATGATCGTCCGCTACAATCACTCGCACAAAAAATTCATCCATCTCTATTATTCTCCCGATACACGCAGCCCGACGTGCGATGTTCTGTGCGATGCGCCAGGATTCGAAGCCATCTCGCAACACGGCTGCGTTGCTGTGCTCAGGGAACCAGGCGGTGCGCAGCGCAATATTAAGATAATAAGCGAACTCTACGGCGACGCAATCGGACGTGATCCCCTGCGCCCGCTGCGATCCGGCGCAACCGCCGTCTCGCCAGTCGATGCAGCCGACATGACGTCGCGACCCGAACCCTCGGTAGTCCGCGGCGCGCGCACGTCCGATCGGCGACGCCCCCGACGCCGTCGCCCCGTCCCGCAGGCGGCCAAAGCCGCTGCCTAACGCTTGACCACGGACTTGTCCGGCTCAGTTGCCCCGTCATCCGCGGCGTGCTGCCACTCGGTGACGGCCTGCCGCTTCTGCGACGGCGACATGATCATGAATTCGTTCAGTTTCATCAGAAAATCCCGTCTGGACTTCTCCGGCAACTTCGCGAATCCAAGCAGCAGCCCAAACACCTTTCCCATATAGCGCACGGCCTCATCCTTCCTTCTTCAGTCGTAATCACGCGACACCGAAGCGATGCGGCGTGTCTGCCTTCCCTGTTCTGACGCAGGCGATCTATGCCGCTGCGGCGTCGCTTTCCTTTTATCGTCCGGACCAATGTGCCGCCGCAGCCGCCGGGGCACCCGACGCCGGCCGCGCGTCCGCCGCACCCGCGGGAAACGCGACCCCGCGCCGCCGCGCGATGCGTGCGAGCCCCCGGCGCAGGTCGGCCAGCATCACCGGCTTCGTCAGCACGCATTCGACGTTCGATGCCGCGTAACGCCGGGAGTCGTCGGGCGCCAGATGCGATGCCACGACGATCATGTCGCACGGCAGTGCACGCAGATGGACGGCTTCCGCCAGTTCACGGATCGACATGTCGGGCAGGTCGGCGCCGAGCAGCAGCACATCCCACGCGCCGGTCGCGAGCGTGTCGAGTGCGGCACCGCCGGACGACACGCATCGAACCATGCAGCCGAGCACATCCAGCTGCTCGCGGAAGATCGAGCCGTTGACGGACGCATCGTCGGCGACCAGCACTCGCGCACTGAAAGCCGCTTCAGCTCGATCGTCATCGACTTCACCGGGCGGCCGGCTTCGCGGTACGACGACCGCAACGCGCGCCTGCTCGATCGCAGTGTGCGGCCCGTTCAGCGAATAGCTCGACACGCGGATCGTGTGGCCCGCGACGTCGGGCTGCGCGACCAGCACGCGCGGCACACACGCACTGAAAGCCGCTTTAGCTCGATCGTCATCGACTTCGCCGGCCGGCTGGCTTCGTGGTAAGACGACTGCAACGCGCGCTTGCTCGATCGCCGTGCGCAGCCCGTTCAGCGAATAGCTCGACACGCGGATCGTGTGGCCCGCGACGTCGGGCTGCAGCGGGCCGTCCGGTGTAGCCAGCACGACCGGCACGCCGCCGCCAAGACTGTCGAGCTCCTCACGCCGCCAGAGATCGGAATCGCCGAAGAGCACGATCGCGTGTGCACGCGCGAGGCACCCGGCGGCAATCCCGATCGGACTCGGATGCATCGCGACGTCGAAACCCCATGCACGCAGATGCGGAAATGCGAACGTGCGCCACGCGTCCTCCGGCGACACGACGATCAGCGTGCGGTCTGCGCCCGCACCGACCGGGGACTTCGGCGCAATCCCCATGCGCAGCGGCAAGCGCACGGTGAACAGGCTGCCGATGCGCGGCGTGCTGTCGACCGAAATCGTCCCGCCCATCGCCGCGACCAGCCGATCGCACAGTGCGAGCCCGAGCCCCGTGCCGCCGTAGCGCCGCGTGATCGATGCGTCGACCTGCGAGAACGGCTTGAACAGCCTGGCCTGCTGCGCGAGCTCGATCCCGATGCCGGTATCCTCGATGCCGATCGCGAGCTCGGGCGCGCCGCGCGCATTCCGCCCGACCGCCACGCGCGCGACGATGCGCCCGTCGCTCGTGAACTTGATCGCGTTGCTCAACAGGTTGCCGACCACCTGCGCGAGCCGTGTCGGATCGCCGCGCATCCGCTGTCCGCCGCTTGCGTCGATATCGGCGAACAGCGGCAACCCTTTCGCCTTTGCAACCGGCGCGAATGCCGCGAGCTCGCGCTCGATCACCGCGATCACGTCGAACTCGATCGACTCGACCGACATCGCCCCGGCTTCGATCTTCGAGAAATCGAGGATGTCGCTGACGATCGTGAGCAGCCCTTCAGCCGATGCGCGCAGCGTCTGCACGCGACTCTGCTGCGATGCATCGAGCGCCGTGCGTTCGAGCAGCTCGAGGTTGCCGAGGATCACGTTCAGCGGCGTGCGAATTTCGTGGCTCGTCGCGGCCAGGAACGACGATTTCGCCGCATTCGCCGAATCGGCCGCGCGCACCGCCTCCTCCAGTTTCTGCACGAGCCGGCGCTTCGCCGTGACGTCGGCGATCGCGGCGATCAACACGTCCTTGCCCTGGTAGCGCGCGCCGCGCGCGAACACTTCGAGATGGACGGGCGCCATGCCATCGCCGTCGAGCACGAGGTCGGTCTGCATCGTCTTGCCGGCGCCGCCGTTCGCGACGAACGCGTCATGCTTCGCAAGCAGTTGCCCCGACAGCGCGTGGTGATCGCCGTCGTGCGACGGGATCATCCGCGTCAGCGTATCGCTCGCGAGCATCATGCGGCGATCGGACAGCGATACGAGGCCGATGCCGACCGGCGCCATCCCGATCACGTTGCGACACAGATCCTCGCTGTCGAACACGCGCGCCGAGCGCGCATAGACCGGCACCAGCACGCGACGGTTAAATCGCACGAGCAGCAGCCACATCACGGCGATCGCGAGCAGCGTCGCCGCCAGCAGCGCGCCGGCCTGCATGCCGATACCGGCCGCCATGTCGCTCCACGACAGCGCATAGGCAATCGTCCAGCCCGTCGACGCAAGCCGCGTGCGAAACACGATCGCGCCGTCGCGAAACATCGGTTCGCCCGCCGCAGCAGGCCCGTGCGCGACGTCCAGCTCCAGCAGGCGCGCGTCGAGCGCGGGCGTGCGCTCGACGCGCGGATCGATCGCGATCAGCCGTTTGTCCGCGCTCGCGATGAAGAACACGCCGCCCTGCGCGCGGCCGGGCAGCCACGACAACAGGTACTCGGGCGCGTACTCGGTGACCAGCACCGCGAACGGCTGGCCGCCGGCGCGCGCTTCGGCGGCAATCCGGATCCGGACCTGCCCCGTCACGGGATTCACGTAAGGCGGCAGCCACAGGACATGCGGCTGGCTATTGTTCGCGTCGAGCGACACGGCCGGAAAATCGATGTGCAGCGCGGCCATCACCTGCGCGCGCGCCTCCGGCGTCGCGAGCGCGGGGTTGTCGCGCGACAGGTGCGGCACGAAGCCGAACAGCCCCGTGCGCGTGCTGTAGTGGTAGCCCTCGAGCATGCGCCCTCGGTTCATCGAGCTCGCTGCGCAAATGCGCGACAGCATGAACGACAGCGCGAGATAGCGCGCCACCTCGTCGCGCTGCGCCGTCTGCCCCGGCACGCCGACCACAAGCGACGGATACGGCGTGATCGCGAGCTGCTGGCCGTTGTCGAAAAAACCGTTCACGACGTCGGCCGGCGCTTCGCCGGTCTCGCGCCAGATCAGTTGCGTATTCGAGACGCCGTTGCGGAACGACGTCTCGCTCACCTGAATCTCGTCGACCGCTTCCTCGACCCCGTTCAGAAAATTGCGCCGCTCGCCATCCAGGTAGCCGTAGACGATCGACGTGATCCCGAGCCCGCAGGCGATCAGGATCAGGATCGTGACGACGATGCCGCCCCCGAACATCGAGATGCTCTGGTAGCGGCGAATGGACTGAAGCGTGCTGTATGGCATGGCTCGGCGTGACGGCGCCCGGAGCACGGACTTGCGGCAGATTCCCTGCCGGACCGCACGTCACGATGAAAACATTCGGGATAGTGATTTCCCGATCATGCCAAACGACACTGCGAAAATCAGGCGCGGATTATCCTTTTAGTACACGTCCTATTTGTTTGAGTTGTTGTTTTGAACTCGAACGAATTTTGACGACGGAATCGCGTGGCGCGCGCCTGTCCGTTCGGACAAGTCGCTTCGTCGAATCGCCGCGGGCGCGCCAGAAATGAGATGCCGCCGGCAAGCCGGCGGCAAAAGATGCGTCCAAGGAGGTGGCGCACCTGAGGCACTCGATTCAACGCACGGGGGCCATGCTCGATGGAACGACCCGCGCGATGCAGCAGCGCGCGACGCGCCCGCTCAGTTCTGCGTGAGCGGATTCAGCGTCGTGCACAGGAAGCCCGTGCAGTTCTTCGGCGTGAAATAGAACGACGCCATCACCGGCGAGGACACGCCGAGCGCGATATCGCTCAGATACGCGGTGCCCTGCCCACCGAATGTGTTGGCCTGCTGGACGAAGTTCGCGCCGGTCCCCTGGATCGCGGCCGACTGGTACGTGAAGGTCGGCGACTGCGTCTGGTCCTTCACGTAGATCCACGAGATCGCCATGCCGAACGCCATCCCGCCCTTCGCGCGATAGCCCTTCGCGCCCTCGCTGTTGGCCTGTGCGATAAAGTCGCCGACGGTCGACGTCGGCGCCAGCGCGTCGTACGTGTAGGTCGCGCTCGATGCGTTGTTCTTCATGTACACGTTCGCCTGCACGGCCCCCACCGCCATCGGGCCGAGGAACCAGTAGCCCGACTGACCCTGGCCGTTCGCCTGCGTGAGGAACGCGTTGGCATCGGCCGGCAAGCCGGTCGTCGTGTACGTGTAGGTCGCCGGCGAACCGCCGTCCTTGCGATAGAGATCGCCGTACGTGAGCGGCCCTTCATAGCGATAGCCGCTCGCCCCTTGCGCGTTGGCCGCGTTGACGAAGGACGTCATGTCGGCCGGCGCCGTCTGCAGCTGGTACGTGTAGGTCTGCGCGGTGCCGTCGTTCACGAAGATCGACTGCGACCCGCCGTTGGTCGCGCTGTAGTAGAAGTCGCCCAGATAACGATAGCCCTTCGCGCCTTCGTTGTTGACCAGCGTCAGGAAGCTCGCCCGATCCGCCGCAACAGGCTGCGCGTCGTAGCGCCACGTCAGCGTGCTGCCGCCCGAACCACCCGAACCGCCATTGCCGCCGCTTCCCGTCCCGCCCGAACCCGTGCCGCCGGTTCCACCGCTGCCGCCGTTGTTGCTCGTGCCCGATCCACCGCCGGACGGCGCGGGCGAGGAATCGTCGCCGCCGCAAGCGGTCAGCGCCAGACAGGTCAGTGCGATCAATGCAACGGCTTTCATCGGGGTCACCTCAATGCAAAAAGGACGAACGAAGCCGGTACGCGCGGATCACGCCGCGCGCACGGACAGACACGAATCAGGAATCGGCCGGCGGCGCACCGCCGGCCCGGGCGCGTCAGTTGACCTGGAGCTGGCCGCCGCGGCCAAGGCCGCCCTTGACGTCCTGCGCCTTGTAGCTGCGCAGCGCGACGACCATCTTGTTGTACGCGTCGATGAACGCGACGACCGTCGCCTTGCCTTCCGGCGTCGCCGAGAAGCCGCTGAGCGCACCGCCCACGCCACCGCCGAAGCCGCCCAGCGCCGCGCCGTAGTTGGTCGCCGTCGAGCTGCCTTCCGACGCCGCGATCTGCACGGCCGAGCGCACGTCGAACAGCGTCAGCGTGACGACCGACGCCTTCGTCTGAAGATGGCCGGCCACCGCCGCCACCGCGCTGTTGCCGATCAGCCCGCCGATCATGCTGCCGATGCCGCCGACCGGCGAATCGTTGATGACGATCTGCGGTTCCATGTAGTAGTCGGCCGCGACACGCTGGCCCTTCTGCTGCTTCGAGCCCGTGCGGTACTCGCCCGAGTTGCGCTGCAGCTGCGTGATGCGCGACAGGCGCGCGTCGCTCTTCTGGTTGCCGATCGACGTGATCACGAAGCAGTTCGACTGCTGGACCGCCAGGCGCAGCAGCGGGTCGATCGTCGTCATCTTGGTCGCGCTGCCGAACGGGCCCCACCAGTCGGCGTTGCGGCCGTCGTCGACGGCGATCGTGCCGAGCGGCGACGCGCAGCGCTGCAGCCCCGAATCGGCGCCGGCGCTCGCGCCGCCTGCCGCCGCGCCGGTCACGCCGGCGTTCTGTCCGCCCGCATTGACGATGCCGCCGCAGCCGGCCACGGACGCGCACAGCGCTGCAACCAGCGCACCTTGAGTGAGACGATGGGAAAGGATGGTCTTCATGTCGTTGTCGATCGATAGAGTCGTTGTTCGGCTTATGTGTTCGTGCGAACTTCGATAAGCCCCCCGGCTGGCGCGCGATGGTGGTCTCCCCGCGGCTGCCCCCGTTGCTTCAGGCCCGGTCAGTAGTACCAGTACGTCTGCTGCCAGACGCCGTAGTACGGATAGCCCGAGTACCAGTAGCCGTAATAGCGGTCACGCCATTCCGTGCGCCATTTCCAGTCTTCTTCGTCTTCCTTCTTGGCCTGGCGGGCGAGCTCGAGCAGCTTCTTCGATTCCTTGTCGCCGCGGCCGGCCGCGATCGACAGCCACTTCTCCGCTTCGCGCGCATCGGAGCCCATTTCCTCGAGGCCGAACAGGTAGAAACTGCCGAGCGCCTTCTGCGCCTGCAGGTCGCCGCGCTCGGCGGCCTCGCGCATCCACTTGAGTGCCTGGTAGCTGTCCTGGCGCACGCCGTCGCCGCGGAAATAACGCAGGCCGAGGTCGTAGGCAGCCTTCGGCTGGGTCTTCGCGGTCTGCTTCAACGCAGCGATGCGCGGATCTTCACGGTCTTCCGAATCGCCCCTTTTTTGATAGGACACCTGATCTTTAGGACGGTCAGAACAACCTGTGTCGTCGCAGATCCGCACCGTGTTGCTGGTGATGGACGGATCCTGCGCGCACGCAGCCAGTAGCAACAGCAGCCCCGGTGCGAGTAAACGGCGGTACATTGTTACCTTCCTCATGTTTTATTGGCGCCGCAATTCTTCGCGCTATCCCACCCCCGCGAGCGCGCACCCGGTGGCGCGCGGCGCAGCGGATGCAATCCGCCAACGCCGACACGCACGCCTGGGCTCTCTCAGGTTCTCGCTTCGAATCGTTCAGTCACTGCTTCATTGTTGTCGCTTTTCGCTGGTCCGACTGTTGCCGGCATCGATCTCCAAACATGACGCGACAAACAATAGTGACGTGGTGAGCAATAATAATGAAGAAAAAAGGCATGTCAAGGTGATTCGCGTTTTCAAAGTTTGCGTGTCACGTCAGTTTTGATATGCTCTCCCTCGCCAAAACCCCCTGGAGACCCCATCGAGATGTCCAACAGCGAGCAGGCCAACGTCGATCTCATCACCGCCAACAAGGTGCGCGACCTACTGAACCGGAACGGCATTCCGCAGCGAAGTCACAACACGACGATCGCGAATGTGCTCGGCCTCAGCTTCTCGGTCGTCACGCGCAAGATGAAAGGCCTGATCCCGTGGAACCTGTCGCAGTTGCAGGACATCGCGACGCACTTCGGCGTGCCGCCCGCGATCCTGCTCGACGACAAGGGCACGCAGCCGGCCGCCGCCGAGATGATCGACGCGACGCTCGTGATCGAGTCGCGGCGCTTCCGCTGCCGCGCCGCGATCTCGACCAAGGCCAGCAGCCAGAGCGAGACGGATTTCGTCGCGCTGCAGTGGCAGGGCGAATGGCTCATCACCGAGCGTCAGCACGCGCGCGAGGGCCGTACGTATCCGGTCGACGTCATCGAGCTGCGCTCGACCCAGCCGAACGTGTATGCGGCGCGGATCGCCGTGGTCGACGATTCGCAGGACGTCGCTGAAACGGTGTGTGAATATTTCATCGAAAAAGGCGTGAACGCGATTCCGTACTTCGACGGCGCGACGTTCCGCAAGGCACTGGAGGTCGAGGATTTCGACGGCTACATCCTCGACTGGATGCTTGGCGACCAGACGGCCGCCGAACTCGTGCGCGGCATCCGCTCGAGCGAGAACAGCGGCGCGCCGATCTTCCTGCTGACCGGCAAGATCTCGACCGGCGAAGCCAGCGAGGACGAGATCGCGCACATCGTGTCGCACTACAACGCGCGCTGCGAGGAAAAACCGGTGCGCCTGCCGATCCTGTTCGCCGAAGTGGCGCGCGAACTGAAGATCACGCTACCGGCCGTGGCCGCCGCGAACTGAGGCCACAGCGCCACACCACTCCCGTACGACCGAGGGCAAGACATGCGAATTTCGACCATCTGGACCAAGAGCCTGCTGACCGCCTGCCTGCTCGGCATGGCCGCCGCGACCTGGGCCGCTTCGTCCTTTACGTTCACCGTCGACGGCAAGATCGACAAGCACAACCAGCAGGGCAAGACGGCGTACGTGTTTTCCGAGCAGGCGCTGATGGCGCTGCCGCAGCATACGATCGTCACGTCGACCAGCTGGACGCCGAAGGCGACCTTCACCGGCCCGCGCCTGTCCGACATCCTGAAGACCGTTGGCGCGCACGGCACGCAAATCGAGTTCCGCTGCATCGACGAGTACACGTTCACGATTCCGGTGTCCGACGCCGATCGCTACGGCGTGATCCTCGCGCGGACGATGAACGGCAAGGTGCTCGGCAACGACAACTACGGCCCGCTGTGGATCATGTACCCGCGCGACCAGTATCCCGACGAACTGAAGACGCCGCTCGGCGAAGCCAAGTTCGCGTGGCAGATCATCGGCCTGACGGTGAAATGAAACGCCGGCGATGGAGAAATAGAAAAATCATCCTGGTCCTCGGCTCGCTGTGGATCATGGGGTTCGCCGCGTGGGCGTTCCTGCTGTGGGACCTCCTCGCCACCTCGGTCAACGAGGGCGTGCTCGAAGGGCCGCGCGAAGGCGTGTTCTGGACCGCCGCGCAATACCGGAACGTCTATACGCGGTTCGACCGGCAACTGATCCTCTACGCGACGCGCGCGGACGACGACTTCGATCACGTGCAGATGCAGCTCGACAGCCTGTCGGTGTCGTTCGGCTTTCTGCAGCGGCCGTCGGAAGTGTCCGAATACTGGCTGCGGATCCCGCGCGCGCGCAACGAGATCGACACGCTCGGCGAATTCATGACGCGCCTGAAGCGCGATGTGCCGTTGCTGCGCGACTCGCCGAAGCACGCGCAGCAGGTGCTCGACGAAGTCAATGCGTACTGGCCGAAGGTCAACGGCCTCGCGAACTATTTCCGCGCGATCGAGATGGCGCAGCGCGACTTCACGTTCCATCAACTGAAGGAAAAGCAGCGCGCGATCCTGATCCTCGGCATCGTGCTCGGCGTGATCCTGTGCGCGCTGTTCCTGCTGCTGTTCTATACGATGCGCACGCGCGACGACCTGCTCGAACGGCAGGACGCGGCACTCGACGCCGAACGCAAGGCATCCGACCGCGCGTTCGAAATGATCGAGGCGAAAAACGCGTTCCTCGGGATGGTCAGCCATGAGTTGCGCACGCCGCTGCAGGCGATCTGCGGATCGATCGAGATCCTGCTCGCCCGCCCGCAGTCGGACGCGAACCTGAAGACGATCCGGCGGCTGCAGAATTCCGCGTTGTCGCTCGAAGCGCTCGTCAAGGATCTGACCGACTACATCAAGCTGCGCTCGACGAAGCGCCTCGCCGAACGGGAAACCGTCGGCATCGCGTCGCTGCTCGCCGAGGTGCTCGACCCGCTGCGCGAGAAGATCGCGGCCAAGCGGATCGCGATCGTGCAGCAAGTCGAGCCGCACGACCTCGCGATCCGTTCCGATCGCAAGCTGCTGCGCCAGGTACTGTCGAACCTGATCGAGAACTCGGTCAAGTACACGCTCGGCGGATCGATCGACGTGTCGATCACGCTCGCCGACGCGCCGGCCGGCCAGCAGTTGAAGATCGCCGTGCGCGACACGGGCGCCGGCATCGCAAAGCAGCACCTGTCGAAGATCTTCGAGCCGTTCTATCGCGCGAACGACGCGGTCGGGCTGCATGTGGACGGGATCGGCATGGGGCTCGCCGTCGTGCGCGAAATCGTGACGACGCTGCGCGGCCATGTGGACGTGCGCAGCACGGTGGGCGAAGGCAGCGAGTTCGTCGTGACGCTGCCGGCCGAAGTGCCCGGCAGCGACACCGCCGGCAATGCGGCCGGCGACGCACCCGCGCTGCCGCACGCGGCCGCGCACCGCGACCGGCGCGCGCTGGTGGTCGACGACGACGACAACGCGCGCGAAACGCTCGGCGCGATGCTGTCGGCGCTCGGCATCGACGCCGATCTGTGCGGCACCGGGCAGGAAGGCGTCGCGTGCTTCGGTGCAAGCCGCTACGACATCGTCGTACTCGATCTCGAGCTGCCGGACTTGAGCGGCTTCGAGGTCGCGCGGCGCATGCGTGCGGTCGCGGTACCCGACGACGACGGCCGGCATCCGGCGATCCTCGGCGTCAGTGCGTATGAATCGGCCGCGTTGCGCGAGAACCAGCAGGTATTCGACGCATTCCTGCCGAAGCCCGTCCACCTGCGCGAACTCGGCGCGCTCGTCGAGAAGCTGCTCGCCTGAGCCGGCGCCCGGCGATGCGCCGCGTGCGCCCGCTTACTCGCCGATCAGATGCAGCACGATATCGCGCCGGTGCGGCGCGCGGCGATGCTCGAACAGGTAAATCCCCTGCCACGTGCCGAGCACCATGCGCCCGTGCTCGACCGGGATCGACAGTTGCACCTGCGTGAGCGCCGTGCGCAGGTGCGCCGGCATGTCGTCGGTGCCTTCGGTGTCGTGCTCGTAGCGCGTGGCGTCCTCGGGCGCGAGCGTCGCGAAGTAGCGTTCGAGATCGCGCTGCACCGACGGATCCGCATTCTCCTGGATCAGCAGCGACGCCGACGTATGGCGGCAGAACACGGTGAGCAGGCCCGTACTGATGGCCTGCTGGTCGACGAACGCACGCACCTGCGACGTGAACTCAACGAGGCCGCTGCCGTGCGTGTCGATGCCGATGTGCGTGATCGCCTGTTGCATCGCCGTGACCTCAGGCCAGCGCGGCGAAGCCGTCGGCTTCGATCTGCTTTGCGTCGGCCGGGCGCACGACGCGCGCGACTTCGACACCGTCGCGCAGGAACACCAGCGTCGGCCACAGCTTCACGCCGAACGAGCGGCCGAGCGGGCGGCCCGGGCCATCCTCGATCTTCAGGTGGCGCACGGCGGGATGCACGGAGAACGACGCCACGATCGCCGGCTGCGCGCCCGCGCAGATCCCGCACCAGTTCGCGCCGAATTCGATAACGGTTGCGCCGCCCAGTGCGTCGACTTCCGCGCGCGTCGGCGCGTTGGCGGTGTAGCGTTGCTCGGTATCCATCAGGCCCTCGTGTGCGTTGGCGGAACAGGACCGCGCGCGCCCGTGCGGTGCGGCGGACGCGGCCTGCAATCTCCCACTGTAGCGGAAAAGCGCGCGCGATGCCGGCGGGTTCGGGCCGGCGCACACGCGGCCTTCGCGCCCCTTCCGGAATGACACGACAAGATTCGGAACGCCGCGCCGCCGCGACAGGATCAGCATGCGGACTGATCCCTCGACGAAGGCGCCGACATGAACGCTCCGCATCGCGTCACCGAACCGAACATCCTCTATTTCGGCACGCCCGTCGTGCTGGTCAGCACACTGAACGAGGACGGCACCGCCAATCTCGCACCGATCTCGTCCGCGTTCTGGCTCGGCTGGCGCGGCGTGATCGGCATCGGCGCCGGTTCGCAGACCACCCGCAACCTGCTGCGCACCGGCGAATGCGTGCTGAACCTGCCGTCGTCGGCGCAGGCGCACGCGGTCGACCGGATCGCGCGCACGACCGGCACGTATCCGGTACCCGAAAGGAAGCTCACAAGGGGCTACGTGTACGAACCCGACAAGTTCGGCACGGCCGGGCTCACCGAAGCGGCCTCGCAAACCGTCGCGCCGCCGCGTGCGCTCGAATGCCCGGTGCACATGGAAGCGGTCGTCGCGGCCACGCACGGAATCGGTGAAGAAGCGCCCGACGTGCGTGGCAGCATCCGCGTGTTCGAGCTGCGCATCCAGCGCGTGCACGTGCATCCCGACCTGCTGATGGACGGTCATGCGGACCGCATCGATCCCGACAAGTGGTCGCCGCTGATCATGAGTTTCCAGAAGTTCTACGGGCTCACGCCGCATCAGGTGCACGCATCGCGGCTCGCCGAGATTCCCGAGCACGCGTATCGCAGCCCCGACATCGAGCGCTCGCGTGAGGCGAGCGTGCCGGCCGGTGCGCAGAGGCCGATCGGATAAGATACGGCCGGCCATGCTCATTGGCCCATGACCGAACCGACGGAGTGTTTTCAGTGATTCAACCGACCCCAGTATTCAAGGACAACCTCGCGCAATTGCCGGCCATCGACGGCGTCGCGCGCATCGATCTCGTCGGCGCGAACGGCGACGTGGTCGCGACCATCGAGAACCAGCCGGGCAAGCAAGGCTCGCTCGCGGTGTACCACTACCTGAAGCAGGCATTCGGCACGCTCGACGCGAAAGCCGCCGAGCACGGCCTCGCGGTGTTCGCCGAACATACGGCCGATGCACGCAACCGCCCGGGCGCGCATCCGAACGTCGATCGCCTGCTGGCGATCGTCGCAGGCGGCGAAGCGCTGCGAATCGACGTCGTCGCGAAGGGCTGAATCGCCCGTGACATGCAGGCACGCCACCGGCAGACGCGCCGGGGCGGCCTGCGTTTGCGCCGACCATCAATGCAACCGCGAAGCGGCGCGCGATACCCCGCGGCGGCCCCGGCGACTTGCATCGACGTAGCATCCAGCGATCGCGCGCCCGTTCGACCCTACCGCTCAGGCGAGGCCACACATGACGACGTTCCGGTTTCAATGTGCGCAATGCGACGAATGGCATGAGGGTGAGCCGAGCGTCGGATTCCAGTTCCCGGACTACCTGCTGGACATTCCCGAACCGGAACGCGCGGCGCGGGCGACGTGGGACGAAGACCTGTGCGTCGTCGACCACCAGTACTTCTTCGTGCGCGCGTGCCTCGAGGTGCCCATCATCGGCGCTGACGAACCGTTTCTGTGGGGGCTCTGGGTCTCGCTCAGCGAGCGCAGTTTCGACGACTACCTGGAGAATCAGGAAGCCGGCAACGCAAGCGGCCCGTACTTCAGCTGGCTCGCGAATCGCCTGCCCGGCTATCCGCCGCTCGACGGACTGAAGTCGCGCACGCATCCGCAATTGGATGGCCAGCGGCCGCTCGTCGAACTCGATACGACCGATCATCCGCTGTCGATCGACTTCCACAACGGGATGTCGGCCGAACGCGCGCAAGCGCTCTTCGAGAAAGTGCTGCATCCGGACGGATCGACGCACTGACTTCGCCGGCTGGCACACCGCGTGCCGCCGGCCCGCGCGCGCGGCCGTGACACACGGCCGTGACACGCGTCCGAAAACCCGCGATCATCGCGCCCGTCCCTCTTTCCCCGGAGACCGCCAGCGTGTCCCGTTTCGTTGCCTTGCCGTTTGCCCGCCGTCTTGCGTCGATCGTTTCGATCGCGGCCGTTGCGTGTACCGCGCTCGGCGGCACGGCATCGGCCGATCCGCTGCGGACGGCCTCCGATCTCGCCGGTGCGTCGCTGGTGCCGCTCAGCGTGCTGCCGCACTCACCGGAGAACGGCTCGCTCGACCCGTTCTGCACGCAATATCGCGCGAAGACGACCACCGCGGCCGGCCGCGAAGTCGCGAAGCGCGGCTGGATCGTGACGTCCGAGGCGCCGCTCGGCCGCTACACGGTCGTCACGTTCGCGAGCGGATTCGGTGCCGGCACGAGCGCGATCTGTTTCGCGCGTCACGCCAACCTCGGCGTGTTCGACGGCACGACGCTCGTCGCGCTCGGCTACACGGCGCGCAAGGCAGGCTGGCAACTCGGTACGGCCGATCGGCTGGAAAGCGGCGCGTTGCTGATCTGGGGCGGCGACGGCCCCGCGCCGCCCGTCGGCGAACTGCGCGAAGAGAACGGCGGCCTGCGCCTGACCCGGGTAGCGGCTGAAAGCACCTACTGCCAAGGCCGCGCCGTCGTGCCCAACGTGTACGGCAAGCCGCTCGACACGGCACGCCGGATCCTGATCGCGCACGGCTGGCAACCGCTGCGCCCGCGCGAGAAACCGGACCCGGCGGATGGCGCGGCGACGCTCGCCCGGCACGGCATCATCGAAGCCGAAGCGTGTTCGGGCACCGGCATGGGATATTGCGCGCTGCGCTACCGGAGCACGGCCGGCGTGCTCGGCGTAACGACGGCCGGCGGCGAGCCGGACAAGCCGTCGGAAAACACCGTGATCGACTATCAGGTGGCCTGCCGCAAGCCTTGAGCGGGGCGGCGATCGCCCAAGCAAGGCGCTGCATCAGCGTATGCCGTAGATCCGGCACCGGGCACTCGCCGCGTGCCAAAGGCAGCGCACGCGTGTTGGCGATCGGCCTCGACGGCCCAATAAATGGTCGTCCGCTCGTTCGATTGACCTGCTTCACGCCCGCTCTTAAACTGGCATCCCTTTTGCGCTGCATCCACAAAAGGCCCTCCATGATCGATCTCTCCACGCTCGCGCTGTTCTCCGGCGCGTGTCTTGCACTGACCGCCACGCCTGGCCCCGACATGCTGCTGATCGCGTCCCGCAGCGTGAGCCAGGGACGGCGCGCCGGCTTCGCAACACTCGCAGGCATCCAGGCCGGCACTTACTGTCACGCGCTGGCGGCCGCGCTCGGGCTGTCGCAGCTCTTCGTCGCGGTGCCGCTCGCGTATGACGCCGTGCGCTTCGCGGGTGCCGCCTATCTGCTGTATCTCGCGTGGAAGACGTTCCGTTCGGATGCGACCGCGCTGTCGCCCGTCGCCTCGCAGAGTCGCCACTCGACCGCGACGATCTTCCGCCAGGGGCTGACGACGAACCTGCTGAACCCGAAGATGGCGCTGTTCGTGCTCGCGCTGTTTCCGCAGTTCGTGCGGCCCGAACACGGTTCGATCGCCGTGCAAATTCTCGTGCTCGCGACAGTGCTCAACCTGATCGGGCTCGTCGTGAACGGCGCGATCATTCTGTCCGCGAGCCGGCTGAGCCAGCGGATCGGCGCGCGACGCCGCCCGTCGAAGCTGCCGCAGTACCTGCTCGGCTCGGTGTTCGTGGGGCTGGCGGCGCGGCTGGCGGTGGCGGGGCGCAACTGAGGACACGCATCACCTGCGCGTCACGCATGAAACCTCGCGCGGCCCGGTGACACACGCGGTCATCAGTCGCCGCGATCGGTAGCCGGCTCGCGCGTATCCACCACCACCCGCAACGCCCCGCTATCGAGCAAACTCGCCGGCGTCACCGTGCGGCGGCGCCACGGAATCCGGCCGAAATACCAGATCTTCCAGAAGCCGAGCGGATGATCGGGATTCCGGCGCAGCAGCATGTCGAAGGTCTCGACGTCGCCGAGCGCGATCCGCGTCGCATCGCGCACGACTTCGCGCACGAACCGCGAGCAGAACTGCCGGCGCGACGCGAGATTGAACCCCGTGTCGTAGACCACGCCGATCCGGCGCATCGCAGCCTCCACGAGCCGGCGCCGCTGCGCGTCATCGAGTGGCTGCTTCAGCCGCGCGATCACGCACGCGCCGCGATCGGAGCGCGCAAGAAACCGCGACATCGTCGTGACGCGCGAGAGCGGAAACGTACTCTCCGCGATCAGCGGCTCGCCGCCGCGCTCGCCGACCACGATCCCGACGTGATTCGTCCACGAGCGCGTCGCGCTCGCCACTTCGAGAAACGGCCGCACGGTCACGCGGATGAACACGATGTCGCCGATCTCCGGCTCGGCCGGCAACGGCATGTGATGCGGATCGTGAGATTCAACGGAGAAGAGACGCCGCCGGCCCGCTTCGGGCGAGCGGATCATGAGCGGCTGGCAACCGGTATCGACAACCATACGGACCTCGCGCGAGTGGAGATGGCGCGAGCATGTCAGCAGCAGCCGCGCGCGGCACCTGCTTCTTGCGCGAGGGTGGGGATCCGCACCGCCGGGTGGCGGATTTCGATACCGGTGCGCAGCCGCCGCGCTGCCCTCAGCGCGTCGCGCCCAGCGCCACGCGCAGCCGCTCCATCAACTGCGTGTAGTGCCGCAACACGTCGTCCTTCGGCACGACATTCGCGGTCGCGAAACGGTCGGACCACGCCGGTTTCCACTCATACGAGCCGTGCACGCTGCGATCGCCGTCGGGCGCCTGGATCAGCGAGCGGATCCGCGCATCGCGGCCCGGGCCCGTATGCATGTCGAACAGCGCGTGGATGTACGTGTGATACGCGTCGTACACGTCGTCGTCGAACAGGTAGCGGTAGATGTGGAACGTGCGGTCGAGGTCGCGCTTCGCGCGGATCACGTCGTCCGGCGAGATGTCCTTCCAGTAGCCGATCCACGTGTAGAAGCACAGCAGCGCATTGAGCTGCGGCGCGACCGCGTCGTACAGCGCGAGCCGCTTTTCGATCAATCGCTGGTTGGTCCACTGCACGAGTTCGAGCCGCTTCAGCCGGCGCGCGACGAGCCAGCCAAGACACGCGACCGACAACGGCGTCAGCACGCCCAGCACGAGCTTGACGATTTCCAGCGAGTTCCACGGATTGTTGATTGGCTGCATGAATGGCCCGACAAGAAGAAACGCATCGGCACATGACCCGGCGCGCAGCGCCGCCCGCCCGATCGCGGCGGCATTGACCGTTAGTTGCTTGCGCATCGAACGTCGCGCGACGGCACCGGCGACCGGTTCGAAGCGGCGTGATTCGTCAGTCTATCGGACGATTGTCACCGAGCCGTGACCGCTCGTCGACCCGTCCGTCTCGTAGCCGCGCCCCCGCGTCGCGCTAGGTCGGCAGCGCCGACGTGAGCTTGACCTTCTGCATCGGAATGTCGGTCTTCACGCTCAGCACGCCCGGAATGCGCGTGAGGTATTCCATCTGGAAGCGCCGGTAGTCGTCGATGTCGGCCGCGACGACGCGCAGCAGGAAATCGCAATCGCCGGCCATCAGGTGGCATTCGACGACTTCCGGCATCTGCTGGACAGCTTCGGCGAAGCGGTTCACCGATTCCGCGTCCTGCCCCTTCAGCCACACACGCGTGAAGATCGTCAGCCCCTTGCCGACTTTCGCGGGATTCAGCACGGCCACGTATTTCTCGATCACGCCGGCTTCCTCGAGGAGCCGCACGCGCCGCAGGCACGGCGACGGCGACAACCCGACCTCGTGCGCAAGTTCCACGTTCTGCATGCGGCCGTCGCGCTGGAGCGCGCTCAGGATCCGGCGATCGATGGCGTCAAGTTTCATTGGCATTCAATTCCAAAAAAATCGCGTATCACGCGTTCAATGCCAAATTCTGAGAAAAATCTGGCGACAACGCAACCCGATTCGAGTCAAAAAAGCAGACAATTCCTCCCCCGAAGGAGGAGTAATGAGCAGTAGCGTTTCAACGTCGTCAGGGCTTCGCGACAAGCCCGCTTATATCGCCGAGATGGGTCGCGGTTTGCGCGCGGCGCTGCCCGTCATGCTGGGTTTCGTGCCGTTCGCGCTCGTGCTGGGCGCGCAGGCCGCGCAGAAAGGGCTGAGCCTGTTCGAAGTGCCGATGATGACCGGCATGAACTTCGGCGGCGGCTCCGAATTCGCGGCGATCCATCTGTGGACGTCGCCGCCGCACATCGCGCTGATCGTCGCGATGTCGTTCCTCGTGAATTCGCGCCACATCCTGATGGGCGCCGCATTCGAGCCGTATATCCGCCGCCTGCCGCGCCGCCGCGCGTTGTTCGCGCTGTTCTTCATGTGCGACGAAAGCTGGGCGATGTCGCTCGCCGACGCCCGGGCGCGCTCGGCCACGCACATCAGCGTGCCCTATTACGCGGGCATCTGCATGGGACTCTATCTGACGTGGATCTCGATGACCACGCTCGGCGCGGCAGTCGGCCCGACGATCGGCAACGTCGAGCAGTACGGCTTCGACATGGCGTTCACGGCCGTGTTTCTGGTGCTGCTGCGCGGGATGTGGAAAGGGATGCGCGCGAGCCGCCCGTGGTTCGTGAGCCTCGTCGTCGCAGCGGCCACGCACCTGGCCGTGCCCGGCGCGTGGTACGTCGCGGCCGGCGCCTGCGCGGGGCTGATCGCCGCGCTGCTGTGGGAGCCGCGCGATGCCTGAGCTTCCGGATTTCAGCACCGTCGCGACGATCGTGCTGATGGCGTCGACGACGTATCTGTCGCGCATCCTCGGCTACGTGCTGCTGCGCAACCGCACGCTGAGCCCGCGGATGGCGTCGGTGATGGAGAACGTGCCGGGCTGCGTGCTGATCTCGGTGATCGCGCCGGCGTTCGTGTCGACGCGCCCGGCCGACCTGCTCGCGCTGGCCATGACGCTGATCGCGGCGACGCGCCTGTCGATCCTGCCGACCGTCATCGTCGGCGTCGTGTCGGCCGGCCTGTTGCGGCACCTGCTCGGCTGAGCGGTTCCGACCCGCCGCGCACGCGGCACGGCCACCAACGAACGGGCGCGCAATGCGCCCGTTTTCACTTCCGCGCCGAGCACGCGACACGACGATCCTCACGCGGGAATGCTAGCCTTGTGGCTTGCGCCACGCTGCACTTCCGTCTCATCACTCATCTCCACGAGGATCGTCCCGATGCAAGAAACCCGCCCGCTGTTCGACCGTGTCCTGCTCACCAACGACGACGGATTCGACGCCCCCGGCCTTGACGTGCTCGAACAGGTCGCCACGCAACTGGCACGCGAAGTGTGGATCGTCGCGCCGGCGGAAGACCAGAGCGGCACGTCGCATTCGCTGAGCCTGCATGACCCGCTGCGCGTGCATCGCAAGGGCGAACGCCGCTTCGCGGTGCGCGGCACGCCCGGCGACTGCGTCGCGATCGCGATCAGCCACCTGATGAAGGATGCACGGCCTGACATCGTGCTGTCCGGCGTGAATCGCGGCGGGAACCTCGGCACCGAAACGGTGTTTTCCGGCACGGTCGGCGCCGCGATGACGAGCATGCTGGTCGGCGTGCCGGCCATCGCGCTGAGCCAGGCCTTCACCGATCGCAACGCGGTGCCGTGGGACACGGCACGCACGCATGCGCCGGACGTCATTCGCCGGCTCGTGGCCGCCGGCTGGGACAGCGACGCGTGCCTGAACGTGAATTTCCCGCCGCGGCCCGCCGACGAGGTGCGAGGGCTGAAGGTGACGAACCAGGGCGCCGGCACGCTGCAGGGCGTCGAGATCGTATCGGGGCGCGACCCGCGCGACTTCGAGTATCACTGGCTGAAACTCACCCGCGCGCCGCGCGACGACGATGCGGATTCGGAAACGGTCGCGCTCGCCGAAGGGTATGTCGCCGTCACGCCGCTGAAGTTCGAGCGCACGCATGACCAGGCACTCGCGCAACTGCGGTCGCGTCTCGGCTGATCGCGTCGTTCGGCAAGCAAGCGGTCGCGGGAATCGCGCGCATGACACCTGCGCGCGGGTGCGCAGCCGCTTCACTGCATTACCGCTTCTCCGCTTCTCCGCTTCTCCGCTTCTCCGCTTCTCCGCTTCTCCGCTTCACCGCTTCACCGCTTCACCGCTTCACCGCTTCATTGAATCGCGGCATCACGTCAAGTTCATTCCCCCATCGAGCATCACGATCTCGCCCGTCACGTAGTCGGATGCGACGAGCATCGCGACCGTCTGCGCGATGTCGTCCGGCGTCGCCGCACGGCGCATCGGCGCGCGCTCGCGCCAGAGCTGCTGCGCGTCCGTCCAGTCGGCCGTGAGCGGCGTATCGACGAGCCCGGGCGCAACCGCATTGACGCGAATCGCCGGCGCGAGCGTTTTCGCGAGCAGCCGCGTCGTGTGATTGAGCGCAGCCTTCGCCGCCGCATACGGAATCGACGCACCCTTCGGCCGCACGCCCGCATGCGAGCTGACGTTCACCACGCACCCGGCCCGCCCGTGCGACGCCGCCTCGCGCAGCGCGGCTTCCGCCTCGGCGACGAGCCGGAACGGTGCGATCACGTTGATCTCGTGCATCTCGCGCCACACGTCGGGGGTCGCCGCGGCGAGATCGTCATGCGGAATCACGCGGCTGACACCCGCGTTGTTGACGAGCACGTCGAGCCGCCCGTGCACGGCAACGGCTTCGCGGATCAACCGCACACGCTCGGCATCGTCCGCGAGATCGGCCTGCACGTAGGCCGCGCCAAGTTCGCGCGCCATCGCGCGCCCCACGTCGGCCGAGCTGCGCGAATGCAGGATCACCGCGTAGCCGTCCGCCGCCAGGCGGCGTGCGATCGCCGCACCGATCCCCGACGTCGATCCGGTGACGAGCGCGGCCGGCCGATGCACGCGCGACGCGCGCGGCTCGGCGACGGTTTCGGTTTCAGGTTCCGTTTCGGGAATCGGGGCAGACATCGGCGGAAGCGGCGCGTCCATATCGGGGGAACCCTGTCAGTGGGGTTCCCGCATCATAAGCGCGACGACGCCCCCGGATACGAACGTGACGACGGCCACCACCAGGATCGCGGCAGAGAAGCCGAAGCGGTCGGCCATCAGGCCGGCCGACAGCGCGCCGATCGCATAGCCGAGATCGCGCCAGAACCGGTACACGCTCAGCGAACGCGCGCGCCAGCCGGGTTCGGATGCGTCGGACACGGCCGCGATCAGGCTCGGATAAACCATCGCCGTGCCGAGACCGAGCAGCACGCTCGCCACGAACCACCAGCGAAACTGCCCCGTCAGCGCGGTCAGTGCGAGCGCGGCCGCCTGCCCCCACATCCCGGCGACGATCAGCCCCTTTCGCCCCCACCGGTCGCTCAGCGGCCCGGTGACGATCTGGCAGCTGCCCCACACGACCGGATAGACGGCCTTCAGGATACCGATCCGCTCGATGCCGAGCCCGAGCGTCGTGAAGAACAGCGGGAAGATGCCCCAGCTCAATCCGTCGTTGAGGTTGTTGATCATGCCGGCCTGCGACGCCGCGAACAGGTTGCGGTTGCGGAACGACGTCAGCATGAAGACTTCGCGGAACGACAGCGCGGACGCACCGGCCGGCCCGCCGCTTTCCAGGCGCACGTGCTCGCGCGTGTCGCGCACGACGAGGATCGACAGCAGCAGGCCCGCGATCGCATAGAACACGCCGAGATAGATCGGCGTCGGCCGCAGCCCGTATCGGCTCGCGAGATAGCCGGTCGCGAACGCGGTCGCGCCCACCGCGAAATAGCCGGCGAATTCGTTCAGGCCGACCGCAAGGCCGCGGCTCTTCGGGCCGACGAGGTCGACCTTCATGATGACCGTCATCGACCACGCGAACCCCTGGCTCAGCCCGAGCAGCACGTTCGCGGCAATCACCCATTCCCAGTTCGGCGCCGCGATGATCATGAACGGCACGGGCAGGCCGAGCAGCCAGCCGGCGATCAGCACGCGCTTGCGGCCCCAGGTGTCGGCGAGCTGGCCCGACACGAGGTTTGCGAACGCCTTGACCAGTCCGAAGCTGACGATGAACGACGTGATCAGCGCGGTCGACTCGAGATGAAACTGCTCGGCGCCGATCAGCGGCACGACGGTGCGCTCGATCCCGACCATCCCGCCGACGAACGCATTGACCAGCACGAGCAGCGAGAACTGCCGCCAGTTCTCGCGCAGGCCGAGCGCCACTGCGCGCCCGCCGCGCGCCATCGCCAGGTTTGCCATCGCATCAACCCTCTGCCGCCTCGCGCCCCGCGTTGACCGCGCGCAATCGCGCAGCGGCCGGCGGGGCGGGCGGCACGTCGGTCAGCATGAAGCGGACGAACGCGTCTTCGTCGCCGATGCGTAAGGCCGCGTTGTAGCGCCGCTCGAATCCGATCGTCGACACAGGCTTGCCGCTGAGCCCGCGACCGCACACGGATCCCGCGAACGCGCCGGGCAGCACTTCGACGTGATCGGGCAGCGCGGCGAGCCGCCGGACGCTGCGGAACAGGTCGCGCGCGCCCGTTTCGGCGCTGACGGCCAGCTCGGTGCGGCCGACGTCGCCGATCATCAGCGTGTGGCCCGTCAGCACGAACCACGGTTCGTCGGCGCGCGTGCGATCCGTCACCAGCAGGCTGATGTGCTCGGGCGTGTGGCCGGGCGTATGCAGCACGTCGACGATCACATTGCCGAGCGCGAGGCGATCGCCCTCCTCGACGCCGTCGAACGGCACGGCGACGTCGGCCCGCGCGGACAGCACGTAGGACGCGCCGGCCGCGTCGGCCAGCGCCCGGCCGGTCGACCGGTGGTCCGCATGCACGTGGGTGTCGATCACGTACGCGATCCTCATGCCGACGGCCTCGGCCGCGCGCAGGTAGTCGGCCGGATCGGCGACCGGATCGACCACCGCGCCGGTCGCCTTGCCGCCGCAGCCGAACAGGTATGAAATGCCCCCCGTATCGGGATGCAGGAATGGTCTGAGGATCATCGAATTGCCTCCGTCCCGCGAATGCGGTAACATTCAATCAATTTGATGAATGATTGATCAAGGAGAGGCCACGTGTCAAGCACGGGACCCAAGCAAGCGATTTATGCGAGCCTCGCCGAGGTCGCGCAGGCGCTCGGCCATCCGAACCGGCTCGAATTGCTGGAGCACCTCGCGCAGCGCGAACGGTCGGTCGAGGAACTGACGGCGCTATCGGGAATGACGTTCGCGAACACGTCGCGGCACCTGCAGATCCTGCGGCGCGCGCGCCTCGTCGATACCGAGCGGCGCGGCAAGCACATCGTGTATCGCCTCGCCGGCGACAGCGAGGTCGTCGTGCTGATGAAGGCGCTCGGCCGTGTGGGCGAGCGCAACGTCGCCGAGGTCGACAAGGTGATGGGCGACTACTTCCACGCGCGCGATGCGCTGGAGCCCGTGTCGCGCGACGAACTGACCGCGCGGCTCGCGGACGGCCTCGTCACGCTGCTGGACGTGCGGCCGCACGACGAATTCACGGAAGGCCACCTGCCGGGTGCACTGAACATCCCGTTGTCCGAGCTCGACGCGCGCGTGAGCGAATTGCCGGCCGGGACGGAGATCGTCGCCTACTGCCGTGGCCCGTATTGCGTTTTTGCGGTCGAGGCCGTCGCCGCGTTGCGCGCGCGCGGCTTCGACGCCGCACGGCTGGAAGACGGATTTCCGGAGTGGAAGGCGGCCGGCCTCGCGGTCGAGACCGGCGCCGCTGGATGAAGGAACATGGCCCGCGCCGAAGCGGGCCGCTTGCCGATTATTTGCCGGCCAGCGCCAACGACGGCGCGAGCGCGCTGTTCGGATCCTGCCCGTTCCACTGGCTGACCCACGCGTCGTTCGGTGCCGAGCCCATCACGAAGTCGAGCGTGCCGCCGGCCTTCATCTCGTCGTACGTGATGTACGGGCGATGCAGCGGCGTGCCGTTCAGGCTGACCGACTGCACGTAGCGATTGACCAACGACGGTGCGCCGCCGCTCGCCGTATGGGCGGTCACCTTGAAACGCCACGTCGCGCCGAACTTCAGGCCCTTTCCGTCCCCGCCTCCCGATGCAACCGGAATGTCGATCGTCGCTTCCTCGAACAGCGGCGTGCCGAGGTAGAACACGCCGCCCACCGGGTTCAGCGAATAGATGCCGAGCGCGGACAACACGTACCACGCGGACAACTGGCCGCAATCGTCATTGCCGGGAATCGCCGAATCGCGCACGCGGCGCGGGTCGGCCAGCGCGGCCTTCAGGCTGTCGCCGCTCAAGAGCGCGCGATCGCCGGCCGTCAGCGTCAGCGAGTACATGTCGTCCATCACGGTGCGCACGCGGTCCTGCGTCTTCGACAGCATGCCTGCGATGTCGTACAGGTACGGCAGGTGGTTCGCCGGCTCGTTCCCCGCGAAGAACTGGCCGCTGCGGCCGTCATCGGGTCGACGCTGTGCAGCGCCGACTGCCTGGTTGCACCACCGTTCCCGTTCCGATCGCCCTGGCCGCCCTGGTCGTTCTGGTTGCCTTGATCGTTCTGGTTGCCCTGCGCGTTCGACATCTGCGCGAGCACGCTCGCATCCGTCGAACCCTGATCGCCCCCGCAACCCGACAACACGGCAAGGCACCCGATACCCACCACATGACGTAGCTTCATCCGTTCGTCCCGCCCTCTCTTTGCGTCGATCCTGTTGGCAAGAACCGCTCGTTGATCTCCCTGACCGTTACGGTGCGCTGGCCGCCTGCGGGAACGACGGCATCGCGGATGCGTCGGTGCCCCACGTCGTGGCGCTCGCGTCGGACGTCATCGCGTACGACAGCTTCCCGCCCTTCGCGATCTGCCCGAACGGCAGCCATGCGGTCGAGTAAGGTGCGCCGTTCAGCTTCAGCGACTTCACATAGAACGACGCGCCGTCGCCCGAGCCTGCGCCCGGCGCGACGATGTGCAGCAGGCGGTAGCTGCCGTCCTTCTGCCCGACGCGCACCGTGATCTTCTCGAACTGCGGGCTCGACAGCGCAACGCCGCTCACGCCCGGCACGACCGGATAAAGACCGAGCGCGGCCCACACGTACCAGCCGGAAATCGCGCCGAGATCGTCGTTGCCCGGCAGCCCGGCCGCGCCGGTGCCGAACTCGTTCGCGAGCGACGCGTGCAGCACGCGCTGCGTATGCGACGGCGCGCCGGCCCATGCATAAACCCACGGCACGGCCATCGTCACTTCGTTGCCGACGTAGAAATACGGCTGCACGGTGCCGATGTTCAGGTGCGTGAAGAACGTATCGAGCCGCTTGACGACCGGTGCGGCACCGCCAGCCTGCGCGACCACGCCGGCGAGGTCGTGCGGCACGTACCACGTGTATTGCTCCGAGTTGCCTTCCATGAAGCCCGTGCCGTCGGTGACCCACGCGCCGGCCGACGTCTTCGGCTGGATCGCCCCCTGGTCGAACAGGTTTTGCCAGTTGCCGCTCGACTTCAGCAGCGTGCCGGCCGTCGCCGTATCGCCGAGTGCCGTCGCGAAGCGCGACACCGCAAAATCGCGCACCGCATATTCGAGCGTATTCGACGCGGTCTGGTTGTCGCCCGAGCCCGACGACGGCACGTAGCCGAGCCGATCGTAGTCCGCGCGGCTGCCCATCACCGGCGTGCCGGCGCACGCGGCGCCCGGCGCCGTGCTGCGCTTCATGATCGACAGCGCGGCCTGCGTGTCGAAGTTCGTCGCGCCGAACGCATGCGCGTTCGCGACGATGATCGAGCCCGCGTCGCCCGGCATCACGGCCGTCTCGGTATTGAAGTACGCCCAGCGCGGGAACGCGCCGCACGCTTTCGCATCGAGCACGAGCGACTGCACGATGTCGCTGGTCCGCACCGGATCGAGCAGCGCCTGCAACTGGATGAACGAGCGGTCGATGTCCCAGCCGGAGAAGTTCGCGTACATCGTGCGGCCCTTGTCGACCTGGCGCGTCGGCGCGGCCGATGCGCCGTTCGACGCGTAGAAGTCCGGATACTGGCCGTTCACGTCGTTGAACACGTTCGGGTGCAGCGACGCGTGATACAGCGCGGTGTAGAACTTCGTCTTGTCGGCATCGCTGCCACCCGTGACCTGGATCGCGTTCAGACGCGCGTTCCATGCGGCGCTCGCCGCGCTGCGCACCTTGTCGAAGCGCCAGTTCCGGCTGCCTTGCGCATCGGTTTCAGGATTCTCCGCGCGCAGGTTCGCCTTCGCATTCGCTTCGCTGACGAACGAAATGCCGAGCTTCATCATCACGTCGGGATGCTTGCTGTCGACATTGAACGTCACGTTCACCGGACTGTTGCTCGACAGCGCCGGCTTCGCCGCGAACGGCTGGCTGAATTCCGCGTAGTAGTAGACGGGCACCGCATGCCCGGCCCAGCAGAATCCGCCGCCCGCGATCGTGCCAGACAACGCGCGGTCGCCGACCTGGCTGATCGTGTCGCTCGTGGTGCCCTGTGCACGGTTGTTCAGCACCGTCGGATCGATCGCGATCGTCGCCTGCTGCCCCTGCGCGAGTGCCGGATACGTGAAGCGCGCGAAGCCGGTGCGCACCGTCGTCGTCAGCTCGGCCTTGATGCCGTTACCGAGCGTGACGCCGTAATAGCCGGCCTGTGCGGTTTCGTTCGCGTGAGTGAAGCTGGCCGGCGTACCGGCGTCGCCGGGCGCAAGCTGCGGCATCACGTTCAGGTAGCCGCCGTTCGCCCAGCAGCCGGTGCCGCTCAGGTGCAGGATGCTGAACGCATTGATCGACGTGTCGCCGTACCAGTAGCCGCCGGAGAAACCGGAGCCGTCGCCCTTGCTGCTGTCGTATTGGGCGGTCGGTGTCATCGGGCTCCATTGCATCATCCCGAACGGCACCGTCGGCCCCGGGAACGTGCCGCCGCCGAGGCCCGAGCCGACCGGGTCGGCCGGCTGGTCGGTCGCGTAGTCAGTGCCGATCAACGGATTGACGTACTGCGCGACGCGGATGTCGGCGTTTTTCCTTGCCGCTTCGTTGCCGTTACTGTTGTCGTTCTCGTTACCGTTTTCGTTGCCGCCGTTGCCGTTTTCATTGCCTTGCGACTGCGCGGACGCCGACAGGTTTGCAGCGGCCGCCGACGGCGAATCACCATCGCCACCGCATGAAGACAAGACAACGCACAGCGCCAGCAGCGCCGTTCCCAACCCCCAGTTCCTGGACATCGCCCGTCTCCGTATCGTTCTTGAATCACGATGTTGATTCGAACTACTGAGCTTTAAATCAGGATGCTTTTTGATGAATTCCGCTTGCCCGGCCGATCGGTCGAAAATCCCGGGTGCGGGTAGTTATTTCCGTATTCGCGCACCGGGAAAAGGATGCACCGGCATGTCGAAATGCCGGCACCCAGGAACGGACAATGCGCACAAGCGTGCCCAAATAAACGTGATTTCTCTACCCCGTATTTTTACGAATTTTTATTTTGTTTATCTAAACAAGAGGTTATTGATTCGGTTTTTATGCGGAATGGGGCATTGAATGCACGATCGGCCATCAAGCCTGCTTCGGCAGATCGACATAATCCTCGAGCTCGCCCGCGACATAGAGCCGCTTGCCGACTCGCGGGTATTCGCAGACGTCGTGTTCGAGCCGCTGCCCGCCGACGAGCAGTTCCAGCGGCGTATCGCCGGTGTTCTGCACCGTATGTGCTTCACCGCCGCGCGGAAAGCCCAGAAAATCGCCGGGCCCGATTTCATCGGTGCGTTCGCCGATCGTGACCGCGCCCGTACCGGACAGCACGTACACGAACTCTTCTTCGTACAGGTGACGGTGATACTCGGCCGATTCGTGACCGGGCATCAGCGTGAGCAGGTGAACACCGAATTGCGTCAGGCCGGTCAGGTCGCTGAGTTGTCGCTTGAGACGAACGGCATTGGGATTCAGCGAATGCACCGCGCGCGTCGGCTCCATCTTCGCGATATCGGCGGCCTTCAGCAGTTCACGGGGGGAATGGGTCGACATGGGGGTTCTCTCATTGGCATCATGCTTCGATTGAGCGAGCCACCCAGGCCGGCACGGCGCGCGTGCCGGCCATTGTCCGATATTTTCCTGCGGGCAAGGGGCGCGGTTCGATGGAAAAACGACAGGCGGTCCATCCTCATCCGCACACACCGCCCCGTTGCCCGCCCATCCCCTCTGCTTCGCGCGGACACGCGAGCGCAACTAGCGCGCAAATTTCTCCTGCGTCGCGCTGCCGTAGACGGCGTAAAGCGAGCCCGCCAGCATCGCGAGAATCAGGCCGACGCTGATCGCGACGCGATAGACGCTGGTGATCTCGACGTAGTGCTGCAGGTCCGGCATGCCGATCTGAAGATAGATCCACCCGACCAGCGGCACGAGCGCATAGAAACTCGGCAGCGCCAGCACGCAGAGAATGGCGAACAGACTCCACTCCTTGACGAGCGCGTGGCGTTCACGCATCACGCCCCACAGCAGCAGCACCGCGAAGAACAGTTCGAACGCCCCGTTCATCAGGAACGGTGTCCCGCCAGACGACGTGATCGCGGTCGGGCCGCCCAGCAATTGCCCCCAGTACAGCAACACGGCGCCGTTTGCGGCAGTCAGCACGCCGGTCGCCATCGCGAGCCGCATCGTCCGCGCCGGCTGCGCCTTCCCGATGAACGCGGCGCGCAGCAGGAACGGCGCGAGCGCACACACGCCGATCGCACTGACGGCATAGAGCCAGCGAGAACCGGGCGCAGCCCGCAGCACGCTACCCTGGAACGCGGCCAGTCCGGCCGGAATCCAGTCCTTGCCGGCCCGGAATTGGTCGAGGCCAGGCGTCACCAGGTAGTGATCGACGACAGCGGCCAGCGCGGCGATGCTCAACACCGACAGCACCGCGACGCCCACGTTGGCGACGGCCTCCGTCAACGCGGCCGGGAACACCGGGCCGGCGCGGCCCGTGGCCGGGCGAGACTTCTGGAACCAGCGATTCATGCACAGCAGCAGGTAGCCGAAGAGCATGCATTGCGCGATCAGCACGGCGACCGCCGAGAAATTGGACGTGTTCTGGTTGACGTCCGGATAGACCATCGCGGCCCAGATCCAGTCGATACGCGTAAACGGCGCCGTGAGCAGGAAGCCGTAGTTGATCGCCATATACGCCTGATGCTGGGCGATCTCGCGGCGGATCAGGTGATGGATCGACATCCACAGCGAGGCCGTGACGCCCAGCGCGAGGAACCAGAGGCCGGTCGCGAACGTCAGCGTGTCGTACATCATCGCGACCGGCGTACGCACCATGTAGGTCATCGCGCCGATCATCGCGATCTGCGACGACACCATGTAGACCACGCCAGCCGTGCGATGCCAGCGCGGATAGTTGCGGCGCAGCGCCGGCCAGAACTGCAGTGCGCCCAGCAGCATGCACGTCCCGCCCATGATGTTGTGCAGCGACAGGATGACGATGTTGGCCTTCGGCATCTGTGCGTAATAGAGCACGGTGTCGTAGAAGCCGTTCTCGCCGAACATGAGCCGTGCCGACGTCAGCCTGGCCGCGATCCAGATGAACGGATCGTCGGTGCCGAACACCTGCCCCCAGCCGGGATCGCCGCCGGCGACCGACATCGCGCGGAGCTGTTCGCGCGCATGCAGGAGCGCGTCGCCCGATACCGCGCCGAAATTCGCCTGCCCGGTCGCAATGGCCGTCAGCGCGTAGAGCACGGTGACGATGGCAAACGCCACGAACACCACGATGGCCCACGTGCGCAAACGGCCGCCCGGCACGTCGCCAGCACGCGCCGCGATGGCAGAAGCCTTCGCCGCCGGGTGCCCGATGTCATTCGATCCTGCCATCCCGTCTCTCCCTGATCGTGCGTCGTTATCGATGGACTCAAAGCCACGCCATGCCCTGCCGCACCGCGTCGTGCGCATGCTCGGTCAGCGGGTCGCCGTGCGCGAGCGCCACGCGTTCGAACGGCCATTCCAGCAGCCGGTCGATGCATGCGCGGGCCACGCGCCGGTCGCGATAGACCACGCGCAGCAACGGATGCCAGCCGACCTGCCCGAGCACGCCGCCCAGGCGCAGGTAGTGCCGCGTCAGCCAATGCGGCGACGCGTGAAAGTTCTCGACGAGATCGCAGGCGATCAGCGTGCGGCTGGCCGGGTGATAGAACACCGTCTCGCCCAGCAGGCAGCCTTCGATCGTCAGCAGTTCGAAGTCGTTGCCCCATTCCGGATGCGGCACCTCCGTCAGCACCGCGTCGAAGCGCAGATCCTTGCGCTTGCGCTGCAGCGCCGCCGGGCCGTGCAGCAACGCGCGCGGATACGCGGCGACGGCGACGGCCGCATAGAGGTGATGAAAGAGGTTCGGGCAGACGATGTGGCCGACCTCGCCGAGCGCATCGACTGCCGCGCGCAACCCGGCATCCAGCGGCACCGGCGAATGCAGCAGCAGCCGGCCCGACGACAGCCGGACGACGGTCATGCGCGTACCGACATGCAGCCCCATGAAAGAATGAGGGACTGATGCAGTCCAGATATCCTTCGTCAACGAATCAAGGGCGGGCATCGCCAGAACCGACAATGTTTGAGTTGCAAACATTGTCGAACGTGACATTGAACACTGTCAAATGAGTAGAAACCCCGGGAATCAGAAAGCGGGCTACCACCACGGCAACCTGCGGCAGGCCGTGCTGGATCTGGCCTTTGCCGCGCTCGAGCACGCAAACGGGCGGGAGATGAGCGTGCGCCATCTGGCCACGCAGCTGGGCGTGTCGGATTCGGCCGTCTATCGCCACTTCGTCAACAAGGAAGCGCTGCTGGTCGCGCTGGTGGTCGACGGCTTCCGGCGCCTGACGCAAGTGCAGATCGACGCGTTCGCCGCGGAAATTTCACGCGGCGCGTCGGCGCGCGACGCATTTCGGGCCGGCGGGTTGGCCCACGTGAAGTTCGCGCACGCGCATGCCGAGTTGTTCCGGCTCATGTACGGCGGCTTTGCGGTCCAGCACCGGGACGATGCCGAACTCGTCCAGGCCAGGCGCGAGAACAGCGAGGTAACGACGCAAGCGATCCGGAGGATGGTCGGATCCACCATCGACGAGCAGCAGATCCGCGCGTTCAGCGTCGGCGTGCGCAGCTTCGTGCATGGCTTCGCCATGCTGTGGATCGACGGTCACCTGGAAGGTGGCGAGGCAGAGATCGAGGCAATGGCGGAAGCCGCGTTCGAGTTCTCGATGCACGCGTTTCCCGACTCCGTGCGCTGACGATGCGGGGGATGCGGTGCTTGCGGGGGCCCCGGCGCACGTGAGTGAGTGAACCTCTTCGAACCCACCGTGGAATAAGGCTCTCCGGGCAGTGTGTCGGTCAAAACCGCCATACCGATTGATGCAGCACGTGCCAGTGTTGCACGGGCGAGCACAGAAGCCCGTGATGGCACGCCTGGTGAAGGAGTATCCGCCACCTCAAGGGCCGCGCTCCAGGTCGAAGACGGACTCCCCGAAATCACCTTGCCGCCATGGCTCGTCGGGTCGCGTCGCCAACCACAATCTGCGCTCGTCCATGCAAGCTCGCTCGTTGCATCGATCTCTCCTCCCGGTCAATGTGCGTCACCGGCCATGGCCGAGAAGTCGGGTGCCTCGAACGGCGGAGCCTGATACTTCATGTCGATCGAGTAGCCCTGAGCCTTCAGTTCAGCCTCGCGCTTCGATCGTTCTTTCACTGCCGGCCTCAGTTCATCGGACAGATATTTCTTCCAGTTCCTTCGACGCTCAATGCTGTCCGAAAAATAGGGGCTGTAATTATCGGATGCAGTACTGACTTGAAGATCCGACAAATAATATCCCATACCATCAGCCCCGGATGACAGATATGACACCGACAACGTTAAAAATATACCATCCGCATAAAAATACCACCTCGGCTCAACAGCCATCAAACTCTTCCACTCCGCTATGCTTGGCGTATAGGTTGAATCTATCGAATAAAGAACACCAGAATTTGTTAATGCGTAAATCATGGCCTCCTTTCCAACCAGGCGAGGCTCCGAGGTCTCTATGTATCGCACCCACCCCGCAGATCGCAATCTATCAAGCAGGCCAGCTATCTTATCTCGAGCCTCTTCATATGAGATGAGTCGCGATGAAGATGGATTAAAACTGATATCCCAATTATCAACCCCATCCTCCGGACTATCCTTATCCCCTAGACCTGTCACGATCAAGGCATTGTCGAGATCGAAAGAATGTTTTTCTTGCACATATTTTACCAACCCAAGCTTATGCCGATCATCCCAGTGAGCCGTATATGCATACACACCAGATGGGTGATTCATCAAGGAAAACCCCTGAGCCGTGGCATCTGACCTACCCTCGGCTCCGAACTTGATCGTGACGACTCGACTCGACATCTTCTCATTCTTTTTGTATTGATTACTCAGTAGCGCGAGAAACGCAACGCACAGAGCGATCATCGAAAAATACAACCAGCGCAATTTACTCGACTTCATTGAATCCCACCTTAGTTTGTCCTTCTCGTCGAGATCGAACTCTTCAAGGAACATCCGCGCATAGCTTGAGGCAACTCACCGAGCTCTCGCACCGCAGTGCCTGGAGACGAAGTTGGCATCCCCAGGCTCAATTTTCGTCTCGAAATGGTGTGCGAACTGAATCGATCGTCAGGTGTTCCATCTTTCAGGATGGGTGTGCGCATATCCAACTGAGCCATCGCATATGGCTGAGCGAGCGACCAGATGAATTTGCAATCACAGTGCGTCCCGATACATGTATTGCTTGTCGGATCGGGGGTGCCTTCTGCCAGAGTATCCCGCTCTAGCCAGAGTTGAAGTTCTCAGCTACGACATGCTGCGTCCCTTGCAGATGGGTGATCGGCGGCAAAAAAATGAATAGCAGGCTGCGTACTTACTGGTCTGCCGCCAGCATTCGAGAGATCATCTGGCGTTGTTGGTTAAGCGGGGCGAGCTGGAGCGCCTTCTTGCCCGCCTTGTCAAAGTCACCATTCAGGGCGTTTGCGGCCATTCTTTCGAGGGCCTCAACATTCCCTTTTCAGAGGCCCATCAGGTTCGCGAGCCAGGTGTTCTGCGAGACCTTCGAAGCGCCGCCGCACCGCCGCCGCTCAGCGCACGTGCACGCCGCGCAGTTGCGTCAGCAAGGCCACGAGACGATCGATGTGCGCGTCTTCGGTGCGCCACGACGACACGCTGATCCGGAACGCCGGCCGCCCCTGCCACACCGTCGCACCGAACCATACGTCGCCCGACGCCTGCGCGGCCGCGAGAATCGCCGCCGTTTCATCGTCGGTACCGGCGCGCACGAGCACCTGGTTCAGCACGACACGGTTCAGCACGTCGTAGCCGGCGGCACGCAGGCCGTCCGCGACCCGCGCCGCCTGCGCGCAATGCCGCTCGACCATCGTGGCCACGCCGGCGCGGCCGAGCGAGCGCAGCGCGGCCCACACAGGAATGCCGCGCGCGCGCCGCGAGAATTCGAGGTTCAGGTTCTTCTGCGCGTCCTGCGCGCCGCTCAGGTAGACGGCGTCGCTGTTCATCGCCGTGGCGAGCGCGTCCGCGTCGCGGCAGATCACCATCGCGCCGTCGTACGGCGTGTTGAGCCACTTGTGGCCATCGGTCGTCCAGCTGTCCGCGCCGTCGATGCCGTCCGTCAGCGCGCGCTTCGACGATGCGCGGGCCCACAGGCCGAACGCGCCGTCGACGTGCACCCACGCGCCGGCCGCCTTCGCGGGCGGAATCAGCGCCGCAAATGGATCGAACTCACCGGTATTCACTTCACCGGCCTGCACACAGAGGATCGTCATGTCGTCGAGCGGCGGCAGCTCTGCCGGATCGATGCGGCCGTGCGCGTCGACCGGCGCGACGATGACGCGCTTCATCCCGAAACCCAGCACGCGCAGCGCCTTCTTCACCGTGATGTGGGCAAGCTCGGAGATCACGACCTTCACTTCGGGTGCGCCGATCAGGCCGTCCTCGTCGACGTCCCAGCCCTTGCGCGCGAGCAGCGCGCGCCGCGCGGCCACCAGCGCGACGAGCGTGCAGGCCGTCGCACTCGTGCCGAAGCCGACCGCGCTGTCTTCGGGCAGCCCGAGCACGTCGACGACCCAGCGCGCGGCCTGGCGCTCGATCGTCGCCGCGACCGGTGAATTCGCATACGACGACGCGCACTGGTCCCACGCCAGCATCAGCCGCTCGGCCGCCGCCGCGGCCGGCAGCGCGGCGCCGATCACGAAGCCGAAGTAGTTCGGGCCGTTCGACGCGACGGTCGCGGGCGTACCGCGTTCGTCGAGCAGGCGCAGCACGTCGTCGGCCGGGCGCCCCGTATCGGGCAGCGGCTCGTCGAACGCCGCAAGGCCGGCCAATGCGGCCGCATCGGGAAACGCGCGCCGCTCGTTCGTCGCGGCCAGATACGCGTGCGCGCGCCGGTCGGCGTCGGTCAGCAATGCAAGTTCGTCCATGTCGGTTGCCTCGGTAGGAGTCAGAGTTGCGAGAGATCGTGGCCGAGCTGCTGCAGCGCGCCGTCGATCCGCTTGTAGTACGTGAACTTGCCGACGCGGGTCGCCTGCACGAGCCCGGCATCCGCGAGGATGCGCATATGGCGCGTGGTCGTGGCCGGCGCGATGCCGAGCTTCTCGGTGATGTACGTGCAGCACACGCCGAGTTCGTCGACATCGCCGTGCGGCTGCGGCGGGAAATGCTTGCGCGGCTGCTTGAGCCAGCGCATCACGGCCAGGCGGCTTTCATTGGCCAGTGCGCTGATGCGGGTGACGTCGTCCATGAGAATGCGGAGCTCGATTAACGTTTCGAATATTAGCTAAATGACGAAATGTGATCAACCGGGTCGGACGATGCGCTAAAGTGCCCGCTCTTCGTCGAACAACAAGATCATTCATTCCACCGGGGCCATTCATGATCGATCGAAAGCCGCAGCCTGCGCGCGTCGTCGCAGCGCTGACCGTCTCCCTGTTGCTGGGCGCATGTGCGACCACTTCGACGATCAAGCCGCGCCCCGTCGTCGGCCCGGCCTACCCGTTCATGCAGTTCGACGCGCAACGCACGTTGCTGGCCGAAGCCGTCGCGTACACGGGCCCGGCGACCCGCTGGCGCTTCGTCGACAGCGCACGGCATACATCGACCGCCTTCCCGTCCGGGGCGGGGATCCAATACATGACGTTCCGCAGCGACAATCCCGACACGATCGTCATTTATGCGGGACAGAATGCAGTCGCACGATGCACATCCGGCGTCGCCAAGGGCCAGGCGTGCCCGCGCCTCTACATCTGGCTCTCGACCGACGGCGGGCAGCACTTCCTGCGCCGCGAAATCGACCTGCCCGCGCTCGCTCACTCCATCTCCAACAACTCCGGCAGGCACGGTGGCACGCCGCCGTTTCCGGTACCGGCGATGGTCGTCGAGCGCGGCATCCTGTATGTCGCGGCGGGCGGGGATGCAAAGCCGCTCGTGCGCGTCAACGGGTGGCCCGGCGGCATGACCGTCCTGTCGACGGGCGAAGCCGTCGAGCACACGACACCGCTCGGGCGCGCCTACACGTGGCCCGAAGGGATCGAGGTGCGGCGGCCCATCGACAAGATCGGCCCGCTGAAACGCGGGCCCGTCTATCTGTTCGCGGTCGCGCTGCCGGCCGCGACGCAAGCGCCGCCCGACGAACCGACGACGGGCGATGCATCAGTCGCCGATGCGCCCGTCTGCGCCTATCGCCGGATGCGCAAGGCGTCGAGCCTGCTGCCGAACCTGACGGCCGTTCCGCTCGTCGGCAGCCGGCTCGAACAGGCGCCCGCGCTTCCCGACTTCGCGATGCCGGCCCCGATGCCATACGGCCAAAACGACCTGTACCAGGCGAGCATCAGCGAAACCCGCCGCGGCGAGTTGCTCGACAAGTGGCGCAATGTCTATCCCGAGTGGGTCGCCGCCCAGCCGCCGGTCAGGAAGTTCACCCCTCGCGCGATGCTGGAACTGAGCGCGGCCGAGATCGACTGCGGTCCCGACTACCCGTCGAAGTGGGACTGACGTCGATCCGCGTTCACGCCGCGAGCGCCTGCGCCAACCTGTCGATCAGTGCGCGCACGCGCCGTGGCTGCACGGCGTTGCCCGGATAGACGATCTGCAAGTCGACGTCGCCCGGAGAGAACGCGCGCAGGACTTCGACGAGCGCACCGGACGCCAGATCCTGCTCGACGTCGACCAGCGACTTCAGCGCGACGCCGTGCCCGGCGACGCACCACGCGCGGACGAGCGCGCCGTCGTTGGCCACACGCCGGCCGCGCACCGTCACGCGCCGGGGTTCGCCGTCGATGCTGAACGGCCATTCGGCATACAGGTCCGGCCCAAAGCGCATCACGATGCAGTCGTGTGCGGCGAGATCGTCCGGATGCTGCGGCGTGCCGTGCGCAGCGAGATACGCGGGCGACGCGCACACCGCGCGCCGCGCGCGGCCGAGCGAGCGGCTGCGCAGCGAACTGTCGGCGAGCACCCCGCGGCGAATCGCGAAATCGAGCCCCTGCCCAACGACATCGACGTAACCGTCGCCGAGATGCAGGTCGACCGTGACGCCCGGATGCTCGGCCAGGAACCCGTCGACGACCGGCACCACGCGCTCGCGGCCGAGATCGGCCGGCGCGCTCAGGCGCACCGGCCCCGACAGGGTCTGCACGCCGAGCCGCACGCGGCTTTCCAGTTCGTCGGCCTCGGCCAGCAGGCGCCGCGCGCCGTCGACGAGCGTGCGACCTTCGTCGGTCAGGCTGATCGCGCGCGTCGTGCGCGTGAGCAGCGCCGCGCCGTAGTGGCGCTCGAGCGCCGTCAGACGCTCGGACACGGTGGCCGGCGACAGCCCGACCTCACGGCCCGCCGCGGCCAGCCCGCCCTTCTCCACGATGCGCAGGAACAGCGCGAGATTGTCGAGCAGCATTATTCGCCTCTTCCGAACGATATTTTCGAAGTCTGCCCAATTATCCGAAATATCCGCAAGCGATACAGTGTGGCAACACCGGCTTCGCAGCCGCCACCCGGCGCTTCGATCACCCAAAGGAAACCCGCCATGGAATACCGCACCCTCGGCCGCTCCGGCCTCAAGGTTCCCGTCCTGAGCTTCGGCGCCGGCACGTTCGGCGGCACCGGCCCGCTGTTCAGCGCATGGGGCAACACGGGCGTCGACGAAGCGCGCCGCCTGATCGACATCTGCCTCGAAGCGGGCGTGAACCTGTTCGACACGGCCGACGTGTATTCGGACGGCGAATCCGAGCGCGTGCTCGGCGCCGCGCTCAAGGGACGTCGCGACCAGGTGCTGATCTCGACGAAGACGGGCCTGCCGACCGGCGACGGCCCGAACGACGCGGGCACGTCGCGCGCGCGGCTGGTCCGCGCGGTCGACGCCGCACTGCGCCGCCTCGACACCGACTACATCGACCTGCTGCAACTCCACGCGTTCGATGCGGGCACGCCGGTCGAGGAAGTGATGTCGACGCTCGACGATCTCGTGCGCGCGGGCAAGCTGCGCTACATCGGCGTGTCGAACTTCGCCGGGTGGCAGATCATGAAGTCGCTGGCAGTGGCCGATCAGCATGGCTGGTCGCGTTACGTGGCGAACCAGGTCTACTACTCGCTCGTCGGTCGCGACTACGAGTGGGACCTGATGCCGCTCGGCGCCGACCAGGGGCTCGGCGCGCTCGTCTGGAGCCCGCTCGGCTGGGGCCGGCTCACCGGCAAGATCCGGCGCAATGCGCCGCTGCCCGAAGGCAGCCGCCTGCATGAAACGGCCAGCTATGGGCCGCCGGTCGACGACGCGCGCCTGTACGACGTGGTCGACGCGCTCGACGCGATCGCCGAGGAAACCGGCAAGACCGTGCCGCAGATCGCGCTGAACTGGCTGCTGCAACGCCCGACCGTGTCGTCGGTGATCATCGGCGCGCGCAACGAGGAGCAACTGCGGCAGAACCTCGGCGCGGTCGGCTGGGCGCTGACCGATGCGCAGGTTGCGAAGCTCGACGCGGCAAGCGCGGTGGAAGCGCCTTACCCGTACTTCCCGTATCGCCGGCAGCAGGCGTTCGCGCAACTCAATCCGCCGCTGCGCGGGTAACGGCGACGGCCTGCGAAACCTGCGGACGCGATCGTGCTGCCCTACGCCGGCACGCGCGCGTCGCCGAGCCGCACGACCTTGTCGGCCGGCCCGATGACCGAGCGCCGGTGCGTGATCGCGACGACCGTGACGTCGCGGGCCAGCAGGCGCACGTGCTCCATGATGTCGCGCTCGGTGGCTTCGTCGAGTGCGGAACTCGCTTCGTCGAGAAACAGCACGGTCGGATCGCCGTACAGCGCGCGGGCGATCGCGATGCGCTGGCGCTCGCCGCCGGACAGCTTCAACCCGCGCTCGCCCACCGTGGTGCGGAAGCCGTCCGGCAAACGCTCGATGAACGTCAGGATCGTCGCCTTCGCGGCCGCTTCGTGCAGACGCCGCGTGTCGCGCGGCCGGCCGAGCAGGATGTTGTCTTCCAGGCTTTCGTTCAGCAGCACGACATCCTGCGGCACGACGGCGACCGCGCCGTACCAGTCGGCGCGATCGATGGCCGCGAGATCGACGCCGTCGACCAGAATGCGCCCGCCGGTCGGCTCGATCGACTTCAGCGCGAGCTTGAAGACAGTGGATTTCCCCGCGCCGGTCTCGCCGACGAGAAACGTGATCGCCCCGCGTTCGGCGACGAAGTCGACGTCGGTCACGCCGCGGCCGTTGTCGTATGCATAGGCGACGCGGTCGAACACGATGCGCCCGTCCTGCGGCACGAACGCCGACGCGTGCGACACCTGCCGCTCCTCGGGCGCCGTCCACAGCGCCGCGAACGGCACGAGCGCCGCGCGGGAGCGCGCGCACTCGTCGACCGCGCGCGCGATCATTTCGAACGGCAGGTTCAGCTGCAGCAGCAACGTGTTGAACAGCACGATGTCGCCGATCGACAACTCACCCGCCGCATGGCGCGGCAGCAGCAGCCAGAACGTCACCGAGAACTGGATCGCGAGGCCGAGACCCAGCAGCGCGAGATAGCCGACGTGCTGCAGCACATACGCGCGCCAGCTGTCGCGCTCGACGCGCGCTTTCTCCGAGAAACGTTCGCTCATCCAGCGATGGCTGCCGAAATGCCGGAGCGTCTCCATCGCGATGATCGCGCCGCCGACGAAACGCGCATTCTCCTGCCCGGCCTCGATCGCGCGGTCGAGGAACGCGCGCGAGCGCCGCGCGGCAACGATCGCGATCGTCACTGCGACCGCGCCATAGGCGGCGGTGATGGCCACGACCTCGAGATTGATCAGCGCGCCGAGCGTGACGAGCGTCAGCACGATCTGCAGCGTACCGGGGATCAGATCCATCAGCCCCAGTTGCACGAGCACCGACAGCGCCCGGCTGCCACGCTCGTTCGCGTTCTGGATTTCCGCGGGATTGTGTTCGACGAAGAACGCCGTGGTCTTCTTCAGGATGCGCTCGAAAAAGCGCGTGCTGGTGATGAAGCCCAGATTCTCCGAGCTCATGAACGCCAGGTACTGCACCACGCGTTGCAACGCGCTGGAGACGCCCAGCAGCACCGCGTAGAGCACGAAGCCCGGGATCAGCGCGTCGAGCACGCCGCGGTGCGACAACGCGTCGATCAGGCGCGAGAACAGATAGGGCGCGGCGACCGCGCTCGCGCTCGACAGGACGACCACCGCCACGACCGTCAGCAACATCAGGCGATCGGCCTTCCAGTAAGCCCGCAGGACCTCGGTGATCGGATGCGACGCACGGGTTTCGTTCATGACGGGATGAACCGGGCACGGCGCAGCCCGGATGGCAGCGATGGGCGAAAAAGTCTAACAGAATGAAAGGAATGCCGTGGCGACGTTCGGGCGACGTTCGGGCGGCGTGGCGGTGGCGGCGCGCGGCCGGTCGTGGCACCAGAAAGCGCCGGTGTCATGGGCCTACCCGCCGCGCGTCGAACTGCCTATCGTGGATGCCTCCGTCGTTTCCGGCCCGGCCGGTAACGCCCCCCCTCCTCATCGAAAGGTTCACGAACATGAACGCTGCCGAAGCCGGCCTGACCGTACGCGCGGTCCGGGAAGACGACTACGACCACTGGCTGCCGCTTTGGGACGGCTACAACCGCTTCTACGGCCGCTTCGACGATACCGCGCTACCGCTGGCCGTCACGCAGCGCACCTGGTCGCGCTTCTTCGACGGTTACGAACCCGTGCATGCGCTCGTCGCCGAGCGCGACGGCCGGCTCGTCGGGCTCGTGCATTTCCTCTATCACCGCAGCACGACGCACATCGGGCCGACGTGCTACCTGCAGGACCTGTTCACGCTCGACAGCGAGCGCGGCAAGGGCGTCGGCCGCGCGCTGATCGAAGCCGTGTACGACGCCGCGCGCGCGCACCGCGCCGAACGCGTGTACTGGCAGACGCACGAGACGAATCACACGGCTATGCGGCTCTATGACACCCTCGCGGCAAAACCGGGCGCCGTGCTCTACCGGAAGGAGCTGTCGCGCTGAGCCGAACGGCGAAACGTGGGCAAGCGCCCTCTTCCGAATCGCCCCGCCTGATGGAATGCCGCGATCCCTTCCGGGAACACGCGCATCGGCAAACCTGGTCGCTCCCGGGATACAAGATCATCCTTTCGATCGATTTTTGTGTCCCCGGGCTACCGAATCAACCACCGGCCGCGCCTTGATCCACAGAAACAGCGGAACGCGCGCCCACTGCTTCAACTGATCCGTATCCGCGTGGTCGGGCGGCGGCTCGCGCAGCGACACGATCGCGAAGCCGGCCGCTTCCAGCGCTTCCATGTACGCCTGCAACGGCAGCGACCAGCCCGCGAAGTGCATCGACAGCCCGTCGCGCGTTTCCACGCCATCGAAATGCTCGCGCCCGAAATAGCTGCCCTTCAACACGAACGGCGCATCGGGTTGCGGCCCCGCGAAGCCGCCGCGATCGCGGAACGGATGCACGAGCGAGATGAACAGCGTCCCGCCCGGCTTCAGCACGCGACGCGCCTCGTTCAACGCACGCTGCATGTCGTCGAGATCCATCAGCACGTTGTACGCCATCACGAGATCGAAGCTGGCCGTGTCGAACGGCAGCGACGCCGCATCGGCCAGTTCGTAACGATGCGCGGAATCCGCGTGACGCGCGGCGTCGAGCATCGCGGGCACCACGTCGGTCGCGGTCACGTCGTAGCCGAGCGCCTTCAGCTCGCGGCTCACGCGACCTTCGCCGCAGCCGATCTCCAGCGCGCGGCCGGTGTCGCGGCCGATATAGGCCGCGAGCCCCGCGCGGTATTTCCAGAACGCATCGTGCCCCGGCTTGCCGGCCCAGCCGATCCATTGGTCGGCGACCTGTGTCCAGTGTTCGGTGATGGCTCTCGTGTCGGTCATGTGCGCTCCCGCCCGGTGTACGTCGTTGGTTCAGGATGCGCATGGTAAGCCGAAGCGGCGGAACGCGTGAGCGGGGGGCGCCGCGCAGCCGGTTTCCGTTTCCGGCGTTGACGTTCTACAGTGACATAAAACAATCCGCGCCGCCGCGCATCGCCGCCGCCCGACGATGCGCCCCCGATTCCGAGGACATCCCATGCCGAGCATCCTGGCCGCGCCCGCCAATCTCCCTCCGAGCCCCGTCGCGGCGGAAACGCGCATGGTGCACGACGTCGCGACGCTGAAGCCGTCCGACTACCGTTCGGCGGATGGCGCATCGTGGGTCATCTCCACCCTCACGCCCGCCGCGGACAGCGGCACGAACGTGACCGGCACGACGTACTTCGATACTGCGAAAGGCCGGACCGTCGCGGTGCCCGACGCGCGACGCCGCTATGCGAATCGCGGCACGTGGCAGGTCGTCGCGAGCTCGAGCCCTTCCGTGCCCGCCACCGGCCGCTACGACTGGCTGACGCTCGCCTGGCTGCCGATCAACCGGCGGCCGCTGCCGCAAACACCCGAGCACCTGTATTCGCCGTTCATTCGCGGCGGCACGATCGTGTATCGATGGAATCCGGCGGCGGAAGGCGGCGAGCAGTTCGGCAACGTGCGGATGATCTTTCCGGAATGGACGCAGCAGGTGGCCGAGGCGCTGCGGGCTTCGCCGGCAGCAATGCCCGACGGTGCGCCGGCCGCGCCGCCTGCGCTCGATCGGCTGAAGGACGACCGGAATCCGATGACGGCCGTGCTCGACTTCGGCGATGCCCTGCGCGACGAACCGGTTGAACGGATCGTCGCACGGCTGCCTGAGCTGCTGCAGGTGAAGGACCTGCATGAGCTGTCGTCGATCGTGTTCCTGTGCCTCGCGTCATCACGCGCCGAAGACCGGCCGCGGCTCGCCGAAACGATCAACGGGGCGATAGCCTCGACCAGCGACAGCGCGCGCCTGCTCGCGATCGCGTACGGCGCATTCGCGGCCGGGCGATCGCGGCCCTATCCGTTCAACGACGCGGCGCAAACGGCACGCATCAACGATGTGTTCGGTGCGTTGAAACAGCGGACGGCGGCGCTCGGCGTGCCGGTTGCGGAAGGGTCGCCATGGTATGAGTTCTTTACCGCGTATCGGCTCGGCGGGGCGACGGCGGGCAACAGCCAGTGATCGCACGCACATAGCCGGCGCAGCAGCTGCGGGAGAGCCAGTCTTCCTCTTCTGCGCGGAACCGGTCGCCCCGGCGAACCGCGTGCCGTCGTCGCTCGTCACGCGAGCGGCGCGTGTTTTCATCGGTGCCGAAAGCCTCGACGAATCAATATCAAATCGGCGTTTCTAACTATTCGACCCTTTGAATCGAATCGTCCCGTGCTAGATTCCCGCCCGGCCACAGAGCCACCTCAAATAACCCAAATTAAAAAAGACCAAATCATGAAATCTGTATTCCGTCATGCCGCTCTGGCATTGGTGACGATCGGCCTCCTGTCAGGCTGCGCCAGCAGCGTGACACGCGACGCCAGCGATCAGGCGGGGGCCATCGCGACTGCATCGACGCCCAAATTCGGCTCGAAGCCCGTGATCGTGAAAGTCACGCTGGACAATGCCGCCCAGGACGCGCTGAAAGACAACCTGAAATTCAGCCCCGAGAACCTGAAGGGGAAAATCGAAAGCGCACTGGCCGCACGCAAGCTGCTGGCCACGGCCGATTCGACCGATGCGATGCACCTGAACGTGGAAGTCAACGGCATTCGCGTGCGCTCGAGCTTCTCGGCCGTCATGTTCGGCTTCATGGCGGGCAACGATCATGTGGATGGCACCGTGACGCTGCTCGACGCCGACCATCATCAGATCGACCGCTTCAAGGTGTCGGCTTCGTACGCACTCGGCGGCATCGCCGGCGGCATGGACGATACCCGCATGAACTGGCTGTACGAGAAGTTCACCGAGAAGACGCTGACGACGCTCGAACCGGCGGCCGACGCGCAGCAGGCCGACGCGGCAGCGACGGCTTCGAAGAAGCTCTAAGACCCGACGCCCGACAGATCGCCGCTTCGCGGCCCGTCGGGCGGCAGCCGCCGCGCGCATCCTTCGGCGACGCCGCCGGTTTCGGGTGCAACGTATTTCAGCGGGCGAGTTCGCCTTTCAGCATGCCTTTCAGCAACAGGCACGCACCGCCACCGACCGCGCTCACCCACGCGACATAGCCGAAGTAAAGCGGATAGCCGTGCATGCCCGGATACTCGGTCGTCAGTCAGCCGTTCAGCAGCGGCAGGAACACATCCGGCGAATAGCCGAGCCGCGAGACAATCCCGATTGCGAGCCCCGTGATGCGCGCCGGCACATCGCAGCGTTCGAGCACGCTCCAGTAGAGGCCGCGCACCGCGCAGGTCAACAGGCCGATCACGATCACGACGCCAACCAGCAACGCGATCTGGCTCATCGATGGAAACACGATCAGCCAGCGTGGCGGCAGGCGATCGGCGAGCCAGCCGCTCGGCAGGTAGCAGACGAGGAAGGGGGTGCCGAGTGCCCGCCTGCATCGAATCCGCAATATGCCGTTACGTTCTCGAAAGGAACCGGCATGCGCGCGCCAGTCTCAAAGCGTCACGACCGTCGACGGTTTCATTGCCGTGGCGGACAATCCCTTCTCCAGCCCCGCTCGATCACGTCCAACCCTTTCCATTCATGCTGAGTCTTGGCCCCTTCTCGATCCGCGTCGTCGCGGTGGCCGCCGCCGCGCTGCTCGCGTGGCTCGTCGCCCGTTTCATCCAGCGCCGCCCGCCGGACGGCCATCACAAGACCGCATCGAGCCTGATCCTCGATGCGTTGCTGCTCGGCCTGCTCGCCGCGCGCATCGGCTACGTCGCGCAATGGTGGCACGAGTACGCCGCCGCGCCGCGCTCGATCGTCGCGCTCGGCGACGGCGGCTTCGACTGGCGCATCGGCCTCGCGGCCGCGATCGTGTTCGCGGGCTGGCGCCTGCGCCGCCTGCCCGCGCTGCGTCGCCCGGTGATGGCCGGCATGCTCGCGGGCGTTGCCGCATGGGGCATCGCGCAGGGCACGCTCGCCACGTTGCAGCACAGCGCGCCGCCGCTTGCCGCGTTGCAGCTCGAAGCGCTCGATGCCACGCCGGTGCCGGTGCAACGCTTCGCGGGCAAGCCTGTCGTCGTGAATCTTTGGGCCACGTGGTGCCCGCCGTGCCAGCGCGAAATGCCGATCCTCGCGCAAGCGCAGCAGGAGCATCCGGGGATGACCGTGCTGATGGTCAACCAGGGCGAAGACGCGCAAACGGTGCGCGCGTTCCTCGAACAGAAAGGGCTGCGGTTCGATCACGTGCTGCTCGATCGCACGCTGCACGCGATGAAGGCCTACGGTTCGCGCGGGCTGCCGACGACGCTCTTCTTCGATGCCAAAGGCAATCTCGTCGAATCGCACATGGGCGAGATCACCGCTGCGCGGCTGAAGGATGCCGTGGCGGACCGCTTCGGCCAGTAACGCGCGTCTCGTCCAAAGAACCGCGGCAACCGCTTCGTCACATCCGCGCCTCGACCGCGGCCAGCTGGGCCGGAAGATGTTCCAGCAGCGCATCGACGGCGGCCCGGACTTTCAGCGGAAGATGCTGCGTGTAGGGCCATACCGCCTGGATCGGAAAGATCACGCCCGGCCGATCCGGCAGCAACGCCCGGAACGCGCCGCCGCGCAACGCGTCGCGCACCAGCCAGTACGGTAGCCACACGACGCAAATGACATCCTCGTCCGACGTGCGGCCGGCGAATCGAAGCATTCGACCGACACGCTTTCTGACATATCGGCCATGACGTAACGATGCAGCCCGCCGGCGCGATCGCCGGGAAATCGTTGCGCAGCAAGCATGCAGGACATCGGCGCGACCGCCGGTGCCGACCATGACGCGCCAGACCCGCACCTGACAGCGATCGATCTCGGCTAGAGTGGCTGCACGTTTTCGCGTGGAATACCCGGTTGTTTCGTCATGCAGATCATATGACGGGATACCAATCGATAGCCGCCGCGTAAACGAGCGCGGCCCACAGGTGTTAGTGCACCTGCGGGCCGCTAACCACAACCCACTCATCATGGGAGTCAGTCATGGCTGACGCGAATCATAACGCACCGGTTAGTTTTCACGATTGTTTCGTGCCCTCTCGAATGTCTCGTCAGACTCGCCGCATCGTCCCGCACCTCAGGCTCAGCGACATGGCACCGCCGGTCCTCCATCTATGGATGAAGCTGTCCGGCCGCTGGATCGAGGCAGCGGGTTTCGAACCCGAGCAGCACTTGCAGATCGAGGTCACGCACAAGCGGCTGGTGATCACGCCGATCGAAGAGGGGCACTGCGACGATGTCGGACAGGATGCCGATCGCGCGACAAGACAACCACGGCCACAGTTTTCGGTGATCACGGGAGGGGCGGAATGAACTACAACGACTCGCGCCAACGCGCCTACCCGTTGCCGGATGACTTCGGCCTCGATGATGCAGGCGCACTCTCGGCCAAGTCTGCGCTCGTACTGAAACTCAATGCGCTGATCGTCTCGCGCGGCCTGAGCGAAGACGAGGCTGCGGCGCTCTCGGAGATGGCCCGGCCGGTCGTCACGCCCGAGCAACGCGAAAGGCTTCGGAACGTTTCGCTGGAACTGCTGATGCAGACGCTGGCGTCGTTGGGCCAGCATGTGGAAATCGTGGTGCGGCCTGCGGGGCCACCTCACTCGGCGGGCATCACAGTGTCGGTCTGACAGTCGGCAGAATGGCCGGGAGGGAGTCTGTGTGGCGGCCGGGTCCGGCCGCCACCGAATGCCCGTCACAGGCGAGCCGGCGCAAAGTGCCGGCTCGCCGCGATCACCCTCTATACACCGACACCGTACTCATGAACGGCCGCGGGTTCCGACGACGCCCCGGAACTGACGATCAGGGCTGCGAAAACACCATCACACGCCCTTGCACACGCTGGAGCTTGAGCCAGCCCATGTCGGCAGTGAAACGCAATTGCTGCAACGGGAAGTCGAACTGTGCCTCCCCGGCGGCGCTCACAACCGCCTTGGCGATCCAGCGGATCAGCGCCTTCCCTTCTTCGGTCGTCACGCTGCCATTCTGCACACCGTAAAAATAGCGATTCCCGGCATTGACCTCGTTCTGCAACTGCATCCAGTGCCCCGGCAATCCCTGCAGGGTTCTGAACAGGTCGGCGACCCGTTGCGTCGTGAGGCCGCGCGCCCACAGCGCGCCGTTCGCAGCCGGCCGCGCCAGGTTGTGGCGGTCCGCAGCCTGGGCCTGCTCCTTGATCTGTCCTCTCAGGGAATCATCCTTCGACATGCCACGCTCCTCATGGTGATCAGCGCGGGAGAACAGCCTCGCGCGCCGCATGCACGATACGCGCATTGCAGGAATTCGGCGCCTGTCAGCAATGTCAGGCTTCAACATCGGGCGTCTGTCCCCATCACGCTTTCTTCTTCCCCTTCAACACGAACGCCGCCGCCGTACACGCAGCCATCGCGACACCCGCGATCAGGAACGTGTCACTGTACGCCATCAGCAGCGCCTCGCGCATCACGCGCTGGTTGACGAGCGCGAGTGCCAGCTCGTGCACGCCGCCGGACGATGAACCCGGCAACGCATCGGCACGCGGCACGTGCACGCGCGACAACAGCCGCGCCAGCATCGCCATGCGTTCCTGAAAGGCTGCCGAGAACGGCGAAACGGCCTCGCCAATCCGCATCGCGTGCAGTTTCTGCCGCTCGACGACGATCTGGCTCGCCACCGCGATGCCGATCGCGCCGCCGACGTTGCGCACCATGTTGAACACGCCGGACGCCGAGCCGAGCTGCGCCTTCTCGATCCCGTCGACGGCCATCACCGACAGCGCGATCACGACGAGCGACTGCCCGATCCCGCGCACGACGAGCGACGGCACGATCACGTTCGACGCGGCGTCGGCAGTCAGGTGGATGTTCATCAGGCAGCCGGCCGCGACGAGCACGAAGCCGAGCACGATCGTCGCGCGCGGGCTCGTGCGGCGCATCAGCGGCGGCGTCAGGAACGACATCACGAACTGCACGATCCCGTACGGGATCATCGCGAGGCCGATGTCGCGCGCGCTGTAGCCGTGCAGCTCGGCGAAGTAGTTCGGCACGAGAAACACGACGCCGAACACCACCGCGCCGAACAGGAACTGCATCAGGCTCGCGATCCCGAAGTTGTAGCGGCCGAGCAACCTCAGGTTGATGAACGGCTCCTTGCGCCGCAGCTCGATCGCGACGAACGCGACGAGCCCCGCCACCGCGACGATCGACAGCTCGACGATCAGGTCAGACGCGAACCAGTCCTTGCGACCGCCCTCTTCCAGCACGATCTGCAGCGCACTCAGGCCGAGCGCCATCGTCGCGATCCCGAACCAGTCGGCCTGGCGCAGCTTCGACAGTTGCACGGGCACCGGGCGGATCGCCCACGCGATTGCCACGATCAGCGCGATCGCGGGCGGAATCTGCAGATAGAAGATCCAGCGCCATGAATACATGTCGGTGAGCCAGCCGCCAAGCGATGGCCCGGCCGCCTGCGCGACGTTGTTCGCGACCGCGAACAGCGCCATGCCGAACGGATGCTTCGACGGCGGCAGCTCGGTGACGATCAGCTGGAACGACAGCGGAATCAGCACGCCGCCGAATGCGCCCTGCAGTGCGCGCGCGACGATCATCGACGAGATGGTCGGCGCGACCGAGCACGCGATCGAGAACGCCAAAAACCCCGTTGCGCCGACGAGCAGCACGCGGCGCGCCGAGAACACCTGCACGAGCCAGCCGGTGAGGGGAATCACGACGATCTCGGCGACGAGATAGGCGGTCGAGATCCACGAGCCTTCCTCGAAGCTCGCACCCAGCGAACCACGGATGTCGGGCAACGACGCGTTCGTCACGTGCACGTTCATCCCCGCCATGAAGCAGCCGAACACGCCGCCGAGCACCGCGACCCACGCGCGCAGCGAGACGGTTTCGTCGTGCGTGGCCTGCGTAGCCTGCCCGGTTGCGGCCGTCACGATCCGGCTCCCGGTACGCCGCGCGTGTCGACACGCGCGATCACCGACATGCCGGGCCGCAGCACGAGGCCCGACGGCGGCGCATCGAGGCGGATCTTCACGGGCACGCGCTGCACGATCTTCGTGAAGTTACCGGTCGCGTTGTCGGGCGGCAGCAGCGCGAATTCGGCCCCCGAGCCCGGTGCGAGCCCCAGCACGCGGCCGTGCAGCGTGCGGCCCGCGTAGGTATCGACATCGATCTCGACCGGCTGCCCGTCGCGCATCGCGCCAAGCTGCGTCTCCTTGAAGTTCGCGACGACGTACACATCGCGCAGCGGCACGACCGCGAGCAACGGCATCCCAACCTCGACGTACTGTCCCGCGCGCACCGCCCGCTGGCCGATCGTGCCGTCGCGGGTCGCACGGATCACCGTATGTTCGAGATCGAGTTGCGCCAGCGCGAGCTTCGCGCGGGACGCCGCGAGTCGCGCACGCGCCTGCTCGATCGCGGCCGTACTCTGCGCGCGGCGCCGGCGCAGCACCGTCTGCTGGTCGTCCTGCGCGCGCACGGCCGCGCTCGCACGGGCCAGTTCCGCGCGCGCCTTCAGCGCATCGGCATGCGCCTGTTCCCAGCGCTGCCCGCTGGCAGCCGATTCGGCGAGCAACTGCTTGTAGCGCACCGCATCGGCATCGCGCCGCGCGGCTTCGGCGCGCGCGGCGGCCGCATCGGCCTGCGCCTGCTCGATCACGCTGCGTTGCTGGCCGACCTGCGCGTCGAGCGTCGCGGCCGCGGCTTCCTCGGCCTGCAGCGTCGCATCGGCCGCGGCGACGGCTGCCTGCGCATCGTCGAGCCTCGCACGGTAGTCGCGATCGTCGAGCGTGACGAGCATGTCGCCGCGCTTCACGGGCTGGTTGTCGTCGACAGCCACGCGTGCGACATAGCCGGCCACTCGCGGGCTGACGGTCACGATGTCGGCGCGCACGTACGCGTCGTCGGTGTGCTCGATGAAGCGGCCGACCGTCCACCAGCGCCAGCCGAAACCGGCAAGCGCGATGACGATGATGAAGGCGCCGGCGGCGATCCAGTGGCGCCGCGCGAAACGGGCGGATTTCTCGGGTACGGCTGTGGTGCTCATGATCGGAATCGGAATGGTTGAGTGCGTGCGGATTCACGAACGGCCGGCTAGGGCTGCCAGCCGCCCCCCAGTGCCTTGAAGACGGCGACCTGATCGAGTGCGACCTGCTGCGTCGAGGTAGCCAGTGCCGCGTCGACCGCGACGAGGCTGCGCTGCGCGTCGAGCACGCCGAGAAAATCCAGCGCACCCGCGTCGTAGTTCAGTTCGGCGAGCCGGTAGGCGCGTGCGTGCTCGGCGCGCGCGGTTTCGAGCGCGGCCTTGTGGCGCCACTCGGCGCCATAGCGGGCGAGCGCCTGCTCGGTTTCCTTCAGTGCGCGCAGCACCTGCGCATCGAACGACGCGCGCGCGGCGGCATCGTCCGCGCGGGCCTGCGCGAGTTGCGCGCGGCTCGCCGCGAGATTCGGAAAACGCCACGTAATCAGCGGCCCGACGCCCCACGCGATCGCATACTTGTCGCCGAGCGACGATGGATCGCCGGTGGTCGACAGCCAGTTCACCGACCCGCCGAGTACGATCGACGGATACAGCTCGGCCGTCGCGGCACCGATCCGCGCGTTCGACGCGGCGAGCCGGCGCTCGCTTTCGCGCAGGTCGGGCCGGCGCCGGAGCAGCGCGGCGCCGTCGCCGACCGGAAACGGCCGCGCCAGCGCCGGCGTCGCGTGGCAGCGCGCGGCCGCGTCGGGAATCGCGCCGGGCGCATGACCGGTCAGCACGGCCAGCTCATACAACGCGGCGCGGCGCGCGCCCGCGAGCGCCGGCAGTTTGGCGCGCGTATCGTCGGCAAATGCACGCGAGCGCGCGACTTCGAGATCGGACACGAGACCGTGCGCACGCTGGTGGGCGGTCAGCGACGCGAGGCGGTCGGCGATCGCGACCGAGCGCTCGGCCACGTCGATCCGCTCGCCGTACGCGCACGCCTGCGCATAGGCGGCCGTCGTTTCGGCGGCCACCGCGACGCGCATCGCATCCGACGCCGCCTGCACGGCCTCCGAATCGGCGCGCGCGGCATCGACGAGATGACCGACGCGCCCCCAAAGATCGACTTCCCACGACACCGCGAACGACGGCGCGAACCCCCAGCGCGTACGCGCATCGGTGCCCTTCGCACTCGCGACGATCTGGTCGGGCGCGTGCTTGCCGTAGTCGACGCCGAAGCCGGCTGTCGTCTCGGGCAACCGCGCGGCCCCCGCTTCGTCGAGCACGGCCCGCGCACGCGCGACCCGTGCCGCGGCTACCGCAAGATCGCGGTTCTGCGCGAGCGCTTCACGCACGAGTGCGTCGAGCGCCGGATCGTCGAACAGTTGCCACCAGCGATCGGGCAACGCACCGCCGGATGCAACGGGTGCATCGCTCGCCGCGTCGAACGGCGCCGTGCGCGCCGCATCGGCCGCAGGCGGACGGTACGGATCGCCGACCGAGCAGGCGGCAAGCGTCGCGGCGCTCAGCAGCGCGGCAGCAACAGACAAACGGAAGGAAACCGGAGGAGATAACGAGGCGTGCATCGTGCAATGGCAGTCGAACAAACGATGGGCCTATGGTAATTTCGACCCATTCGGTCGATCTCGCGCGCAAAGCGCATTCGTCGTCGAGAAAAGGACACGTGGATCAATTTTTCAGTGTGCTCGAGCACAAGGACAAGCACAAGCAGATCGCCGTCGTCGCGTCCGACGCGGCGGCCGGCATCGCGTATCCGCCGCATTCGCACCGGCATGGCCAGCTGATTCACGCGATTTCCGGCGTGATGCTCGTGCATGCGGATGCCGGCAGCTGGGTCGTGCCGACGGGGCGCGCGGTCTGGGTGCCGGGCGGCACCCAGCACGAAATCCGGATGGCCGGCGACGTGCAGATGCGCACGGTATTCGTCGCGCACGAAGTGCGGCCGAGCCTGCCGCGCGAATGCCGCGTGATCGAGGTCGGCACGTTGCTGCGCGAGCTGATCGTGACCGCGTGCGAACTGCCGGCCGATTACGACCTCGCGCATCGCGCGGGCCGCGTGCTCGCGCTGATCCTCGACGAAATCGAGATCGCGCCGCTGCTGTCGCTGCATGTGCCGATGCCGCGCCATCCGGCGCTCGCCGCGCTGTGCACGCGGCTCATCAATGACCCGTCGTCGGTCGTCACCCTGCAGTCGTGGGCGCGCGACGCGCACATGAACGAGCGCACGCTCGCGCGCACCTTCAAGCGTGAAACGGGCATGACGCACGGTGCGTGGTGCCGCCATGCGCGCCTGCTGCTGAGCCTGCCGCGCCTGGCCGCCGGCACGCCGATCCTCGAACTCGCGCTCGAACACGGCTACGACAGCCCCAGCGCGTTCGCGGCGATGTTCCGCAAGGCACTCGGCGTGCCGCCGAGCGAATACTTCTCGCGACGCTGAACCGCCCTGTCCGTTTCGCGACGATCGTTCGCTGACGTGCGCGCGCGGCACGGCAGGCCGCTCGCTACAGTAGCGGCATCGCACGACACCGGCGCCACGCGCCCGCCCCGACGATGGATCTCATTCAAAGCATGCAGGTTTTCGTCACGCTCGCCGACGCGGGGACCTTCACCGAAACCGGCAAGCGGCTCAACCTCACGACCGCGTATGTCAGCCGCACGATCGCGTCGCTCGAAGCGCATCTCGGCATCCGGCTGATGAACCGCACGACGCGCTCGATGTGCCTGACCGAAGCCGGCGAACGCTATCTCGCGCGCGCACGCGACATCACGCTCGCCGTCGATGCGAGCGAACGCGAAGCACGCGGCGCGCGGCTGCATCCGCACGGCCGGCTGCGCGCGCACTGCAGCGCCAGCATCGCGAATCGTTTCGTGATTCCGCTCGTCGCGCGCTTCCAGGCGCGCTATCCGGACGTCAGCGTCGACCTGACGCTCGCGCCGCAGGTGCCGGACCTGATCCGCGACAGCTACGACGTCGCGGTGATTGCGATGCCGAGCCTGCCGAGTTCCGATCAGGTCGCGATCGACGTCGGGCGGATCGGCAGCGTGCTGTGCGCGTCGCCCGCGTATGTCGCGCGGCACGGGATGCCGGATACGCCGCGCGCGCTCGCGCGGCATCGCTGCCTGCAACTGGTCGCACCGGCCTACCCGGCGCGCGAATGGACGCTGACGTGCGGTGCGGCTTCGGAAACGGTCGCGTTCGAGCCGACGATGACGGCCGACGTCGCGGCATCGCTCGAGATCGCGGTTCGGGAAGGGGCGGGCATCGGCCTGCTGCCGGAGTTCGTCGCGGACGACGGGCTGCGTTCAGGCGCGCTGGTGCGCGTGCTGCGCGATTACCGCGCGGAGGACGTGGGCGTGTTTCTGGTGTATCCGTCGCGCCGGCATCTCGACGCGAAGACGCGCGCGTGGGTGGATTTCATGAAGGCGGAACTGTGCGCGGCGCTCGACGGGCCGCGCGGAGGCAACCGCCCGGACCACGACGCGACCGCGCCGGACATCGCCGGCGCGGCCGCCGATGCCCCGCTTACGCGACAGCCTTCACCGCGGGCTGCGCGGCAAAAAACGTCGCCTGCGCCGCTTCGTCCGCGCGCGCATACGCACGGTTGATACCGCTGATCACCGCGCGGATCGACGCGGTCGTCAGGTTCGCGTCGATGCCGACGCCGAACGCACTGCCGCGCACGCCCGTGCCGGCCAGCTCGGCGATCGCAATCGCCTTCGCATCGGCACCCTGCGACAACGCGCGCTCCTCGTAGTGCTGGATCCGCAGCGGCGTGCGCAACGCGTGCATCAGCGCATCGAGCGGGCCGTTGCCTTCACCGCGCAGCACGCGGCGCTCGCCGTGCACGTCGGCGGTCAGCACGATCGACTCGCGGCCGTCGCGCTCGGTCAATTCATGGCCGACATAACGCAGCGGCGCATCGCCTTCCACGTATTCCTGCTGGAACAGCGACCAGATCTGCGCGCTCGTCACCTCGAGCCCGCTGTCGTCGGTCAGGCGCTGCACGGCCGCACTGAAGTCGACCTGCAGGCGGCGCGGCAGCGCGACGCCATAGCTCTGTTCGAGCAGGTACGCGATACCGCCCTTGCCCGACTGGCTGTTCACGCGAATGATCGAGTCGTACGTGCGGCCGACGTCGCTCGGATCGATCGGCAGATACGGCATTTCCCACACGGCATCGGGGCGCTGCACCGCAAAGCCCTTCTTGATCGCGTCCTGGTGCGAGCCGGAGAATGCGGTGAACACCAGATCGCCGACATACGGATGGCGCGGATGGATCGGCAACTGCGTGCATTCCTCGGCCGTGCGCGCGACTTCGTTGATCTGCGAGAAATCGAGGCCCGGATCGACGCCCTGCGAGTACAGGTTCAGCGCGAGCGTGACGAGATCGACGTTACCGGTGCGTTCGCCGTTGCCGAACAGGCAGCCCTCGATCCGGTCCGCACCGGCCATCACCGCGAGCTCGGCCGCCGCGACCGCGGTGCCGCGGTCGTTGTGCGGATGCACGGACACGATCAGCGCATCGCGGCGCGCGAGGTTGCGGTGCATCCATTCGATCTGGTCCGCGTAGAAGTTCGGTGTGCCGACTTCGACGGTGGCCGGCAGGTTCACGATCGCCTTGTGCTCCGGCGTCGGCTGCCACACGTCGAACACCGCGTCGCAGACTTCCTTTGCGAAATCGAGCTCGGTCGCCGTGAAGGTCTCCGGGCTGTATTGCAGCGTGAAATGCGTATCGGTCGCGGCGTCGGCGCAGCGCTTGATCGTGCGCGCGGCGTTCACCGCGAGCGCCTTCACGCCGTCGCGGTCGAGGCCGAACACGATCTTGCGGAATTCCGGCGCGGTCGCGTTGTACAGGTGCACGATCGCGCGCTTCGCGCCGCGCAGCGATTCGAAGGTGCGCTCGATCAGGTCGTCGCGCGCCTGCGTGAGCACCTCGATCGTCACGTCGTCGGGAATGTGGCCGCCTTCGATCAGCTCGCGCACGAAGTTGAAATCGGTCTCGGACGCCGACGGGAACGCGACCTCGATCTCCTTGAAACCGATCGCAACCAGCATCTTGAACATCCGCATCTTGCGCGCGGCGTCCATCGGCTCGAACAGCGACTGGTTGCCGTCGCGCAGGTCGGTGCTCATCCAGATCGGCGCTTGCGTGATCGTGCGCGTCGGCCACATGCGGTTCGGCAGGTTGACGGGCGTGAACGGTCGGTACTTCGTCGCGGGGTTCTTCAGCATCATGATGTTCGGTCCTCGGTCGGTTTGTCGGGAAACCGCGGCGCGGCGGCCATCGGTCGTGGCGGCCAGCTGCGCGCGCAGCGGTAAAAACGGTAGAAAACGGCACAACGGCTAAGCGGTACGGCGAACGACAGCCTTGGCGGTTGAGCGACCGGGACGGAGCGGAGCGATTCGGAAGAAGGACGAACTCAGGCGCCGGTCGACAACCGGGGCCAGGTCGGTGATGCGGGGGAAATCTGGCGCTTCAGGAAAGAAGCAGATGGAAAGCGCGCAGCCGCAGACCCAGCCCGGAGAAACGGGCTAGTAGTCGTAGCGAGAAGAGGGGCTGGGCGGCTTGCATGGCCGAAATCAAATCACAGGGCGATGGGGGCTGTCAACGGGCTGAGTGCAAATGGCGCCGAATTTGATCGCTCAGAATCAGTCCTGTCCGATAGGCGGCGTGCGGCCCCGTCGATATCCTTCACGGGTGCGGTGCCGGTGAGGCCCCTGTTCACGTTCGGAGTGAGTTGGTCTACGTACTTCGCCGGTTGCCGCACCCCCTCCTGTTGCATTCAATCGGGTTTCGGCGTGGGCGTTCGGTGGTGGTCGGTGGGCGCGGCCACGACAGAGAAAGATGGTGTTGAAACGCTAACGCTGCCATATGCGAACGCCGAGCGTCCGCGCCGAAGCCCGATTGCCCCCGCCTCCTGTCTCCCCATCCGCCCCGCCTGCGCAGCCGCGCATCGTTCAAAAAATCGATACACGCGCCGATATAGTTTCTTGAATATATCGAAATACCATCGATTAAACACATTTCATTAAATCGATTAACCTCAGTTTTCGATTTACTGAACAATAGCCATTCTCAGGCGAATATTTTTTATTTATTTTTCGGCATGCTCGATTCGTCGCGCTTCAAACGGCAAACGTTTGCGCGACACAGCTCGAAGCCTTACCCATCATTCCTCAGGAGGAAAGCATGGCCGATTCTCAAACGTCTTCCAATCGTGCCGGCGAGTTTTCGATTCCGCCGAATACCGATTTCCGAGCGATTTTCTTCGCGAATGCCGCCGAGCAGCAACACATCAAGCTGTTTATCGGCGACAGCAAGGAACCCGCCGCGTATCACAAGCTGACGACGCGCGACGGCACGCGTGAAGCGACACTGAATTCCGGCAACGGCAAGATCCGCTTCGAAGTGTCGGTGAACGGCAAGCCATCGGCCACCGATGCGCGCCTCGCGCCGATCAACGGCAAGAAATCGGACGGCTCGCCGTACACGGTCAACTTCGGGATCGTTGTGTCGGAAGACGGCCACGACAGCGACTACAACGATGGCATCGTCGTGCTCCAGTGGCCGATCGGCTGACCTGACGCGCACCCGACGACTCACCACCGCCGCCCGCCTCCAGGCCGGCCGGCGGTTGCTCGCCGCATTCGGCGGCACCTCACCCTCTTTGCATCGAAACCCGCCCTACCAACGGAGACCTCCATGCCCCTCCTTTCGGCTTCGATCAACAGCGCCCCCGTGACGACATCGGAAACCTACGTCGACATCCCGGGCCTGACCATCGACATCGCCAAGGCAGAGATTCGAGACGGGAAACTGCAAGTCATCCTCAACGTGCCGACGCCGTACGCGACCGGCAACAACTTCCCCGGCATCTATTTCGCGATCGCGACCGACAAGGGCGTCGTCGCGGACGGCTGCTTCACCTATTCGTCGAAAGTGCCCGAAGCCACCGGGCGCATGCCGTTCACGCTCGTCGCGACGATCGACGCCGGCACCGGCGTCACGTTCGTGAAGGGCCAGTGGAAAAGCGTGCGCGGCAGCGCGATGCATATCGATTCGTACGCGAGCCTGTCCGCGATCGGCGATACAGCCGCGCAATCGTCATCACCCGGCAGCGGAAGCGGCGAAACCGGCACGGGCGGCAACCCGGGCGGCACGGGTAGCGGCACGATCGGCGGCGGCGGCGAGCGTGACGGCACGTTCACCCTGCCGCCGAACATCAAGTTCGGCGTCACCGCGCTCACCAACGCGGCGAACGACCAGACGATCGACATCTACGTCGACGACAACCCGAAACCGGCCGCCACGTTCAAGGGCGCCGGCATGCAGGACCAGAACCTCGGCACCAAAGTGCTCGACTCCGGCAAGGGGCGCGTGCGCGTGATCGTGATGGCGAACGGCAAGCCGTCGCGGCTCGGCTCGCGGCAGGTCGACCTCTTCAAGAAGACCTACTTCGGGATCGTCGGCTCGGAGGACGGCAGCGACGACGACTACAACGACGGCATCGTGTTCCTGAACTGGCCGCTGGGCTGAGCACGATTGCGCGGCGCGGCCGGGTGCGCGCGCCGCCGTCGATCCCGCAGTGACGACGGGGCCGACCACACATTGCGAACCGATTCATTCGAGCAGTCATTGGCAGTCCCACGCTGTACTCCGTACGCGACAACGGCGAAACCCATTCACCGGCCGCGCGACGCGAGCCCTTTCATCGAGACGAGGACGACATGTCACAACCGTTTACCCATGACGATCTGTACGCCCTGCTGCAACTCGCGGGCAACGATGCCAGCGCCGTACAGGCGAACGGCGACCAGGCGGTGCTCGACCGGATGCGCCAGTTCATGACCGCACAGCTCGTGGAAAAGCTGCCGCAATACGATGTGTTCGTCGACATCGCGACCATCCCGTACAGCTTCGACGTCGGCAGCTGGCAAAACAAGGTGAAGACCGATGCGGCCGGGCAGGTGGTCGCCTGCACGGTGACGTGGGCCGGCGCGCCCGGCGTGCTGCCCGGAGCCGCGGCGAAGTTCGGTGTCGGTGCGGTGGTCAATTACTTCTCGAAGGCGACGCCGCAGCCGCAGCCCACGCAGCCGGATACCACGACGACCGGCGGCGGCGAACGCGACGGCGTCTTCAACCTGCCGCCGAACATCGCGTTCGGCGTGACCGCGCTGGTCAATTCGTCGGCGCCGCAGACGATCGACATCTACGTCGACGACAACCCGAAACCGGCCGCGACGTTCCAGGGCGCCGGCACGCAGGACGCGAACCTGAACACGCAGATCGTGAACTCCGGCAAGGGGAAGGTGCGCGTGGTCGTGACGGCGAACGGCAAGCCGTCGAAGATCGGCTCGCGCCAGGTCGACATCTTCAAGAAGACCTACTTCGGTCTGGTCGGGTCGGAAGACGGGACGGACGGTGACTACAACGACGGTATCGCCATCCTGAACTGGCCGCTCGGCTAAGCAGCGCCATCCTGCCCCCTCGCCACGCCGCCCGGCGTGGCGATCTGCTTTGCCGCGTCGTCCGCCCACGCCCCGCCCGCAAGAACGATCAAATGCCCCCGCCGCCGATACCATATAGTCCGCCCGACACCCTCATTGGAATGCCATGAATCCGGTTGGACAAGCACTCTGGTTTATCGAAACCCAGCTGGACAGGGAATTGACGCTCGACAGGATTGCCGCCAATTGCGACATGACGCGTTTCGGTTTCTCGCGCCTGTTCTCGATGAATACCGGCTGGCCGGTGATGCGCTATGTCCGGTCGAGACGGCTCACGCGTGCGGCGCGCGCGTTGGCACAAGGTGCGCCGGGCATCCTGCATGTGGCACTCGATGCCGGCTATGGCTCCCATGAGGCGTTCACGCGCGCCTTCCGCGATCTCTTCGGCGTGACGCCCGAGGACGTGCGGGCACGGCGCACCCTCGACGGGTTGTCTCTTGTGGAGCCGCTACGCATGAAAGAACTGAAGATCATCGACGTTGCACCGTCACGCTTCGAAACCACCGGCAAGCGGCTAATCGCCGGCATGAGCGACCGCTACACGTTCGAAACCAACGAAGGCATTCCGGCGCTGTGGCAAGCGTTCATCCCATACATCGGTACCCTTCCCGGCCAGGTCGACGATGTGACCTACGGCGTGTGCTGCAACCCCGATACGGATGGCAGCTTCGAATACATTGCGGGCGTGGAAGTCACCAGCCGCGATCGACTGACCGCACCCTTGCGCTGTGTCGAACTCGCACCGCAGCGGTATGCGGTCTTCGAACACAGCGGGCATATTTCCACGCTGCACCAGACGTTCTACAGCATCTGGAACGGCTGGCTGCCTACGTCGGGATTCAAGGCGGTCGACGCGCCCGAGTTCGAGCGCTACAGCGCGGACTACGATCCGATGACGGGCACCGGCGTGCTGGAAATCTGGTTGCCCGTCGAACCCGCCGTGTAAGCGGTTTGCGTTGATCGGCCGCGACGTGGCTCGTCTCGGCCGGCCCTTCCCCGGCAGTCAGCCAGCAAGCGACCCGGCAAGCGTCGCCATCGCCACCGGCTGCGACCACGCAGCCGACGCCAGATGCGTGCGCGCGTCGAGCACCACGCGATTGAACGCGACGCGCCGTTCGCCCGTCAGCTTCGCCGCGTTGCCCGCCTGGACCAGCGCGACCGGATCGACGAGACGATCGTGCCGCCGGACCTCGAAGTGCAGATGCGGCCCGGTGGCCGTGCCCGTGCTGCCGACCGCGCCGACACGCTCGCCGCGCGCGACCCGCATGCCGGTTCGCAGCGTCGGCTCGAATGCCGACAGGTGCGCGTAGTACGACGCATAGCCGCCGTCGTGGCGGATCACCACGTACTTGCCGTAGCCGCGCGGCGCGGTGCCGATGAACGTGACGACGCCACGCTCCGACGCATGAACCGCACGCCCGGACGGCGCCGCGAGATCGACGCCGGAATGCACATGGCGCGCACCGGTTACCGGATGCACGCGCGTACCGAAATGCGAGCTGATCCGCGTTGCGTTGACCGGCATCGCAAACCGCGCGCCGGCGAGCGGCACACCGCCGAGGTCGTAATAGGCGCCCGGCGAGCCGGCATCGGGCGCAAACCACACGCCCGCGACATGCTGGCCGCGAAAGCGCAGCTCGAGCGCCGTCACGCGCACGCCGCCCGGCCGCTTGGCGTTGCCGTCGGGTTCGTATGCAACGCGGAACGTGTCGCCGAGTACACCGCGCTGCTTCGGGTCGACGCGACCGGCGAGCATGCGGGTGATCTGCGCGGCAACGCCGGCCGGCAGATCGGCGCGTGCCAGCGACGCCTGCAGGCTGCCGACGATCGCGCCGGCCCGCGCGCCGCGCTCGGCTTCCGCGAGCACGAACGGCTCGGCGGCGGCAAGATCGACGGGACGCCGTTCGAACGCAGCCGGCGCGCCCACCACGGGCAACGGCGACGCAAGACCGTAATCGAACCTCGACGCGTACGCGCGTTCGACCGCCACGCGCGCCGCATCGCACAGCACGCGGTAAGCCACGCAGGCACCGAAGCGCGCAACGGGGTCGTCGCGTTCGCCGGTCGTTGGCACGGCCAACGCATGCGACGCATAGGCAACGTCGAGCGGCGCGGCCGTCGATGCGTGCAAACCGCCCCACGTGGTGCGCGCGGCATTGAAAAAGGGCACGTCGACAAGGTCAGCCATCACGGGCGAAAACGGCGCGGCGTCGTGAGACGCGTGGGCCACCGCCCCCGGTGCGCCGGCCACACAGGCCGCCGCGATGACACCGCGCAGCAGCGCGCGGCGCATCGGGAAAGCGTGAACGCCGCGCTGCGCGGGTTGACCTTGTTCGCGTGCGAGACGGAAACGCAGGTCTAACCGCATGACGTCGTCACTCGCTGTCTGTCAGTGAAAAATCGGGAGAGAACCGGGTAACGCGGAGGAACGATCATCGCGACCCGGCAACGTGAAAACGAGTGTATCGGCGTGATCGAAATGGCTGAATAGGACAAGTCCTATTTGATGGAAAAGCCTCTTCGTACTAAATCGAATTCGCGATTTCGCGGCCTGGCGGCACGGCGATGCGGCATTCGCCCCCACCCATTCGCGCGAACCATCTCGCCCCGAGTACGGTCGAACGCTGCCGGCACGTAAGCGCAAGCTTGCCCGACCACGGCAGGCACGCGACGCGCCGCGCACCGCTTCTCCAAACCGGAATCCCGTCATGTTGCTCGATCACCTGCATCCGGAACGCTGGACGTTCCTGTGGAACGCACTGTCCACGCTCTCCATCAAGCTGTGCGCCGGCCTGGCGCTGCTCGTCGCCGGCTGGTGGCTGTCGAAACGCATCGGCAACTGGCTGAACCGTCTGCTCTCGAACAAGGAGCGCGTCGACGACACGCTGCGGCCGATCCTCTGCGACGTCGCCGTGTGGGGCATCCGTATCGTCGCGATCGTCGGCGCGCTGTCGCAGCTCGGCATCGAAACCGCGAGCATCGTCGCGGTGCTCGGCGCCGCCGGCCTCGCGATCGGCCTCGCGCTGCAGGGCACGATGCAGAACATCGCGGCCGGCATCATGCTTCTGCTGCTGCGGCCGTTCAAGGTCGGCGACTATATCGACGGCGGCACGGGCGTCGCGGGCACCGTCGACGAGGTCGGGCTCTTCATGACGCGGCTGACGAAGCCGGACGGCATCTGCGAATACGTGCCGAACAGCGCGCTGTGGGGCAGCTCGATCCGCAACTACACGCGCAACCCGACGCGCCGCCTCGATCTCGAAGTGGAAGTCTCGGTGCATGACGATATCGATCGCGCGCTCGACGCGCTGCGCGGGCTGGCCGCGGCCGATCCCGACGTGCTGCAGGATCCCGCGCCGGACGTGATGGTGATGCGCTTCGACGACAGCACGGTCGTCGCGAACATGCGCGTATGGACGCACACCGACAAGTTCTGGGCAATGCGCTGGCGCCTCGCGCGCCAGGTGCGCAAGACGCTCGCCGACGCGAGCTGCACGCTGCCGATCCGTACGCGCGAGCTGCACATCGTGCACGACGCGGAGCGCCGCACGGACAGCACGCAGGCGCAACGGATGTAAGCGGCGCGTGTGCCCGGCCAGCGCTCGAATCAGCCCCGACACCGCTCATCGTCGAGCTTGCATTCGACTGGCTGCGGCAGCCCCGCCTCGTACCAGGGGTGGTCGACCACGACGTGTTCGCCGGTATCGCGGCCTGAGGCCCGCGCCTGCGGTCAGCGCGCGATACCGGCTTGCAGTGCTGCGTTACATCTTCACGATATCGAGCAGCGCCTTCTTGCCGCTCTTGTACGTGAACACCGAGATTGCCCCATGCTTCAGGTCGCCCTGCGGCGTGAAGCTCGTCTCGCCGATCACGCCTTTGTAGTCGGTGGCCGGCATCGCGGCCAGCACCTTCGCCGGGTCGGTCGAGTTCGCGCGTTTCATCGCGTCGACGATGATGTAGACGGCGTCGTACGAGAACGGCGCGTACACCTGCATCGGCTGGTGGTAACGCGCCTCATAGCGTTTCGCGAACGCCGCGCCGCCCGGCATCTTCTCGAGCGCGATACCGGCCTCGGAGCACACGACGTTGTCTGACGCCGGGCCCGCGAGCTTCGGCAGGTCGGTCGAGCACACGCCGTCGCCGGCGAGGATCTTTGCACGCATGCCGAGCTGGCGCGCCTGCTTCGCGAGCGGGCCGCCCGTCGCGTCCATGCCGCCGTACATGATCGCGTCCGGGTTGGCGCCCTTGATCTTCGTGAGGATCGCGCGGAAGTCGATCGCCTTGTCGTTGGTCGCGTCGCGCGACACGACCTTCATCCCGGCCGCCTTCGCGGCCTTCTCGAATTCGGTCGCGAGGCCCTGCCCGTACGCGGTCGAATCGTCGACCACGGCCACCGTCTTGATGCCCATGTTCTTCGCCGCATACATCGCGAGCGCCGGCCCCTGCTGCGCGTCGGTCGCAACCACGCGGTAGGTCGTCTTGAAACCCTGCTGCGTGTACGTCGGGTTGGTCGCGGCCTGCGAGATCTGTACGACGCCGCCGTCGCGATAAACGCGCGACGCCGGAATCGACGTGCCCGAATTGTGATGGCCGACGACACCGACGACCTTGTCGTCGACGAGCCGCTGCGCGACCTGCGTCGCGGTGCGCGGATCGCCCGCGTCGTCCTGCGCGTCGAGCTGCAGCGTGACCTTCTTGCCGCCGATCGTCAGGCCCTTCGCGTTGATTTCCTCGACCGCAAGGCGCGCGCCGTTCTCGCTGTCCTTGCCGAGGTGCGCGATTGCGCCGGTCAGCGGCGCGACGTGGCCGATGCGCACGATTTCGTCCGCGTGTGCGGACAGCGCGCACGTGAGCGCCGCCGCTGCCGCGAATGCCGTCATGGAATGTCGAAGCATGTCTGTCTCCTGGTCAGTCTTGTGGGTCCCGTTCAATGCGGGACGTGTTGTGGTTCGGATGACGAAGCGTGGACGGTCAGTGATGCAGCGCTTCCCGCACCGCTCGGCCGATCCCGGCCGGCAGCACGGCGGACTCGCCGCGCGTCGCGACGCCGTAAAGGTCCTTCGGATCGCGCGGCGCGGGAATCAGGTCGAGCTCGATGCCGATCTCGCGCTCGCGCGCGGCGGCGTTCAGATAGCGCAGCGCCGAGAAATCCTCGAGGGCGAAGCCGACCGAATCGAACACCGTCACTTGCGCATCCGATTCGCGGCCCGGTTCGGCACCCGACACGATCCGCGCGAACTCGATCACCGGGAAATCCGCCGGCATCTGCTGGATATCTCCTTCGATGCGCGTCTGCGGCTCGTATTCGACGATGACGCGTGCGCGGCGCAGCACATCCGCATGCAGCTCGGTCTTGCCCGGGCAATCGCCGCCCACGGCGTTCACGTGCATCCCGTCCTCGATCATGTCGGGCGTCAGGATCGTCGCGTTGGTCTTGTCGGCCGTGACCGTCGTCACGATGTCCGCGCCACGCACCGCGTCCGCCGCCGACGCGCAGCGGATCACGCGCAATCCCTCGAACGACGCGAGGTTGCGAATCAGCTTGTCGGTCGCGGCCGGATCGATGTCGAACACGCGCAGTTCGTCGATGCCGAGCATCACGTGGAAGGCGATCGCCTGGAATTCGCTCTGCGCGCCGTTGCCGATCAGCGCCATCGAACGCGCATCGGCACGTGCGAGAAAGCGCGCGACCAATGCGGAGGTCGCGGCGGTGCGGATCGCGGTCGTCAGCGTCATCTCGCTCAACAGCAGCGGATAGCCGGTATCGACGTCGGCCAGCACGCCGAACGCCATCACGGTCAGCAGGTCGGCCTTGGTGTTTTTCGGGTGGCCGTTCACGTACTTGAACGCATACAGCCGCGCGTCCGACGTCGGCATCAGCTCGATCACGCCGTCGGTCGAATGGCTGGCGAGGCGGGCGGTCTTCTCGAACGTCTCCCAGCGCCGGTAGTCCTGCTCGATAGTCGAGGCCATCGTCGTCAGGATCTGCGTCATCCCGACTTCGGCCACGAGCGTCGACACGCTCGTCACATTTAGGTATCGCGTCATGCCCTTGCTCCACGGTTGCGGCGGCCGGCACGGGGCACGGCCGCCGTTGAAACGGTCGGCGCCGCGCGTTACGCACGCCCTTCGAATCCCAGCAGCACGTTGACCGCGTTGATGCCGATCTCGTCGACCATGTAGCCGCCTTCCATCACGAACAGCGTCGGCACGTTCAGGCGCGCGAGCGCCGCGCCGATGCGCAGGTAGTCGGGCGAGCGCAGCCGGAAATGGCTGATCGGGTCGTGCTCGAAGGTGTCGACGCCGAGCGACACGACGAGCGCGTCGGGCGCATGCGCGGCGATCGCGGCGGCCGCGTGGTCGAGCGCCGCCGAATAGGTATCCCACAGCGTGCCCTTCGGCAGCGGCAGGTTCAGGTTGAAGCCTTCGCCCGCGCCGATGCCGCGTTCTTCCGCATAGCCGGAGAAGTACGGGTACGACACCGGCGGCTCGCCGTGGATCGACGCGAACAGCACGTCCGCGCGGTCGTAGAAGATGTCCTGCGTGCCATTGCCGTGGTGGAAATCGACGTCGAGCACCGCGACGCGCGCGGCGCCCTGCGCGATGCAGTGCTGCGCGGCGATCGCCGCGTTGTTCAGGTAGCAATAGCCGCCCATGTACTCGCGGCCCGCGTGATGGCCGGGCGGGCGGCACAGCGCGAACGCCGCGCGCGCCGCGCCGCTCGACAGCAGGTCGGCGCCGGTGAGCGCCGAGTTCGCGCTCGCGCTCACGGCATCCCACGTGCCGGCGTTGATCGGCGCGCCGGCGTCCATCGCGTAGAAGCCGAGCTTCCCGTCGATGAACGCGGGCGGCGTCGCGGCGGCCGGCATCGCGCGCACCGGCCACACGAGCGGCAGCGCCTGGCAGGTGCGGCCCGTCGCGGCCCACTCGTCCCACGCACCGGCGAGGAAATCGACATAGCGGGCGCTGTGCGCGGCCGCGTAGCGGGCGCGGTCGAACGGCTTCGGCGCGATCACGTCGCCGAGGCCGGCGGCGCGCACCTGCGCGAGCACCGTTTCGGCGCGAAGGGGGTTTTCGAACGAATCGGTGATCGCGCCGTCCTTCAGTTCGACGCCGCGATGCAGTTGGTGATCGCTGCTGTAGACCGTGAGCATGGTTAACTGTTGCGGTGAGGGTGGCAACAGTTTATTGACGGCAACCGGCAATAGTTTTGCTTTCGACGCGCGGCTTTTATACAATTTTGAGAAAACCGCCTACGGAATCCACGAAATGAGCAAAAATCGCGCGTCGGCCGAACTGGATGGCGTCGACCGCGCCATGCTGCGCCTGCTGCAGGACGACGGCGCGCTGTCGAACGCGACGCTCGGCGAGAAGCTGTCGCTGAGCGTCACGCCCTGCTGGCGGCGCCGCAAGCGGCTCGAGGACGAGGGCGTGATCACCGGCTACCAGGCGAATCTCGACCGGCGCGCGCTCGGCATGAACGTGTTCGCGTTCGTGCAGGTGACGTTCAACATGCATTCCGACCAGGATTCCGATCACTTCGAGGACGTGATGCGGCGTCACGACGAAGTGACGTCCTGCCACAAGATCACCGGCGCGGCCGACTACATCCTGCAGGTCGTCGCGGCCGATCTCGACGCGTATGCGGAATTCGTCGAGCGCGTGTTGCGCAAGCAGGCCGGGGTGTCGTCGATCCAGTCGAGCCTCGCGTTGCGCGAAGTGAAGTTCTCGTCGCGCGTGCCGGTGCCAGGCGACTGAACGATGCGGCGAACGTGCAGGCCGCCGCCCGACTCTCCGAAACTCATCCCATGGAGCACTACCCAATGAAGCGTTTCCTCCCTTCGGTGTCGCTGGCCGCCACGCTGGCCTGCGCGTTCGCACTGAGCGCCTGTGCCGCGCCATCCACGCCGCCGGCTCAATCGTCGGCGCCGGCCGTACCGCCGATGCCCGGTAGCGATCGCGATGCGCACGGCTGCATCCCTTCGGCCGGCTATTCGTGGTGCGAAGCAACGCAGCAATGCGAGCGCCCGTGGGAACTCGCGAAACAGAAGGGCTTCGCGAATTCGGCGCAAGCGTACGACCAGTTCTGCCGGAACGGTGCCGCGAAGTAAAGTGACGTGACGTCACGCGATCGTGTCGCGGCGCGCTGCCGCGACACGACGCAGCGCCCGTTGAAAACCCCTCCCGATCCCGCGCAGTTATCCCCATCTTTCCCGGTTCCCGCGACCGTCATTCCGGAAACCCGGACACACAAAAAACCCCACGAAAACAACGGTATTTTTCGTTTGTGACACAGCAAACGAGTTCGGTTACATTACGCGCCCCTTGCCACCCCGCCCCCGCAAAACGCGTCGCGCGCGGCCTCTTTCCACGCAGCCCGAAGCGCCTTCCGCTCAGGCTTGCCGCAAGGGCCCGGGCGCGTCGCGCGCCACTGTGACGCAGGCGCTTGCCTGCCCGCAGGAAGCCGATCCGAAGGTGTCCTTGCCGACGGCTTCGCGTGCGCAAATGCAACGGCGCGCGGCGTCGATCCGGAATTCCGGATTCGCGATCCGGATCTCCGGACCCGCGTGTCGCCGCGATCGACACACGCGCCGGGCGGCGTGGCAAACCGATGCATCCAAGTTGAAAAAGGGATCTGCTGTGATCAAAACGTTACGGGTAATACTGTCGGCGCTTGCGCTGTGCGTCGCCGCGTCGTCCGCGCACGCCGCCGATACGAAGAAGGTCGACGTCCTGCTGGTGGGCGGCGGCATCATGAGCTCGACGCTCGGCGTCTGGCTGCACGAGCTGCAACCTGACTGGTCGATGACGATGGTCGAGCGCCTCGACGGCGTCGCGCTGGAAAGCTCGAACGGCTGGAACAACGCCGGCACCGGCCACTCGGCACTCGCCGAACTCAACTACACGCCGGAGAAGGCGGACGGCAAGATCGACATCTCGAAGGCGATCGAGATCAACGAGTCGTTCCAGATCTCGCGCCAGTTCTGGGCGTGGCAGGTCAAGCAGGGCGTGCTGAAGAACCCGCACTCGTTCATCAACTCGACGCCGCACATGAGCTTCGTGTGGGGCGACGACAACGTCCGCTTCCTGAAGAAGCGCTACGAAGCGCTGCAGGCGAGCCCGCTGTTCCGCGGGATGCAGTATTCGGAAAACTACGACCAGATCAAGCAGTGGGTGCCGCTGATGATGGAAGGCCGCGACCGCAACCAGAAGGTCGCGGCGACGTGGACGCCGATCGGCACCGACGTGAACTTCGGCGAGATCACGCGCCAGTTCGTCGGCTACCTGAAGACGCAGCCGAACTTCACGCTGTCGCTGTCGAGCGAAGTGCGCGAGATCACGCGCAATGCCGACGGCACGTGGCACGTGACGTGGGTCAAGCTGCACTCGGATGAACCGGCGCAATCGGTCGACGCGAAGTTCGTGTTCATCGGCGCGGGCGGCGGTGCGCTGCACCTGCTGCAGGCGTCGGGCATCCCCGAGGCGAAGGACTACGGCGCGTTCCCGGTCGGCGGCTCGTTCCTCGTGACGGAGAACCCCGAAGTCGTGAAGCAGCATCTCGCGAAGGCGTACGGCAAGGCGTCGGTCGGCTCGCCGCCGATGTCGGTGCCGCACCTCGACACGCGGATCATCGACGGCAAGAAGATCATCCTGTTCGGGCCGTTCGCGACGTTCTCGACCAAGTTCCTGAAGAACGGCTCGTACTTCGACCTGCTCAAGAGCACCAACACGCACAACGTCACGCCGATGATGCGCGTGGGTGTGGACGAATTCCCGCTGGTCCAGTACCTCGCCGGCCAGCTGATGCTGTCCGACGACGACCGCTTCAACGCGCTGAAGGAATACTTCCCGAACGCGAAGAAGGAAGACTGGCGCCTGTGGCAAGCCGGCCAGCGCGTGCAGATCATCAAGCGCGACCCGGTGAAGGGTGGCGTGCTGAAGCTCGGCACCGAGATCGTCGCGTCGCAGGACGGCAGCATCGCGGGCCTGCTCGGCGCATCGCCGGGCGCGTCGACGGCCGCGCCGATCATGCTGAACCTGATGAAGAAGGTGTTCAAGGACAAGGTCGCGACGCCCGAGTGGCAGCAGAAGATCCGCCAGATCGTGCCGAGCTACGGCACGAAGCTGAACGACAGCCCGGCGAAGGTCGTCGAGGAATGGACGTACACCAGCGACGTGCTGCAGCTGTCGCCGCCGCCGAAGATCGACGTCAACACGCCGTCGCAGGCCACCGGCACCGCGCCGGCCCGCCCGGCGAAGGCCTCGGCCGACATGGCGCTGTAACGCGCCAGGCGCCGCGCGACACCGTTGCGCCGCATGACACGGCCGCCCCCCGGGGCGGCCGTTTTTCTTGGCGGGCCCCGGGCGGAACCGCCCAGCCGGTCGCCCGCTTCCGCTAGAATTGCGGCACGCGCGACCCTGTCGCCGCCCGATCCATCATCCGCATCGACGCAATCCAAGCGACGCCCGGTGCGGCCCGCGCCCAAGCCGCGCGAGCGCCGCCCGCCGTTGCCGCGCCCGCCCGGGCGCGCCATCAACCGAATTCAGCTGGAGAACGACCGTGTTTACCTGCCGAAACCAGAGCTGCGGCACGCAGTGGGAGCAGTCCGACGTCGTCATCAAGGACGAAGGCCAAGGGCTGCTGTTCCGCTGCCCGCTGTGCGGCGCGCGCAACTACCTCGAACGCTTCGAAGACGACGAAGGCAAGGTCGTCTACGAGCAGATGGAAGGCCGCCCTTACCTCGGAGACCTGGAATGAGCCAGCCGACCGCCACGCCGTTCAGCGCGCTGTCGTTGACGCCCGCCACGCTTGCCAACCTCGCGCAGCTCGGCTATGTCGACATGACGCCGATCCAGGCCGCGAGCCTGCCGGTCGCGCTGGCCGGCCAGGACCTGATCGCGCAGGCGAAGACGGGTAGCGGCAAGACCGCCGCGTTCTCGCTCGCGCTGCTGGCGCGCCTCGACGCACGCCGCTTCGACGTGCAGGCGATGATCCTGTGCCCGACGCGCGAACTCGCCGACCAGGTCGCGCAGGAAGTGCGCCGCCTCGCGCGCGCCGAAGAGAACGTGAAGGTGCTGACGCTGTGCGGCGGCACGCCGATGCGCCCGCAGGCGCAGAGCCTCGAGCACGGCGCGCATATCGTCGTCGGTACGCCGGGCCGCATCATGGACCACCTCGATCGCGGCAACCTGAAGCTCGACGCGCTGAACACGCTGGTACTCGACGAAGCCGACCGGATGCTCGACATGGGCTTCTTCGACGACATCGCAAAGGTCGCGCGGATGTGCCCGACCACGCGCCAGACGCTGCTGTTCTCCGCGACCTATCCGGACGGCATCGCGAAGCTGAGCCAGCAGTTCCTGCGCAACCCGAAGGAAATCAAGCTCGAAGAGCGTCACGACAACAGCAAGATCCGCCAGCGCTTCTATGAAGTGACGGAAGACGAGCGGCTGCATGCGGTGGGCCAGTTGCTGAACCACTACCGGCCGGTGAGCACGATCGCGTTCTGCAACACGAAGCAGCAGTGCCGCGACCTGCTCGACGTGCTGCACGCGCAGGGCTTCCACGCGCTCGCGCTGCACGGCGAACTCGACCAGCGCGAACGCGACCAGGTGCTGATCCAGTTTGCGAACCGCAGCTGCTCGGTGCTGGTGGCAACCGACGTCGCCGCTCGCGGGCTCGACATCGCGCAACTCGAAGCGGTGATCAACGTCGACGTGACGCCCGACCCCGAAGTACACGTGCACCGTATCGGCCGCACGGGCCGCGCGGATCAGGACGGCTGGGCGCTGAGCCTCGCGAGCATGGACGAGATGGGCCGCGTCGGTGCGATCGAGCAGGCGCAGAAGCGCGACGTCGAATGGCATCCGCTCGCGGAGCTGAAGCCGGCCGATGACGGCGTGCTGACGCCGCCGATGGAAACGCTGCAGATCCTCGGCGGGCGCAAGGACAAGATCCGCCCGGGCGACGTGCTCGGCGCGCTGACCGGCGACGCCGGGTTCGACGGCAAGCAGATCGGCAAGATCAACGTGACCGAGTTCTCGACCTATGTCGCGCTCGAGCGCGGCGTGGCGCGCGATGCGCTGCGCAAGCTCAATGCAGGGAAGATCAAGGGCAAGCGGGTCAAGGTCCGGTTGATGGACGAAGAGTAATACCGAAGCGCGCCGCGACCCTCACGCGGCGCGCTCGCCCAGCATCGCCAGGTACTGCTGTACCGCCCCCCATTCCCCGCCGATCCGGCTGAGTGCGACGAGTTCGGAGCCCGGCACGCTGCCGGCGAGTGTCCGGTACACGATGTTCGGCGCCGCGATCCGGCTCAGCGGCGACGGCACCAGCGCCACGCCGAGGCCAGCCCCCGTCAACGCCAGCACCGACAGCGTGCTGCTCACCTTGTGTGCGATGCGCGGCGTCTTGCCGAGCACCCGCCGCAGGATCGCAAGCTGTCCTTCGTCGTCACCGTCCGCCGCGTAGAAAATGAACGGCTCGTCCGCGAGTGCCGCGACACTCACCGTGCGCCGCTTCGCCAGCGCGTGCCGGTCGCTCATCATCACGTCCCACGCCCAGCTGCCGACCGTCCGCACGGCCAGCTTCGGATCGAACGCCGTGCCGAAAGCCGGGCAATAGCCGATGTCGAGCCGGCCCGCGAGGATCGCGTCCTGCTGCGCGGCCGGCGCCATCTCGTGCAGGTCGAGCGTCACTTCCGGCCACGCCGCATGAAACGCAGTCAGGTCGTCGGACAGCCGCCCCGTCGCGACCGCATTGCCGACGAAGCCGATCCGCACCACACCCGTTTCGCCGCGTGCCGCGCGCTGCACCAGCGTCTTCGCGCGCTCGGCCTGCTCGAGCGTGTGTCGCGCCTCGGTCACCAGCAGCCGGCCGGCGTCCGTCAGCGCCACCTTGCGCGTGCTGCGCTCGAACAGCGCGGTACCGAGTTCCTCCTCGAGCGCGCGAATCTGCATGCTCAGCGCGGGCTGCACGATATGCAGCCGCTCCGCCGCACGGCCGAAATGCCCCTCTTCGGCAACCGCGAGAAAGTAGCGCAAATGGCGAAGGTCCATACGGTCGATTCATCACTGAAAACAATCAATCCTGAAATTTAATCTATTTGATCGAAAAATCAACCATGCGCATCCTGACGGTCAGACGTTGCACCGCAGCGCACTTCCACAGGAGCCGAGTCATGTCCGACCGCAACCGTATCGATGTCCACCAACACGTCGTCCCGCCGTTCTGGGCCGATGCGCTGCCCGCCCACGGCGGCGACCCGTCCGGCTGGGGCAGCCCCACCTGGAGCCCGGAAAGCGCGATCGCGTTCATGGATTCGCTGGAAATCCAGACCGGCGTGCTGTCGCTGACGGCGCCCGGCGTCCAGGGCTGGAACGGCCAGGCCAAGCGCGACATGGCGCGCCAGGTCAACGAATACGTGGCCGGCCTCGTCGCACAACGGCCGACCCGCTTCGGCAACTTCGCGACGCTGCCGCTGCCCGACGTCGACGGCACGCTCGCCGAAATCGGCCACGCATTCGACACGCTGAAAGCCGACGGCGTCGTGCTGCTCAGCAACTACGGCGGCGTCTATCTGGGCGATCCGGCCTTCGAATCCGTCTGGGCAGAACTCGACCGCCGCCGCGCGGTCGTGTTCATCCACCCGGCGAAGCCCGCGATCGACGCGGTGCCCGGGATGCCCGGCCCGCTGCTCGACTATCCGTTCGATACGACGCGCACGGCCGTCCAGCTCGTGCTGAACGGCGTGATCGCGCGGCATCCGAACGTGCGCATCATCCTGTCGCACGCGGGCGGCTTCCTGCCGTACACCGCGTACCGCTTTGCCGAACTCGCGCCGGGCGTGCGCAACGACGTGCCGAATCGCGACGGGCTGCTCGACCTGCTGCGCACGTTCTACTTCGATACCGCGCTGTCGTCGCCGTCCGCACTGCCGAGCCTCACCGCGTTTGCGCAACCCGATCGCGTGCTGTACGGCAGCGACTTCCCGTACGCGCCGCCCGCCGTCAGCACATCGTTCACCCTCGCGCAGGATGCGTATGCGGCGCTCGGCGCCGACCGGCACGCCGCGATCAACCATGCGAACGCATTGCCGCTGTTCCCGCGTCTCGCGGCGCTCGCGCGGTAACGCACGACGCCGTGTCGCGTGACGCCCCGGCCCCGCAACGGCGGCGTCACGCGCGCAACCGGCGCCGCGCCGTCAGGTCAGAACGGAATGACGGCCTTCGCCCACACGGCCTCCCCGGCCGGCCGGTTGCGCACGAAGAACTCCTTCACGACGCGCGCTTCCACGCTGATCTTGCTGAACTGGTAGCGAAACCCCGGCCCGATCGCGAACGTCTGGCCGCGAAAGCCGTCGCCCGCGACCGGCTGCCCGTTCTGCATGTCGTCCGTGGTCTGCTTGACGAAGTAGCCCGACAAGCCGACCCGCGCCTTCGGCGTGACCGCATAGCTCGCCGAATAGTCGACGTGAAACAGGTTCCCCGAGTGGTAGTGGGTGTCGTTGTTCGGCGAGTTGAAGCTGTACGTGATCTTCGCGGACACCTCGACCTTGTCGTTCGGCAGCCACGACACGCCGAACACCGGCCGCGCGGTGTAATAGTTCTTGCCGGTGTTCAGCGCCGAATGCGCGTCGTACTGTCCGGTCGGAAACACGAATTCGATCGCCGCGACCGTGCGCAGCGCGCCCGAACCCCACGCGATCAGCGCGGGGCTGACGATCAGGTCGCCGAGGTTGGTGCGGTCGAACGACGCGCCGCCTGCATCCAGCGCCAGATGCTGCATCGGCAGCACCGCATACGCGCCATAGCGCCCGCCGAGCACCGACAGGTTCGACATCCAGACCACGCGCGGAATCAGCACGTCGGCATCGAGCTTGAAGCCCGGCACCGAACCGTTGCCGTGCGAATCGTTGAAGCGCGACGCGTGGTAATGCGTGTAGTACAGCAGCGCATACAGTCCGGCCGGCGGCAGTGCGCCGGCAAAAAACGCCTCTGCGCCCTCGCCGATCGTGTCGCCGCCGCCCTCCGTCGCCCATGCGCCCGTGCTCAATGCGAGGCCCGCGCATGGGGCGAGCGAACACAACCCGAATGCAGACTTCCGTTTCATCGATGTCTCCAATATTCGTTCTACTGAATTGATTTTTTATAGAGGCGCTTTCATGAGCACCCGCGTTGCCGCCGCTTGCGCCGATGCGCGCGACGCGGCGGCAACCCGTCCTGCCAATGGACTACGCGCTGAAATGGTCGATGACGAGCTGGTTGAAGCGTGCTGCGTGCTCGATCTGCGTCCAGTGCCCGCACCGGCCGAACACGTGGAGCTGGGCATTCGGCAATACATCGAGCAGCTTCAGCGAACTTTCGAGCGGAATCACGCGGTCCTCGCGGCCGTGCACGATCAGCGTGTCGTGCATCAGCGCGCGCAGCTTCGCTTCATCGCTTGCGAGCGCATCGACCCAGCGCTGGCGCGGCGCGGGAAACATGTTCGCGAACGCCTCCTGGTAGCCGGGCCGCACGCTCGCGTCGTAGCGCAGCTTCGCGAGTTCGTCGTTCACGAGCGTGCGATCGAACGCGAAGATGTCCAGCAGCGCGCGCATGTTCGCGATCGACGGCGTATAGCCCCACACCGCATCGAGCCCTTCGGTCAGCGTGAAGCGCGTACCGGCCGCGCCCATCAGTACGAGCCGGCCGACCCGCTCGGGCGCCCGGATCGCGAGTGCCAGCGCGAGCGCGCCGCCGAACGAATTGCCGACCACGTGCGCGCGCTCGATGTCGAGCGCATCGAGGAGGCCGAGCGCGTGATCGACCCAGTGGTCCATCGAATAGCGGTATCCGGCCGGGCGCTCGGTTTCGCCGAATCCCGCCATGTCCGGCGCGATCACGCGAAACTGCCGCGCAAGTGCGGGCATCGTGAGCCGCCAGTTCGCATAGGCGGTCACGCCTGGCCCCGAGCCGTGGATCAGCAGCACGGGCGGCCCGTCACCGGTGTCGTGATAGTTCGTGTCGATGCCGCCGGCGACGATCCGGCGGCCGATTTCAGGATTGGATGACATGACGCTCCTTCAGTCGATTCATGGGGACGTGGCGTGTTACCGCCCGCGCTGTTTCGCGCTCTGCCCGCCGATCCCGAAATGCGCCTTCGGCATCTCGGTGATGATCACGCGCACCGATTCGACCGGCGCATCGAGCGAGCGATGAATGGCCTGCGTGACCTCGGCGATCAGGCGTTCCTTCTTGTCGTCGTCGCGGCCTTCGAGGATGTAGAGATGAGCAACCGGCACGATGGCCTCCTGTTTGGTCGTGTTTCGTTCAGATGAAACGCAGGCCGATCGAGCCGATGTCCTGCACGCGCAGCGTCACGCTGTCGCCGGCTTCGACGGCCACCGCCTCGGTGATGCCGCCGGACAGGATCAGGCTGCCCGCGGGAATCGATTCGCCGCGCGCACCGAGGTGGTTCGCGAGCATCGCGACCGCGGCGGCCGGATGCCCGAGCACCGCCGCGCCGGCGCCGAACGCCACCGGCAAGCCGTTCTTCTCGAGCACGACGCCGAGCGTGCGCAGGTCGACGCCCTCCACCGCGAGCGGCCGCCCGCCCGCGACGAAGCGCGCGGCCGACGTGTTGTCGGCCACCACGCTCTTCAGGTCGAACTTGAAGTCGCGGTAACGGCTGTCGATCACCTCGATGCCGGCGATGACGAAATCGGTCGCGGCGAGCACCGCACCGATATGGCAGCCCGGCCCTTTCAGCTCGGCCTTGGTCACGAATGCGATCTCGGGCTCCACCTTCGGATGGATCAGTGCCGACGTGTCGCATTCGCCGCCGTCGGGCAGGTCGTAGATGTCCGTGAGGAAGCCGAACACGGGCGTGTCGACGCCCATCTGGCGCATCTTCGCGTGCGACGTCAGGCCGGCCTTGTAGCCGACGATCCGCGCCCCGCGCCCGAGTTGCCGGCTTCGGATGGCGTCCTGCACCGCGTAGGCATCGTCCCAGTCCATCTCGGGATGACGGTCGGTGATTTTCGGCGTGTCGCGCGCGTCGCGCATGCAGCCGTCGAGATGCGCGGCGAGCGATTCGACGATATCGGTAGTCAGATTCATGCGGCCTCCTGCTTGGCTTGCGCCGCGCGCGCCTTCGCGAGCGTCAGCACGGTGTCCTCGATCATGTCCTCCTGCCCGCCGACCATCCCGCGCCGGCCGAGCTCGACGAGGATGTCGCGTGCCGGGATCCCGTACTTGTCGCCCGCGCGCTTCGCGAACAGCAGGAACGAGCCGTACACGCCCGCGTAGCCAAGCGTCAGCGCGTCGCGGTCGAGCCGGATCGGGAAGTCCATCATCGGCACGACGAGATCCTCCGCGACGTCCTGGATCTTCCACACGTCGACGCCGGTCTCGATGCCCATCCGCTCGCACACGGCGACGAACACTTCGAGCGGCGTATTGCCCGCACCCGCGCCGAGCCCGGCCGCCGCGCCGTCGATCCGGTTCGCGCCGGCCTCGATCGCGGCGATCGAATTCGCGACGCCCATCGCGAGGTTGTGATGGCCATGAAAACCGAGCTCCGTATCCGGCTGCAGCGCGGCGCGCACCGCGCCGAGGCGCGCCTTCACGTCGTCGGGCAGCATGTAGCCGGCGGAATCGGTGATGTAGATGCAGTTCGCGCCGTACGACTCCATCAGCTTCGCCTGCTTCACGAGCCCTTCCGGGCTGTTCATGTGGCTCATCATCAGGAAGCCGACGGTATCCATGTCGAGCTTGCGTGCCATCGCGATGTGCTGCTCGGAGACATCGGCCTCGGTGCAGTGCGTCGCGACGCGGATCGTATGCACGCCGAGCGCGTGCGCCTCCTTCAGATGGTCGACGGTGCCGATGCCCGGCAGCAGCAGCGCCGATACCTTCGCGCGCTTGAGCAGCGGGATCACCGCGCCGAGGTATTCGGCGTCGGTGTGCGCGGGAAAGCCGTAGTTGACCGACGAGCCGCCGAGCCCGTCGCCGTGTGTGACTTCGATCAGCGGCACGCCGGCCGCGTCGAGCCCCGTTGCCACCGCGCGCATCTGGTCGAGCGTCATCTGGTGACGCTTCGGGTGCATGCCGTCACGCAGCGTCATGTCGTGGACGGTGATTCGCTTGCCTTTGAGATTCATTGCCGTTTCCTTGTTCGTCCGGTCGTGGGATGCGCGCGCGTCAAGCGGCCTGCGCGGTCGGCTGGAGCGCGAGGCGGCCGGCCAGCAGTTCCTCGGCGAACATCTCGGCGGTGCGCGCGGCGGCGGCCGTCATGATGTCGAGGTTGCCCGCGTATTTCGGCAGGTAGTCGCCGAGGCCTTCGACTTCGAGGTAGATCGACACGCGGTTGCCGTCGAACACCGGCCCGTTGACGAGCCGGTAGCCGGGCACGTAGCGCTGCACGTCGGCGATCATCGCGTGTACCGATTCGACGATGCGTGCCTCGTCGGGTGCGGTCTCGGTCAGGCAATGCACGGTGTCGCGCATGATCAGCGGCGGGTCGGCCGGGTTGATCACGATGATCGCCTTGCCTTCCTTCGCGCCGCCGACCTGCGCGACTGCCGCCGCCGTCGTGCGCGTGAATTCGTCGATGTTCTTGCGCGTGCCGGGGCCGACCGAACGCGACGACACGGTCGCGACGATCTCGCCGTAGGCGACCGGCTGCACGCGGGACACCGCGCGCACCATCGGGATCGTCGCCTGGCCGCCGCACGTGACCATGTTCACGTTCATCTCGCCGGAGCCGATGTGGTCCATCAGGTTGACGGGCGGCACGCAGTACGGGCCGATCGCGGCCGGCGTCAGATCGATCATCAGCACGCCGAGCGCGTTGAGCTTGCGGCTGTTCTCCGCGTGGACGTAGGCGCTCGTCGCGTCGAACGCGATCTGCACGCCGTCGGTCTCCACGTGCGGCAGCAGGCCGTCGACGCCGTCGGCGGTCGTCTTCAGCCCAAGTTCGCGCGCGCGCTTCAGGCCATCGGAATCGGGATCGATGCCGACCATCCAGACGGGTTCGAGCACAGGGCTGCGCATGAGTTTGGCGAGCAGGTCGGTGCCGATGTTGCCGGGGCCGATCAGCGCGCAGCGGATTTTTCGGGTCATGGGGAATTCCTCGTTTGCCAGTAAAGGGGAACGGCGCCGCTCACGCGAACCGCACCGAACATGCGCCGATCCCGCCGATCGACACGCGGAAGTTGTCGCCGGGCCCGGCCGGCGCCATCGCGGCGAGCGCGCCGGACAGGATCACTTCGCCCGCTTTCAGCGGAATGCCGAGCCGGCCGAGCGTATTGGCGAGCCACGCGATTGCGTTGACCGGCGAGCCGAGTGCGGCCGCGCCGGCGCCGGTGCCGATCACGTCGCCGTTCTTCTCGAGCACCATCCCGCAGGTCGCGAGATCGACGCGGCGCGTGCTCACCGCCTGGTCGCCAAGCACGAACACGCCGCACGACGCGTTGTCGGCCACGGTGTCGCCAATCCGGATCTTCCAGTCGCGAATCCGTGAATCGACGATCTCGAAGCACGGCATCACGCATTCGGTCGCGGCCAGCACCATCGCGTTCGTCACGCCGGGCCCGAGCAGGTCGCGCTTCAGCACGAACGCGATCTCGCCTTCCGCCTTCGGCTGAATCAGCGTGTCGAGCGCGATGCACGCGCCGTCGCCGTACACCATCCCCGACAGCAGGTAGCCGAAGTCGGGCTGGTACACGCCGAGCATGTCCATCACGGCTTTCGACGTGACGCCGATCTTCTTGCCGATCACGGTTTCCCCGGCGTCCAGGCGACGCTGCACGAAGCGTTGCTGGATCCGGTACGCGTCGTCGACCGATAGGTCCTCGTGCTGCGACGTCAGCGGTGCGACGGGCGTGCGCGAGGTCATTGCGTCGTACAGCCGGTCGCCCAGCGTGGTAATCAACGTGGAGTCCATAAGAGTCTTCCGATCAGTAACGGGTGGGTCAGAGCTTGATGCAGACGTTGCGCAGTTCCGTATAGAACTCGAGCGAATGCACGCCGCCTTCGCGGCCGATGCCCGATTGCTTCGCGCCGCCGAACGCGGTGCGCAGGTCGCGCAGGAACCACGAATTGACCCACGCGATGCCGACGTCGATCGACGCGGCGACACGATGCGCACGGGACAGGTTGGTGGTCCAGATCGCGGTCGACAGCCCGTACGCGTTCGCATTCGCGCGGCCGATCACCTCGGCTTCCGAATCGAACGGCATCACGAGCGTGCACGGCCCGAAGATCTCGTCGCGTGCGATCGGCGAATCGTCGCCAAGGCCCGTCCAGATCGTCGGCTGCACCCACGCGCCGTCGCGCAGGTCGTCCGGCATGTCGGGCACACCGCCGCCCGTCACGACCGTCGCGCCGAGTTCGGCCGCCTGGCGGTAGTACGACAGCACCTTGTCGCGGTGCTCCTGGCTGATCAGCGGGCCGATGCCGGTCGTCTCCGCGTCCGGGCGGCCCGGCCGCAGCCGTTCGGCGCCGGCCTTCAGCGCGGCGACGAAGCGCTCGAACAGCGGACGTTCGACATACACGCGCTCGGTGCCGAGGCACACCTGCCCCGCGTTCGCGAAGCACGAGCGCAGCGTGCCCTCGACGGCCGCGTCGAAATCGCAGTCGGCGAACACGATCGCCGCGTTCTTGCCGCCCATCTCGAGGCTGACGGGCCGCGCGCCATCGGCCGCCGCCTTCATGATCGCCGCGCCGGTGCGCGTCTCGCCGGTGAACGTGATCGCGTTCACGCCGGGATGGGTCGTCAGGAATTCGCCGGCCGACCCGGGCCCGAAGCCGTGCACGACGTTGTAGACGCCGCGCGGCACGCCCGCTGCGTTCATCACTTCGCCGAGCAGCGCGGCCGTCTGCGGCGTTTCCTCCGACGGCTTCACGACCACCGTGTTGCCGCACGCGAGCGCGGGCCCGACCTTCCACGTCATCAGCAGCAGCGGCAGGTTCCACGGGCAGATCACGCCGACCACGCCGACCGGGCGGCGGATCGCATAGTTGAGCGCGCCCGCGCCGTCCGGCGTCGCCATTTCGAAGGTTTCGCCCGGCACGTTCTTCACGACGTCGGCGAACACCTTGAAGTTCGCCGCGCCGCGCGGGATGTCGATATGGCTCGCGAGGCTGACCGGCTTGCCGGTGTCGGCCACTTCGGCTTCGAGGAAATCGTCGAAGCGGCGCGTGATGCCGTCGGCCACCGCATACAGGATCTCGACGCGCTGCGCGACGGTCAGGCCGCCCCACGGCCCCGACAGCGCCGCGCGCGCCGCCAGCACGGCCGCGTCGACGTCCGCGCGGCTCGCTTCGGCCACGCGCGCGATCACGGCGTTGTCGAGCGGCGAGCGCTTGTCGAACCAGCGATCGCCCGCGCGATAGTCGCCGTCGATGAAGTTGCGGACGCGCCGCGGTTCCGGCTGCCCGCCGGCGGGGCCGCGTGTCGCGGCAAGAGGTTCCGTGTCGTACATGATGTGGTTGCCGATAGTCGTGAATCCGTGATCCGGTGCGGTCGCGAACGACGTTCGTCAAGAACGTCCGCGCGCCGCATGCCGTGTTTCGTCTGTCGCCCGTCACCCGCCGCCGAAGCCGGCCGCGTCGAGGCCCGCGCGGGCACAGCGTTCGTCCTGTGCCTCGCTGCCGCCCGACACGCCGATGCCGCCGATCAGCACACCGTCGTCGACGATCGGCAGCCCGCCGCCGAACGCGACGAAGCGCGGGCGCAACACGAGCCCCTGCCGCACGGCCGCCGAATGCTCGGCCAGCGCGTCGTGCCACGCACCGGTCGGCAAGCCGAAGCTCGCGGCCGTGTATGCCTTGTCGATCGCGATGTCGATCGAATGCAGCGGCGCGCCAGGCATTCGCACGAATGCCGCGAGCAGGCCGGCCGCATCGACGACGGCGACGTTCACGCGCACGCCGAGCCGCTCGGCGGCCTCTGCCGCCGCCTGTGCGGCGCGCGACGCGGCGGGCCAGTCGATCGTGCGCGTGACGACGCTGCGGGTCGAATCGTTGCAAGCCATGACGCTGTGCTCCTTGCGCGGGTCAGGTGTAGACGGTCGTGAACGCTTCGTTCAGTTCACCGGAATGGAAGAAAATCCCGCGCCCGAGTTCGTCCTCGGTCCACGTCGTGACCGGGCGGTCGGGCTGCGCGAGATAGCCGAGCCCCGCGAAGGTTTCGTTGCGGTTGCCGCTCGGATCGAAGAAATAGATGGTCGTGCCGCGCGTGATGCCGTGCCGCGTGGGGGCGACGTCGATCTTCACCTTGTTCTTCGCCATCACGTCGGCCGACTTCAGCACGTCGGCCCAGTCGTCGAGGAAGAACGCGATGTGATGCAGCCCGTTGCGCGGGCCGCCGACGAACGCGATGTCGTGTGGCGTCGAGCTGCGGAACATCCACGTCGCGGCCTGGATCGTGTTGCCCGGGCCGACCATGACCTGCTCGGCCAGGTGGAAGTCGAGGCACTCGGCCATGAAGCGCGTGTTCTCCTCGACGCGGTTCACGCCGGCCTCCGGGTTCAGCTCGCACATCAGCAGGCAGTGGTCGAGCCAGTGCACAGCCGAGCCCGGAATGTCGTCGGGCCACGGATCGGGATTCAGCGACCCGACCGCGGTGCCGACCAGCTCCTTCTTCGCGAACAGGCGCAACTCGTGCCCGCTCGGCAGCAGGAAGCGCAACTGGCGGCCCACCGCCGGCAACGCGCCCTCCGGCAACATCTCCGTCGGGATGCCGTACGCCTCGATACGCTGCTGCAACGCGTCGAGATCGGCGTCGTGCTCGACCTTGTAGGCCGCATGCTTGAGCCCCGCCTGATCGGACGGCGACAGGATCAGCGAATACCAGTCCCATTCGTCCCAGCATTTCAGGTAGACGTTGCCGGCCGCGTCGCGCATCGTCTCCTGCATGCCGAGCACGCGGATGTAGTGACGCAACGCCGCCTCCATGTCCATCACCTTCAGATTGACATGACCAATACGCATCACACCCATGGTGAGTCTCCTCCTTGGTTACTTGTTGAAATCCGGCGTCCCGGCGCACGCCGGGCCGCAGAAAAACGGCTTCTTCAGCCGGCCCGCCACTTCCAGCTCGACGTCGCCGTCCGGCGCGACGCGGCACGCGAGCGCATAGCCGTCGCGCTCCTCGTCGGCGCTCACGTGCGCGCGGCTGATCGGCCCGAGCCGGTGCACCGCGCCGCGTAGCACGCGCACCTTGCACACGCCGCAGCCGCCGTTCAGGCACCCGACCGGAATGCCGCGCCGGCCGAGCTTCGCCATCCCGGCCAGCAACGATTCGCCGGACGCGCACGCATAGCGCTCGTCGGTCTGCGCGATCGTCACCGTGGCGCACACGCGGCCCGCGTCCATGTCACACCCGCCGGAACAGCGGGCTGCGCGTCTGTTGCGCGTCGGCCGCCGAGATGAACTTCTCGTGATAGATGTCGCGCTCGAACAGACGGCCCTTCATCAGCGCGGTGATGCATGCGTCGATCATCGCGGGGGGCCCGCACAGGTACGCCTGGTGACCCGAGAAGTCGCCGTCGAAATGCGCATTCGCGACGTCGTGCACGAACCCTTGTGCGATCCCGCCGCCGGCATCGGCCGCCCCTTCGGACAGCGCCGGCACGTACGTGAAGTTCGGATAACGCTCGGCGAGCGCGCGGAATTCATCGTGGTAATAGAGTTCCTTCGCGTTGCGCTGGCCGTAGACCAGCGTGATCGGCGCGGTGACGCCGCTCGCGAGCAGGTCCGCGATCATCGAGCGCGGGCTCGACAGGCCCGATCCGCCGGCCATGAAGATCATCGGCAACGCGGCCGAGCGGCGCACGAAGAAGCGGCCGTACGGGCCCGACAGCCGCACGCGGTCGCCGGTCGCCAGCTGCTCGTGCAGGTAACCGGTGCCGAGCCCGCCCGGCACCTGCCTGACGTTCAGCTCGATCTCGCCGGTGGCGGCCACGTCGGCCGGTGAATTCGCGATCGAGAAGGCGCGGCTCTGCCCGAGCCCCGGAATCTCGAGCTGCACGTACTGGCCGGCCTGGAAATGGATCGGCTGCGACAGCTTCAGGCGGATCGACTTGATGGTCGGCGTGAGCGCGTCGATGCGCGTGACGTCCGCCGCGAAGTCCTTGACGGGAATGATCTCCGCGTCGGGCTCCTCGTCGACGTCGGCCTCGATCACGGTGTCGGCCTGCAGCGTCGCGCAGCACGCGAGCGCCTTGCCTTCCTCGCGCTCGAAGTCCATCAGCGCGAACGGGTTCGCGTCGCCGAGGTCGGTCTCGCCGTCGAGCACCGCGACCTTGCAGGTGCCGCACAGCCCGTGACAGCACGCGTGCGGAATGTAGATGCCCTGGCGCAGCGCCGCGTCGAGCATCGTCTGTCCTTCCTCGACCTCGATCGTGACGCCCAGCGGCTCGATGGTTAGTTGGTGGCTCATGATGGTTCGCCCGTCCGCGTAGCGGTCAGAAGCTCGCGCCGCCAAGGCCGTCGAGGCCCGGCGTGCGGAAGCTGATCAGGTCCTTGTGCCCAAGGCCGTTGCCGGCCAGGCTCTTCGCCGCGTCCGGCGCCCACGGCTCGCCCGAGCGGAACCACTCGACGCGATCCCAGTCGATCTTCGCGAAATCCGGGTGGTAGCCGTAGACGGGCGGCAGCACGTCGCGCGCGAGCGCGCCGAACGGCAGGTCCGGCGGCAGCGGCAGGCAGAACGGCGCCGGAAACATCAGGTGGTCTTCCCAGCACACGTAGAGCAGCGGTGCCGGAAACTTCCCGACCGCGTCCTTGATCGGGAAGTCGTAGGGTTTGAGCGCGATGACGGCCATGCTTGTCTCCTGTCGGCCGGCGTTCGCGCGTTCGCGCGCACGCCGGTCTCGTTCAAGGTTGCGTAGGTGTTGCGTATCGATCAGTTACTCGTGGCCTGGCCACGCCATGCCGCGAAGTTCTTCTGGTCTTCCGAGCCTTCGAAATCGAGGTTGTCGCGGCCCATGCCCACCGCGTAGTAATCGAGTACGGCGGCGAGCGGATCGAAGCCTTCGGCGCTCGGGTCCGCATCGGGCGGGAAGCAGTTGCCCTGGTGGATCTGGTGCACGGGCAGCCACGCCTGCACGTACTTCTGCGGTTCGTGATCGAAGATTTCCCTGCAGTGATCGCTGCAGAAATGGAACTTGTTGCCGAGGTAGTTCGATTCGCGCGCGCCGATCTTTCGCGGGTTGCCGGGCTCGGTGAACAGCATCGGGATCTGGCAGGTCTGGCACAGCATCGGCAGCGTCTTCATGTAGAAGCGGTTGCCGGCCTTCGCCTGTTCGCCCCAGTGGTCGAAGCGCGGGCGGTAGTAGCGGTCGAACGAGTCGGGATACTTCGCGGACAGCCACGCCATCTCGTCCTCGGCCGGCACCCACGTGTGGAACGCGGACGCCGCGTTGAAGCCGTAGAACGTCGACCATGCCTGGTGGCTGATGTGGTCCTTGCCTTCGCATGCGTCCTGCCAGCCCTTCGGCTCGCGGATGCCGTAGCGCGCGAGATCCTTGAACAGCGCGCCGCCGTTCTGCTCCGCGTACATTTCCCACGACTCGCGCCAGCTCATCACGCGCTTCGGCTGCATGTAGTCCATCATCATCGCGACGAGCGTCAGCAGCCGGTAACCGCGCCAGAACCACTTGTCGATCCAGCGCTGCACGATCGGCACGTTGTCCGGATCCTGTTCGAGCAGGAACTTGATGCACTCGATGCCGAGCGTCATGTGGCGCGATTCGTCGGACTGCGCGGAGAAGCCGAACGTGACGGTCGACATGTCGCCGTTGTAGGCCGCGCCCGACATGAACGGCACGAACAGCAGGTTCGTCAGCACGTATTCGAACGAGAAACTCACGGCGGTCAGGAATTCGAACGGCCCCGACGAGTACGCATCCTCGAAGAACGACTTCGGCACCGACAGGTACCAGACGCGATCGAACCAGTGGTTCGAGTGATGGAACCCGTTGAAGAACTTGTTGTACGTCGACATCGCGTGCGTTTCGGTCTGGTAGTGCCGCAATTCGTCGATCGACTGCATCTGGCACGCGATGCGCGCGCCCTCGCCGGTGAAGTGCCGGCCGACGTGCGCGAAGCCGCGATGCGCGAGGTATTCGAGCGGCGTCACGCCCTGGATGAACAGCTTCAGCGCGTTGATGTAGCGCGCATCGGTCACGCCGAGGAACGCGTTGTTCTGCGTGAACGCGTCGATCACCGCGTACAGCTTCTTTTCCTTCTCGCCCTGGTATTTCCAGTACGCGTCCATGGTCAGGCGAAACGGGTCGACCCACTTGTCCCAGTCGTGGATCTTGATGCCCTCGTAGCGGTCGTACGGGAAGACCTTGTCCATCGGCTGGTAGGTCGTCTCCCAGCCGAGGCCGCGCGTCATCGCCGCGTAGCGGTCCTTCAGGCCGAGTTTTTTCTTGAGCGTTGGCGTGTCCATTCGTGTCTCCGGTGTTGTCGGTGCGCGTGGCGCGGCGTTCAGTGCGACCAGCTCAGCGTGAACTGGTCGTCGTCCTCGTCGATGTGGCCGGACAGCGTGATCAGGTTCACCTGAAGCTGCTGCAGGTCGAAGCGCGTGCCGGTCAGTTCCTCGATCGTTTCGCGGCGGATCGTCAACCGGTCGGGCGAATCGATCTTGACCATGCCGGGCGACTCGACCACCACCGCGAGCGGGTTGTCGGCGACGATCGCCTCGACGATCGGTCTGGACTCCTCATTGGCCTGGAAGGCGATGAATACGTTGGACATGCTGGTTTCCTGGATGAAAGGTGGGCGGCCCGGCGTCAGAACGCGAGGCCGAGCTTCGCGACACGCGCGTGGAACTGTTCCCGCACTTCGTCGAGCGCGGCGCGGCCGTCGTCCTGCAGCGCCAGCGCCGCCACCGGCGCGAGCGCCGCGTCGGCCCGCGCGGACCAGTCGCGCGTCCAGCGTGCCAGCAGCGCGCGGTTGTCGTCGGATTCCGACGCCATCGTCTTCACGACGGCATCGATCCAGCGGTTCGATTCGGTGTGCCATTCGGGCATGAACGCGGTCAGCATCGCCACCGCCGTGCCGCCCGCGAGCGCGATTCGTTCATCGACGAAGCGGTCGTACACGAGCGGGTACAGCAGCCCGTCGAGCGCCAGGTTCTGCGCGACGAACAGTTCGACCGGATCGGCAATCACCAGCGTGTCCTCGACATAACGCCGCAGCGGCTGCCACGCGGCGCCGGTCGTCCACGCCGCCTTGGCGGTGTCGAGCACGTCGGGCTCGGCCATCGCGAGCGCGAGCCGCGTGAGGTACTGCGCGACCCCGAGGTTGTCCATCGCATGAAACATCGCGGGCGCCGTGAACACGGTGCCGTAGCCGAGCGCGCAGACCTGCGCGTTGTTCATGTTCGCGCCCCAGGCCGCATGGCGCAGCGGCACCAGCACGTCGAGCGCGTGCGCGGCGACGTCGTCGCGCATCAGGCCGATCATCCGGCGCGACTCGACGAACTCGAAGTTCGCTTCCATCGTGTCCTGCTGGCGCGCCCGCGTGGTCGCCCACGACGCGTAGTAGAACTGGCGCGGGTCCTTCAGCGCGTACCAGTTCGCCATCCGGATCGCCGAACGCGACGCATCGAAGATCTCGTAATCGGGATCCCACGTCGGGCGGTAATGGAAGTTCGCCTGGGGCTGCGCGCCCATCATGCCTTCCTGGTAGCGCGTCGCCGTCTTGTCGCCGCCGATGTTCTGCGCCACGTGCGCAAAGGTGTGCCGGAGCGGCTTGATGTCGACTGTCTTCAGCTCGATGGTCACTTCTTGCTCCTCAAGGTCATGGGTTCGCTTCGACGTCCAGCCGCGTGACCTGCTGTTCGCGGCAGAACGCGTCGAAGGCGGCAGGAGGCAACGTCAGTTCGACGCACAGCTCCGGCGCACCGCCGATCGACAACTCGAATTCGACGAAGCCGCGCGGGTTTGTACCGGTGACACGGACGCATTTGCGGCCCGGGTCGAGTGGGGAAAGATCGGTGTCGGTTGGATTCATGATCGGTGTCGCCTCCATGCCGTCCTTCAATGCAGCATCCGTGCCACGCGCGGCCGGTTCCGCAAAAAATCTCGATAATTCAGGGAAAGCCCTGACGCAAAGTTCAAATTCGCGATCCACAATGGCGGTTAACCAGAAGGGAAAACGCGCCCGAGCCACTGCGCCAAACGCCTGATTCGGCGGCCCTCTTCATCATTTGAGCAACCCGGCAGCACGCATTTGATGAAATGATCAAACGGTTGCCCGGGTTGGGGCGCCGCTTGCGGAAATTTCGAAAATCACGAGAAATCTCGACGGAGGAGACATGACGCGGCCCAGCCTGCCCCCCTTGCCGCCGGACACCGACCTGCGCAAATTGATCCATTTTTCGGCGAGCGACGGCCGCATCTGGCTCGCCGGACAGCGGATGGTGCTGCTCCATGCCGGCGCGCTGGCGACGCTGCGCCAGGAGCTGATGGAAAGCGTCGGGCCGGCGCAGACGCGGCGGTTCTTCACGCGCGTCGGCTTCGCCGCCGGCGAACGGGACGCCGCGCTCGCCCGCGAGATCCGCAGCGGCGCGTCGCTGTTCGACATGTTCCATGTCGGCCCGCAGCTGCACATGCTCGAAGGCGCCGTGCAGGTCACGCCGCTGCGCTTCGAGGCCGATCCCGCGACGGGCGCGTTCTATTGCGAATACCGCTGGGAACATTCATGGGAGGCCGACGTGCACCGCCGCACGTTCGGGCCGCAGCCCGAGCCGGTGTGCTGGATGCTGATCGGCTATGCGACCGGCTATACGAGCGCCTTCATCGGCCGGACGATCCTGTTCAAGGAAACGAGCTGCGTCGGCATGCACGACCCGCACTGCACGATCGTCGGCAAGCCGGCCGAGGAATGGCCCGACGCCGAGGAAATCTCGTCGTGGTTCAAGGCCGATTCGCTGATCAACACCATCCGCGACCTGCAGACCGAGGTCGAGTCGCTGCGCCTCGAGATCGCACCCGACGATGGCCGCACGCGGCTCGTCGGACGCTCCGACGCGTTTCGCGCCGCCTATGCACTGCTCGAGACGGCCGCGCCGACCAAGGTGGCCGTCCTGCTCACGGGAGAGACGGGCGTCGGCAAGGAGCGCTTTGCGCGCGCACTGCATAGCCTCAGCCCGCGCGCCGCCAAGCCGTTCGTCGCGATCAACTGCGCGGCAATTCCGCACGCGCTGATCGAGTCGGAACTGTTCGGCGCGGAGAAAGGCGCCTTCACGGGCTCGCAGGTCGCGCGTGCCGGGCGCTTCGAGCGCGCGAACGGCGGCACGCTGTTCCTCGACGAAATCGGCGAGCTGCCGCTCGACGTGCAGGCCAAGCTGCTGCGCGTGCTTCAGGAAGGCGAGGTCGAACGGCTCGGCGCGACCGACGGCAGGAAGGTGGATGTGCGCGTCGTTGCGGCGACCAACCGGGATCTCGAACAGGCCGTGCGCGACGGCACCTTCCGCGCCGACCTCTACTACCGGATCAACGTCTACCCGGTGCTGATTCCGCCGCTGCGCGACCGGCAGGACGACATCGCGCTGCTCGCCGACACGATGCTGGAACGCTTCGCGTCGCTGCACGGCAAGCCGGCGCCCACGCTGACCGACTACGCGTACGACGCGCTGCGCGGCTACCGGTGGCCCGGCAACGTGCGCGAGCTCGAGAACCTGATCGAGCGTGCAGTGATCCTGTCGCGTCCGAACCGGCCGGTCGACGCGAAGGACCTGTTCCCCGGCGTCGGGCTGCCCGGCGGCGCGAGCGTCGATCGTGCGGGGCAGATCAAGCCGGCCGCCGCGCTATCGATCGACTGCGCGACGATCCTCGACCAGTTGCAGGGTGGCGGCGGGCTCGACGGCCTCGAGCGCGCGCTGCTGCACGAGGCCGTCGATCGCGCGAACGGCAACCTGTCGGCCGCCGCCCGCCTGCTCGGGCTGACGCGCGCGCAACTCAGCTATCGCCTCAACCGCAAACAGGATTCGGAGGACGCGTGAAATGAACACCATCCTGCCCACCCACCCGTTCGCCGACGCGCTGCCCGACGACTCCGCGCCTGCGATCGAGCCGGCCGCCGACGACGCAGTCGAACCGCATGCCCGCACGCTCAGCGAGCATGCGTACCACCAGCTTCGCCAGCACATCATCGAGGGGCACTACCCGCCCGGCGCGAAGCTGCGCGTCGAGCATCTGAAGAACGTGTACGGCGTCGGCGCGGGCACGCTGCGCGAGGCGCTCACGCGGCTGGTCAGCGATGCGCTGGTCGTCGCCGAAGGGCAGCGCGGGTTTCGCGTCACGCCGATGTCGGTCGACGATCTCGAAGCGATCACGCGGCTGCGCATCCATATCGAGGTCGACGCGCTGCGCGAATCCGTGCGGCGCGGCGACGATGCGTGGGAACACCGGGTGCGGCAGAGCTTCGAGATGCTGTCGGCCTGGGAGCAGCCGGTATCGATCGAACACCGGACCGCGTGGGAAGCGTGCAACCGGCGCTTTCACGAAGCGCTGATCTCGGCAGCCGCGACGCCGTGGACCTATCTGATCCTGCGCATGCTGTCGCAGCAAAGCGAACGTTACCGGCGCGTGTGCATCGGGCTCGGCGATTCGAAACGCGACGTGCATGCGGAGCACCAGTGCCTGTTCGACGCCGCGATGCGGCGCGCGGATGCGCGCGCGGCGCTCGCGCTCGAAGACCATATCGGCACGACGCTCGCCGTCGTGCGCAACGCGCCGCCCGGCACGCTGCCGTTCTAGCGCTTCAACACGCGCTCGCGGCGCTCAGGCCAGCGCGGGATAACCGTGCGCGGCCGCCTGCTGCTCGAACCGCGCAATCATGTCGTAGTCGGCTGGCGACAGCCGTTCGAATCCCTTCAGCCGCAACACGCGCGCCCGCTCCGCATCGGCCGTCACGGCGTGATCGAGTGCATCCTGCAATGCAGCGACCTGTGTGTCTTGGAGTGCTCGCGATGCGATGAACGGCAACCCCGGCGCGGATGCCGTCATCCCGACGATCCGGAGGTCCTCCAGCAATTCGGGCAGTGCATCCCTCACGTATGCGAACGTCACGCAGTCGATCGCTGCGCAATCGGCGTCGCCCGAAGCCAGCGCACGCAGTACGTTCAGGTGCGAGCCGAACGCCGCCACCGATCCGAAGAATCGTCCGTCGCGCGCATGCGGCGCGACCGCATGCCGGAGCGCGTTCATCCCGCTGTGCGAATCTCGACCGTTGAACGCGGCCCGCAGCCCCCGGCATGCGGCGAGCGTCGTCGCGCCGGCCGCATGCGCACGTGCCGACACGACCAGCACGCTGCTGTAGTGCGCGCCGTCGCAACCGTCCGCGTCGAACAAGGGTGTCGCGATCAGTCGCACGACATCGCGCAAGCCCAGCATCCGGTACGGATAGCCGCAGGTCTGCGACAGCAGCAGATCGTCGCGCCGCCACAGCGCGTGAAGATCGTCGAAGGATTCATCGGGAAGCGTGACATCGGCGGCGGGCCCGCCCGCGTTTGCGAACGCATCGAGTGCATCGCGCAGCAGTGCGCGCCACAGTGCGTCGTGGCGCGGCGTCACGTTGTACATCGGCAGGGCGGCGATCCATGAGCTCATGCGGGCATTCTACGCATCGACGCTCGCGTAGCGGAACCCGGTTCGATCGCGCCAAAACAGGGGCTGAACGTGGCGCGGCACGCCCGAAGCTTATCGGCCCCGCGACGATAAGCAAATCCGAATCGATTGGTTGGCCGCGCGGTGCGATCCCGGTACCGTCCTGATGCCTGCTCGCGCATCGCCACCGCGCGTGATGCCGGACAGGCCGACCGTGATCCGCGAGACACCTGCACACCCGGGCCGAGCTTGCCGGTTCAACCGCGCGTTCCCCGCACCGCCCGTTCAATCCCGCCTCAACGCCATGGCCGAATACTTCGACGTCGACCACGCGCGTGCGATCGCCGCGCTCGACACCCGCTTCACCGCCCGCACCGAGTGGCCGACCTGGCTGCTGGTCGTCGCGATCTACGGCGGCTGGCTCGCCGTGCTGCTGCTCGTGCGCGGCGGCACCCTGTCGCTCGCGGCCGCGACGGCGCCGCTGATCCTGCTCGGCGCATGGCACCTGTCGCTGCAGCACGAACTGCTGCACGGCCACCCGACGCGCTCCGCGCGTGTGAACAAGCTGCTCGGCTATCCGCCGCTGACGGTCTGGTATCCGTACACGCTGTATCGCGACACGCATCTCGACCATCATCGCGACGAAGACCTGACCGTGCCGGGCGTCGATCCCGAAACGAATTACGTCACGCGCGAGCACTGGGCGCGGCTGCCGCGCTGGCGCCGCATGCTGACGCTCGCACGCAAGACCTTCGTCGGACGCTTCATCGCCGGGCCGCCGCTGAGCATCGCCGCGATGGGCGTCGACGCATTTGCCGCGTTCCGGCGCGGCGATTTCCGCTACCTGCCGATGTGGGCGACGCACGTCGCCTGCGTGGTTGCGCTGCTCGCGTGGCTGCAATGGGCGATCGGCATCCCGTGGTGGTATTACCTGCTCGTGATCACGTGGCCCGCGTTGTCGATCGCGATGATCCGCTCGCTGTACGAGCACCGCGCCGCGCCCCATCCGAAGGCCCGCATCGCGATCAATGAAGCCGGCTTCGCGATGCGGCTGCTGTATCTCAACAACAACTACCATCTCGTCCATCACGACCTGCCGAAGCTGCCGTGGTACGACCTGCCGCGCGCGTACCGGATGCGCCGCGACGCGTATGCGGAGAAATGCGGCGGCTTCGTGATTCGCGGCGGGTATCGCGAACTGCTGGCGCGCCATGCGTGGACGCCGACCGATACGCCCGTGCATCCGTTCGAGCAGGGCACGGCGTCGTTGTCGACGGGGCGTGGCGTGAAGGTGGCCGTGGTCGACGAGGTGTTGCAGGTCAGTACGTGACCCCGGAGCGATCCTCGTCGCCGCGGCGAAAACGCGCCGACCCCGCCGCTTCCGGTACAGTCTTCACCGGGAAAACGGGCCACGGACATCCGGCAGGAGGAGACGACAAGCATGCACGCACCAGAATCGACATCACGCACGCGTAACGGGATCCGGCGCGTCCTGGCGGCCCTGCTGCTGACCCTGCTTCCACTGACCGGATTCGCGGAAGGCACGGTCGGATTCCGCGACGACATCCTGCCCCTGTTCCGCAACAAGCCGGCGCTGGAGCGCTTCGTCCTGGCAACCTTCGAGATGCGCGGCGCCGCGGTCGGCATTCGCATCTCGGGTGCAGCGATTCCCGGCTTGTCCGGCGCGAGAATCGGCCCCTACACGGTGCCCGTCGACTGGCGCGATCACGGCAAGCCGATTCCCGCCACGCTGACGATCTACACGACCCAGATCTTTTACGACAGCCACGGTCGCACGCTCGAAGGCGATCTGACACAGGCGGTCAAGGTCGTGGAGCAAGTCGATTCGATCTCCGTCGATCCGGCTCGCTAACGACCGAAACCTTACAAGATACCGACGACCCCGCTCGCACCCGCGCATTGCCAATTGCGTCGGCAATGCCCAGAATGACGGCTCGTCCGGGGCTTCCAACAATCATTCGCCCCGGCTCTGCCCCCGGCCGCGCGCCGCACTTCCCCACGACGATGCAACCGAACACCCCGCCCGGCACGATCCGCGCGATCGGCAACGACTGGTCCGTTTCCGCGATTACCGCGGGCTTTCTCGCGGTGCTGATTTCCTATGCGGGCCCGCTCGCGATCTTCTTCCAGGCCGCACAGGCCGCCCATGTGTCCGACGCGATGGTGTCGTCGTGGGTCTGGGCGATCTCGATCGGCGCGGGCGTATCGGGCCTGTTCGCGAGCTGGAAGCTGAAGGTGCCGATCATCACCGCGTGGTCGGCGCCCGGCACCGCGCTGCTCGTCGGCCTGTTTCCGCAACTGACGCTCAACCAGGCCGTCGGCGCGTACCTCACGGCCGCGCTGATCATCCTGCTGATCGGCGTGACCGGCTATTTCGACCGGCTCGTCCGCCATATTCCGCGCGGTATCGCGTGCGGGATGATGGCCGGCATCCTGCTGCCGTTCGGCACGCATGCGTTCGCCGCCGCGTCGGAGCAGCCCGCGCTCGCGTTCGGGATGATCGCGGCCTACGTGATCTTCAGGCGCCTGCTGCCGCGCTACAGCATCGTGCTCGTGCTGCTCACGGGCGCCGCGCTCGCGACGCTGCTCGGGATGACGCATCTCGGCAACGTGTCCGCGAGCCTCGCGCACCCGATCTTCATCGCGCCCGAATGGACGCTCGGCACGACGCTCAGCCTCGCGCTGCCGCTCGTCGTCGTCAGCCTCACCGGCCAGTTCCTGCCGGGCATGACGATCCTGCGGGTGTCCGGCTATCACACCCCTGCGCGGCCGATCATCACGGCGACCAGCGTGATGTCGCTCGCGGTCGCGTGCTTCGGCGGGATCACGATCGTCGTCGCGGCGATCACGGCCGCGCTGTGCACCGGCAAGGACGCGCACGAGGACCCGGACCGGCGCTACATCGCCGGACTCGCGAACGGGGCGATCTACCTGATCGGCGGGCTGTTCGCGGGCACGATCGTCACGGTGTTCTTCGCGCTGCCGAAGGCATTCGTCGCGATCCTCGCGGGGCTCGCGCTGATCGGCGCGATCGGCGCGAACGTGCACGGGATCTTCGAGGACGAGAACCACCGCGAGGCGTCGCTGATCACGTTCCTTGCGACCGCGTCGGGCATGACGTGGCTCGGGCTCGGCTCCGCGTTCTGGGGAATCGTGATCGGGTCGCTTTCGTATGCGGTACTGAACAAGGTGCGGCGACCGGCGTGATGCGCAACACCAGTCGCCACTGCCACTACCGCGCGTGCTGGCGCACCAGTTGCGCGAGTGCGTCAGTCGGCGTCGTCGTCCCGTAAAGCCGCTCCGACACACCGTCCTCGACGTCGATCTGCCCGGCGTTGTGCACGTCGTACAGATCGACGATCAACTGCGCATGGCGTTCGCTGAGGCCCGCGCGCAGCAGCGTCGCGGCCCAGGTGTCGCGCGGCAGTTCATGCGCGACGATTGCCCGGCCGGCCGCTGCGCCGAGCGTATCGGCAATCGCGGTCACGCTCACCCGCCGCGGCCCTTCGACACTGACGATGCGCGGCCCGTCACCGCCTTCGGGCGCATCGAGCAACAGCCGCGCCGCGACGATGCCCACATCCGGCGCCCAGACCGTCGGGAACACCTTGTCGACCGGATGATGAAAGCTCGGCAGCACGCCCGTGCCGAGCGCGACCGGCAGGATGCGCGACCAGTTCTGCAGATGCTCGGCCGAACGCAGCAGCGTCAGGTGTGTCGGGATCGCCTTCAGCCGTTCCTCGAAGTCATGAAACAGGCGGGTGATGCCCGTATTGCCGTCGCGCTCCGCGCCGTAGTCCGACAGCGCGAGCAGCACCGGCGGCGGGTTGGCGGCGAGCGCGGCGGTCGCGACATCGATTGTCCGCGTCATCGTCGCGGCCGGATCGGGGTCGGCGACGGGTACCGGGCACAGTATCTGCACGGCCCGCGCGCCGTCGATCGCCGATGCGATCGTGTTCGCGTCCGTCAGCTCGGCGATCACGACGTCGCAGCCGAGCTGCGCGAAACGTTCACGATGGCGTGCGTCGCGCAACACCGCGCGCACGGGATGGCCGGCATTGCGCAAGGCCGTCACGGTCGACTGGCCGACGTTGCCGGATGCACCGAAGATCACGAACACGATTCGCTCCTGAGGGGGTGAAGGTGGGGTGATTGTCGGGTTGGGCGGAGGGAACGGCGCGCAGGGAGGGATGAAACCAGCAGGAAAGGATGATGGATTGGGCGGCGGCCATGCGAATCGTCCGCCGCCTTGCTAGTCGCTTCGAGTCCTGCGGTCCGCCGATGACGGGCAACGACACCCTGGTGAGGGATGAGCCGCTCACGCCCAAGGCGCTGCGCTTCAGGAGGCCCGTCGAGACCGAGGACGGTGCAGCGCTTTCTGGACGAGGACGAACGCGGTCATTGTCCAACAGCCTGTTGGACAATGACCCGGGATCCGAAGCGACAACGCATATCCGGCGCGGCGCCATCGCTCCGCTATGCCCCACTCCCGCTGCCCGCGCCGTCATAAGCCAGCCGCAGCCCGCCCCGCTCGCCCGACCGCGCAATCTCGGTCGGCGTCGCACCCAGCACGCGATTCATCCAGTTTGCCATGTGGCTCTGGTGTGCAAACCCGGCTTCGAGCGCGACCTGGCTGATGCTGAGCCGGCCTTCGAGCAACAACGCCTTCGCGCGCTCGACCCGGCGCCGCACGACGTACTGGTGCACGGGCATCCCGAGCGTTTCGCGGAACAGCACCTTGAAATGCGGCACGCTGATCGACACGAGCGCCGCGAGTTCGGCCAGCGTCATGCGCTGGTCGAGGTTCGTTTCGACATAGTCGATCACGCGCGCGGCCGCTTTCGGCGCGAGGGTGCGGCGGCGCTCGCGAAACGCCGGCTGGCCGTCGACCAGCCGCGCGACGAGCGCCGTACACAGGCTTTCCGCATAGAGCGGATCCGACGCGTCTTCCGCTTCGAGTTCGGCGGCCATCGCCCACGCGATGTGCTGCAGGCGCGGATCGCGCACCTGCAGCCGGCGGCGGATCTGCCCCTGCGACGGCTTCAGCTCGAGCTGTTCGACGGTCCGCCGCACGAACGTGTCGGTGAGTGCGATATGGAGGATCCGGCAGTCGGCGCTGTCGGTCCACTGGCCGGGCAAGCCGGCCGGAATCACGTCGACGTCGCCATGCGCCTGGATGCGCGACACGCGCTCGCCGTCGCACACGCAATCCGCGCGGACGGGCGGCCCGATATGCACGCCGATCCGGTGATGGTCGGCCGCCGGAATCCGGTAGGTGCCCGCGCGAATCTCCAGCAGCGACGCGCCGAAGCCCTGCCAGCCGAGCCCGCGGCTGGTGCGCAGACTGACCGGGACGCCGTTGTCCGTCGGCGCCGCGAGAATCGCATCGCTCATGGCCTTCCTCCCGTGGATGGGGATGTCGAACGCGCATTGTGACGCGTTTTCGGGCCGCCTGCCGGGCCTGCCGGGGGCACGCCCGGGCCGAGCAGAAAAAGATCATCCGTTTCTGCTCAGGGCCATCCTTCCGTGTGCGCCGGCGGGCGCGGCGCCGCTTACGATGGCCCCATCCGACACCTACGGAGACCGTCATGCCCCATCCGTGCCTTGCGCAACGCGTCGCGCTCACTGCGTCCTCGCCTTCCGCCGCTCCCCGCCCGTCATCCGGCCCCCGCTCCCGCAACGACCGCGCCACGATCGCCGCCTGGTGCCTGCGCATCGTCGGCTGGTACCGGCTCGAACGACTGCTCGCGTCGATCCCCGACAGCAACGACGATTTCGGGCTCGTCTGACCGGCCACGCGGCCGGCGTCGTTCGACCCGGTACGCCGCCTACTTGCGCCGCCGCTCGTGCGGCGCCACCGTCGCGCCGTCGATCACCGGTGCGCCCTGCTTGATCAGGAAATCCCGGAACAGCCCCGTGACCTGCGAGATCCGCCGGTCGGCGAGCGTGACCACATACCATTCGCGCTCGATCGGGTTGCCGGGGAACGGCAGTTGCCCGAGCAGCCCCGCGCGCAGCTCGAGTGCACACGCGTGCAACGACAGGAACGCAATGCCGAGCCCGGCTTCGGCCATCTGCTTGATGGCCTCGTTGCTCGACAGTTCGGAGCCCACATGGAAGCGGTAGCCGGCCGTCTTGAACAGGCTCTCGACGGTCGAGCGCGTACCCGCGCCGCGCTCGCGCACGAGCAGGTGCGCGGATTCGAGATCCTTCAGCGCGACGCGCTTGCGCTGCATCAGCGGATGGCCGGGCGCCGCGACGAACACCATCGGATGTTTCGCGAACTCGACCGCGTGCGTGCGCAGCTCCTTCGGCGCGCTGCCCATCACCGCGAGATCGATTTCATGCGTCGCGAGCATGCGGATGATGTCGTCGCGATTGCCGACCTTGAAGTACGTCTTCACATGCGGACGCGTCGCGGTGAATTTCACGAGCAGTGGCGGAATCAGGTATTCGGCCGTCGTGATCGCGCCGATCCGCAGCGTGCCGCCCAGATCGCCCGTCAACGCGGCCACTTCGTCGCCGGCCTCGGTCCACAGATGCAGGATCTCGCGCGCATAGCGCGACACGATCTCGCCGGCCGCGGTCAGCTGCACGCCGCGCCCCACCCGCTGCAGCAACGCGGCGCCCACGGCCTCCTCGAGCAGGCGAACCTGCAGCGACACGGCCGGCTGCGTCAGGTTCAGCTCCTCGGCCGCTCGCGACACGCTGCCGAGCCGCGCAATCATGTCCAGCGCCTTCAGTTGCCGAAACGTCGCGGTCTTTCCTATAAGTGAATACATATGAGTCGCTTATAAACATTAAATTGTTCGAGTGGGTTCGAAACTATATCGTCGGTTCTTGAGCAATGTCATCCGAATCGTCATCTAGCGGGAGCCCACCATGGACAACACCACGCCCAACCTTGCAACGGACCGCGCACCGCGCCTGCCGCGCATCGTGATCGTCGGCGGCGGCGCCGGCGGCCTGCACCTCGCCACGCGTCTCGGCGATACCGTCGGACGCCGTGGGCAAGCCGAAGTCGTGCTCGTCGACCGCTATCCGACGCACTTCTGGAAGCCGCTGCTGCACGAAGCCGCATCGGGCCATCGCGACCCGGCGTCCCACACGATCGAATACGCGGCGCAAGCGAAGCGCCACGGGTTCCGTTTCGTGCAGGGCGCACTGCAGCGGGTGGACCGCGCCGCACGCACGGCGACGATCGCGGCCGTGCAGGACGCGGACGGCACGGAGATCCTGCCGCAGCGCGAGCTCGGCTATGACGACCTCGTGCTCGCCGTCGGCAGCGTGACGAATTTCTTCAATGTGCCGGGCGCGGCGCGCCATGCGCTGCCGCTCGAAAACCTCGACCAGGCCGAGGATTTCCGCCGGAAGTTCCTCGCGGCGTGCACGAAGGCGAATCACCTGGCCGAGCAGCAGCCCGCGCAGCGCGCGGCGCCGATCTGCATCAACGTGATCGGTGCGGGCGCGACGGGTGTCGAGCTGGCCGCCGCGCTGCGGCACGCGATCCAGCAGCTGACGACGTACCGCTTCAAGGCACTGGTGTCCGCGCGCGACGTGCACATCCGGCTGATCGAAGGCGGCCCGCGCATCCTGCCGGCGCTTGACGCGCGGCTGTCCGGCAAGATGCACGCGCAGCTTCGTGTGCTGAACGTCGACGTGCTGACCGATACACGCGTGGCCGAAGTCAGCGCGGACGCCGTGACGACCGCGACCGGCGAACGGCTCGCAAGCGACATCACGATCTGGGCGGCCGGCGTGGCGGGCCCCGCGATCCTGCGGGAGATCGGCGACATCGTGCTCAATCGTTCGAACCAGGTGATCGTGACCGATACGCTGCAGACGCCGGACGACCCGCACGTGTACGCGTTCGGCGACTGCGCCGCATGCCCGACGGCCGGCGCGAGCGGCTTCCTGCCGCCGCGCGCGCAGGTCGCATACCAGCAGGCCGTGTACCTGGTCAACGCGTTCGCGCGCCGCGTCGTCGGCAAGCCGGTGGCTGGCTTCACGTTTCACGATGCGGGCACCGTCGTGTCGCTCGGGCATGCGGGCGCCGCGTACCAGGCCGACCTCCGCGGGCGCTCGCGCTCGCTGATCGTCGACGGGCTCGCCGCGATAGGGCTGTACAAGTTCCTGTATCGCAAGCACCTGTTCAGCGTGGTCGGCGTGAAGCGCGCGCTGTTCCAGTCGCTGAGCCACTGGCTGCAGAGCCGCAACCAGCCGTCGATCAAGCTGCACTGATCGCGCCGGTTCGCGCGCAGCATCGCAAGACGGCATATCGGGCGTGCATCGCTCGGTATGCCGTTTTTTTGGATGCACATGCACGGTGCGACGCATTCACTGCGTGCGCGAATCTGGTGCATCACATCGAAGACCGTCGATACGATGCCGTTCGCGCGGAATACGACGTGCGACACGCATCCCGCGCCCACCTTGGCTCGCCACCCTATTCATTAGCCGAATCGTATGGGTCGGATAAAAATATTAATTAGTCGCGTTTTCCGGATCGACGCTAAGGTGTGTGGCATTCCCGTCGGCGAACGGATCATCACGTCTCTAAAGAGGAATCACCGTGGTTATCGAAGCCATCGTCACCCGTCTCGACGCAGCATTCGCGCAAATCGAAGCAACACCGGACTCGCACGAATCGCGCCATCAACGCGACGCGATCATCCAGTGGCTCGACCGAGCATCGGAAGAAGGATATCGACTCGGTCTCGTCACGACGCTGCCGGCCGCTCGGCTCAGCGACATGTTCGAAGGCCAGTTCGGCCGCGCGAACCTCGACCGCTTCTCGGTCGTCGTCACGGACGCCAATCAGCAGGACTCCGGATCAAACCAGCATCCCTTCGACGTCGCGCTGCAGGCACTCGGCGTGCCGCCCGAACGCGCGGTGGCGATCGCGAGCAGCGAACCGGAGCGCCGCGAAGCCGAGCATTTCGGCCTGTCGCGCTGCGTGAACATCACCGACACCGTGCACTCGATCGCATCGGCCGGCCTGCACTGAACGCCGTCAAACCGGCCGGCTACGTCCGGCCGTCCACGATCCGGCGGCAATCCGACGGTTGCCCGACCGAATCGGGACCTTCCTCCGTCAAAGTCGCTTGCCCCCCTTCCCGGCTCGACCGATCTTTCACGGAGACGGGACGACGCGAATCCGCATCGCCCCGCTGCCCGCCGGCCCTCTCCGGCTCGACCAGCATCACCTCGATCCGCTCCTTGCCCTTTCCGGTATTCCTGCGCTTGAGCGTCAGCATGCCGATCTCGCCGGTCGAGGCCGGGTGCGTGCCGCCGCACGCCATCGTCGAGAAGCCGTCGACCGTCCAGTATCGGCGTTGCGTGTCGACATCGCTGAAGTCGGTCACGATGCGCAGGTCGCGCTTAGACAGATCGGCCGCGGCCAATTCGATCTCGGGAAACAGCGGCGCCACGCTCGTGTCGCTCGCGAAGTCGATGCGCGCCTTGTCCTGCCCGATATGCGCACCGATGCGCTCGATGCCGGGCCTGAGCCGATAGACCAGCTGCAACACCATTTCGGCCGCAAAGTGCAGACGCATCAGCCGGTACCGCCGCGTCCAGTCGATGCACCAGGTCACACGATCGCCGACGCGCAGCGAATGATCGTGCGGCAGCGTATAGACGATATCGAGGCCCTGCTTGTCGGCCTGGACGACCGGATAGCCGCCGAGCGACCCCGCGTCGCTTTCCTGCCCGCCCGAAAACGCAAAGAAGATGGTCGCGTCCACCCGCACGCGAGCGCCGTCGACGTGGCTCACGACGGTATCCAGCGTGGTCCGGTACGGATCGTCCCAGAATACTTTCTTCGTCATTGCCCGCCGTGCCTTTCGCCGAGGAAAGCACGCAGGTTAGCCGGATCGCGTGCGGGTGGCTTGTACGATCTTGCGCCCTGGCGCCAGCGCCGCCTCGTCAGGCGCGGCGCGCGCTGCTGCCGCAGTCGCGTCCTCGCCCTTGCGCTCGACACTCCACGTATGAATCGGCCGATGCCCCGGCCGCTCCCACTCGGGTGGCATCCACAGATGTCTCAGCCGCTGCAGGACGGACCCGGGCGCGAACACGTCGCGCCACATGTCGACGAATTCGTGCAGGTTCAGTACCAGAAAGTTGTACGAACGAATCTGCTGCGTGATCCCGTAGTCGACCGGCTCCGTTTCCTCGACATACGTGCCGAGCAGGCGATCGAAGATGATCAGCACGCCGCCGTAATTCTTGTCGATGTAACGCGGATTGCGGCCATGATGCGCGCGGTGGTTCGACGGCGTGTCGAACACGTATTCGTACCAGCGCGGCAGCCGCCCGATCGCTTCGGTATGCACGAAGTACTGGTACGCGAGATCGACGGCGAGCAGGAACAGCACGACAGCGGGCGGGATGCCGAACCAGACCGGCGGCAGATAGAACACGAACACGCCGACGAACGCGTTCAGCAACGACTGCCGCATCGCCGTCGTGAAGTTCATCACTTCACCGCTGTGATGCGGCACGTGCGCGGCCCAGAACCAGCGCACGCGGTGCGACGTGCGGTGAAACCAGTAGTAGCAGAACTCCACGACGACGAAGATCGGCACGATCGTGAAGCCGTTCACCGGCACGTCGAACCAGCGGTGCCGGTAAACCCACGCGAAGATCGCGCCCGTGAACAGGAGCCCCATCACGGTCTCGGCCACCTGATAGCCGGCGCCGAGCGACAGGTTCGCGACAATCTCCTTCCAGCGAAACGGCTCGCGACGGCCGCGCCCGGTCATCACCGCGTATTCGATCGCGAACGCGATCAGGAAGACCGGCGTCATGCCGATCAGCAGCACCTGCTTCCAGTCCACGTCGTTCCCCAGGAACGCGTGGAGCCACGTCATCAACTCGGTCGGCATGTTCGCGGCCTCGATCAAGAACTGACCGGCAGTATGGTCACGCACGGGTCGCCCCGCGTTGACACTTGCGGACGATTACTTGACACTTTCCGCCATGCCCGCCGCCTCCCCGCTATCGACGCAGCGCGTCTACTACTCGAGCACCTACGTGCGACTGCTGTTCGACTATCTGTCCGAGCAAGGCAAGGATGCCGCGCGCGTGCTCGGCGAGGCGCGGCCGCCCGAGGACGATCGCGGGCTCACGCTGTACGCGAGCGCGCACTGGCGGCGCCTCCTCGAATGCGCGGTGCGCGCGCTCGACGATCCGCTGCTCGGCCTGCACGTCGGCCAGCGGATCACGCCCGCCCACCTCGGTGCGCTCGGCTACGCGCTGCATGCGTGCCGCGATGCCGGCGCCGCCCTCGCACGCTGGCAGCAATACGAACACCTGATCGCGAACGTCGCGCGCATGGAAGTGCGGGTCGAAGCAACCTCGGTCGCGATCGAATGGCACGACGCACCCGAGCCGCTCGGCCCGCTCGTCGATGAAGTCGCGCTGACGGCCATCGTCCAGTTCGCGCGCAATATCACCGGCACGCGTCACGGGCCCGACGAAGTCTGCTTCGTACACCCGTCCCCCGCCAACGAGCAGCCGTATGCCGATTACTTCGGCTGCCCGGTGCGGTTCGGCCAGCCGGTGAACCGGCTCGCGTTCCCGTTGCACCTGCTCACGCAGCCGCTGCGCCAACCGGACGACGCGCTGCTGCAGATGATGGAACGTCAGGCGAGCGCGCTGCTTGCCGAGCTGCGGCAGACGGACGATCTCGAACAGTCGGTGCGCGAAGCCGTCGCGCGCCTGCTGACGCAAGGCGAAGCGAGCATCGAACAGATCGCGTCGGATCTGCACGTGTCGTCGCGCACGCTGCATCGGCGGCTTGCCGAACTCGGGCTCAACTTCCGGATACTGCGCGAGGACACGCGGCGGCGGCTCGCGATCGACCACCTGAACGATCCGCGGCTGACGCTCGCGGAAGTCGCGTGGCTGCTCGGCTATTCGGAACACAGCGCCTTTACGCGCGCCTTTCGACGCTGGACCGGCGAATCGCCGCAGCAGTGGCGCAGCCGGCAACCTGCGCGAGCGGCGAACGTCGCGCGCGGCTGAGCGCGGCGCGCCACCATGGCCACCATGCCGCCGACGAACTCGCGTCCGCCCGCGCGGTCGAACGAGCATCGCCGGAGAATCTCATGAAACGCGTTGCCCCTGTCGCTGTCCTGACCCTGCTTGCCGCCATCAGCTTGCCGGCAGCCGCCGGCGCAACATCCGGCGGCGCCGAGCCGGCTCCCGTTCAAGCGCACGCGAAAAACTGCGTCCCGTCCCGCGATGCCACACCCGACGCCCGCTCGCCGTCGAAGGCGCCGCCGATCCGCGTATGCGTCGGCGATTCCAATACGCAACTGAACCTGCCGTGGTTCCTGACCGATGTCCTCACCGCGGTGGACACGCACCAGTCGGCCGGCGATCTGCTCCGCAAGATGCGCAACGATTTCTGACTCGCAGCTCGCGCGATGCACCGCGACCGCATTGTTCATTCACCGCCAGATTCCTGCAGCACCTGTACGAACGTGCCGACGATGCCGGCACACATCACGGGGTCGGCAATGCGGCGCAGCAGCGCGAGCAACATCTTTCGTTCAGCTTTCGAAAATGGTCCGTGCTCACCGCTGATGGTGTTGTAGCGCGGCGTCCCGCGTGAAGCGAGCGCGCGATCGAGCAGGTAGTTGTGGGCTTGCCCGTTCACGGCAATCCGGATCCACAGCGAGCCGCCGTCGGTTGCGGCCGCACCGTCGGACACGACGACCGTGGGCACGGTGTTTTCTTCCATCTCAACGCGCCGGCGAGACGCGCGACCGTGACGAGTGGCGACCGCTTGCAAGCCAGCGGCAGGTCGACGAAAACAACCTTTCGCAGGAATGTTTCTCGTCGAGACACAATGACAAAACTACACCAATTGTTGAATAACAATATTTCACAATCGCTCGTCACATCTTATACTTGCCGCGCACCATCCTCGTGCCAAGAGACGGTGTTTTTTGTCCCGGCCGCACGACCCTGCGGCCGGGGGTTTTTTCGGTGTGCTACGTCGATAACCATGCGCTGCATGCACATGTTTATAGAGGCCAGCTTCCGGAATACATGGCCGATTGCGACGGGGCTGCCGCAGATGCCCGTCGCGACCGTAGAATCGATCGCATCGCGAACCCGGCGCGCACACCGCGTTGCCCGAACCCGGCATGACGCATGCGCGACGTGGGTGGATCGACCGGTTCGACTGGCTGCTTCATACACACAACACCAAAGGCGACCGCGGGAATGTTGGCGTTCACGCCAGGCTCGAAGCCCGTTTTCCAGCGCAGCGGCGCGTGGCCGCGAGTCGTCTTTTGCGTCGCCGTAATCGTTTGCGTGCTCGTACCGGCGTGCGCAATCGTGCTTGCCGACCGCTACGCGCGCGATACCGTCACCCAGCATGAACGCGTGATCGCGAACGACATCGTGGCATCGGTGGATCGCATCCTCGACGGTGCCCGCCTGCGACACGTGGACGAACTCACCGCGCTCGTCGGGCGGCCATGCCCGACGGTATTCCGGACCCTCGCCGAGATCGGCACGCGCCTGCGCTACCTGCGCGCCGTCGCGCTGGTGAACGACGGCCGCGTCATGTGCTCGTCCGCGCTGGGGGCGATCGACTTGCCGCTCGGCGCCTACACACACGAACCGGAACCGGGCTCGACGCTCGTCACGCTGTTGCGCCAGACGCCATTCCAGCAAGGCATCCCGGTGCTGCCCGTGTTTTACGCCATCGCGCCCGGCGCGGGCGTGCTCTACCTGATCGAAGGCGACTATGTGGCGGACGCGCTCGCGCACGGCGCCCGCTACGGGACGGAAACCGCGACGCTGTCGATCGCGGGTTCGGGCCATCTCGATCAGCACGGGACGTTCACGCCGGAATCGGCCGCGGAACCCGCAGGCGGCAGCACGATCGCGTCGCCCCGTTGGCCGTTCACGGTGTCGGTTGCCGCCTCCGCGCACTATGCGTCGCAGATCCAGCACCACTATCGGCTGATCGGCATCACGATCGTGCTGCTGGCGGATGGCCTCGTGATGGCGGCCTACCTGCTGGCGATGGCGCCGCGCCGCCTGCTGCTGAAGGCCGTCCGCAACGCACTCAGGCGCGACGAACTGCATGTCGTGTACCAGTCGATCGTCGATGTCGAGACGCGCAGGACCGTCGGCGTCGAGGCGCTGCTGCGCTGGCAGCATCCCAAGTGGGGGGCCATCAGCCCGGCCGTGTTCATCCCGCAGGTCGAATCAAGCGCGGTGCTGCCGAAAGTGACGGAATTCGTGCTGCGAACAGCCGTGTCGGAACTGTCCGCGCTGACGCCGGCCATGCCGCTGCGCATCGCCATCAACATCGCGCCGAAGGACCTCGAGCGCACGCAGTTCGTATCCGTCGTCGAGGAGGCGATTCGTGCGCTGCCGCCAGGCTTTACGCTGGTGCTCGAAGTCACCGAGCGCATCCTGCTCGAAAAGAACGCGCGAACCACCGCGATCTTCCATGCGCTGCGAGCGAAAGGCGCGAAGTTCGCGATCGACGATTTCGGCACGCATCACAGCAATCTCGACATGCTGTCGCGCTTTCCGTTCGACTACGTGAAGATCGATCGCCAGTTCGTGTCGCCGCTGAACGGCGGCAACGCGGGGTTGATCGAGGGGATCGCGACCGTTGCGCATCACTACGACCTGAAGATCATCGCGGAGGGCGTGGAAACGGAAGCGCAACATCGCGCGCTGCATGCGGTCGGGATTCAGTACGCGCAGGGCTACCTGTATCAGCGTCCGCAGCGTGTCGAGCATTTGAAGCAGGATTTCGCGTCGGTGTCGGTGTAGCGGCGTTGCCGACGACGCTTAGGCGCCGGCGGTGAACGCGATGCGAACGATGAATGCACGTGACCCGCCATGTATCAGGTCGTGAAATCGGGCGACGACGGCAGTGAACGATGCCTGTCAACACGCCGGCGGATGATCGGGATCGGACCGGCATGTGTCCCGATAGGCATCGTCGACGGCACGCAGAAATGCCTTCCGCCCGTTCTCCAATGCCGTTGCCGTGTGCTCGTCGCGCGAGACCGGCATCACGCGGCCATCGGGCGACATCGAATAGCCGAGATCGACGAACGCATCGTCCGGTGCGCGCTTCGATCCGATCCAGTAGCCGATCGAAACCGAGCTGGCAACCCCGGTCGCGCCGTTGTAACCCACGTCGAATCGTCCGGCCTTGAAGATGCGCGGCCGCATTTTTTCCGCATAGGCGAGCACTTCGGCAACCGTCGCGCCATCCTTGGTGCGATGCCGCTTGACCGCCTGTATCCAGTTGGCTTCCGTGGCGGCCGGCAGACCCTTCAATGTCGGGGCCGCGAATATCGCGCTCCCGTTTCCACCCAGGCAGGCCGCGGCAACAACGTAACCGGCAACACGTGCGATGCGATCGATCGCGAGTTTCATTAAACGATTCCGGATGGGTTCATTCGATTCAGAATCATACGATCATTGGCCAGGATGCCGGGACGGTATCGCCCCCATTCCGGCACACCACCCGCCCAAGCGCTAAAATCCGCCGCCTGGGCATCCACGACGAGCAAGCGTTTTGACGGAGTTCGAGCAGGGTTTCATCCTCACCCGCCACTGGCGGGACACCGCGACCGGCATCGAGATCGAGTTCTGGCTGGCAACCGAACACGGTCCGCGCCGTGTACAGTTGCGCCCGCAGGAAGCCGTCGCATTCATTCCGGCCGAACAGCAGGCGCTCGCCGAACGCGCGCTGGCCGCCGAGCGCGATATCGAGTTGCGCCCGCTCGCGCTGCGCGACTTCCGGCAGCGCCCGGTCGTCGGCCTCTATTGCCGGCGCTACCGCCATCTGTCCGGGCTGCAGAAGCGCCTCGCGGCGGCCGGCATCGACGTCTACGAAGCCGACGTGCAGCCGCCCGACCGCTACGCGATGGAGCGCTTCATCACGGCTTGCGTGCAGTTTCGCGGCCAGCCCGGCCACGACGGCACGTTGACCGGCGCCGAACTGAAAACCGCGACCGGCTATCGCCCGACGCTGCGCTGCGTGTCGCTCGACATCGAAACCAGCGTCCACGGCGAGCTGTATTCGATCGCGCTCGAAGGCTGCGGGCAACGGCAGGTCTACATGCTCGGCCCGCCGAACGGAGCCGAGAGCGACGAAGCCCGCGCCGTCGACTTCCGCCTCGACTACTGCGACAGCCGGCCCGCGATACTGGCGCGGCTCAACGACTGGTTCGACGAACACGATCCCGATGCGGTGATCGGCTGGAACCTCGTGCAGTTCGACCTGCGCATCCTGCACGCGCACGCAGAGCAATACGGCGTGCCGCTGAAGCTCGGGCGCGGCGGCAGCGTGCTCGACTGGCGCGCGCACGGCCAGCAGCCCGACCACTTCTTCGCGGGTGCGGCGGGCCGGCTGATCCTCGACGGCATCGACATGCTGAAATCCGCGACGTGGACGTTCCCGTCGTTCAGCCTCGAATACGTGTCGCAGTCGCTGCTCGGCGAAGGCAAGTCGATCGACAACCCGTACCAGCGGATGGACGAGATCCAGCGCCGCTTCGATCACGACAAGCCCGCGCTCGCGCGCTACAACCTGAAAGATTGCGAGCTCGTCACGCGCATCTTCGACAAGGCCGACCTGCTGTCCTTCGCACTCGAACGCGCGAGCGTGACGGGCCTCGCGGCCGATCGCACCGGCGGGTCGGTGGCGGCCTTCACGCACCTGTACCTGCCGCGCATGCACCGGCTCGGCTATGTCGCGCCGAACCTCGGCGACGTGACGGGGCAAAACAGCCCCGGCGGCTTCGTGATGGATTCGCGCCCCGGGCTGTACGACTCGGTGCTCGTGTTCGACTACAAGAGCCTCTATCCGTCGATCATCCGCACGTTCCTGATCGATCCGGCCGGGCTGATCGAAGGGCTCGCGAATTCCGGCGACGACGCGTCGGTGCCCGGCTTTCTCGGCGCGCGCTTCTCGCGTACCGCGCACTGTCTTCCCGATATCGTGCGCCGCGTATGGGAAGGCCGCGACGAGGCGAAGCGGCAGCGCAACGCACCGCTGTCGCAGGCGCTGAAGATCATCATGAATTCGTTCTACGGCGTGCTCGGCTCGACGGGCTGCCGGTTCTTCGACCCGCGCCTCGCGTCGTCGATCACGATGCGCGGCCACGAAATCATGCACCGCACGCGCGAGCTGATCGAAGCTCAGGGTTACGAAGTGATCTACGGCGATACCGATTCGACATTCGTGTGGCTCGGTCGCGCGCACGACGACGACGAGGCCGGCGCCAAGGGCCGCGCACTCGTCGAACACATCAACCGCTGGTGGCAAGCGCACCTGCGCGACCAATTCGGGCTCGAGAGCGCGCTGGAGCTGCAGTACGAGCGGCACTACCGCCGCTTCCTGATGCCGACCGTGCGCGGTGCGGAAGAAGGCAGCAAGAAGCGTTACGCGGGCCTCGCGGCGGCCGCCGGCGGCGGCGAGGATCTCGTCTTCAAGGGGCTCGAAACGGTGCGCACCGACTGGACGCCGCTCGCGCAGCAGTTCCAGCGCGAGTTGTACCGGCGCGTGTTCAACCGCGAGCCGTACCAGGATTTCATCCGCGACACCGTGCGGCGCACGCTGGCCGGCGAATTCGACGACCAGCTCGTCTACCGCAAGCGCGTGCGCCGGCCGCTGCGCGAGTACGAGCGCAACGTGCCGCCGCACGTGCGCGCGGCACGGATCGCCGACGAGTTCAACCAGGCACAGGGCCGGCCGCTGCAATATCAGCGCGGCGGCTGGATCAGCTACGTGATGACGACGGCCGGCCCCGAGCCGCTCGAAACCATGCGCTCGCCGATCGACCATGCGTTCTACGTGAGCCGCCAGCTCCAGCCCGTCGCCGACGCGATCCTGCCGTTCCTGCGCGACGACTTCGAACGCGTGATCTCCGGACAGGGGCAGCTGTTCGGCGACTGACGGAACGCGATCCGGCCTGCCCCGGTTGCGCGTACAACCGATTCCCCGCACGTCGCCCATCACGCGCCCGCGATGAGTCTGCCGATTCGTCCGCGTCGACATTGATCGGCATTCTTGCGCCCCGGCACGCCGCACGATAAGTAAAACCGATTGCCCCGGTCAGAAATCCGACTTGGACGCCGCGCGCGCCGCAGCGCACAATTTCGGGCATCGCAATCGAATGAAACCCTGATCCTTCCTACCCGAGTTTCCGTGGCAACCGCCGTCCCTCAACGCGTGGCCATGTGCTTGAATAACAAGGAAAAGGCGCGCACTCGTGCTTGACATGCCTGCCACAACACCCCGTTTCGCGTGGACGCTTTTTTCCATGCACCCCGCCGCCCTCCCGCGTGGCACACGCCGCAAAACGGCACCGCACGACATGACGTGCGGCGCACCGCCTCCCGCGCCCTAGCGCAATCGCTGCAATCCCCTTCGCCAGTCTCGCCAAAGGAACCCGACGTGTCGCAAGCCACTGTCGCGCCGCTTCGGCCGCGCGACCCATTCTCCATCGATCCGAGAAAGCTCCTGTTCTCGATCAGCACGTTTATCGCGGCCGCACTCGTGCTGCTGATCTCGTTCACGGTCAGCTTCCCGCGCCCGTGGTGGGCACTGCTGACCGTCTACGTGACCTCGCAGCCGATGGCCGGCGCCTTCCGTCCGAAGACGATCTACCGGCTCGCGGGCATCGCCGCCGGCGCGGTCGTGTCGGTGGTGGTCGCCCCGAACCTGCAGAATTCGCCGGCGTTGCTCGTGCTGTGCCTCGCGCTGTGGATCGGCTTCTGCATCTATCTCGCGGTGCTCGACCGCACGCCGCGCGCGTTCCTGTTCCAGATGGCCGCGTTCAGCTCGGCCGTCATCTGCTTTCCGTATCTCGACGATCCGACCAACATCTTCATCACCGCGGTGTCGCGCGTCGAGGAAATGACGGTGGCGATCCTGTGCGTGACGATCACGCACATGCTGCTGAAGCCCGCGAACAGCCGGCCGGTCATCCACGAACGCGCGCTGTCGTTTCTCGGCGATGCGTGCCGCTGGACCGCCGAAGCGTTCGGCACGCATCACACGCGGCTCGAGCACGAGCATCGCCGCAAGCTCGCGGCCGACGTCACCGAACTCGGGATGATCGCAACGACGCTGCCGTTCGACCAGCGCTTCGCGCTCGCCACGCGCGACACCGTCACGGCATTGCAGCATCGCCTCGCGGCGTTGCTGTCGATCGCATCGGCCGCCGCGAACCGACTCGACCAGTTGCGCTCGCTGAACGCGATCGATGCGCAAACCGCCGCGCTGGTCGATGCGGTGATCGACGACCTGCACGCGTCGCAGGAAGTGGGCGAAGCGCTCGACGTCGGCCTCGCCGCGCGTTGCCGCACGCTGGCGGCCGAGCGCCTGGCCGACCCGGCCTGGACGTCGCTGCTCGCCGCGAACCTGTTGGACCGCACCGCCGATTTCATCGACACGCTGCACGCGGCGCGCGGGCTCGTGCGTACCTTCGCGGAAAGCGATGCCGAGCTCGAGCGCCACCTGCCGCCCGCCGACGGCACGCACCGCTTCAAGCTCGCGCGCGATCACGGCCTCGCGCTGCTCGCCGGTGCCGCGACGACCACCGCGATCATCATCTACTGCGCGGTGTGGATCCTGCTTGCCTGGCCAAACGGCTCGGCAACCGCCGCGTTCGCCGCGCTCGTCACCTGCTCGTTCGCGGCACAGGACGATCCCGCACCGGTGATCGGCCGCTACCTCGTCTCGACGCTCGTCACCTTTCCGCTCGCCGCGCTGTACCTGTTCGTGATCCTGCCGCGTGTCGACGGCGCCGGAATGCTGATCCTGACGCTTGCACCGGCCTTGATCTGGATGGGCTACATCCAGGCCGATCCGGCGCGCACCGCGCGCGCCCTCCCGATGTTTTCCTGCTTCATCGTCGCCATGGGCTTTCTCGATCGCTTCCAGGCCGACTTCGCGCTGTTCCTCAATACGGGGCTCGCGCAGGTCGGCGGCATCGTCACGACGCTCGTCGTGACCAAACTGTTCCGCTCTGCCAGCACGCGCTGGACCGCCTACCGGATCGTGCGCCAGAACTGGGCCGATCTCGCGCAGATGGCCGACCCGCACCGGCCGCTCGACGCGCCGACCTGGACCGCGCGCGCGGTCGACCGGCTCGGCCAGGTCGCCGCGCGCATGGCGTTCGCGAATCCGGGTGATGCGCTGCATGCGGTCGACGGATTGAGCGACCTGCGTATCGGCCGCAACATCATCCAGGTGCGAGAAGGACTCGACAGAAGCGATGCGCAGACGCGTGTCGCGATCGAGGCTGCGCTCGAGGCCGTGTCGGCGCTGTATCGCGCACGCGCCGACGCGCACCATCCGGTGCCTGCCACCGCATCGCTGATGCGCACGCTGAACCGCGCGATCGGTGCCGCCGCGCGCAATACGACCGGCCGCGACGACGCCACGCTGCTCGCGCTCGTCGGCATGCGCTGCAACCTGTTCCCGCATGTGCAACTCGTCGAAGGAACGATGCGATGATCGAAGAGATCCATATTTTCGGCATCTACCTGCCGTCCGCGCTGGCGTGGGCCATCGTCGCGCTGATCGTCACGTTCCTGTTGCGTGGCGTGCTGCTTCGCCTGCCGCTGCGCGTGCTGCTCTGGCAACCGGCGCTGCTCGAACTGGCGGCCTTCTTCCTGCTGTGGTGGGGCATCGCCCGTCTCGCCGACGCGTATTTCCCGTATCGCCTCCTTTCCTGAACATGAAGCGAATCATCCCCCTGTTACGCACCGTGCTGACGGTCGCGATCATCCTCGGCATCCTCGGCGCGATCTACGGACTGTGGGTCCGCTACCAGATCGAACCGCTCACGCGCGACGGCAAGGTGCGCTCCGACGTGGTGCCGATCGCCCCGGACGTCAGCGGGCTCGTCACCGACGTGCGCGTACACGACAACCAGAAAGTGACGAAGGGTCAGGTTCTGCTCGTGATCGACCCGTCGCGCTACCGGATCGCACTCGAACAGGCCGACGCGAACATCGCGAGCGAGCAGGCCGAACTCGACGAAGCGATTCGCGAGGACCGCCGCAATCGCGCGATGCCAGACGTGGTCGCCGAGGAATCGACCCAGCAGGGCACGACACGCGTCGAAAAGCTGCGCGCCGCGCTCGCGCAGGCCCGCTCCGCACGCAACCTCGCCGCGCTGAACCTCGAACGCACGCTCGTCCGCGCACCGATCGACGGCACGGTGACCAACGTCGGGCTGCTGCCGGGCGTCTATCTGAGCGCCGGCAAGGGTGCGATGGCGCTGGTGAACGACACGTCGCTGCGCGTCGAAGGCTACTTCGAGGAAACCAAGCTGCCGGCGATTCATGTCGGCGATCCGGCCAGTATCTATCTGATGGGCGTCGCGAGCGAGATCCGCGGCCACGTGCAGAGCATCGCCGGCGGCGTCGAGGACCGCGAGCGCGCAGGAGGCGACGCCCAGCTCGCGAACGTGAACCCGGCGTTTACCTGGGTGCGGCTCGCGCAGCGCATCCCGGTGCGGATCGCGATCGATTCGGTGCCGCCCGGCGTGCGGCTCGTGCCGGGGCAGACCGCGTCGGTCGAGATTCATGCACGGGCCGGCGACGTCACGGTACACCGGAGCCTGCCATGGTAAGCCTGCGTACGACTGCCATCGCAGCGCTGTGCATCGCGCTCGCCGCGTGCGCGGAGGTCGGCCCCGACTATCGCGTGCCGTCGAACGCACTCGTGAACGCACCGGCCGCCAACCGTGCGTTCGTTGCGGGTGCATCGGTTGCGTCGAGCGACCCGTTGCCCGACCGCTGGTGGCGCCTCTACAACGACCCGACGCTCGACGGCCTGGTCGAAAAGGCGCTGGCAAGCAACGTCGACCTGCGCGCCGCGCAGGCGAACCTCGAACGCAGCAATGCGCTGCTCGCGGCGACGCGCACCGCGCGCGAGCCGAGCGCCGGCATCGACGCATCGACCAACTACACGCAGCAATCGGCGGCGTCGGTCCTTTCGCACGTCGAGCCGCCACGGCACGAGATCTACAACATCGGCCTCGAGATGAGCTACGACCTCGACCTGTTCGGCGGGATCCGGCGCGGGATCGAAGCGGCGTCCGCCGACAACGAGGCCGTCGCCGCTGCGCGCGATCTCGTGCGTGTGAACGTCAGCGCGGAAGTCACGCGTGCGTACTCGGACCTGTGCAACGCCGGCAACCAGATCGACGTGCTGCAACGCTCGATCGACGTCCAGCAGCGCCGCCTCGCCCTCACCCGCCAGCTGATCTCGAACGGACGCGCACCGACCTTCGAGCAGCAGCGCGACCAGGGCGGCATAGAGAACAGCCGCGCGCAACTCGCACCGCTGCGGGCGCGCCGACTGAATGCGGCGTTCCGTCTCGCGACGCTGACCGGCCAGCCGCCGGAGAACTACGACCGCGCACTGCTGTCGTGTAACAAGCCGCTCGAACTGTCGACGCCGATTCCGTCCGGCGACGGGCGCGCGCTGCTGAAGCGCCGGCCCGACGTCCGTGCGGCCGAGCGCCGGCTCGCCGCGTCGACCGCACGCATCGGCGTCGAAACGACCGCGCTGTATCCGGACATCAGGCTCGGTGCCAGCATCGGCTCGACCGGCGGCGCGGCCGCGTTCTTCACGCCGCTGACGAACCGCTTCGCGATCGGCCCGATGGTCACGTGGAATCTCCATCGCAGCACGATTCGCGACCGCATCGACGCCGCACAGGCCGACAGCCGTGCGAGCCTCGCGCATTTCGATGCAACCGTCCTCACCGCGCTGCGCGAAACCGAAACGTCGCTCGACACCTACGCGGGCGCGCTCGACCGGCTGCAGCGCCTGGAGGCATCGCGCGACGCGGCGCGCGACGTGATGGCGCGAACCGAAGAACTGCGGCGCGGTGGGCGGGTCGGCGGACTCGCGGCGCTCGACGCCGAGCGCACCTGGCTCGCGGCCGAAACGGCCGTTGCGGCGGCCCGGCAGGACGTGAACAACGACCAGATCACCACGTTCCTCGCACTCGGAGGCGGCTGGCAATGACGAACCGTGACATCGTCGCCGAATACCCGGCCCCATCGCGTTCCGCCGCCCGCCTTCCGGCGCATAATGGCGAGATGCCGGACCTACGTGACCCGCGACCCATTCCGCGAAAAATGAAGTTCACCCAACGCAGCCCGCTGCTTCGCAACATCAGCTATCTGCTCGCGATCGACGAGCACCGCAATTTCACACGCGCGGCCGAGGCGCTCAGCGTGTCGCAATCGGCGTTGTCGCAGAAGGTGCGCCAGCTCGAAGACGAGCTCGGTGCGCAACTGTTCGACCGCAGCGGACGCATGGTCCAGCTCACCGATTTCGGCAGCGTCTACCTCGAATACGTGCGCCGCGCGCACAACGACCTGCTCACCGCGCAGCGCGCGCTGCACGACGTGCACGACCTGTCGCGCGGCAAGCTGCGGATCGCCTTCACGCCAACCTTCACCGAGTACCTGGTCGCGCCCGTCATCGAGCTATTCCACGAGCGTCATCCGGGCATCGTGATCGAGATGACCGAGATGTCGCTCGACGCGGTGGAGGCGGCGCTCGGCGACGACCAGGTCGACCTTGCGTTCGGGTTCGTCGATGTTCGCAACGACGAAATCGAGGCCGAAGCGCTGTTTCCCGAGCGCCTGATGCTCGTGGTCGGCCGCTCGCATCCGCTGACCACCCAGCGCGAGCCCGTCACGCCACTGCAGCTCGCCGAAACGCCGCTCGCGCTGCTGACGACGAGCTTCGTGTCGCGCTTCTATGTCGACAGCTATTTCCAGACATACGACATGCAACCCGATGTCGCGTTGCAGGCGAATTCGATCAGCGCGGTACTGAAGATCGTGAGCCGCGGCAAGATCGCGACGATCCTGCCCGGCACCATCGAATTCGAGCATCGCGATTTGCAATACGTGCCGCTCGATCCGCCGTTCCCGGTGCGCACCGTCGCGCTGCTGCGCCGCAAGGGCGCCTATCGCACCGTTGCGTCGACCGCGTTCGCCGATCTGGTTCACGAGATGCTCGAGCACGGCAGCCTGGCGTCGCTGCGCACGATCACGACGCTCGACCACGCCTGACCTTGCAGGGTGCGTCGCCAGCCTGACGACGCCCCGGCATACTCCCCGCACAAGCGCTTGACGCCGGCGCTCGCATGACGAGCGCGACGACCTTCACCCCACACTTCCATTTTTATACATTTCGATTCGCAATCCATATCAAATGGATTCCGATGCGGATGAGTCATCGTTTTGTCTTATCGACAGGATCGGAAATTCGCCTTGGACGCGATCAGGGATTTCCTTCATTCTTTCACTATCGATTCCAGGTGAATCGGTCGCGCCGAATCCCGGCGTCGAGGCTCCGGATCTTGTGTCGCAGACACCTTCCGCGCTACGTCGATGACGTCGTTGACGTCGCCCCGACTCGACAGAAGGTCCGACACGCTCCCCGGCATCGACCGGACGATTCGACTGCTCCGGCATACCAGGTCGATCTGGAAGAACATATCCAATTATTATCGGAATCCTAAATGACACATCCTATCCTGACCCGTCTCGCCGTTGCATTGATCGCTTTCTCGGGCGTCGCCGCCAGCGCCTGCGCGCAGCAGCAACCGGCTCCGCCGGCGGTTCGCCAGGCAGCGCAACCCGCCGCCCCGGCCTACACCGCGCAACTCGCCGCGCGCTCGAGCGACGACAAGGGCACGCAGGCCACCGCCGCGACCAAGACCATCGTTCCGCTTCGCGTTGCGCCGCCAAGCCATCCGGCCGCGCCGGATGCCGACTGCGTCGGCCCGGCGAGCTTCTGCAACGTCTACTTCGGTAGCTGAACCCGCAAGCGTCATCCGGCCCGCTGCGGACGCCGCCGGCACGCCACGCCTCTCCCTTCAACGCCTCCCCGGAAACCGACGTGAATCATCTGTTCAGTGCGATGCGGGTCTTTCTCAAGGTTGCAGACACGCACCATTTCTCTCATGCAGCGCATCAGCTGAATCTTTCGCCGTCGCTGGTGACGCGCTATGTCGGCGACCTCGAATCGCACCTCGGCGTCAAGCTGCTGCAACGCTCGACACGCAAGACGGTGCTCACCGGGATCGGGATCCGCTACGCGGAAGCGTGCCGTGCGCTGCTGAGCGACCTCGCCGAAATCGAATCGCGCGCCACACAGGAATCGAGCCGGATCGCGGGCGACCTGAACGTCGTCGTGCTGCACAGCGTGATGTCGCCGGAGCTCGCCGGCCTGTTCGCCGACTATCAATCGCGCCATCCGGACGTGTCGCTGCACATCACGCTGACCGAATCGGAAGTCGACCTGCTCGGCGGCGGATTCGACGCCGGCATCGTCGCCGACACGATGATCACGTCGGTTTCCGTCGTGTCACGCACGCTGGTCCATGCACTGCTCGTCGCCGTCGCGTCACCCGCCTATCTGCTGAACGCGGCCGCGCCGCGCCGGCCAGTCGATCTGGCCGCGCACCGAATCGTCGGCCTGGCGACCGGTGCACGCACCTGCCGGTGGGCCGGCCCGAACGGCACGATCGACACCATCGCGCTCGACGCGCCGATCACGGTCAACAGCACACTGATGCAGCGCCAGCTCGCGCTGGCCGGCAGCGGTGTCGCGCTGCTGCCCGAGTACATGGTCGCGAACGACCTGCGCATCGGCACGCTGACCCGCGTGCTGGACGACTACCGGATCGTGAACGACAGCGTCACCGTCTCGCTCGTGTATCCGGGCCGCGAATTCCTGCCCGGCAAGGTCCGCGCATTCGTCGATCTGACGGCCGCGCGCTTCAGGCTGCCGTCGCTCGCCGCACCGCGGTCGTCGGGCGCCGGGCAGGCGGGAACGGCCATCGCGGCGATCGCCGATGCCTGATCGCATCGGCGCGCGCGTCGCACACGCTCGCGCGCTCTGCAACACAGCTCGCCAGGAATCGCCGTGGATCCGGCCGTTCCGGGCACCTGAACCTACCCCATCGGTCCGGCCTGCCGCAATCGCGCCGAACCACAACGAAACCGTCTGAGGAAATCGTGAAATCCATCATCGTCACCATCGCCACCGTTGCCGCTACCGCCACCGTTCTGCTCGCCGCACCGTCCGCGTCGTACGCGCAGTCGTCGCACTCGACGCTCACGCGCGCCCAGGTACGCCAGGAGCTGTTCGATCTCGAATCGGTCGGCTACGACCCCGCGGCCGGCGACGGCGGCAACTATCCGGACGACATCGTCGCCGCGCAGGAACGCCTGGCCGCCAAACGCCTCGCCGAACGCAAGAACACGGAATCGGCCTACGGGTCGAGTGGCGCGCCGGGCACGTATTCGGGCGCGCCGGCGGTCGCAACGGTGAAGCGCTGACACGCGGCCGGTCGCTGCGGGGAGAACGCCCATCCGGGCTACCCCGCAGGACATCCGGCTAGAATACCGGCCTGCTGCGCGTCCTGCCGCGGCCGGAGGACATTCACATGACCGCACGTCGCGGAACAGCGGTCGCCATCGCGCCCGGCCACGAGACAGCCAGCCTGTCGAAAGCCCAGAAAGCGTTCAATGCGCTCGTCCAGCAGATCGAGAAGCGGCGCGAGCGTCTCGGCGCGTGGGAAGCCGTGATGCCGGTCTTCCAGAAGAAATTCGTCGACGAGCTGTTGCCGCTCGAACAGACGTCGACCGCGCTGCGGATCCGGTTGCTCAATCAGCTCGACGACGCATACCTGCAGAAGGGATTGAGCAAGGCCGAGCAGCGTACCCTTTCCGGGATGATTGCCAACATGGCTCGCGACTTGCTCGACTTCAGCGACGATGCGCAGTTGAAGGCCATCCACGACCGGCACAGCGCGGCCGAGCACGACGGCAACGCAGCGGACGAGCCGGAACCGAAGGCGGAATCGGAATCGACGCCCGGCGTGACAGCGGCAGACGATCTCGATTCGCTGTCGCCCGAAGAACTCATGGCGCGCATGCAGGCCGAACTGGACGAACAGTTCGAGCGGGACATGGCCGAGCACGCAGCCCGCGAGGCCCAGCGCGCCAAGCGCAAGAAAGCACCCCGGCAATCGGCCGCGCTGGCGAAGCGTGAAGCCGAGCAGGCCGAAGCGAGCCGGTCGATCCGCGAGGTCTATCGCAAGCTGGCGAGCGCGCTGCACCCCGATCGCGAGACCGATCCCCAGGAACAGGAACGCAAGACCGTGCTGATGCAGCGGGTCAACCACGCTTATGCGAACGGCAAGCTCCTGCAACTGCTGGAGCTGCAACTGGAGATCGAACAGATCGACCGGCACGCGATCAACGGCCTCGGCGAAGATCGGCTCGCGCGCTACAACGGCATCCTGGAAGATCAGCTCCGCGAGCTGGATCAGGAGATCCAGGACGTCGAGACCGGATTCCGGCGGACTTACGGGATTGCGCCGTCCGTCAAGGTCGCGCCCGATACCATCATGCGCATGCTCACGCGCGACATCGCGGGCACTCAGCGCGGCATCCACGACCTGAACCTCACGCTGCGCGAGTTCGACGATCCGGCCAACGTCAAGGACTGGCTGAAGGACCTGAAGCGCCAGCGGGCATTCCCGCGCGTCGACGATTAATCGTGTCGGGCGGGCATGCGTCCGCCCGCCGAACATCGAATGCGTAGCCAGCCTGACGGAATGGCTGCGCGCCCCTCATCGATCGGCATTCCGCGCTAAAAAACCAGGCAACAACCGGCCACCCCGGACATCGCGCGTCACCCACTCTCACGTATTCAGGAACACAGCTGGTCAGGAATCGCCGTTTATCCGGCCGTTCCGGGTTCCTAAACTTGTCTCGTCGGTTCAGCCAGCAAACACGCCGAACCGCAACGAAACCGTCTGAGGAAATCGTGAAATCCATCATCGTCACCATCGCCACCGTTGCCGCTACCGCCACCGCTCTTCTCGCCGCACCGACTGTCTCGTACGCGCAGTCGTCGCACTCGACGCTCACTCGTGCACAGGTGCGCCAGGAGCTGTTCGATCTCGAGTCGGTCGGCTATGAGCCGACCGCCGGCGACGGCGACAACTATCCGGGCGACATCGTCGCCGCGCAGGAGCGTCTGGCTGCCAAGCGGCTCGCCGAGCACAAGAGCGCCGAAGCGGCCTACGGGTCGAACGGTGTGCCGGGCGTGGAGGCGGGTGCGCCGGCGGTGGCGGTAGTGAAGCCGTAACGCCGGACGCGATCACGCGACGCACGGCCACGCATCGGCGCAGGCAGGCGGCCACGACACCCGGCCGCCGCGCTGCGTCGCGGCCACCCGCTCACGCGAACCACCCCCTCACGCCCTGTGCCCCGAGATCGGCCCCGCCTCGCCGGTCAGGTTGAACACGCTGTCAATCCACGCCAGAAACGTCGAGAACGTGAAATCCGACCACTGCTGCGTGCGGAACGCCTTCATCACCGGCGTATCGGCCGGGTCCTGCTGGTTCAGCAGGTTGTCGACGAACGTGCCGATATCCGCGTCGATGCCGTTCTCGTGGATCCCCGACCCGGTAAAGCTGACCGCCGTCACCTGATGGTTGTCGATGAAGTCGTTGCGCGCCCACGGCATGAAGTAGCCGAAGTTCGGCAGCGGGTTCAGCGTCTGCTTCAGCCCGTCCAGCTCCTGGTCGAACATCGTGAGCGACAGCGCATCCTTGGTCGTGTCGTCGGGCGCCGCGATCACGGCCGGCACGAACGCGCGATAGTGATACGCGGCGATGATCTTGTCGCGCTGGTAGCTCGAGAAACCGAAGCGATCGTGCGGATACGTCGCAGACAGCGCCGCGTACGCGCTGCCCATGTTGCCCGGATCGAAATGGCTGGTCAGCCGGCTGTTCACGGTAATCATCCCGTCGGGGCCCGTCATCCCCCATTCGGAGCGTACCCGGTCGTACAGGCCGACCGACGGATGGGTGGCCGCGTCCGCATCGAACGGCGTGTTGAAGACCGTGCCGGCGTCGTCGAGCAGCGAACTATGCGCCTGCGGCTGCAGCGTGTTACGCAGCGTCGCGTAATTCGCGAGCGTGCCGTAGCCGCCCGCGCTCATCCCGTACACGAGCAGCCGGTTCGGCTTGCCGAAGCCGTGCGACGTCAACCACTGCGCGACGGCCTGGATGTTCTTCAGCCCGCTGTAGTGCTGTAGCCGCCAGTCGCCGCTCGGCGACGTGTAGTTGCGCACCGCGCTGCCCATGTGGATATCCCCGGTGCAATAGGGCACGAAAACCTGTGTCCACTGCTGCGTCTCGACCTTCGGTTCGCCGACGAGGATGTGCGCGAGATCCATGCGCGTGAGCAGCGGCGACAGGAACGACGACAGCAGGCTCTCGTTCGCGGTGCCGTTCATGTAGTTGTGCGGGATGCCGTCCGGGTTGAAGCCGCCGAGGCCGGCCTCGGCGCCGGTCGACGTCTGCGTGCAGGTGCCGTAGTCCCAGCACGCGCCGCCCGGTTCCATCATGTACAGCAGGTTGTCCGACTGCGCGCGATTGATGTAGAAGCGCATCGGCGTGCCGTTGCCGCACGATGCACCGGTGCTCTCCGGTAACGTCACTTCGTACCACGAATAATAGGGAATCGACGGATCCGGCATCGTCGTATCGGCCGCGTGGCCGTTCAGTGCCGCGCAACCGAGCAGCGTGGCAACGGCCGCGCGCAGCAGGCATCGTGCTGTGGACATCTCCCCTCCTTGTCGATGGACATGACGCGGCCGCCGGGCTCCGCCCCGGCGTCGCGGATTCGGCGCTCAGTGCACGCCGGACGGTGAAGCGCCGTCGAACAGCTGGACGCGCAAAGCCTGCAGGCGCTGCGCGATGACGGCTTGTTGCTGGTCGGGATCGGGAATGCTCGCCTGAACCTGCCGGACGACGTCGCGGCTTTGCTGTTCGTACGAGAGATAGCGCGGGTCCTGCGCCGGCGACGGGCCGACCGTCTGCTGCGCATACGTGTCCCATTGCGCGCGCATCGACCGGATCGCCGCACTGCGCGTCGCGGGATCGGCTTCGGTATCGGTCAGCAGCGCCGCGCTCAGCGCTTCGGCCTGCACGGGCACGATCTCGTTGCGCGCGACATGGTCGGGCAGTTCGTCGAGAATCCTGCGCGCGAGCGCGGTGCGCCCGGCTTGCGGCATGCTGTTGTGGCGATCCCCATACGCGGCAACCTCATCGCGAAAACGCGCGAACGCGACGATGCGTTTCACTTCGGCATCCGCGTCGGGGCGCCCGCCAAGGCTACGGCGCAGCGCGTCGACGTCGAGCCGCCGCTCCTCGGGGCCGGGCAACGCGACGCCGGTGCCAAACGTATCGGCCGCGACGGACTGCGTGCTCGCCATCGCGGCCGGTGTGCCGGATGACGCGGCTTGCGCCGGTGTCGCCGCTTCATATCGCCAGATTGCAACGACGGCCACACCGATCGCCGCGATCGCGCCCGTGCGCCGCCAGAGTGCCCTGTTCTTCTTCACGTCGCCTCCTCGTCACGTCATGCCGTTCTTCGCCGCTGCATCCGCGAGTAGGTTCTAGGTCGAATCCGGCATGCAGTCAAAAGCGGCGCTAGAACGCAGGCACTAAACCTGCTCGCATCAGCCACGTCCGGCACAACGTTTGAAACGCATTTCGTTGTCGCCCGGCCAACCGCGCGATGTCGCGCGCCATGCCCGTCCAGCGGCGGTTCGGGCCTGCACGTGGCGTGGGCACCGCGACACCAAGCAAGCAGCAATCCAGCGGCGCGACGCACGACCGCCGTGCACGCGCGTGGCCGATACGGATGGCCGGATCAGACCCGTCGAACGACCCGCTCAGCGCTTGGTCGTCATTTTGACCCGCCCTATGCTGATTTCCGACACGCGCCGAACGGTCGGCGCGACGCACACCCCACCCAGCCGAGCCCGTTCCATGAGCCGTGCAGACCTGCCGCATCGCGCCCCCGCCGCCGTTCACGACTATCCGACCTATCGCGACGCGCTCGCGGGCCACCGGCTGCCCGCCGCATTCGTCGATCTCGACTGCCTCGACGCGAACCTCGCCGATCTGAAGCGCCGCGCACGCGGCCTGCCGATCCGGCTCGCGACGAAGTCGGTGCGCTCGCGCGACCTGATCGGCGCGGTGCTCGCCGCCGGCCCGTTCATGCAGGGGCTGCTGTGCTATTCGGCCGCGGAAGCCGCGTGGCTCGCGGACGGCGGGTTCGACGACATCGTCGTCGCGTATCCGACCGTCGAGCCCGACGACCTGCGCGCGGTGGCCGCGCAGCTCAGGCGCGGCCGCTCGATCACGCTGATGGTCGACGCCATCGCGCAGGTCGACGCGATCGACCGCCTCGCACACGAGGCACGCGTGACGATCCCGCTCGCGATCGATCTCGACATGTCGTCCGCGTATCCGGGCCTGTACTTCGGCATGTACCGCTCGCCGGTGCGCGATGCGGCCGGCGCCCTCGCGCTCGCGAACCATATCGGCGAACGGCAGCACGTGCGGCTCGACGGGCTGATGGGCTATGAAGGGCAGATCGCCGGCGTGGCCGACTCGGAGCCGGGCAGCGGTGCGCGCAACGCGCTGGTGCGTCACCTGAAGCGCCGCTCGGCGCGCGAGATCAACGCGCGCCGCCAGGCGGCCGTGCAGGCACTCACGGCGGCGGGCCATACGTTGCGCTTCGTGAACGGCGGCGGCACCGGCAGTTTCGAGAGCACGCTCGGCGACGCATCGGTCACCGAGCTCGCGGCCGGCTCCGGCCTCTACGCACCGGCGCTGTTCGATCACTACGCGGTGTTTCATGCGCAGCCGGCCGCCGGCTTCGCGCTGCCGGTCGTGCGGATTCCGCAGCCGGGCATCGTGACCTGCTCGGGCGGCGGCTATATCGCATCGGGCCCGGCCGGCAAGAGCCGCCTGCCGCGGCCGTGGCTGCCGGCCGGCTGCACGCTGATCGACAACGAAGGCGCGGGCGAGGTGCAAACGCCCGTGCGCGTGCCGCGCGGCGTCGCACCGGCGATCGGCGAGCCGATCCTGTTCCGCCACGCGAAGGCCGGCGAACTGTGCGAACGCTTCAACACGCTGCTGCTGATCCGCGGCGGCCGCGTGGTCGGCGAGGCGCCCACCTATCGCGGCGAAGGCAAGAGCTTCTTCTAGCGGGCCGCGCGGCCCGTCGTTCAAAACGATCACCCCGTTCATCCCATTCAAACGACAACCACGGAGACAAAGCCATGTGGCGCAACTGGTCGGGATATGTCTGCAGTCCTGATGCAACCGTGTCGGCGCCTGCGTCGCGCGCCGCACTCGCGGCGGTGCTGCGCGGCGCGGCGGCCGCCGGCGCCACCGTGCGCGCGGCCGGCGCCGGTCATTCGTTCTCGCCGCTCGTGCAGACCGACGACGTGATCCTGTCGCTCGACGCGATGCAGGGCGTGATCGACGTCGACCGCGACCGGCGCGTCGCGCGCGTGCATGCCGGCACGCGGCTGTGGGCGCTGGGCCCGGCGCTCGCCGCGCACGGCCTCGCGATGGAGAACCTCGGCGACATCAACGTGCAGTCGATCGCCGGCGCGACCAGCACCGGCACGCACGGCACCGGCATCACGCTCGGCAACCTGTCGACGCAGATCGACAGCCTGACCTTCATGTGCGCGGACGGCAGCGAGATCCGTGCGAGCGCCGACACGCATCCCGACCTGTTCGCGGGCGGCCGGATCGGGCTCGGCGCGCTCGGCGTGCTGACCGAGATCGGCCTGCGCCTCGTGCCCGCGTTCAAGCTGCGCCTCGAACGCGGCGCGATGCGTCTCGACGACTGCCTCGCGCAAGCGGACACGCTGATCGCGAAGCACCGGTCGTTCGAGTTCTTCTGGTTCCCGCACACGGATACCGTGCTGACCAAGGCCTGGAACATGACCGACGAGCCGGCCGACACCGTGCACTGGGCGAGCCGTGCGTCCGAGTCGTTCCTCGAGAACACGGTGTTCGGCGCGCTGTGCGGGCTCGGCCGGCGCGTGCCGTCGCTGTGCCCGGCGCTGAGCCGGCTGTGCGCATCGACCGTGTCGGCCGGCCGGCACGTCGATGCGAGCTACGCGATGCTGTCGACGGCGCGCCGCGTGCGCTTCAACGAAATGGAATGGTCGGTGCCGGCCGAACGCGGCGCCGATGCGCTGCGCGAAATCCGTGCGTTCATCTCGCGCCGCAGCTTCCCGCTGATGTTCCCGATCGAATACCGCTGGGTGCGCAGCGACGACATCTGGCTGAGCCCCGACTACGGCCGCGACAGCGTGCGCATCTCGGTGCACCAATATCGCGGGATGCCGTTCGACGCGTACTTCTCGGGCGTGCAGGCCATCTGCCGCAATCACGGCGGGCGGCCGCACTGGGGCAAGGTGCATGCGATGAAGGCCGCCGAGCTGGCGGCGTGCTATCCGCACTGGGACGATTTCCTCGCACTGCGCGAACGGATGGATCCGCACGGCCGCTTCCTGACGCCGTACCTGCGCACGCTGTTCGGCCTGCCGCAACACGCCAGCGCAAGCGCAGTTGCAGCCGCTCGCGTCACGCCGGGCCGCCAAGGGACACACCCGATGCACGAAACGGCCGGCGTCGCGCAGGATCGGCCGCGATCCAACCCGGAGGCCTCATGAGCACAGCCACCCTGCAAGCAGCCGCGCAGTCGCGTCCCGATCCGTCGACCGGCGCCGTCGTCCGTCTTGCGCTCGCGTTCGCGGCCGCCACCAACGGCCTGATCCTGTCGCCGTTCCTCGTCGCGGCCGTGATGACGCGCTTCCGGCTCGACGAAGGCACGGCGACCGCGCTCGTCAGCGCCGAGATCCTCGGCATCGCGATCAGTTGCGCGCTGCTGTCGCACCGGATCGCGCGCGCCGCGCGGTCGTTCACGCTGGCCGGCCTGGCCGGCACGATCGCCGGCCAGGCGCTCAGCGCGGTCGCGCCCGGCATCGTGTCGGCGGCGGTCGCGCGCGGGCTGACGGGGCTGTTCGAAGGGATGCTGTTCGTCGTCGTCGCGTCGGGCGTGTCGCAGCGCGCGTCGACCGACCGCCTGTGGGGGCAAATCAACCTGCTCGCGGGCGTCATCAACGGCGGCATCCTCGTGCTGATCTCCGCGTTGCCGGCCGGCTTCGGGCACTGGGTGTTCGCACTGCTGGCGGCCGTCGTCGCCGTGCTGGCGCCCGCGATCCGCGGCATCGACGCATTTGCGAGCGCACCCGCGCAGACCCACGTGCGCGCCGGCACGCTGCCGTGGCGGCCGGTCATCGCGATCTGGGTCGTGACCGCGCTCGTCTACGGCGTGCAGGCGTCGCAGTGGGCGATCGCGGGCTTCGTCGGCGAGCGCGCCGGATTGTCGCCCACGACGATCGGCGTGCTGCTGTCGGTGTCGTCGCTGCTCGGCTTCGTCGGCGCCGCGATTCCGTCGCATCCGGCCAGCCACCGGCACCGCCTCGCGCTGATCTGGGTCGCGCAGCTCGCGATGATCGCATCGATCGAATGGTTCTTCAGCGCACGCAGCGGCAGCGCGTACTTCCTGAGCCAGTTCGTGCTGAACAGCGCGTTCTTCGTGATCGTGCCGTTTCTCACCGGGATGCTGTCCGATGTCGACCCGGACGGCTCGCTGGTCGCGCGCACGCTCGTCGTCACGTTTTTCGCGGCCGGCATCGGCACCGCGCTGTCGGGTGCGCTGCTCGGCCGCTTCGGCGGCACGCGCGTCGCCCACGTGCTGTGCGTGGCCGTGCTGGCGGCCGCCCCGTTCGTGCGGCTCGCGCTGCGCCGCGCGGCGCCCGGTGCGGTGGCCAGCGCGTCGCCCTGACCGCAGTGCGCCATGCCGTGGCCGCGACGCACCACGAGAATGGCCGCCGCGGCCTTGGCCCACGCAAATTTGGCTTTCTACATTCGTTCCCGACGGTGCGAGCCGTCCGTCCCCTGTTCGATGCGGAGTCCAGAAGAATGAATCGTCACGATAGCGTTCGCGCCGCGTGCTGCGCGATGTTGGTCCTGGCCGGTACCGGCGCGCACGCGCAAAGCAACGTGACGTTGTACGGCGTGATCGATGCGGGCATCCGCTACGAAACGCACGGCGTGTCCTACGGCGCCGACGGCACGCCGGCATCGACGGGCCGCAAGATCTCGATGGCCGACGGTGGCGGCCTGACGGAAAGCTACTGGGGCCTCAAGGGGCAGGAGGATCTCGGCGGCGGGCTGTCCGCGCAGTTCAACGTGGAAAGCCACTTCGGCCCGAACAGCGGCGCGATCGTGCCGGCCGGCTCGCCGAACTTCTTCCAGGTCGCGTACGTGGGGCTGACGTCGACGTCGCTCGGCCAGCTGACGCTCGGCCGCCAGTACAACGTGCCGTTCGAGATGGTGTCGCTGACCTACGGCTCGAACCTGTGGGCCGGCCCGCAGGATCCGTACTTCAACCTGTTCAAGCCGGAGCAGACGATGCTCGCAGGCGCGCGCACCAGCAACATGATCCAGTACGGCGCGCAGCTCGGCAGCCTGTACCTGCTCGCGCAGTACGCGCCGGGCGGCCGGGCGGGCGGCGGCGTGCTCGGCAGCCAGGCCGGCGCGGCGATCGCGTACGCGCCGGACAAAGGGCCGTTTACGGTCGGCGCGTCGTTCATGCGCAGTTGGGACGACGTCACGCACGCGAAATTCGACATCTATGGCGGTGGCGGCTCCGTCACGCTCGGCAACGCGACCGTCAACGCCGGCTATATCGAGAACGCGCGCGACAACGACTTCACGTCGTTCGTGAACGGCCCGTTCAGCTCGACCGATCTCGCCGCGCTCGGCATCATCTCGCCCGCGCAGGTGGTCGATCCGTCGACGCCCGGCGGGTTCCGGCGCCGCAAGATGGCGCTCGCGGGGCTGACCTACAAGTTCACGTCGGCGTTCACGGCCGCCGTCAACGCGTGGTGGACCACGCAGTCGGGCTACACGCCGGACTTCGACGGCCGCGCGCGCCAGTTCCAGGTGATCGCCGGCTACAGCCTGTCGAAGCGCAGCATGCTCTATGCGGAAGTCGACTACGCGATCTATCGCGGCGGCCTGGTCGGCGCGCAGCTGGTCGGCGTGAACGGGCAGGCGCCGAGCACGAGCACCACGCAGCTCGGTGCGACGGTCGGCCTGCGCCACTACTTCTGAAGCGGGGCCGCACCGGATGTGGGCGATCGCGGCCGGGGCGGCACCGGGTCTCCGGCCGGGCGGGACGAGTACAATCCATGGAAAAAAATACGGAGCATCCATGGACGAACCCGACCGTTATACGACGGCGAATCTGCCGGTCCATCTGTTGCGGTGCCTCGCGGAGACAAGCAAGGAACTGGGCATCGATCCCAAGCGGCTGTGCCTGGGGCTCGGCTTCGACGTCGCGGACCTGTCGAATCCGTCGTGCCGGATTTCATTGCGCCAGGCGAGCACGATGATCCGCCGCGCGCTCGAGATGGCGCCGGGGCGGGCGCTCGGCCTCGAACTCGGTACGAGCGAGACGATCGCGTCGATCGGGCTGGTCGGCTACGCGATGCTGACGAGCCCGACGCTGAAGGACGCGATCGTGGTCGGCATCGAGCTGCAGCGCCATACAGGGCCGCTGATGCGCTTCGAAGTGATCTCGGATGCGCGCACGCTGTCGATCCGCGCGACCAACCTGCTGATCGAATCGGACATCGAGGCGTTCCTCGTCGAGGAAGCGTTCGGCAGCTTCATGAAGATCGGGCGCTCGCTCGTCGGCCCCGCGTTCCAGCCGAAGGTCATCGATCTCGGCTACCCGCCGCCGGCCTATGCGGAGCAATACGCGCGCGTGTTCCCGTGCCCGGTACGGTTCGAACAGGAACAGAACCTGTTTTCATGCGACGCCGCGCTCGGCAACCGCCCGATCGCGACCCACGATCCGCTCGCGCATCGCCAGGCGCTCGAATTCCTGCAGGACGCGCTGCCGCCCGAACCCGAAGGCACCGAATTTCTCGAATCGATCGAACGGATCATGCGGCGCGACCTGCGCCATGCGCCGTCGCTCGCGGCGATCGCCGCGCAACTGTGCATGAGCGAGCGCACGCTGCGGCGGCGGCTGGCCGATCAGGGCGTGTCGTACCAGACGGTGATCGACACGATCCGCCGCAAGCGCGCATTCACGCTGCTGAGCAACCCGCGGCTGTCGATCGAGGACGTCGCGCATGAAGTCGGGTTCAGCGATGCGCACAACTTCCGGCGCGCGTTCAAGCGGTGGACGGGGCACGGGCCGAGAGAGGGGCAACGGCCGGCGTAGTGCCCCCACCACGCGGGCGGGCTGCCGTTACACCGCGCCCGCCAGCGAACGATCGAGCCCAACGAGCGTTTGATACAGCACGCGCGTACCGTCGAGCAGTTGCTGCGGCTCGATCCATTCCTCCGGGCAATGGCTGCGGCCGCCCAGGCACGGAATGAAGATCATCCCGATCGGCCCGGTCGGCGCAACGTACACCGCGTCGTGCCCCGCGCCGCTCGGCAGCCGCATGCTCGGATAGCCGAGCTGGGTGGCCGCCTGTTCGACCGCGTCCATCACGAGCGGCTGGCAGTCGGTCGGCCGTGCGCGGCTCACGTGCTCCGCACGCGCACTCAACCGCAACGCGTCGAGCCGCGCGGCCGCACCGGCCAGCAGCGTCTCGGGGAATTCGTCGAGCACCGCGTCGCTGTCGCTGCGCACTTCGAGCATCAGTTCGACCTGCCCCGGCACCGCGTTCGGCACGTTCGGCGTCATCGCGATCCGCCCGATCGTCGCCACGACGTAGTGCGGATTGCCCGACAGCGCCGACGCGCGCGCATGCGCGGCCTCGATCAGGTGCGCAGCGCCGACCAGCGCGTCGCGGCGGATGTCCATCGGCGTCGTGCCTGCGTGGTCGGGTTGCCCGGTCACGGTGATCAGCACGCGCCGGATGCCGACGATGTTGGTCACGACGCCGATCGGCAAGCCGCGCGTCTCGAGTACCGGGCCCTGTTCGATATGCAGTTCGACGAACGCGGCCGTGCTGCCCGGCGCGCGCAGCGGTTCGCGCAGCGCGTCCGGATTGCCGCCGATGCGGCGCAACGCTTGCGCGAGCGTTTCGCCTTCGGCATTCGTCGCGCACAGCATGCCGGCGTCGAGTACGCCCGACAGCGCACGGCTGCCGACGCACGAAATGCCGTAGTCGCTCGGCTCTTCCGACAGGAAGTCGATCACCTCGAACGGATGGTCGAGCACGACCCCCTGCTCGTTCAGCACATGCGCGACCTCGATGCCCGCGAGCACGCCGATGATCCCGTCGAAGCGGCCGCCGCCGACCACCGTGTCGCAGTGCGACCCCGTGACGAGCGGCTTCGTGCAACGGCCGCTGCCTTCGCGGCGGCCGATCAGGTTGCCGCCCGCGTCCATCGACACCGTGAGGCCCGCCTCGGCGAATTGCGCGGCGAGCCATGCGCGCGCTTCGGTGAAGAGCGGCGAGAATGCGCGGCGCGTCCACGGGACGTCGGGCCGCGTAAAGCGCGCCAGTTGCTCGACGCGCGCGTTCAGGCGTTCGGCGTTCAGCGGCGGGAAAGGGAAATCCGTCGGATTCATGCTTGCTCCTGCGTAGCGATCGACCGGCTGCCGTGCGGCTTCAGGAAGCGGCCCGAGCCTGCCGGGTTGACGATGCGTTCACCGTCGTACACGAGCGCGCCGCGACAGTAGGTGGCGGCGATCCGCACCGTGAATTCCATCCCTTCGAACGCGCTCCACTGCACGGCCGACAGGCTGCGCGACGGATCGAATGCGTAACGTTCCGGCGTGAGGATCACGAAATCCGCATCGGTGCCGACGTCGAGCGATCCCTTGCGGTCATCGAGCAGGAAATGCCGCGCCGGGTTCGCCGCGAGCAGTTCGGCCACGCGCGTCGGCGCAACGCCATGCTGTTCGCAGCCGGTCCAGAACGCGGGCAGCAGCGTTTCGAGCCCCGGGCCGCCCGACGCGTTGCGGAACACGTTCGGGTCGCCCTTGCGTTCGAGCCCCCAGCTCACGTGATCCGACGACACGAACGTGCATTCGCCGCGCGCGATGTGCGTCCACAGCAGCTCCTGCTCGGCGCGCGGCCGGACCGGCGGGTAGTGCTTGGTTTTCGCGCCGAAGCGCTTCGTGTGCGTTTCGTGGTCGAGCATCAGGTACTGCACGCAGGTCTCGATGCTCGCGCGATGGCCGGCCTGCCGGAACATGTTGCACAGCTCGAAGCCGCGCGACGTCGACACGTGCACCGCGTGCGCGCGGGCGCCCGTCTCCGCGCCGATCTCGTAGATCAGCGCGGTCGCGAGGTTCTCGATCAGCGGCGGATGCGCGCGCAGGAACGCGTCCCAGCCCGTGTCGCCCGCCTCGATCATCCGCGCGATGTTCTTGCGCGTCATGTCCTGCATCTGGTTGTGCACGCCGCATGCGAGGCCCGACGGCGCGATCAGCCGGAACGCGTCGTACAGCACGTCCTCCTCGACGCGCGGGAACCGGCCGGGCGTCGCCTCGAACGTCGAGAACTTGAACGCGCACACGCCGCCGTCGATCAGCCCGGCCGCCGCTTCCAGGCCGTGCTTCGCGTTGAGCGTGCCGTACAGCGCGACGTCGACGTGGCAATCGCGCTCGGCTTCCGCGATCTTGCGGTCGAGCTGCGCGCGCGACGCGACCGGCTCCGGATCGTCGTACGGCATGTCGACCATCACCGTCACGCCCCCGGCAGCGGCCGCACGCGACGCGTGACCGGACCCCTCCTGGTTCGCCTGGCTGGCCGCATGCACCTGCCCGTCGACGACGCCCGGCAGCACCCACTGCCCGCGCGCATCGATCGTGTCGCGCGCCGCCGGCGGCACACCCGTGCCACGTGCGGCGATCCGCCCGTTCCTGATCGCGAGCCAGCCGTCGTCGACCACCTCGCGCGCATCGACCAACCGGCCGCGCACCACCTGTTCGAATTCGCTCATCTGCGCCTCCTGCTTTTTTGATCACGAGCAGTTTAGGCAGCGCTCTGCCAGAATGTCTCATGCCGATTTATCACCCCCACATAACATGGAGTTAAGGCTGTGCGTCTGAACCTGCGCCAGATCGAGGTGTTTCGCGCCATCATGCTGACCGGCTCGATCAGCGGCGCCGCGAAGCTGCTGCACGTCTCGCAGCCGGCCGTCTCGCGGCTCATTTCGTATGCCGAGCAGCGGCTCGGCCTTGCGCTGTTCGAGCGCATCAAGGGGCGCCTCTACCCGACGCCGGAAGCGCAGCGGCTGTTCGTCGAAGTGAATGCGGTGTACCAGGGCGTGCAGCGCGTCAACGAAATCGCGGAAGACCTGATCGAGAACCGGATGGGCCACCTGCGCATCGCGTGCAGCCCCAATCTCGGGCAATCGCTGCTGCCGCGCGCGATCGCCGCGTTCTACGAACGCTTTCCCGACGTGCGCATCATCCTGCACACGATGATCCCGAGCGTGCTGCTGCAGGCGGTGCTCACGCAGCAGGTCGAGCTCGGCATCGCGTTCCTGCAGGACACGCACCCGAACGTCGAAAGCCAGCGCCTCTATGAAAACCGGATGGTCGCGGCCGTGCCCGCGTCGCACCCGTTCGCGCGCCGCAAGACGCTGGCCGTGCGCGATCTCGCGGACCAGCCGCTGATCGGCTATGGCAGCGACATCCCGCTCGGGCAACTGGTGCGGCGGCTGTTCAGCGACGAAGGGCTCGTGCCGCAGGTCAAGATCGAAGTGCAGCAGGCGCACGTCGCGTGCGCGCTCGCGCAGGCCGGCACCGGCATCGCGCTGATCGACGAGCTGACGGTCGCGGGGCCCGTGTGGCCGCAGATCGTCGTGAAGCCGATCGTGCCGACCATTTCCGCGCCGGTCAGCGTGCTGCACCCCGTGCTGGCACCGCTGTCACGCCTCGCGCACGAGTTCATCGACACGCTGCACGCACTCTCCGCGCCCGCGTGAATTTCGTTGCCCGAACAGGCTGAAACCGTTGTCCGGCCGGCGTTTCGGCGCGGTACCGACGGTGGCGGATTGCGCCGTTCGCCAACCGTCGCTCGAGCGTCACCGGGATTACCCTACGCTTAACATTGCGTTATGAAGTCTCCATAAAATAGCAATAACGCTCAATATTCGGCGTCCCTAGAATCGTTTGGACAGTACCGCCACACAAGGCTTTCCGGCCGGCGCGTACGGGCCTTTTTCCCCTCTCAGGACAAACGACACATGGGACGCATTCTGTCTTCGAAGGACGTCGAAGCCGCCGTCAAGGGCGGTTCGGTTTTCGCATGCGGCGGCGGCGGCTGGGCCGACCACGGCCGTGAACTCGGCACGCTCGCGGTCACGATCGGCCGCCCCGAACTGGTGAGCATCGACGAGTTGCCGGACGACGCGTGGATCGCCACGGCCGCCGCGATCGGCGCGCCGGGCGGCCTCACCGACTGGCAGATGCTCGGCGCCGATTACGTGAAGGCCGCGCAGCTCGTGCAGGACGCGCTCGGCGCGCCGCTCGCGGGGCTCATCATCGGGCAGAACGGGATGTCGAGCACGCTGAACGCGTGGCTGCCGTCCGCGTTGCTCGGCACCAAGGTGGTCGACGCGGTGGGCGACATCCGCGCGCATCCGACCGGCGACATGGGCTCGCTCGGCCTCGCGTCGAGCACGGCGCCAATGATCCAGGCCGCGGCCGGCGGTAACCGCGAACACCATGCCTATATGGAAGTGGTCGTGCGCGGCGCGACCGCGAAAGTGTCGCCGGTGCTACGCAAGGCGGCCGATATGGCCGGCGGCTTCATCGCGAGCTGCCGCAACCCGATTCGCGCGTCGTACGTGCGCCAGCATGCGGCGCTCGGCGGCATCAGCCGCGCGCTCGCGCTCGGCGAAGCGATCATCGACGCCGAGCGGCGCGGCGGCAGCGCGGTGATCGACGCGATCTGCGCGGCCACGCACGGCGAGATCATCGCGAGCGGCAAGGTCGAGCGCAATACGCTCGAATACACGCGCGAAGCATTCGACGTCGGCCTCGTCTATCTCGGCAGCGGCACGCAGCGCGCGGTCATTCACGTGATGAACGAACACATGGCGGTGGACGATGCGCACGGCGAACGGATCGCGACCTACCCGGACGTGATCACGACGCTCGATGCCGAAGGCCGCCCCGTCAGCGCGGGCCAGTTGAAGGAAGGGATGGAGATTCATGTGCTGCGCGTAGCGAAGGCGCACATTCCGCTGTCGTCGTCGGTGTTCGATCCGGCAGTGTATCCGCCGGTCGAAGCCGCGCTCGGCATCTCGATCGCCGGCTATGCGCTCGCACGCTGAACGGGGGGCACGATGACGAACCCGATGACCCGCACCTTCGAAGTGACCTCGGGCACCACGCTGCGCTGCAAGGGCTGGCGCCAGGAAGCGCTGCTGCGCCTGCTCGAGAACGTACTCGCCGTCGGCGAGGATCCCGACCAGTTGATCGTCTACGCGGCGCTTGGCCGCGCGGCGCGCGACTGGCCGTCGCACGACGCGATCGTGCGCACGCTGAAGACGATGGACGAGAACGAGACGCTCGTCGTGCAATCCGGCAAGCCCGTCGCGCTGCTGCGCACGCATGCGAGCGCACCGCTCGTCGTGATGGCGAACTGCAACCTGATCGGCCAGTGGGCGAAAGCCGAGCACTTCTACGAACTGGAACGACGCAACCTGATCTGCTGGGGCGGCCTCACGGCCGGCGACTGGCAGTACATCGGCTCGCAGGGCGTGATCCAGGGCACCTACGAAATCTTCTCGCGGATCGCCGAGCGCCATTTCGACAACGACCTGCGCGGGCGCTTCATCCTGACGGCCGGCCTCGGCGGCATGGGCGGCGCGCAGCCGCTCGCGGGCCGGATGGCGAACGCGGCGACGCTCGTCGTCGAGATCGACCAGACGCGCATCGACAAGCGGCTGCAGATCGGCTTCCTCGAACGGCAGGCACGCGATCTCGACGAGGCGCTCGCGCTGATCCGCGACGCGCAGGCCCGGCGCGAACCGATCTCGGTCGGCCTGCTCGGCAACGCGGCCGACGTGTTCCCGGCGATCCTCGCGCGCGGCGTCGTCCCCGACATCGTCACCGACCAGACGGCCGCGCACGATCTCGTGTACGGCTACGTGCCGTCGGGCTATACGCTCGACGAGGTGCGTGCGCTGCGCGACAGCGACCGCACGAAGCTGATGGACGCGAGCCGCGCGTCGATCGTGCGGCACGTCGAAGCGATGCTCGGCTTCAAGGATCGCGGCGCGATCGTGTTCGACAACGGCAACCTGATCCGCACGCATGCGAAGGACGGCGGCGTGGCACGCGCGTTCGAGATCCCGGTGTTCACCGAGGCGTTCCTGCGCCCGCTGTTCTGCCGCGCGATCGGCCCGTTCCGCTGGATCGCGCTGTCGAACGACCCGAACGACATCCGCGTCATCGACGACTACCTGCTCGAACACTTCCCGGACAACCGGATCGTCACGAACTGGATCCGCAAGGCGCGCGAATGCGTACCGTTCGAAGGGCTGCCGGCACGCATCGCGTGGCTCGGCCACGGCGAGCGCACGCGGCTCGCGCTCGCGGTCAACGCGATGGTGCGCGACGGCGTGCTGGCCGGGCCGGTCGCGTTCACGCGCGACCACCTCGACGCCGGCGCGATGGCGCACCCGAACATCATGACCGAGAACCTGCGCGACGGCTCCGACGCGGTGGCCGACTGGCCGCTGCTGAACGCGATGATGAGCTGCTCGTCGATGGCCGATCTCGTCGCGATCCATTCGGGCGGCGGCGGCTACAGCGGCTACATGACGAGCGCAGGCATCACCGTCGTGGCCGACGGCAGCGCGGCCGCGAACGAGCGGCTGACGCTGTCGATGACGAACGACACCGCGCTCGGCGTGATCCGTTACGCGGACGCCGGCTACGAAGAAGCGCTCGACGAAGCGCAACGCAAGCAGATTCCGCATATCCGGCTGTAACGGCCGGCTCGCACGACGACAGGACAGGAGATCGAAGTGAAGCAAACCGCGGTTCCCCTCGACACGGCCGACGCCGTGTCGCCCCCTACCTCGAGTGCCGGGCGCGCGATCGCCGCGGCGTCGATCGGCAACGCGCTGGAGTGGTACGACTTTTCCGTGTACGCATTCTTTGCCGTGTACATCGCGCAGAACTTCTTCCATCGCGGCGACACGGGCACCGAGCTGGTCGAGGCGTTCATGGCGTTCGGGATCGGCTTCATCGCGCGACCGCTCGGCGCGCTCGCGATCGGCGTGTACGGCGATCGCGCGGGACGCAAGGCCGCGCTGACGCTGACCATCCTCGTGATGGCGGCCGGCACCGGCATCATCGCGTTCGCGCCGCCGTACACGGCGATCGGCGTCGGCGCGCCGCTGCTGATCCTGTGCGGCCGCCTGCTGCAGGGCTTTTCGGCCGGCGGCGAAGTGGGCGGCGCGGCGGCGTTCCTGATCGAGCACGCACCGGCGGACAAGAAGGGGCGCTACGCATCGTGGCTGCAGGCGAGCATGGCCGCGTCGAACATCCTCGGCGCGCTGGTCGCGACCGGCGTGACGCTCACGCTGTCGCGCGAACAGATCGGCGACTGGGGCTGGCGGATCCCGTTCATCCTCGGCCTCGCGATCGCGCCGGTCGGCCTGTGGCTGCGCAAAACGCTCGACGAAACGCCGCATTTCCGCGCGGAGATGGCGCGTGCCGCGCACGCGCCGGCCGAACGCAAGGCGCCGCTGCTGCAGGTCGTGCGCGACTATCCGCGTGCGCTCGTCGTCGGCACCGGGTTCTCGGTGTTGTGGGCCGTATGCGTGTATGCGCTGGTGATCTACATGCCAACGCACGTGCAGCGCGCGCTGCATTTCGACGGGCGTGACGCGTTCATCGCGTCGCTGGTCGGCAACTGCCTGATGGCCGTCACCTGCGTGTGCGCCGGGAGCTGGTCGGATCGCTTCGGCCGGCGCAAGGTGCTGACGGCCGGCGCCGTGCTGATGCTCGTGTCGGTGTATCCGCTGCTGCACTGGCTCGCCGACGTGCACACGCTGGCCGCGCTGATCGTCGTGCAGAGCGCGTTCTGCGTGATGGTCGCGATCTTCACGGGCGTCGCGCCCGCCGCGCTGTCGGAGCTGTTCCCGACGCAGGTGCGCGCAACCGGCATGTCGCTGTCCTACAACATCGCCACGACGATCTTCGGCGGGTTCGCGCCCGCGATTCTCGCGTGGCTCACGCAACGGTCCGGCAACCCGTTCGCGCCCGCCTGGTATGTGATGGTCGCGAGCGTCATCGCGCTCGCGTCGATCGCCGCGCTGTCTTCCACGTCACGTCACGCCTGAATTCGGAGAACCGCTTCATGCAACGCTTCCTCATGCGGAGCGCGATCGCGCTCGCGCTTTTCGCCGCCGTCCCGGCCTTCGCGGACGTCACGCTCGACGGCCGGTCCGTCACGCCCGAATCGATCGCACGCATCGCCGACGGCGAAGCCGTGTCGATCGCGCCGGCCGCCCGCCAGCGGGTCGTCGCCGCGCACGACGTGCTGCTGAAGGCCGCCGCGGCCGGCCAGCAGATCTACGGGCTGACGGTGGGCGTCGGCCTCAACAAGGACCGCGAGATGGTCGATGCGCACGGCAAGCTGAGCCAGGAGGTGATCGACGCGTCGACACGCTTCAACATCGGGCTGATCCACGCGCACTCCGGTAGCGTCGGTCCCGACATGAGCGTGCGCGTGGCCCGCGCCGCGATGGCCGCCCGCCTGAACGCGATGCTCGACGGCGGCGCCGGCGTGCAGCCCGCGATCGTCGATGCGTACGCGCAGTTCCTCAATCGCGGCGTCACGCCCGCGATGCCGGCGGACGGCTCGATCGGCGAAGCCGATATCACGATCCTCAGCCACGTCGGCCTCGCGATGCTCGGCGAAGGCGACGTGGTCTACCAGGGCCGCAAGATCGCGGCCGCCGATGCGCTGAAGTCGGCCGGTATCGCGACGATTCGCCCGTACGGCAAGGATGCGCTCGCGATCCTGAGTTCCAACGCGTACTCGGCCGGCATGGGCGCGCTGGCGCTCACCGACATGGCGCGTCTCGCGCAGGTGTCGAAGCTCGTGTTCGCGCTGAGCCTGCAGGGGCTGAACGGCAACGTGTCGCCGTTCCGCGAGGACACGCTCGCGCTGCGGCCGTTCCCGGCCACGCTGCGCGCGGGCGCCGCACTGCGCACGCTGCTCGCGGGCAGCAGCCTGTGGAACCGCGATCCGGACCGGCCGCTGCAGGACCCGCTCAGCTTCCGCTCCGGCGTCTACCTGCTCGGCGAAGAGGATCGCACCTCCGACGAAGCGCGTGCGCTGCTGCAGGTGCAGCTGAACTCGAGCGACGACAACCCGGGCGTCGCGGTGGGCGTCACGCCAAAGTCGAACCGCGCGCAGGATGCAGCCGGCTATGTCGACGGCGGCGGTGCGGTGCTGCCTAGCGCGAACTTCGAGCCGCTGCCGTGGGTGCTCGCGTTCGAACAGCTCGGGCTCGCGCTCGGCCACAACGCGCTCGCGTCCGCGCAGCGCATCGTCAAGCTGAACGACCCGCACCTCACCGGCCTCTCGCGCTTCCTCGGCACCGAGGACACCGTGCACGCGTTCGGCGCGATGGAGAAGCCGCCGACCGCACTCGCGATGACGGTGAAATCGCTCGCGATGCCCGTGTCGCTCGACTACCTGCCGGTCGCCGGCGGCATCGAGGACGTCGCGACGAACGCGCCCGACGTCGTGCAGCGCGTACAGAAGCAGATCGACGCGAGCTACACGCTGCTCGGTCTCGAACTGATCGAGGCGGCGCAGGCGATCGACCTGCGCCAGCGCAAGCAGCCGTCGTTCACGCTCGCGCCGGCCACGCAGCCGCTGTACCGCGCACTGCGCGCGAAGGTCGCGTTCCTTCAGCGCGACCGCCCGCTCACCCCCGACTTCCGCGCCGCCGACGCGCTGCTGCGCGCGTATCGCGACTGAGCGACGCACCGCCCTTCCTTCGTTACACCCGTTAGCTGCCACACCCGCCGCCGCGATCGTCGTTCGATCGCGGCACGCGGCACGTCCGTCATCTCGCACGTTCGCACGCAACCGAATCCAGCCGCCGCTCGCTGCCTTTCAACCACCCCGCACCGGAACACCATCATGAAAAAAATCCTGTTCGCGCTGCCGCTCGCCGCGGCCGCCACCGCCCACGCGCAAAGCAGCGTCACGCTGTACGGCATCGTCGAAGACGGCGTCGACTACGTATCGAACGTGCAGGGCAAGCACCTCGTGCAGCTCGCGTCGGGCGTGACGGCCGGCAGCCGCTGGGGCGTGCGCGGCACCGAGGATCTCGGCGGCGGCCTGAGCGCGATCTTCCGGCTCGAGAGCGGCTTCGACATCAACTCCGGCCGCCTCGGCAGCGGCCTCGCGTTCTCGCGCAACGCGTACGTCGGCCTGAACGACACGAAGCTCGGCACGCTCACGCTCGGCCGCCAGTGGGATTCGATCGTCGACTACGTCGAGCCGTTCACGCTGAACGGCAACATCGGCGGCTACTACTTCGCGCACCCGAACGACATGGACAACACCGACAACGGCTTCCCGATCTCGAACGCGGTGAAGTACCGCAGCCCGACGATCGCGGGCATCACGTTCGGCGGCCTCTATGCATTCGGCGGACAGCCCGGCCGCTTCTCGGACAACGCGACGTTCAGCGTCGGTGCAAGCTACGCGGCGGGCCCGGTCGGCTTCGGCATCGGCTATCTGCGGATCAACAACCCGGGCGTGTCGACGCAGGGCTACCAGAACTATCCGGGCTTCACGAACGCGATCTACGGCAACTACCTCGACGCGGCGCGCGCGCAGAAGGTGTTCGGCGTGGGCGCGTCGTACCAGGTCGTGCAGTGGCTGAAGGTACTGGCCGACTTCACGAACACGAACTTCCAGCAAGGCAGCGCGGGGCACGACGCGACGTTCCAGAACTACGAGCTGTCGACGCTCGTCACGCCGACGCCGGCTGTGACGGTCGGCGCAGGCTATACGTACACGACGGGCCGTGACCACGCGACGAACGCGGAGCCGAAGTATCACCAGTTCAACCTGAGCGTCGAATACGCGTTGTCCAAGCGCACGAGCGTCTACGTCATGGGCGCATTCCAGAAAGCGGCCGGCGACGCGCCGGTCGCGCAGATCGCGGGTTTCAACCCGTCGGGCAACCAGAAACAGGCGGTGGGCCGCGCGGGCATCCGTCACGCGTTCTGACGTTCGCGACGGCTGACGGTCAGGCGTGATGCCTGCCGTCGGTCGTTCGACAAACGAAACGCGGCGAAGCATCGGCATGCCGCCACTTCCTTCAGACAATTTTATCAGTATGCCTACTCATTCAAACCGGAACAAGAACGGGTGGCGCCATCGGCTCGCACCGGCGGTCAACCGCCGGCTGCTGTCGGCCGTCGGCGCCTCGCTGATCGCCTGCACGATCGCCGACGAAGCTGCGGCCCAGTCGTCCGTGTCGCTATACGGGCTGGCCGACGTCTACGTCGGTACGCAAAAGAGTCTCGGCAAGCCGCGCGCGTATGCGATGAATTCGGGCGGCTTCACGACAAGCTTCTGGGGGATCGGCGGCCGTGAGGACCTCGGCGGCGGCTACGCGCTGCAGTTCGCGCTCGAAGCATTCATGCGTCCGTCGAACGGCGGCGCCGGCCGCTTCAGCGGCGATACGTTCTTCGGGCGCAATGCGTATGTCGGCGTCGCGACGCCGTACGGCGCGCTGCGCGCCGGACGCAACACGACGCCGTATTACATCTCCGTCGTGCGCTTCAATCCGTTCTCGACGTCGTTCGGCTTTTCGCCGGCGCTGAACCAGATGTACAAGGGCGTCGCGGGGCAAGGCCTCGTCGGCGACAACGGCTGGAGCAATTCGGTGTTGGTTTCGACACCCGGCGAGTACGCGCTGCAAGCGAACCTGATCTATGCGACCGGCAACGATCCGGGCCACGCGGGCGCGAACCAGTGGGGCGGCAGCGTCACCTACGACGGGCACCGCGCGTTCAGCGCGACGCTCGCGTTCCAGCAGGCGAAATTCGACCGGATGCCCGGCGACCTGAACGCATCCATCGCCGGCTTCACGCAGCAGGACGCCGTGCTGGCCGGCGTCGGCTACGACCTGAAATTCGTGAAGTTCACCGCGCTTTACCAGTACGTGCACGACGCGATCGACGGCGGCGGGCTCGGCACGCATAGCGGGCAACTAGGCGCGGCGGTACCGCTCGGCTTCGGCACGGTGCTCGCATCGGTGATGGCCGCGAAAAGCCACGGCCGCGACCGCCCGTCGCGAACGACCTGGGCGCTCGGCTACGACTACCGGCTGTCGAAACGGACCGACGTCTACGTCGCGTACATGCGCGACCGCGCGAGCGGCTACGGGAACGGCGATTCGGCTGGGCTCGGCCTGCGCACGGCGTTCTGAACACACGCCATCAAGGCGCCATGACAGCGTGCACGCGGCGTGTGATTACGCGTCCACTTCCGCGTGCAGCAGCAACACCGCGTCGCGCTTCTCCAGCAGATGCCGCCGCAGGATCGCCGCGAGCGCCTTGCCGTCGCGCGCCTCCAGCGCCTTGATCATCTCCTCGTGATCGTGCACCGCGCGATCCCACTTCTCGACATGCTGGTTCGAGCGGAACCGCATCGACATGATCCGGCGATTGATCGATTGATACGTCGCGCGCAGCGCCGAGTTGCGCGCCGCCTCGTTGATGCGGTCGTGGATTTCCTGGTTGCGGCTGTAGTAGCCGGGCAGGTCGTTCTGCAGCCGGCACGCGAGCATTTTCGTTTCGCGCCCGGCTACACGGCGCTGCCGCTGCAACCGGCGCTCGACTGGTCGGCATGGAACGTCACGCGCAATCCGCTGACAGGTGACGAAACCGCCCCCGGCTCCGGCGCCGACATCACTCACGGGCTCGCGTCGGCCGTCGAGATGTGCAACAACAACGGCCACTGCCGCAAGTTCGACGCGGGCACGATGTGCCCGAGCTACCGCGTGACGCGCGACGAGCAGCACGTGACGCGCGGCCGTGCGAACACGCTGCGGCTCGCGGTGACGGGCCAGCTCGGCGCCGATGGCCTCGCCGGCGACGACGTGAAGGCCGCGCTCGACCGGTGCGTGTCGTGCAAGGGCTGCAAGCGCGATTGCCCGACCGGGGTCGACATGGCGCGCTTCAAGATCGAGGCGCGGCATGCGTGGAACCGCAAGCACGGCACGACGCTGCGTGAACGGCTCGTTGCGTACCTGCCGCGTTATGCGCCGTGGGCCGCGCGGATGCGTGGCGCGATCGTCATCGCGGACGGCACGAGTTGCCGGCATCAGATCCAGGACGGCGCGCAGACGCAGGTCGTGCATGTGGCGAAGGTGCTGGCGCGGGCGCTCGGCAATACCCCATCACGCTAGCGGCATGCGCACGACCCGGCCGGCGGCGTCCGCTCACCGGATGCGCGGGCCACGTCCGATCGTTCCGCATCGGGGCGGCCCGGGCCGATCACGGCATCTGCTCGCCCAGGCGCAGCTGATTCGTCACCTGCGTCACTCCGTCGACCTGCCGGGCCGCGTCCACGGCCATCGCGGCCTGCTGACCGTCGCTCACACCGCCGCGCAGCGTCACGACGCCGCTCCGGGCACGCACCACGATGCGCGTCGCGTTCAGCCCGCGTGTTCGTGCGAGTGCGGCGCTGACACGGCGCGTCAGGCGCCGGTCGTCGGCCCGGCGCGCCTGGTCCGCCGGTGCCCCGCTGGCAAGGGTTGGCGACCCAAGGTCCGATGCGGCCCGCGCGGGACCGGCTACGGCGACGATGCCGCATGCCAAGGCGGTCGCGATCAATACACGTTGCACTGCTTTCATGGAGTCTCCCTTCACACACGGAAAATGGCGTCGACCCGACGCTCAGAATTTCGTCATCAGGCCGATCGACGCCCCCGTCACGCCACTGCCGCCCGGCCGCAAGCCGATGGCCGCGATATTGGTCGGATCGGTGCGGTATGCGCCGGAGAAACCGTTGCGATCGAACTCCGCATAAATCTCGGTGCGCTTCGACAGGAAGTATTCGACGACCGCATAGGTCGTGAGCTTGTGCCCGTCCGCGTCGCGCCGGTTACCGAGATTGCGGCCGATGTCGTCGTACATGCCGGCCGTGAACTGCAGGAACGGCGTGGCCTGATAGACGATGCCCACCGACGGGATCTTGTCGCGACGGTGCGGCCGGCTCGGGTTCGCGCTCGATATGTCCAGGGCCGAGTAGCTCGCATAGAGCCGGCCCGCACCGATCTGCCAGGTCCCGCCCGCCATCCAGGTCTGCGCGGACTGCGACGCGTCCGCGCTGTACGTCTTCGCATAGGACGCACCGCCGAGCACCGTCTGGTACTGATACATCGCCGCAGCAGAAAAATTGGTTCCGGCGCGCGTATTGCCGGCGACGCCGCCGGGCGAATAGCTCGCCGCGACACGCAGACCGCCCAGTTCGCGGATGTACTTGATCGTGTTGTTGAAGCGGGAATCGAGCGTGAACGGATTGCCGACCCACAGCACACCGGGCTCGATGGCAAGCGACTGGCCGCGCCCGCCCGCCGGATCCACGACGATCCCGAAGTCGGTCGCCGCATTGAACTGGCGCCCGAACGTCAGGCGCCCGAAGCCGCCCGTCACACCCACGTACGCCGCCTGCGAAAACAGCGTGCCGGCCGTCTTCACCGCGCCGGTTCCGCTGCTGAAGGCGCCATCGAGCACGAACAGCGCCTTGAATCCGCCGCCCAGATCCTCCTTTCCGCGAATGCCGAAATCGTTTCCCGAGATCATGTTGTTGTTGAACCCCACGGCGCTCCCGCCCTGCATGCCGTTGGTCCATCGAATCCCGCCGCCGATCTGCCCGTAGAGGGTCACGCTCGACTGCGCCACGCTGATGCCCGGCAACGCGCCGAGCAATGCCATCCATGCGAATTTCCTCATCCGTCTCCTCCTGCCAGTGCCTGGCTTTATATGTTGGTCACTGCCTCACTTCATGATTCGCATACCGAATTAATCGATCGATGCTCGTTGCCGATCGCTTCACGTTGTTACCGGGATCGGCGCTCCGCGTGCCCGCGCGCACCGATTCCCGCCCTCCTGGATTACTCTGCCGGCCGCCCGACGTTCTGCACGAGCGAGCTGACGTATCCCGGCCCGCCAGCGCCGTCGTGCTCGACCTCGACGTACCACGCGAGGTTGTGACCCGCCCGCAGGTTCAGCGCAGCGTGCCACTCGCCGTCACGCGCCGCCATCGGCGTCGACTGCCACGTGGCGCTGCGCCAGTCCTGCGAGACCGGGTGAAACGCGTGGAACAGCCTGACACCCGACACGTGCTCCGGCTCGACGCGTGCGGCCACGGCCAGCCGGTCGCCGGCCGTCTCGTGCCGGACCACCGGCATGCGCGGCACGCGACGGCCGGCAAAGGTGCGGGCCAGCCACATCCGCCACGCCGCCAGATGCTTCGTGGAGACCCACGAATGACGCACGTTGTCGACGGCGAGATAGGCCTTGTCACCCGGCATCTCGGTCATCATGCTGTTGGGCGCGCCGAGCGCGAAGAACTCGTCGTTCGTGCCGAGCGCGATGAGATAGGCGGCCTTGATCCGGTCACGCCACAGATACGGATCGAAATGCATCAGCATGCGAAAACCGACCGGATTGTTGAGCGCGCGCAGCATCGTCTCCGCGCCCTGAAAGCCCGGGCCGGCGCGCGACTCCGACGGCCCGGCGACGTGCGGCCCGAACTCGGCAAATTTCGTTGCCAGGTGATACAGGTTGTTCCCGCCGTGGTAGCCGCACACCATCACGCCCGCCACCCGGTCCGGGTCCGCGCCCGACGCGATGGCCACGCCGACCCCGCGCTTCGAATTGCCGAGCAGGACGGCCCGCTTCGTCCCGATGCCCGCGAGCGAATGCAGCAGCGTGATGGCGCGGAGATATGCCTTCGCGATCGGGTAGTACCCGTTCCAGGTCAGGTCACCGGTTTCCAGCATCTTCTTCAGCGCATAGCCGGTGAAATCCGATTCGTCGAGGCCGAACGGGCAATCGGCCGGGTTCGCGAAGATCATGATCGGCATCCCGAGGTCGAGCGCCGTGCCTTCCGCGTATTCGCCCTCGGTATCGAGCGTCGTGCCCGGAATGACGCGCCGGGCCCATTCCCCAGGCTCGAAGCACTGGCGCTCCGTGCCGATGATGCCGGCTGCGCCGTCGCCGTCATAACCGTCGGGCACGTAGATGCGGGCGGGATGCCGCCAGACGAGCCCGTGCCATTGCTGGCTGGTGAAGGTCAGCTCGATGACGCGAACCCGGCGACCGGCACGATGCCGGCTGTCGCGCACGCCATCCGAGACGATCTCCGGCTTCAGCGTCGATTCGTCGAGCAGTTCCGCCGTGTCGAAAAAAGGTGCCGGCCCGAGCGCCGGCTGCGTATCCGTGAACATCTGATTCATGAGCGCAGTTCCTGGTTGATGAGTGCCGCTTCGGCGGCCTTGGGGCGAATGACACAGGCAAACAGCAGCACCACGGCGACGAGCGCGAGTGCGACGAGATAGAGCGCCGGGTCGAGGTTGCCCGCCCGCACGCGAATCGCGCCGAACAGCGCGGAACTCACGCCAGATGCCGCGCCCATGCTCGAGATCAGCGCCACCCCGGCGGCGGCATCGCGCGGCAACAGGCGGGTCGCGATCGCCCAGAGCACCGGGTACGCAGACGCGATGCCGCTGGTTGCCAGGATGGCGCCGGCCATGACGCCGGGCAGCGCACCGTGCGAGACGGCCATCGTGCACAGCCCGGCAATGCCCGCGCCGACCGCGACGATGAAATGCAGGTGACGCTCGCGGCGTCGATCCGAACGGCGGCCATACCAGACCATCGCGATCGTGCCGATCAGGTTCGGGATCACGACGTACAGGCCGACGTGCTGCAGGTTCGTGACGCCGGTCGCCTCGATGATGGACGGCAGCCAGAAAATCAGCAGGTTGGTCGCGCACCCCATCGAGAACGTCGTGAAGCCCAGCAGATAGACGCACGGCTCCCGCAGCGCAGCACGCAACGGATGGCGGGCGGCATGCCGGCCCTCAGGCACGCCCAGCGCCTGCTGCACGATGCGGCGCTCGTCGGGCGACAGCCAGCGGGCCTGTTCGGGGCCTTCGGGCAGCACCCGGAACGCGATCACGCCGAGCACGATGCTCGGCACGCCTTCCAGCAGCATCAGCCATTGCCAGCCGGCGAGCCCCGCCACGCCATTCATCGCGTTCAGCACCCAGCCCGACACCGGCCCGGTCACGAGCCCGGCTGCGGCAGCGGCCGTCATGAACAGCGCAATGACCTTCGCGCGGCGCTCGGGCGGAAACCAGAACGTGAGATACACCACGACGCCGGGGAAGAATCCCGCCTCGAACGCGCCGAGCAGGAAGCGCAGCGTGTAGAACTGGCCCGGCGTCCTGACGAACAGCGTCGCGGCCGCAACCGTGCCCCACAGCACCATGATCCGCAGCAGGGTGCGGCGCACGCCGACCCGCCGCAGCATCAGGTTGCTCGGCAGTTCGAACATCAGGACCCCGACGAAGAATGCCGAGGCCGCCACGCCGTACACCGCGTCGGTGAATCCGAGCGCGCCCTGCATCTGCAGCTTCGCGAGGCCGATATTGTTGCGATTGACGAACGCGGTCAGATAACACAGGAACAACAGCGGCACGAGACGCCTCGTGATGCGCGCGAACACCCGCTCCGCTTCGCTGCGCGCGGCCATGCCGCCGCCGTCCGTCGAGCATTCCACTCCGGTGTTCATGCGGACGTCCCTCCGTCAGGACGCGCCGCGTGCACGCGATAGCCTAGGCCCGGCGACAGCACGCTGCAGTCGCCGTCGGACAACATGACGGTTTCAAGCGCGTCGTGGTTCATCGCGTCGTCCACGAACTCGACGATCGTGCGCACCTTCGCGCAGGCCACGCCCACGCCGGCGCACGCCGCCTCGAGGTCGGCCGCGCGCCATTCACGGATCGCGGCGGCCAGCGCGGTGCGCAACGCCACCGGGTCGCTGGCGCGCAGGAACGCGGCCGGCCCGCCGGCATCGAGCGGCGGATCGAAATAGCGCGGATCGCGTGCGATGTCGGCGCGCCCGAGTATCCCGAGCGCGGCCGCCAGTTGCCGCGGCGTATTGGCGCCAAGCGCGACCCAGCCGTCCTGCGTGGCGAACAGGTCCGCCGCCGGACTGCCCGAGTATCCCTGGTTGCCGACCCGCGGCGGCGCAACGCGGGCCGTGAGCGCCTGGCACGCGAACGGATACATCAACTGCAACGCGGCGCCGGTCATCGACACGTCGAGATACCGCCCCAGACCGGATGCATCCCGCTCGCGCAGCGCGGCCAGGATCGCCATCGCAGCGACGAGCCCCGTGCCGGCATCGACCACCGGGAAGCCCGTCTTGACCGGCGGCTCGCCTTCACGGCCGGCCATCAGCGTCATGCCCGTCGCCGCCTGGACGACATGATCGTAGGCCGGCCGGCCCTGCCACGCCCCGGTGTTGCCCCAGCCGCTGATCGCAGCGTAGACGAGCCCGGGATTCCGCGCCCGCAGCGCGCCGTCGCCCAGGCCGAACCGGTCGAGCACGCCCGGCCGCAGGCTGTCGACCAGCACGTCGGCTTCGCGCGCGAGTTCGAGCGCCTGGTCGCGGTCGCCTGCGTCGCTCAGGTCCAGCTCGATGGAGCGCTTGCCGGCGTTCAGCGCAACGAAGCCCATCCGCCCGTTGCCGCGGCGCATCACGTCGCCGCCGTTGCGATTCTCGATCTTGACGACCTCGGCACCGAGTTGTGCCAGATGGAACGTCGCCAGCGGGCCCGCGATGACGTGCGTGAAATCCAGCACGCGAATCCCGGCGAGCGGTTTGAATGCCGTCATGCCCGCGCTCCTTTCGCCGCCGCCCGACGCGTCGACGCCCCGGTCGGCTGCCATTGCCGGTCCCCTGCTTGCCCCAACCCCTTGCGCATGTCTCTCTCCATTAGGTCGAGTCACTATTGTGGGCAGGTTGCGCTTTCATGAAAATTGAAGATTCATGAACCAGCATTCCGAAAACATGAATCCCGACCTGATTTCCGGGCGACGCAATGCGGGTAATTTCCTGCGGCTGCGACACTTGCGCATGCTTGAGCTGGTCGCGGACGGCGGCTCGCTCGCCGCGGCCGCACGCGTGCTGCACCTGTCGCAGCCGGCGATCACGAAAATGCTGCAGGAGATGGAAGCGGTGTTCGGCACGATGCTCGTGACGCGCGGCGCGCGCGGCGGACGGCTGACCGCCGATGGCGAAGCCGTCCTGCAGCGCCTGCGGATCGCGCTCGCGCAATTCGACGTCGCGCTGGCCGGCGACGGCAACGACGAAGGCCGGCCGCTGCTGCGCATCGGCATGCTGCCCGTGGTCAGCGTCGCGCTGTTGCCGCAGATCATGCGGAACCTGACGCGGGACGCACCCGCGCCACGGTTCACGGTCATGGAATCGAACGTCTCGGGGCTGCTGGACGCGCTGTCGGCCGGAAGGATCGACTGCATCATCAGCCGCCCTGACGCGGAAGCGCTATCGAAGCTCGACGGGCTCGACGTCACGATCCTCCCCGTGTACGAAGAACCGCTCGCGATCGCGTGCCCGCTCGCGCATCCGTTCGCCGATGCGCGACGCGTGTCGACGGAGCAGTTGCAGCGCGAAGACTGGATCGTCCCGCACGCCGGCACCGATACCCGCCGCGCGTTCGACGCGCTGTTCGTCGATCACGGCCTGATGCCGCCGCGCCCGCTCGTCGAATCGATGTCGTTTCACACGAACCTGCAGATGGCCGACGCGCTCGGCGCGCTGACCGTCGCGCCGCAGTCGGCCGTGCTGCACTATGCGCGCATGGGCGTGATCCGGAGGGTCGGTGGTTTTCCGGTCATGCCGGTGGGGGAAATCGCGCTGATTCACCTCGCGACGATGGCCAGCCTGCCCGCGCTGCAGCGATTTCGCGATGCGGTCGAAGCGGCCGCGCATGCACGTCGTTGACGCGCGGTTATCGCAGGCGGGCCGGTTGCCGTGCCATCACGCCATCCACCCGGCGTGCAGTCTGGCTGACGTCGAATTCGCCGACGGCCGCCGCACGCGCATCACTGCGGTTCGCCGATCCCGCCCATCAGCGTCATCAGTTGCTCGCGCAACCATCGGCTGCCCTGGTCCTGATCGGCGCTGCGATGCCAGTAGCAGAAGTATTCGAGGCCCGGCATCTCGAACGGCAGTTCGAGAATGCGCGCCGGATAGCGCTGCAGCAGCCGCAGCGGCGCCGTCAGCGCGAGATCGCCGCGCATCGCGATCAGCGGCGCGACCATGTAGTGCTGCACGCGCATCTGGATGGTGCGGCGCAGCCCGAGGCGCGTCAGTTCCGCGTCGACGTGCCCGCTGCCCTTGCGGCGGCTCGACACGTGGATGTGCCCCATCGCAAGGTAGTCGTCCATGGTGAGCGTGTCGCCCTTGAACGGGTGATCGTCGCGGATCATGCACGCATAGCGGTCGCGCACGAGCAGCGCCTGGTGCAGATGCGGATCGCCGATCAGCGGCGCGTCGATCGCGATGTCGACGGAGCCGTTCGCGAGCGCGGTCGCGACTTCGCGGCGATCCATCGTGTAGCTGCGCACGTGCATGCCCGGCGCATGCGTCTGCAGCAGTTCGCCGAGCGCGGGCAGCAGCAGCGCTTCGGTCAGGTCGCTCATGCTCATCCGGAACACGCGCGTCGACGACGCCGGATCGAACACGTCGCCTTCGTGCGCGCTCGAATCGAGCAGTTGCATCGCCTCGCGCACGCGGCCGACGATGTTCTCGGCCAGCGGCGTGGGCATCATCCCGGCCGGCGTGCTGACGAACAGCGGATCGTTCAGGGTCTTGCGCAGCCGCGCCAGCGCGTTGCTGACGGCCGGCTGCGTGAGATTCAGCACCTCGGCCGCCCGCGTCAGGTTGCGCTTGGTGTAGATCGCGTCGAATACGACGAACAGGTTCAGGTCAATCTTCGAAAGGCGCATCGCCGGATCTCCTTGCCGGCATCTTACGGCGTGCGCCTCCCGTTCGTCCACGGCCCTGCGCATCGTGGCGAGACGCTCAGCCGCGCAGCGGCGGCGTCAGGTACGGGGCCGTCGAACCGGGCTCGCCGTCCTTGAGTTCCATCCGCGCGATCGCCTGCAGGTGCACCTCGTCCGGGCCGTCTGCGAAGCGCAGCGCGCGGCCCCAGGTCCAGAGGTCGGCGAGCGGCGTATCGGGGCTCAACCCCGCCGCGCCGAACACCTGCATCGCGCGGTCGCACACGTCCGTATAGACGGTCGGCACCAGCGCCTTGATCATCGCGATTTCCTTGCGTGCCGCCTTCGCGCCGACCTTGTCGATCATCCACGCGGCCTTCAGCACGAGCAGGCGCGCCTGCTCGATCTCGATGCGCGAGCGCGCGATCCATTCGCCGACCGTGCCGTGCTTGTTCAGCGGCTTGCCGAACGCGACGCGCGACTGCGCGCGGTCGACCATCAGCTCCAGCGCCAGCTCGGCCGCGCCGATCGAACGCATGCAGTGGTGGATGCGGCCCGGCCCGAGGCGGGCCTGCGCGAGCGCGAAGCCGCTGCCTTCCTCGCCCAGCAGGTTGCTCGCCGGCACGCGCACGTTGTCGAACGTGATCTCGCAGTGCCCTTCCGGCGCGTAGTGATTGACCACCGTGATGTTGCGCACGATCGTCACGCCCGGCGTGTCGCGCGGCACGAGGATCATGCTCTGCTGCTGGTGCGACGCGGCCTCGGGATCGGTCTTGCCCATCACGATGAAGATCTTGCAGTTCGGATGCGCGGCGTTCGTGATGAACCACTTGCGGCCGTTGATCACGTACTCGTCGCCCACGCGCTCGATGCGCGTCGTGATGTTCGTCGCATCCGACGATGCCACATCCGGCTCCGTCATCGCGAACGCCGAGCGGATCTCGCCGCGCAGCAGCGGCTTCAGCCACTGTTCGCGCTGCTCGGGCGATGCGAACATGTGCAGCAGCTCCATGTTGCCGGTGTCCGGCGCGTTGCAGTTGAACACTTCCGACGCCCAGCCCACCCGCCCCATGATCTCGGCGAGCGGCGCGTATTCGAGGTTCGTCAGGCCCATGCCGGGCTCGTCGTCCTTCAGGTGCGGCAGGAACAGGTTCCACAGCCCTTCCGCCTTCGCGCGTTCCTTCAGTTCCTCCATGAACGACACGGGATACTGGCCCGCGTGCACTTCCTCGTTCCACTGGCGGATGCGCGGCACGATGTGCGCGTCCATGAATGCGCGCACGCGGCTGCGCAGTTCTTCCACTTTCGGGGTGTAGCCAAAGTCCATGATCGACTCCTCGAATTCGTTCGTCCGGTTCCGTCAGAAGGCCGAGACACCGCCGTCGACGGCGACGGCCTGCCCGGTCAGATAAGTGTTTTCCTTCGCGCACAGCGTCAGCATCGTCGCGACGATTTCCTCGGGCCGACCGAGCCGCTTCATCGGCGAGCCCTGCGCGAGAAAGTCCTGGCGGTCGCCGATATCGCTGTCGGTGACCATCGGCGTCGTGCTGTAGAACGGGCACACCGCATTCACGCGAATGCCGTGGCGCGCGTATTCGATGGCCGCCGTCTTCGTGAGCCCGACCACCGCATGCTTCGACGCCGCATAGGCCGCCAGCTTCGGCGCGCCACCGAGCCCGGCCATCGACGCGACGTTCAGGATCACGCCTGCGCGCTGCGCGAGCATCTGTCGGATCTGATGCTTCATGCCGAAGAACACGCCCTTCGCGTTCACCGCGAAGCTCAGGTCGAGATCGGCTTCGTCGGTGTCGATCAGCGCCTTCATCGGCGGCGCGATGCCCGCGTTGTTGATGCCGACGTCGAGCCGGCCGAAACGCTCGGCGGCCGCACGCACCAGCGCCGCCACCTCAGCCTCGACGCGCACGTCGCAGCGCTGCGCGATCACGTCGGCGCCGGCTGCGCGCAGCGGCGCGGCCACGCGTTCGAGCGCGTCGCCGTTCAGGTCGCCGAGCGCGACGCGCGCGCCCATCGCGGCCAGCTCGCTCGCGAGCAACGCGCCGAAGCCGCTCGCGGCGCCGGTGATCATCACGGCCTGTCCGGCGTAGCTGTCGATCTTCATCGCGCGCTCAGATCGTCAGGCCGCCGTCGACGACGATGCATTCGCCGTTCGTGTAGCTCGCCGCGTCCGACACGAGATACAGCACCGTGCCGGCCATTTCGCGCGGCTCCGCATGGCGGCGCAGCGGAATCTTCCCCATCCAGGTCTCGTAGATGTCCTTGTCGGCGAACAGCGCGCCCGCGAACTTCGTCTTCGTGAGGCCCGGCAGCAGCGCGTTCACGCGGATGCCGAGCGGCCCGCATTCCTTCGCGAACGCCTTCGTCATGTTGACGACCGCGGCCTTCGTGATCGAGTAGATGCCCTGCCGGTCGCCCGGCTGCAGTGCGTTCACCGACGCCGTGTTGACGATCGCGCCGCCGCCGTGCGTCTTCATCAGCTTGCCGGCCTCGACCGACATGAAGAAGTAGCCGCGGATGTTCACGTCGACCGTCTTCTCGTACGCGGCGAGGTCGGTATCGAGGATGTGCCCGAAATACGGGTTCGCGGCCGCGTTGTTCACCAGGATGTCGAGGCGGCCGTGCTTGCCGCGGATATGCTCGAACGTCGCGGCGATGTCCTCGAGCCGCCCGACGTGGCAGGCCAGCGCCTCGGCGCGGCCGCCTGCCGCGACGATCTCGTCGGCCACGGCCTGGCAGTCGTCGAGCTTGCGGCTCGACACGATCACGTGCGCGCCCTGCTCCGCGAGCAGTTTCGCGATTTCCTCGCCGATGCCGCGGCTCGCGCCCGTCACCAGGGCGATCTTGCCCGTCAGGTCGAACAGATTCGTTGCCATGTTGCTGCGCTCCTCCGTTGATGTGTTGTCGTGCCGCCGCGCGGTGAAACCCGCGACGTCAGCGATGCGCGTCGATCACGCCGACGGCCAGTTCGGCCAGCCGCCCGGTCATCTCGCCGACGCGCAGCGCCTGCTCGCTCGACGCATTGCCCTGCAGCGCGCGCGCCTTCACGCCCTGTGCGATCGACGCGAGCCGGAAGAAACTGAATGCGAGGTAGAAGTGCCAGTCGCGGATCGGCTCGATGCCGCGCAGTTCGCAATAGCGCGCGACGATCGCCGCTTCGTCCGGCACGCCCAGTTCGGCGCGATCCTGGCCCGCGAGCCCGCGCACCTGCCCGCCGGACGGCAGCCGCAGGCACATGCAGAGATACGCGAGATCGGCGAGCGGGTTGCCGAGTGTCGACAGTTCCCAGTCGAGCACGGCCTGCACGCGATAGCTGTCGCGCGCGAACATCAGGTTGTCGATCCGGAAATCGCCATGCACCAGCGTCGGCCGGCCCGTGTCGGCGGGGCACGCCTTCGGCAGCCAGTCGATCAGCGTTTCCATCGCGTCGAGGCGCTCCGTTTCCGCCGCGCGGTACTGCTTCGTCCACACGCCGATCTGGCGCTCGAAGTAGTTGCCGGGGCGGCCGTAGTCGGTGAGGCCCACCGCGTCGACATCGACGTCGTGCAACGCGGCCATCGTCCGCAGCAACGCGTCGTAGCACACCGCGCGATCGGCCTTCGGCAGTTCCGGCAGTGCGGGATCCCAGAAGATCCGGCCGTCCTCGAAGCTCATCACGTAGAACATGCTGCCGATCACGTCGCGGTCTTCGCAGAGGTGATACGGACGCGCGACCGGCACCGCGGTGCCCGACAGCGCGCTCAGCACGCGGAATTCGCGGTCGACCGCGTGCGCGGACTTCAGCAGTTCGCCGGGCGGCTGGCGGCGCAGCACGTAGCGGCCGCTCTTCGCATGCAGCAGGAAAGTCGGATTCGACTGGCCGCCGGCAAACTTCTCCGTGTCGACCGGGCCTTCGAAGCCCGGCACGTGCGCTTCCAGATAGCGCGTGAGGCGGGCTACGTCGAGTTGCTGGGTAGGGTTCGTCATCGTCGCGATCGTTCGTGGGTCAGCCATAGGTTCGCAGCGCGTGTCGTTCGGGATCCTCCAGATGCGGGATGCCGTTGAACGACGCGAGGTGGAACGCATCGGCGTTGAAGAAAAACTGCGAAAGACTGCTGTTGCGGATCTGCAGGTTCAGCGCGATCGCGCTCGACGGCGGTGCCGCGAGCACCTGCTGAACGGTGACCGCGATCGGGCCGCCGGAGCTCACCGCCAGCACGCGCTGACCACCGCCGTGGCGGATGGCCGCGCGGGCCTCGGCCACGCGCTGCTGGAAGTGCGCCCAGGTCTCGGGCGCCGAATCGCCGAGCTTGTCTTCCGACCAGAGCTGCAGCACCTGCCGGAGCGCGCGGAAATGTTCCTTCATCGAGCCGGCCGCGAGGCGGGCGAGCGCCGGGTAGTCGTGCGCGGCGGCGGCGAACAGGCCGTGGAAGTCGTATTCGTTCAGGCCCGGATGGCGGTCGACCGGCGTGCCTTCCCGGCCCATCCCGCGCAGGATCGCGTCGACCGTCTGCGCGTGGCGGTTCAGCGTGCCGCAGATCACGCGGTCGAATGTGAGCGCTTGCTGCGCGAAGTATTCGCCGAGCCAGACGCTCTGCTGCTCGCCCGCCGCGGACAGCCGGTCGTAGTCGTCCGTGCCGAAGGACGCCTGCCCGTGCCGTACCAGAAAAAGTTCAGCCATCGCATGCCCGCCAGATCAGAAGGATTCAGCATAGGGGGCGGGGACGCATTTTTAAACTTTATTTTCTGAATCCGGGGGTATTCATTGGGTGAATTGCGGTGGGCCGCCGTTTCCACGGATCGGGAAATAGCGACTAACGCGGGTGCGGCACGGCAAACCATCATGGCGATGCACGGCAAGCGCGATCGCGCGTGACGCGGTACCGGCATGCCACCCCGTTGAAGCGCGAGCCGACCGGCCGGATTCGGCGAGGCCCCGCCTTCGAAGCAATCCGCTGACGCGGTCCGGCGCGCGCCGCCGCCCCGCCTCTGATCGACGGCCTTTCCCATGCGGTAGTATGGCGATTCGATGGAAACCCCGACGGACTTACACGAATGGCCCAGCCTGATCTCCTGACCCCTTCCAGCGCCGGCCAGGACACCCAGGCGCTGGTCCTCATCGCCGAGGACGAACCCGAGATCGCCGAGATCCTGACCGCCTATCTCGCGCGCGGCGGCCTGCGCACCGTGCACGCCGGCGACGGTCGCCGCGCACTGGAACTGCACCTGCAACTCAAGCCCGACCTCGTGCTGCTCGACGTGCAGATGCCGCACGTCGACGGCTGGAAGGTGCTCGCCGAAATCCGTCATCGCGGCGACACGCCCGTCATCATGCTGACCGCGCTCGACCAGGACATCGACAAGCTCACCGGGCTGCGCATCGGCGCCGACGACTACGTGGTCAAGCCGTTCAACCCGGCCGAGGTCGTCGCGCGTGCGCAGGCGGTCCTGCGCCGCTCGATGGCTGGCTCGCGCCAGGAAGAACAGCGCGTGCTGCGGGTCGCGCCGTTCGAGATCGATCTCGAGCACCACGAAGCGACGGTCGAGGCCGGCGGCACACGCCACACGCTCGTGCTCACGCTCACCGAGTTCAAGCTGCTCGCGCAACTCGCGCGCGCGCCGCGCCGCGTGTTCAGCCGCGCCGAGCTGATGGCCACCTGCCTGCCGGAAGGCGATACGCTGGAACGCACGGTGGACAGCCACGTCAGCAAGCTGCGCAAGAAGCTGGACGACCTCGGCGTGCAGGGCGTGCCGGCGAGCGTGCGCGGCGTCGGCTACAAGCTGTGGAGCGGCGATTGAAGCTCGACGGCCTGAGCCGCCAGATCGCGCTGACGATGGCCGGAATGGCGTTCGGCGTGACGGTGCTGGTGGTGGTGACCGCGTACACCTTCTACTACATCGCGTTCAATTACTGGTCCACGTATTTCGACACGAAGAACCTGATGCCGACCGCGCCGGAGTGGGGGTGGCTGATCTCGACCACGCTGGCCGGCCTCGCGCTGTCGGTGGCGGTCGCGGTCAATCTCGCGCGCCGCATTCTCGTGCCGCTGAACTCGGTCACGGACAGCATTCGCCGCGTCGCGCGCGGCGATCTCGACGCACGCGCGGTGGCGGGCGACCGCTCGCTGCACGAAGCCGCGCTGCTCGCCGACAACTTCAACGCGCTCGCCGACGAGTTGCAGCGCGTGACCAACGAGCAGGCGATCTGGAACGCCGCGATCGCGCACGAACTGCGCACGCCCGTCACGGTGCTGCGCGGGCGCCTGCAGGGGCTCGCCGAAGGTGTGTTCAAACCCGACGAAGCGCAGTTCCGCAGCCTGCTCGCGCAGGTCGAAGGGCTGACGCGGCTGATCGAGGATCTGCGCGTGGTCAGCCTCGCGGATGGCGGCCACCTGAGCATCGAGATCCGCGACGCCGATCTGGCCGCCGAGGTGCTCGCCGTGGTCGACGTGTTTGCGCACGCGCTGCAGGCCGCCGGCCAGCATCCGGTGCTCGATCTCGACACGCGGCCCATGCGCTGCGACCCGGTGCGCATCCGTCAGGCGCTGCTGGCGCTGCTGGAAAACGCGCGCCGCCATGCTGTGCCTGGCGCGATCCGGATCCAGACGCGCATCGAAGCAGGAATGTGCCGGCTGCGCGTCGAGGACGACGGCCCCGGCATCGCGGCCGATTTCGCGCCGCACGTGTTCAAGGCCTTCCGGCGCGCCGACGACACGCAGCCGGGCGGCAGCGGCCTCGGGCTCGCCGTCGTCGCGGCGATCGCCCATGCGCATCATGGCGAAGCCGTCTGCGTGCCGACCGGCACCGGCGGCACGCTGTTCGAAGTGCAGTGGCCCGACAACCTCGCGCCAACGCCTGAAAACGAGCGCTTTCCGGCCTGAGACGCCGCCTGCCTTTACGCCGTCACGCGCGCGGTTCGCGCCCGACCTGTTCGAGCGGCGGGTTGAACCCGAGCACCGTGTACTCCAGCACCGACACCGTCCCTTTCCCGGCCGCGCCCTGCACGACGACCGCGCGCACGGCGCCGGCCCGGTCGAATTTCAGGCGGGTGCCGAGGGTCGCGTTGCGCAGCGCCTCCACTTCCTCGATCCGCGCGATCGCCAGCTTGCGCACCGCGCCGGACACGTATACCGGCAGGAACACCAGCGCGATGAAGATCGACACCGCATCCTTCGAGACGCTGTCGAGCACCGGCTGCCCCGACATCACGAGCGACAGCGACGTCGCGGCGACGAAGATCGCGAGCACGGTCGCGCCCACGCCGAGCGACGAGAACCGCTCGGCCGCCTTCTTCATGCGTGCCTTCACGAGCGCGCGCGTGATCGCGGACGGCACCAGCCACTCGCGCTGCGCGCCGTGGTACCCGGCGAAGCCGAGGAACAGCGTCGCGACGGCGCTGACGGCGATGCTGGTGTACAGCGCATCGAAGATCATGCAGACGAATTCGAGCACGAACACGATCACCGGCGGCCACAGCAGCAGGCGGAACGAATAGCCGTCGCGGCCATGTCCCTGGATCCACCCTCTCACGAGCGACAGCCGCCAGAAGCGGCTCTCGCGGTGGAGCGAAAGTTGTTCGTTGTCGGTCAATTCTTCACCTGTTGAATCCCCTGCCGTTGCCGCGACGGCCGTGAACCGGCGCAACCGCATTCTCCCAGATATGCGGCGCCGTTCATCGGCGGCTCGACGCGCGCGCTCCCGCATCGCGGCCGGCCAGAAACATGCAGGCCCCCGATTGACCCGGCCCCAGGGATCGCCTTTATGCTGGTCGTCACGAATCGACGACCCGAAGGTGCCCCATGAGCGATGTCACGCGCGGCCTGAGCGCATCGGAAGCCGCTACGCGGCTCGGCGTATCGGTCAAGGCGCTGCGGCTGTACGAGCGGCAAGGACTGGTCACGCCCCGGCGGACGGTGGCCGGATACCGGGCCTACGGCCCGGACGATCTGGCGCGTGCGGCCGAAATCGCGGCGCTGCGCGCGCTCGGTCTGAGTCTCGCCCAGGTCGCGAGCGTGCTGGACGGCGACGCCCGCAGCCTGAGCGACGCATTGGCGATCCATGAAGCGGCGCTCGAGCGCGGCATTCAGGATCTGGTCGGCAAGGTCGACAGGGTTCGCGCGATCCGCGCCGATCTCGCGCGCGGCCGGATGCCCGACGACGGCGAATTGACTCGCCTGCTCGATCCGGCGGCCACTGGCGTCGCATTCAGCCTCCCCTGGCCGTGGGGCGGCGAATGGTTCGAGTGGCGCGATATCCGTCCGTTGAACTACATCATCGGTTCGCTGGGCAGCGGCAAGACCCGTCTCGCGCATCGGCTGGCCGAGGCATTGCCCGGCGCCGCGTTCATCGGGCTGGACCGGCTGGACGACGGTGGCGCGGCGGCATTCGCCGCGTTGCAGGCCGATCCGGCGCTGAAGGCACGCGTCGAGCGCACGTCGGCATGGCTCGCGGACGAAGGCGCCACGCCGTCCGCGGCGCTGACCGTGCTGCTCGCCGGCCTCGAGGCGGACGGCGCCGGCGCTCGGGTCGTCGACATGATCGAACAGGAGCTCGACCAGCCGACGCAGGCGGCGCTGATAGCGTGCCTTCGCCGACGCGCCAGGGCCGACGGCATGCGGCCGCTGTTCATGCTGACCCGCTCGTCGGCGATGCTGGATCTGTCGGCTGTCGGGCCCGACGAAGCGATCATTCTGTGTCCCGCCAACCATAGCCCGCCTGCCCGCGTCGCACCGTACCCCGGCGCACCCGGCTACGAAGCGGTGGCCACCTGTCTTGCGTCGCCTGCCACCCGCGCCCGGATCGCGCGGCGACCGGAGGCCGGGTAACGGCGTCACCCCGGCTCGGCGTCACGCGCCGATGACAACCGGCGTGCGCGGCCCGGGTTGCCGGTGTCGTAGGACGCCAGAGTATCGGCAACGGTGTGCGCGGAAAATCAGCGACTTACTTCCAGTTGCGCCACCGGTGCCGGGGCGGAGCGTCAGAGTTCGTGCGATTGGTTTACCGCGGCGCCAAAGTAGTGGGTTTTCGTTGCGCCCGATTGGCTGCAGTCGACCCTTCTCGCTCATTCGACAACAGCTCGCCTCGCTGTCTCTTCCGGTGGCACAGCGGCCATTCGCTTGCTGGATTCGCCGGCGCGTGCTCGAGCCGTTGGCTCGCAGTGAATGGCAATCTCTTTTATCGGAACCGCTTAAATTGCGGATCACGAAAGCCGAAGACTGCCATTGCCTTTGGCACGAAAACCGGGGCCGCTCAGTTAGGTCATGACGGGTCAATCATGCTCCGGCTCCTTGGCCGCTTTGCCGTTCAATGATCTTGACTGGCACCCCGAAAATGCTAACGGCTCCATAGCACCGCGCGATTGACTCCGTCGCTGGGGGTGTCAGAATTTCCGTGTTCAAGGCGGGTTGAGATTCACACGGATGGTCGAACGAATCGATCCTCGTAGAGGATGGCGAACTGGTTCATCGCCGTCTTCCAGTCATGAGCAGCACGCCCAGGTCCGCCATCACCCCGTTGTCATACAGAAAAGCGTGTTTCCCGTTCTGGGCAATCGACGCACCCACGTTGTGGATGGCCGTCGTGAGGTGCTTACCGAGCTTGCTCAACACGATGGTGTTCACGCACATCCCGGCAAGCCTGTTTCCGTCTATGGCGTCCAGAGAACAGCGTGCATGGCTCCGCTCGCAGTATTCGCGACGCCAACCACTTGTCCATGATCGTTAATCCCCAAAGCTCGGCTGAAGGTACCACCCGGGAGCGTACCGAGATCGGACATCACCCCGCCTTGAAACAGAAAAGCATGCAAGGCTCCGCTTGCGGTGCTCGCCTCGCCGACCACCGCACCACGGTTGTTAATTCCGAAAGCTGCGCTATAAGTGCCACCGGGGAGCGTACCGAGATCGGACATTACCCCGTTGCGAAGCAGAAAGGCGTGCAGGGGCCCGTTCGCGGTGCTCGCCTCGCCGACCACCTCGCCGAGGTTGTTGATCCCGAAAGCCGCGCTATAAGCGCCACCGGGGAGCGTGCCGAGGTCTGACATCACCCCGCTTTCAAACAGAAAAGCATGTGCGGGCCCGGTTGTGAAAACCGCCCAACCCACGATTTGACCGCGGTTGTTGATCCCGGTCGCTACGCTAAAAGCGGCACCGGGGAGCCAGGTCACCCCCCCGTCTTCATACAGAAAAGCCGCTGAATGTGGACGACCGTGTCTGGGGCCAGAGTTGCCGACCACCTGGCCGCGATTGTTGATGCCGGTAGCGTCGACGCGGCTGTCAATAGCGATGTTCAGGCCGGTCATCACCCCTTTTTCAAACAGAAAAGCGTCCGTAGGCCCGACGCTCCTGATAGTCGAACTTCCGACCACTTGGCCTCGCTCGTTAATTGCGTAAGCTTGGCTGGATCCGCTACCGGAGAGCGTGCCGAGGTCGGTCATCACCCCACCTTCAAACAAGAAGGCATGCGTGTCCCCGCTCGCGATGTCCGCTTGGCCCACCACTTGGCCGCGATTGTTGATCCCGGCAGCCTGGCTAGAGTTGCCACCGAGCGTGCCCAGGTCCTGTATGGTGACACTTTGGGCGGAGGCAGGCTGGAAGGCCGCGACAGCCAAAAGGGCGAAAGCCATCAGGACGCGGTGAACGTAGTAGCGCCCACCGCTATTTACTTTGCGTGCGGATTCCATCTTGATCCCCTTCCTGGGACATGGCCCACCTCGCAATCTGTCGCAGCCAGGGCCAAAGCTGCCGCGAAGGCTACCGACAGACTGTTCGGATACGTCGTGCTCATGACGCGCGCACCGATCAAGTCCAATTGACTGGAGGTATGCGGGCTTTGTCTACAAACGCACTAACCCTCGCCCCTCCCCGGCGCCTGCGTATCCAAGCTATAGGCGTGCCCGACGTGTTTGTGCATTGATTTCATTGAAAAAAAGCCGGCGATTGGTTATGGCTTGGTTGGGAAAATCGAAATATGTTTCATGCACGACACGGCGCGGATCTCGCCAAACCGTGGAGCGTAGACGAAGAGCCTCTTTGCGCTCGTCGATATTGGCTTCCGGCGAAAACGCGATGTGTTTCAATGCTGGGACTCGGCCAAGCTCGGACACCGGCGGACAAATCGCGATCGTCTCCATGATTGGCGATCGTGGACGCGATCTCATGCGATGCCCAGGTTAGCCCGGGATCATGCATGCCAAGCGTGCGGAACGGGAAACGGCCTTGGCGAGGCGCTTACCATTCGGACATGTGCCAGCGCGTTCCACCGCAATAGATAAAAATCCAGCCAATGATTTGGAAGTCTGCAAAGAATGACTGATAGCGGCGCGCTAGCCAGTCGCCACAACCTGCGCCGGCGTCAGGATGGCGTGAAGGCAATGGTGAACAAGTGGCCCGACAAATTGAACCGGTGCCGGCTGTAACGTCGCCGGTACGGTTAAGGCAAACGAGCCGTCGAATTGCATTGCCCAACGAACGACCGCTATGGTTGGTCAAGCCGACGTTCCAATGTCCTCGTGGCCGCGTGGACGAACGGCCGTAGATGGCCGGCAGCCGCCGTCGGAGTTGCAAGCCAGGTCGGTTACGTCGACTCGGTCGAAAGTCGGAACAGCATGGTACCGGCCGTGCACCCTACGCGAACACGCGACCTACGACGTATGAATCCGGACGGCGACGTCACGAGGTGTAGTCGACAATGCGTAGGGCAGTCGCAGTAACTTGGTCACACAGTCACAAAACCGTGGCGCCAGTCGCACGTACTCCGGCGCCCTACCGGTGCGTTACCGCCACACGCAGTTCACGCGCGAACGAGCCGGTGCAGGCGTCGAACCTGGGTCAATGCCTGCTGCGCCGACGTCAGGTTCGTGAAGCCGAGCAACATGCCGGGCGGCATCCGGCCGCTCGGGCTCCAGTCGTTCAGCGGCTGGATGGAAAACCCCTGCAGGTCGGCCATGCGTGCGACGGCGCGATCGTCGATAGCCGTGCGCCAGTACGCCACGACATGCAGGCCGCCCGCGCGGGGTGGCACATGCAGCGTATCGCCGAAGACCTTGACCAGCGCATCGACCAGCCACGCGCGGCGGGTTGCGTAGAGCGCGCGCATTTTCTTCAGATGGCGCGCGAAGTGCCCTTGTTCCATGAAGTCGGCGACGACGGATTGCATCAGCATCTGGCCGCTGCCGCCGAGCCAGCCGGCGGTGTCGCGAAAGGCCTCGACCTGCGCGTCGGGCACGACGAGATAGCCCAGCCGCAAGCCCGGATACAGCACCTTGCTGAACGATCCGGTGTAAAGCACGCGGTCGTGGCGATCCAGGCTTTTGAGCGCGGGCAGCGGGCGGCCGTGGTAACGGAACTCGCTGTCGTAGTCGTCCTCGACGATCCAGGCCCGCTGCTGACGGGCCCAGTCGAGCAATGCCAGGCGTCTCGGCAGCGACAGCGCGGTGCCGAGCGGGCTTTGATGGGTCGGCGTGACCACGGCAAAACGTGCTTCGGGCGCACGGTGTTGCCCCGCTTCCACGCACAAGCCGTCGTCGTCGACCGGCACCGGCACGAGCCGCATGCCCGCGTGCTCGAGCAGGCGCCGGGCGTGGATATAGCCGGGATCCTCGAACCACCCGGTGTCGCCAGGACGCAGCAGGGTCCGGCAGATCAGATCCAGCGCACCGCGATACCCCGCGGTGATGAAGATCTGCCCGGCCGAGCAGTCGATGCCGCGCGACACGCCGAGATAGGCGGACAGCGCGCGCCTCAGCGCGTCGAGCCCCTGCGGCGGCGCGTAGTCGAGCGACGGGGTCGCCATCGTCCGCACATGACGCCCCGTCAACCGTATCCACGGCATGCGCGGAAACGCATCGAGCGCGGGAATGCCCATCTGGAACGGCTTCGGCTCGCGCGCCGCCGGATCGCCGCGCGGCGGTTCGTCCGGCCTGGCTGCGAGGGCGCGCGGCTGCCGGCCATCCGGCAACTGGGGCGACACGACGGTGCCGGCCGGCCCGCGTGCGACCAGGTACCCTTCGCCGATGAGGATCTGATAGGCCGCTTCGACGGTGCCGCGTGCCAGATTGAGTTCGCTGGCCAGACTCCGTACCGACGGCACGCGCTTGCCCGGCGCAAGCTTGCCCGTCTCGATCGCATCGCGGAAGCGCCGGTACAACTGCCGATAGACCGGCATGTCGAGATGACGGTCCGGCATCAGATCGTCGAAGTTCATGTCCCAGTCAAATAGTCATTTTTTGACCCTTCAGGATACGTCATCCGGTTCGTAAAGTAACGACGTTACCTTGGAGCAATCGTGATGCCAGAGATCCATTTGAAACGCGCCGTGACGGACGAGGATTACCGGTCGGCGTTCGACGTGATGCGCGAGCTGCGCCCGCACCTGACCGATGTCGATGCGTTCGTGCGGCAGATGCACCGCCAGGCCGAACAAGGTTATGTGCTGCTGACCGCACGAGATACCAGCCCCGACGATGCGGTCGTCGCGCTGGCGGGATACCGTCACCTTGAAAACACGGTGTACGGCCGCTTCGTCTATGTGGACGATCTGGTCGCGACCGAGCACGCGCGCGGTCAACGGCTGGGCGAGCGGCTGCTCGATGCGGTGCGCGACGACGCGCGACAACACGGCTGCATGTACCTGATACTCGATACCGGCTTGTCCAACGCGCTCGCGCAGCGCTTCTATTTCCGCCAGGGGATGCTGTCCCGCGGCATGCATTTCAGCCAGTCTCTGCAGGCGCCCTGATGAACAACCTTCTTTTTGTCGATGCCAGTCCGCATGGCAGTCATTCGCTGGGCGCGCGCATCGCGCGCGACGCCATCGCGCAATGGCAGGCGGCCCGCCCCGACGCACGGATCGTGTCGCGCAGCCTCGGCGAACCCGGGTTGCCTGCGATCTCGGCCGCCTATGCGCATGCGTTGGTCGCGCGGCAGCCGAATTCCGATCCCGCGCTCGCGTGCTCCGAACAACTGATCGCGGAAGTGGAGCGCAGCGACGGCCTGTTGATCAGCACGCCGATGCACAATTTCACGGTACCTGCGGTGCTGAAGCAGTGGATCGATTACGTGCTGCGTATCGGCCGCACGTTCACGTCCACGCCGGAAGGCAAGTTCGGCCTGCTCGCCGATCGTCCCGTGCTCGTGCTGGTGCGCTCCGGCGGCATCTGCACGGGGGCAGCGGCACGGCAGCCCGATTTCCTGACCCCGTACCTGAAGCAGGTGCTGGCCGTCATCGGCATCTCGACGGTGGATTTCATCTACCTTGAAGGCCATGCGCCAGACGACGCGGCCATCGATGCGGTACGCAGCCAGCTGGCCGCCTCGACCCTGCTGGCTCGCCGCGCGACGGAAGCGGTCTGAATGCGCGACGCCCCGGCGCGCATGCGTCAACCGATGCGCGCCGGGAGCGGCCGATATCGGGCATCCCGCGCCGGGCGCTTCGCCGTCACGTCTCCAGCCGCCCCATCCTGCGCGCCATCGCCGGGCTGACCGCATGCACCGGATCGAACCCGAAGAATTCGAGCACGTGGCGCGCGACGTCGTCGCGGTCGTTGTCCGCGCAGATCATGTGGTAGCTGTTCTCCAGCACGATCCCGCGCGCATCGGGCATCTTTTCCAGCAGGAAATCGGCCGAGCGCAGGCTGGTCAGTTCGTCCTCGCGCGCATGCAGCACGAGCGTCGGGCACGGCGTGCCGGCCGCGGCGTCGAGTGCCCAGTCGCGCATCCGGTCGACCTGGCGCACGCATGCGAGCGGCACCCACGCATAGTGGAAACTGTCCTGCCGCTCGAACTTCTTCTTCACGATCGCGCGGATCGTCGCGTTCTTGATGCCGAACGGATCGCCTTCCTCGACGCGCATCCGCTCCGCGACACCGGGCACGCGGTACAGCACATGCCGCAACGCCCGGTACCACGGCGTCGACCAGCCGTCGATGAACACCGGCGTGGCCAGCAGCGCGAGCCGGCCGCGCGCATGCTGCACGCGATGGCACAGCAGCAGCGCAACCAGCGCGCCCATGCACATGCCCGCGACATGCAGCGTGTCGTACTCGTTTTCCAGCGCGCGATACTGCCCGGTCACCGCGTCGAGCCAGGCTTCCGCGCGCACGCCGACCAGATCCTCGGGGCGCGTGCCGTGCCCCGGCAGCGTGATCATGTGCGTATCGCCGCCCGCGCGCCGCATCGCCTTGTGCAGCGAACCGAGATCGTATTGCGTGCCGCCGAGCCCGTGGATCAGCAGGACGCCCGTGCGGCCCGTCATGACGCGTCTCCGCTCATTCGTCCGCCGGCCACACGCGCTCGATCTGCCAGACGCCCGCCACCACCGTCACGTCGACATTCGAATCGAGCAGCGGCGCGCCGTGATCGGTGATCGTCCGCGTGCCGCCGTCGCGCTGCACGATACGCAGCGACAGCGACGCGCGATCCTCGCCGGCGATCTCCGCATTCCAGTAGTCGCGCAGCGCATCGCGATCGCCCGGCTGCACGCGTTCGAGCACGCCCGGCACGCTCGCGATCTGTGCCGCATCGACGCCGACGCCGAACACGCGCTCGACGTCGCCGCTCCACTCGATCCGCCCCGATTCCGGATCGAGCACGTAGGCGATCTGGCCGGCGCTCGCGAGCGCGAGCTCCATGTTGTTCTGCAGGACCGCCGCATGTTCGTGCACGCGTTCGCGCGTCGTCTTCAGCGTGCTCACCGTCAGCACCAGCAGCGACGCGACCGCCAGATAGAGCTGCGCCTCGAGCAGCGCACTGCCGTAATGCTCGTGAAACGACGCGAACGGGCCGTCGCCCTGCGCGGTCTGCTCGATCACGATCAGCGCGAGCACCAGCACCGACGACGAGCCCGCGCGGCCGCCGAGCAGCAGCGTCACCGCGACCGTGAGGAACAGCGGGATATACGTCAGCGCGAAGCCGGCGCCCGTGCCGAATTTCTGCGACGTGTCGCCGTCGAAGATCACGAGCGCGACGATCGCGAGCAGCACGAACGAAACCAGGCCGAGCACGAGATCGAAGCGCTCGTGGTCGCCCGAGCGGTGCGCGCGAAAGCGCGACCATGACGCGAGCACCGGCGTGACCAGCAGCACGCCGACGAAATCGGACGCGGCCCACACCGACCACACGTCGAAGAACGGCGCGCCCTTGACCATCGTGTACCACGCCGCGCCGCCGATCGCACCGATCACGCCCGCGATCAAGCCGGCGAGGATCACCGAGCGCAGGAAATACAGCCCTTCGAGCGAAAAGCGCACGCGCTGGACGAGCCACACCGCAAGCGCGGCCGCGCCGACCTCGTCGGCCGTGAACAGCACCGCGTTGACCAGGCTGCCGTGTTCGATCCCGGTCAGCGCGAGCTGCCCGACCAGGAACGCGCCGGCCAGCGTCAGCCATCCGCGCATCGGCCGCAGCATGAACGCGCCGACCGTCACGCCGGCCGGCAGCCAGATGTAGCCCGTCAGCCGGACGGGGCCGTTGAACTGGTGCGAGATGTAGCCGGTCGCGAGATACAGCGCCGCCCAGAGCAGCGCGGCGACGAGGCCCGGCCGCGATCGTTTGGTGTCCATCGAGAATCCCTGTGTGCTGCGCCTGCGATCGGCAGGTGCGCGATGTGCGAATGATATGCGGACGGGGCGGGCCGGGGAATACCGGGGCCGGAAGCGCATTGCGGGTGCCGGCGCGCCCGCAAGCTGGCGGTTGTGACCGGGCAAGTATCGGAAAAGTTCGGCGTGTGCCGGGTACGGCCGGGACGCGTCCGGGCGTCGTCTTGGCCGGACGGCCAAAATCGCCCGCGGCCGGTGGTTAGCACCCAACATGAAAGGCATCCGAAAGCATGCGCTTCGGGTATCGTCCACGTCATCAGCCAACTTTCCACATGACCGCTCGCGATGAAAACCGTACCGGCCCGGCCGATCCCGGCCCCCTCGACGCCATGAGCCGATTCCGCGTCACGTACGACGGGCCCGCACTCGAATCGTCCGAGATGGACGTGCGCGAACTCGCGCCCGCGCTGCTTGCCATCGGGGATCTGCTCGACGCGTCGACCCGCGCGCTGTGCGGCAATCAGGTTCGGCCGCAAGTGAATGTGCGCGGCAGCTTCAAGACCGGCAGCGTCGGCATCGACTTCACGCTCGCGACCTCGCTGCTCGGCCGCATGCGCGACATGCTGAGCGGCAACGAAGGCACGGCGCCCGCCAATGCGGTCACGATCCTGACCGCGCTCGGCATCGCCGCGCCCAGGGCGAGAAAGGGGCTCTTCGCCGCCCTAAAATGGCTGCGCGGGCGCGAGATCCGGCAGGTGCAGATGCAGGAACACACCGCCATCCTGCACGTCGACGGCGACGCACTCGAAATCGACCTGTCCGTCCTCACCCTGCTGCGCGACGTCGGCGATCGCACCCGTATGCCACTCGCGTCGAACGCCCTCCCGATTCAATCCGCCCGTCGCCACACCGAGATCGGGATGTCGCCGTTGGCACGCGGCGGCACGCGGTAGCTCAACTCACCATCCTTCAATTGATAGCTTCGCGTCTGCGTTTGCCCGATCCAGTTCGGGTACGACGCGTTGCTGATGTGAAATGCCAGCGTGTGGTTCGCCGGATCGACGGTCAGCTTGCCGTAGTGGGTACTCGAGCCGAGCACGGCGTCACGGAATTCGTCCGGCGTGCCGGTCGCCTTGTCGTTCGACGCGAAGCGCGGGCGCTCCGACCTGAAGATCTGCAGCGAATAGTTCCCGTGCATGTCGATCAGCAGCAGCCCCTTCGGATCGGCACCATAGTCGCGGCCGACCGTGCCGTCGGGATGTTGTACGTCCGCCGCGACCAGCGTCCACGTCCCCGCGAGCGACGGCGCGGCCGATGCGTCGCCGGGAATCATCGATGCGGCCAGCAGCATGCCGGGAAGGCCCTGGCGGAATATCGAGCGGATGTTCATTCACAGTCCTTGTCGGAAAGAAGGGAAGCCACCTCACAGGCATCCGCAGCCGCGTCTCGCGCGCATCCCCGTGAACCGGAACGACCGGTTCACTTGATGGTAGCGACGGAAATGTGCAATAAATACGATAACTCGAAATCGATCTATAAGAAAAACCGAATCATGACGCTTCCGAATCTCGACATGGATGCGCTCCGCACGCTGATCGCCGCGGATCGGCTCGGCAGCCTCAACCGCGCCGCCGACCGGATCGGCCGATCGCAATCGGCGGTCAGCCAGCAGATGCGCAAGCTCGAAACGCAGATCGGCCAGCCGCTGTTTCGCCGACAGGGGCGCGGCCTCGTGCCGACCGAAGCCGGCGAACTGATGCTGTCCTATGCGCGCCGCATTCTCGAACTCAACGACGAGGCGGTCGGTGCGATTCGCGGCGCGGCGATCGACGGGGCCGTGCGATTCGGGCTGCCTGGCGACTTCGCCGAATCGTGGCTGCCCGTCGCGCTCGGCCAGTTCAAACGCACGCACCCGGGCGTGCGCGTCGACATCGTCGTCGACGGCAACGGCGCGTTGCTCGACCGGCTCGATGGCGGCGAACTCGACATCGTGCTCGCGATGGGCCGCGGGCATCGCGTCGACGCGGAACACCTGGTCACGCTGCCGATGGCGTGGATCGGGCCGCATGGCATCGACGTGCGTCCGCGCGCCGGCGCGCCGCTGGATCTCGCGTTGTACAAACCGCCGTGCCTGTTCCGCAAGGCCGGCACCGATGCGCTCGACACCGCCGGGATCCCGTGGCGGCTCGCTTACACGACCGGCAGCCTGCAAAGCCTGTGGGCCGGCGTCGCGGGCGGACTGGGCATTACGGCAAGAACGATGGTGGGGGTGCCGCCGACGCTGCGGCAGCTCGGCGAGCGCGACGGCCTGCCGCCGCTGCCGTCAGTCGACGTGTGCGTCCATGCGGGTGGAGGCGATGCGCGTTCCGCGCTCGCGAGCCTGAAACGCGTGGTGATCGACACGCTGATTGCCAATCTCGCGGATGCGCACAAGGCGTCCGGCCGGCACGCCGGATGATCGGCCGCGGATGCGCGCCAGATTTGGCGCTGTGCCCTTTGACCGGCTGCCCGCCATCGGGAATGATTCGCTGCGGGGGGCGACCTTCCCGTCGACGATCCCGAATTCCCGAACGAACGAGTCCGCCCGATGACACACGCAATCCGCCTGCGCCCGGCGTCTGCCGCCGACCTGCCGTTCCTGTTGAACCTGCGTCGCCTCACGATGACCGAGCACCTGCAACGCGTGGGCGCGCCGACCGATGACGAAGCGCACGACCGGCGCATTCGCGCGAATTTCGACGATGCGATGATCGTCTGCGAAGGCGACGAAGCCATCGGCTTGCTGAAGGTGACACGCGCCACCGATGAGTGGCACGTGCACCAGATCCAGATCCTCCCCGCGCACCAGGGCCGGGGTATCGGCGAAGCCGTACTAAGCGCATTACTGAACGACGCAGCACACGCGCACGTGCCCGTGTCGCTCAGCGTGCTGCACGGCAACCCGGCGCGGCGGCTCTACGAACGGCTCGGTTTCCACAGCGAATCGGAAACCGACACGAGCGCGAGCATGATCTGGCGCGCGTGACGTCCGGCGTGTCGACGCCGACGCATTACTGCGTGATCTTCGCGTCCTTCAGCAAGTTGCCGATCATCTGCGCACTCGCCTTCTCCACGGCGGCCGCCTGCAATTGCTGCTGAAGCCCCGGCTTCGCGGTCGCGAAGCCCGGCACCTGCGTCGGCCGCTTCGCATCCAGCTTCACGATCGCCCGCACGCCGTCGACCGGGATCGAATCGTTCGTCGCGGCGCCGACCTTCAATTTCTCGAGCGCCTGCGCGACCGGCAGCGGCAAGCCGGACGTCTTGCCTTCCGTCGCCGGCGTGTTGAAGCTCACCCACGGCAACTCGCCGCCGGTATCGCGGCTCGGCGCCATGCTGTACTGGCGCGCCAGCCCGTCGAACGACTTGCCCGCCTTCAGTTCGCTCAGCACCGTCGCGGCCGTCATCGGATCCTGGACGACGATCAGGCGCGGCTTGTATTCGTTCTTGCCGAGCGCGGCCACGAGTTCGTCGTAGCGCGCCTTGACCTGCTCGTCGGTCACCGGCGCGGGCTTCACGTTGTCGCGCAGGTAAAGCTGCACTTCGGCATTCACTTTCGCCTGCTGCACCGCCGCCTTGACCTCGGGCTTGTCGGCATAATTCGCCTTCTCGGCCGCCTGCTGAATCAGCACGCGCGTGATCAGCTGATTCTTGATCGCCTGACGGATCTGCGGCGAGTCGGGTTGCCCGGACGCGCGCAGCAACGTATCGACGTCCGCCTGCATGATCGGCGTGCCGTTGACCGTCGCAACGGTCGCCGTGGTCGCCGTGGTCGCTGCCGTCTCTGCGTGGACAGTACCGCTCAGCGCGCCAGCCAGCGCAGCGATCAGCAACAGGCGGTTCGGTGTGGTTTTCGTCTTCATCTTTTCGTCACTTCGGCTCAAAAAACGCGGCATGGGACGGCCGCGCACATGCTCCGGCGCGGCAAAGCGCCGGTGCAACCATCCAGTCGATTCGGTTCATCGTCATGGGCACGCGCAGTGCCTGCCGGTGCCGCTGTCATTGTGCCCGGAAGCGATTTTTCGCGTCTTGTGGTTGGGGACAGCCGCCCGGCGGGCGGTGAAGCGCGCATTGCGCACGCCGGTCATTACGAACGTGAGATGTGAAAATTCAGTGGAAGCGCCATGGAAATCGCGCGAAACCGCGATGAATCACATCATGGCTTCGCCAGCCCGGCCGCCGACCGAGGTCGAGGCGGCCGCGCATGCCTCATCAACGTCAGGGCGTCCACCGGTACACGGTGATGCTGTTGCCTTTCACGTTGTTCTTCATCACCACGTACTCGCCGTTCGATCGGCGGTATGCGCGGATGCTGTACATCGCATCGATCGCGCTGCTGGTATCGACGGTTGCCGGGCTCGCGTTGACCAGCGTGGTGTCGAGATTGCCGGTGGTGAGGTTGAACGCGTCGACGTTCGGCCACAGCGGCCCGCTGCTGCTGAACCAGTAGCCGACGAACAGATGGTTGCCCACCGCGTCGATCGATTTCGCGCCGCTGTGCGGCAGCGTGATCACCGGGTCCGGCTTCGTCGTGTTGCCCGCGCTCCAGCCGTGATACACCTCGATGCGCGTGCCGATCGACGTCCAGTCGTTGCTCCCGATGGCGCCCTGGGCGAGCACCATCGTGTCGCTGTCCGCGAGATACACGATGCGCGTGAGCGGCTGGATGCTGTCAGGCACGCGAGTCGCGACGCCCGGCCCCCACGACGGCTTGCCGCTCGCGTCGAAGCCGGTCAGCGGATAGTGGGTAATCGCGCCGGTCTTGTCGAGGCCGGCCCACACGCCGCCCTTGCTGTCGATGCTGAAGCCGCTCGTCACGCGCCGCGTCGTGTTGAACGCCGGGCCCGGAATCGAGCCGTCCGGGATCGCGATGTAGCCGTTCGCCGCGTTGAAGTGGAAGAAGTAGAAGACCGGCGGGTTCTGGCCGGCCGCGACGAGGATCCGGTTCGCGCCGACCGACGTGAGCAGCCCGAAATGCTCGTCGCGCTGCGTGTCGCTCATGTTGATGCGCGGATCGGACGGATACGTGAACGGATCGACCGTGTTCGCGACGAACGTGCCGCCCGCGCCGCCGCCGTACACGTGCGTGGCGCCGTAGAACAGCGCGCCGTCGGTGACCGGGTCCGGCGCGGCGATCCCTTCGAAGTTCAGCGACTGCAGCGTCCACCGCAGGCTGCCGGTGCTGCTGTACGCATGAATGTCGGTCGCGCCGTTGCGGCCGAGATCCCAGCTGCCGCCCCACGGATTGTTGAGCACATAGAGATTGCCGCCGGTGTCCTTGCCGATCCCGACGATGCGCGTGAAGCGCTGCGCACCGACCTGCCCCTTGATGCCCGTGGTCGTGTCGAGATAACCGCCGCGCACGCCGAACGTGCCGGCCAGCGCGGGCCGGCCCGCCACCGTATAGCGCTTGATGTTCTGGTCGGGGCCTTCGTCGCCCGCCAGCAGCTGCCCGGCCGCCGCATCGAAATACAGCGCCGACGGCTGCGACCCGGCCGGCATCCGGATCGTGTTCAGCAGCGCGCCGGTCGGGCTGAAGCCGACGATCGAGCCCGCGCTCTTCTGCGCGACCCACACGTTGCCCGCCGCGTCCACCGCGAGCGCGCCCGGCGCCGATACGCTGATGTCCCGCTGCCACACGCCGTCGGTGGTGAACACGCGCACGCGATTGCCGTAGAAGTCGCTCGCATAGAGCAGCGAGCCGGCCGTCGCGAGCCCGGTGACGACGTCGATGCGCGGCTGGTTGGTCGCCGCGCTGACCTGGATGACGCGGTCGCGATACTTCGTCGCGCGGTTGTAGCGCCCCACCGCGCCGCTGCCGTAGGTCTTGCCGGGCTGCAGCGCGACGAACAGCGAGGTCGCGTTGCCTGTGATCGCGCTGCCCTGGAACTCCGAGTGCGTGCCGATCGAGCCGGCGCCCTTGCCGTTCTGGTAGATCGCGACACCGCCTTCATCCTCGTCCCACATCGACGCCGTATAGATCACGCCTTCGGGCGCAACCCACATCGCGCGCGCGACGTTGCCGACGTGGGCCGCAAGCGTGCCGTACGTGTTCGCCAGCCAGTCGGTGGTGTTGCGTGCGTGAACGGAAGGGGTAATCGCGGCGATCGCTGCGGCGAAAAGCGCAGCCTGAAACCGTTGTCTGGCGACCATGACGGATGCTCTCCTGAATGGTGCGAACCTTCACCTGAAGGGCCGGCCGGATGGCTTGAAAACCGCGATGCGTAAATTCTTCCCCTGAATCATCCGGCGCAGTCGGTATTACGTGCAGCATGCGTTCGATAATGCGCAGCGCGAGAATAGCGTTATATAAATAGAAAAAAATTGCGAATCGCTCGCGACGTTGCGCTTTTCACCGGTTCGGCTTCGATTGCATTGCCGGTCGCGCCCATCCACGCTGATGGCGCGCGCGACGGCGCGACAGTGAATGGTCACTTACACGTCGAATCGGGGAGGAGAAAATCAGGCTCGTGCCTGCGGGAATATCGCCGCGCGTTCAACGACGACTGATTGAAACGGCGAATGCCGGTTTCAGGGAATCGGGCAAAACCACCGCATTCAAGGCGGAATCACGGCACCAAACAAAATCGCCGGCCTGAATCCGTATCGAATCCAGGCCGGCGATCATCCATGCTCAAAGGGCAGGCAACGCGCTACTAACGCTGCGCTGCCGCACTGCCGCGCATCATGCCGATGCCGAGGTTTCCGGCACTTTCACCTTCATGACGCGTCCGTTGCCCGGATCGTCATCGTCGCGCGGATCGTCGAGCTGCCCTTCCCACTTCGCGACCACGGCCGCCGCGATCGAGTTGCCGACCGCGTTGGTGGCCGAACGCCCCATGTCGAGGAACATGTCGACGCCCATGATCAGCAGCAACCCGGCTTCCGGCATGTTGAACTGGTTGAGCGTCGCCGCGATCACGACCAGCGACGCGCGCGGCACGCCCGCCATCCCCTTCGACGTGACCATCAGCATCAGCAGCATCGTGATCTGCGTGCCCAGCGGCAGATGGATGCCGTACACCTGCGAGATGAACAGCACCGCGAACGTGCAGTACATCATCGAGCCGTCGAGGTTGAACGAATAGCCGATCGGCAGCACGAAGCTCGAGATCTTGCGGTTCACGCCGAAGCGGTCCAGCGCGTCCAGCAGCTTCGGATAGGCGGCTTCGGAGCTCGCCGTCGCGAACGACAGCAGGAACGGCTCGCGGATCAGCCGGATCAGCGTGAATGCCCGCTTGCCGAGGAACACCACGCCGGCGAGCGTCAGCACGCCCCACAGCAGCGCCAGTGCCAGATAGAAGCTCGCCATGAACTTCGCGAACGTGAGCAGGATGCCGAGCCCCTGGGTCGTGATCGTCGACGCCAGCGCCGCGAACACCGCGACCGGCGCGAACCACATCACGGCGCCCGTCACCTTCAGCATCACCTGCGCGAGATCGTCGATTACACCGGTCAGGCGCTTGCCCGATTCGCCGAGCGCGGACAGCGCGGTACCGAAGAAGATCGAGAAGACGACGATCTGCAGGATTTCGTTGTTCGCCATCGCTTCCGCGATCGACTTCGGCACCAGGTGGACCACGAAGTCCTTCAGCGTGAAGGCGCCCGTCTTCAGGCCGAGGGACGCATCGGACGCCGGCAGCGGCAGGCTCAGATGGCTGCCCGGTTGCAGGATCGTTGCGGTCAGCAGGCCGAGCAGCAACGACGTGAACGATGCGATGAAGAACCAGCCGAACGCCTTGACGCCGACGCGGCCCACCGCGCTGCCGTCACCCATCTGCGCAATGCCGACGGTCAGTGTCGCGAATACCAGCGGCGCGATGATCATCTTGATCAGGCGCAGGAACACGTCGGACAGCAACGACACGTAGCCGGCGACCTCCTTCGCCATGTTCGGGTCGGGAAACGCGCTATGACAGGCGTAACCCACTGCGATACCAAGAATCATCGCGACAACGATGTACTTGGTGATGTTGTGCTTCTTCTTCATTAGTAATCCAAATCACAAAGCTTATGTTGCTAACGGCTGGCACATCTTTCGCGCCCGGCTACGAATCGAAACCCACGTCTCTCTGGGTGCGACAAGTCCGCCGTTGGCGGTCGCCATGGCGGACAAGGGGGGGCATTCTAACGCAAATGGCCCCCCGGCTTTCAAATCTGAAAGTCAGTCAGGTTGATCTGCGTCCGGATGTCGTCGAAAAGGCGGGTTTTGTCGCGATCCAGCCCGCTTCCTGCGCGACCTGGGGGTAATCGCGCCATATCGTCGTCCGCGCCAGGGCCGCCACGGGTCACGCGTCGCCGGACTTCCCCCGCCTCCCCGGCGGCGTCACACCGCGTGACGACACCGCCAGCGATCGCGACACATCCTCACAAAGATGCGCAGACCTTGACACTACGGCACGTAATGCTTCTGTAATATTTTGAAACGATTCGCGTTGCCGCCACGCCCGGGCGTCGATGCGCAATCACGCATCGGCAACGCGGCACCGGGTTCGAGTCATTGCTTTCTACGGGCTGGGGCATTTATTTTCTCAGCAGTCCTGCCCAATGATTGAGCGAGGAAAGGCGGCATCGTGATGAACATTCTGTACACCAACTTCCACGGCGACTATGGCGGCGGCCAGGACACCTACGTCCGCGATCTCGCTGGCGCGATGAGCCGGCATCATCGCGTGACCGTCGCGTCGCCGGAAGGCAGCCGCCTGTCGCGACTGTTGAAGGACAGTCCCGACGTGGCCATCTTCGACATGGAATTCAAGCCACGCTGGAACCGGCTGTGCCAGGAAGTCGTCCGGCTGCGCCAGCGGATCGTCGCCGAGCGCTTCGACGTCATCCATGTCAATGGGGCCGCCGATCACCGGCAGGTGATGCTCGCGCTGCTCGGCTGCCGGTATCGGCCCGCGGTGGTGCTCACCAAGCACAACACCTATCGCGCCGACAGCTTCGGCAACGTGCTGCGCGCCCGGCTGGCCACCGACCACACCATCGCGGTCAGCGATTACGTGGCAGGCATGCTGGCGCGCCAGTCGCCGTATGGAAACGTCACGGTCGTCAAGCACGGCGTGCGCCGGCAGGCTGCCGAACGGCTGGCCGGCGACGAAATTCGGCGCCGCAAGATCGCGTTGTTCGGGCCGTCCGCCGCGGACGCGATCGTGCTGGGCAGCAGCGCCGGCACCGCGCCGGAAAAAGGCTGGATGGACCTGATCGCGGCGCTGGGCCGCTTGCCCGAACACGAGCGCGAGCGGTTTCGCGTGCTGCTGGTCGGCACGGAGCCGACCGGCGAGCAACGCGAACAGATCGCGCACCACCGCATGGCCGCGCGCACCGCTTTCACCGGCCGCGTCGACGACGTGCGGACGCCGTTCTCGATCGTCGACGTGTCGTTCGTGCTGTCGTACTACGAGAGCCTGTCGTACGCGTGCCGCGAAGCGATGGCGCTCGGCTGCCCCGCGATCGTCACGCGGGTGGGCGGGCTGCCCGAGAACGTCGAACCGGGCGTGGACGGCTGGGTGGTTCCGCCGCGCGAGCCCGAGGCGATCGAGGCAATCCTGCGCGCGATCGTGCGCGAACCCGGGTGCGTGGCCGTGATGGGGCGCAACGCACGGCTGAAGGGCAAACGCGAGTTCTCGTTCGAACGATTCGTCGACGCGACACTGTCCATCTATCAGAAATCGATTCGACACAACCCCTATCGTCGAGCAACCTCCTTGAGGTCCGTTTAATGGCCATGAACATCTGGAAGAAATACTGGGACCTGCGCACGCGGGAGTGCCCGTGCGACGTGCACTTCATCGAATGGCTGGAATCCGTTCGCCTCAACGGCATCCGCATCTATCACTTCGGCACCGGCGGCCATCATCATGTCGGCCTCGAATGCGCGCGGCCGCACCTGAACAACACCGTCTTCGGCGTCACGGCATCGCCGAAGGAATACAAGTCGTACGTCGATCTCGTCACGCGGCTACCGGAAGTCAGCAAGACCTATCTGGCCTATTTCGGCGACATCTATACGAGCAATTCCGACCTGCTGCCGGCGTTCGACGTCGTCACGCTGTTCCATCTGTGCGAATTCCGCAACGAGAAGAACAGCCTTTACGGTGCGAAGACCGACGCCGAAGTGCTCACCCTGTTCGCACGCCATACCGCGCGCGAAGGTCACCTGCTGTTCTACAAGGGCTCGTCGGCGTACCGGCAGGCCGAGCCGATCATCGAGCAATGGGCGGCGAATGCCGATTTCGTCGAAGTCGGCGACTTCAAGACCCTGCGGATTTTCCGCAAAGCGGCGTAATTCCCCGACCTCGCGAGCCGCTCATGCTGCTGTCCGCCCCGCGCTACCCGATCCTGATGTATCACCAGATCCGCACGCTGCCGCCGCCGCCCGACCGGCTGCGCAGCCTGAGCGTCGCGCCCGACGCGTTCCGCCGCCAGATGACGCTGTTCAGGCGGCTCGGTTACCGCGGCCTGAGCGTGCGCGAACTGCAGCCGTATCTGCGCGGCGAGCGCAGCGGGAAGGTCTTCGGCATTTCGTTCGACGACGGCTTTCTCAACGTGCTGACGCATGCGATGCCCGTGCTGGACGAGCTCGGCTTCACCGCGACCTGCTACTTCGTCGCCGGCCGGTTCGGCGGCGAGAACGACTGGGATGCGGGCGCCGATACCGCATGCTCGCCGCTCATGACGTGCGCGGACATGCTCGCCTGGCGCGATCGCGGCCATGAAATCGGTTCGCATACGCTCGATCACGTCGCGCTGTCGCACGTGCCGGCGCACGTGTCGGAGGTGCAAATCGCCGAATCGAAGCGGCGGCTCGAAGCGTTGAGCGGCCAGCCGGTCGAATCGTTCTGCTATCCGTACGGCGATCTGGACCCGCGCGTGCGCGACCAGGTCGCCGCCGCGGGTTACCGCCACGCGACGACGACGCGGCGCGGCTGCGCCGATGCGCACGACGACCGGTTCCTGTTGCCGAGGATTCCGGTCGCGGGCGGTGTCGGTGCGCTGCGACTGTGGTTCAAGTGTGCAAAGGCGCGGGTTCGGCGGCGCAGGTCGCTCACATGACATCGACCGTCGCGCTGGCTATGCCGGCCGCTGCCTGCAGAATGCGAGCAGACCGGCCAACGCGATTCCCATAAAGAGGATCCATCCCGGCGTGAGCGCCGTCCAGCCTGCGGCGATGCTGCCGATGAAATTGCCGAGCAACCCGCCGATCGCCCACGAAATCGCCGACGCGCCGAAATAGCTGCCGGCATTGCCGTCCGTCGTCAGGTCGGCGAGCGCAATGTTCGACGCGGGAAGAATCAGGCTTTCGCCAAACGTGAAGACGATCGCAATGACGATCAGGATCACGAGCGACGCATCCGCGCCCCGATCGCGAGCGAACAGCAGTGCCGCCATCGCAAAGCAGCCGCACAACGCGGCATGCCCGATCACCATCATCGCGCGCCAGTTCGTGCGCTGAAACCAGCCCATGCCGAGCCACGCGGTGGCGATTCCGATCAGCGCATTCGCGATGTAGAACGGTCTCACGCCGTTATAGCCGTGTGCGCCATGCGAAAAGGTCAACGGAATGAACACGTAAATCTGCGTATACACGGTCCAGAACGGGACAAGTGCCCAGCAGAGCCGGCGAAACCGCCTGTCGCCAAACGCGACCAGCACACCGCGCAGCGGGCGCACTGCGACCGCGGTGCGCCTGCTTCGCCCCGCGATCCACGGTGCAATCAGCGCGAGCGCCGCGAACACCGCGCCGCTCACCAGAAACGGCAGTGCCCCGTTCGTGTTCGGCACGACGAACAGCAACGCCGGGCCGATCAGCGCGCCGAGATTGAGCGCGAGATTGTTCAGCGCGAACACCTTGGGACGCACGGCGCCATCGAGCGAGCCGAAGATCGAATACGCGGTCGTTTCGTAAAGCGCGGCGCCCAGCCCGGACAGGCACGCCCACAGCAGCAGGCCCGGCAGCGACCGCGCAAACGCGAATCCGACGAACCCCGTCGCGCGGCAAAGCAGGCCGAGCATGGTCAGCACGCGACTGCTGAAGCGATCCGTCGACGCCCCCAGCACGAGCGGCAGCAGCCGGCTCGCCAGCAGATTCACCGTCAGCACGCTGGCGACGCTACTCGCATCCAGATGACGCTCCATGTCCAGGAACGCCGCAAGCAGCGGCAGCGATCCGAACACCGACAGGTTCACCAGGAACTGGAAGATCAGCAGGACGCGCGTCGACGCCGGCACGCCCTCCGTGATTCCGGTGAGCCACGCGGCCGGCTTGTTTGGCTTCTGGCGAAACGAGTCGACTCTGTCGCCGGACACCCGCCGATCGCAATCTTCCATCATGTTCTCCGCTGACGTTCGATGCCGGCCTGACGGAGCATGAAAAAAGCCCCGTCCGTTTCCGGCGGGGCTTGGGGTGGGTTCGACACACTGGACTACGACACGCAACCTCCTCCCGGCCCGCCATTGGCGGTCGTGGTGGTAGTCGTGGTCGTGAAGAAAAGTGCGTTCATGTGACGAATCTAGTCAACCTGCTGTCGGACGTCAATCCGTCGACTGCGTGGCCTGCCAGACAGGAAATCCATCGAACGCGGCGGTCTTCCCAAGTTCGCGCACGCACCCTTCGGCCATGCGCTCACCGCCGGAACGCCCTGCGCATCTGCGCGCCGGCCACGTCGAACACCCGGCGGGCTGCCGGCGTCACGCCGGCCATATGGATGCACGCATGGATCATCCCCGGCAGCACGACGCAATCGACCGGCACGCTGGCTTCCCCCAATCGCTCGGCATACGCGAGCGCATCGTCGCGCACCGGGTCGTACTCGCACGCCAGCAACGTGGCCGGTGGCAAACCCTCGAGCGACGCCGCCCGCAGCGGCGACACGCAGGATGAGCTGCCGTCGTCCGCATCGGCCAGGTACAGATCGAAGCAATACCGCATGATCTCTTGCGTCAGGTAGTAGCCCTGCCCGCAAGTCCGATAGGACGTCGTGCTCATCGACACATCCAGCGGCGGGTACAGCAACAGCTGATGCGCGATCGACGGGCCGCCGTGCTCCCGTGCGACGAGGCAGACAGCCGCCGCCAGGTTTCCTCCGGCACTGTCGCCGCCGACGGCGATGCGCGCCGGGTCCAGCCCCAGGCCGGACGCCTCGCCGACTACCCAGTCCAGCGCATCGTAGAAATCCTCCAGCGGGACCGGAAACCGGTGCTCCGGTGCAAGCCGGTAATCGACCGACAGCACGACACATTGCGTCGCGTTGGCCAGCGCGCAGCAAGGATTGTCGTAAAGCTCGAGCGTGCCGAGGCACCATCCGCCGCCGTGCGCATAGACGATCGCCGGCTGGCCTGCCGCGCACGCCGACGTGACTGCTGGCCAATAAGCCCGCACGCGAATCTGCCGCCCGTCGCGCGTCGGCACCGAGAAGGTTTCCGTACGGTCGACCGCTTCCAGCGGTCCATGCCAGTGCCGCAGTGTCGTATCGGTGGCCTGCCGCAACGCGTCCAGCGACGCGGGCGGCTCGACCCCAGCCAATTGTTCCAGCAGCGCGGCGATGTTGGCGTCGATCGGCATGGTCAGCGACTCCGCTCCAGGAACGGCAGCAGATGGCCGATGAACGCGTCGGGCGCCTCTTCCATGATGAAGTGGCCGCAATCGGGCACGACCGCCCCCTGCAGATCCGTCGCGTTATCGCGCATCGTGACCAGCGGCGCATCGCCGGTGGCGTGTTCGGCACCGATGGCAAGCACCGGCATCGCCAGCTTGCGCTGCGCCCGCGCCTGGTTCTGCCGGATCGTCTCCGGAATCGCACGGTAATAGGAGAAGCCGCCGCGCAAGCCGCCCGGCGCCGAATAGGCGTCGATATACACGTCGACGGCCACGCAATCGCGCCGGAACGACCAGCGGTTGAACATGAACTCCAGATAGGCCCGCTCACGTCCGGCAATCAGCGTCTCGGGCAAATCGGCCAGCTGGTTGAACATGAAATGCCACAGGAAGATGTTCTCTTCCGGCGGAGCGAAGATCGACGGCGCGGGCGCGAGCCCCGGAATCACCGCCTCCGTCAGCGCCAGCGACTTCACGGCCTCGGGCCGGTCGCTCGCCAGCGCATAGGCCACCCACATGCCGACGTCGTGGCCGGCCACCTGGTACACGTCGAAGCCGAGCTGCGCCATCACGCGATGCAGCGCCGCCGCCGTGCGCCCCGTGTCGTAACCCGCCTCCGGCCGGTCGGAATAGCCGGTGCCGGGCGGATCAACCGCGATGGCCATGAAGCCGCGCGCGGCGAGCGCCTGCATCACATGACGCCATGCGTACCAGGTTTGCGGCCATCCCGGAATCAGCAGCACCGGTGTGCCTGCGCCGGCCGTGACGCAATGAATGCGCTGGCCGTCGATGCGGACGTATTGATGGGCAAAGCTTTGAGCGCCGGCTAACGACGACTGAAATTGAGCGGACATATCGATGGTTCCTCGCAATGGGGGCCGGCTCAGGCGATGCCGAGCATGTCGTGGATTTGCTGTTGGTTGACGACGGCACCGGCGAAGTCGTCGAAGACGCGCTCCGTCACCCGGATGATGTGGTCGTTGATGAACGCGACGCCTTCGCGCGCGCCGTCCTCCTGATCCTTGAGGCAGCATTCCCACTCGAGGGTCGCCCACCCTGCGTAGTCGTACTGAGCAAATTTCGAAAAAATCGCCTTGAAGTCGACCTGACCGTCGCCGAGCGAGCGGAAACGGCCGGCACGCTCCAGCCACGAACTGTAGCCGCCGTAGATGCCCTGACGGCCCGAAGGCAGAAACTCGGCATCCTTCACATGGAACATGCGGATGTGCTCGCGATAGATATCGATGTACGCCAGATAGTCCAGTTGCTGCAGCACGAAATGGCTGGGATCGAACAGCATCTTGCAGCGTGCGTGCTGGCCGACCAGCGCATGGAAGCGCTCGAAACTGACGCCGTCGTGCAGGTCTTCGCTGGGGTGGATCTCGTAGCAGAGGTTGACGCCGTTTTCATCGCAGACGTCGAGAATCGGCCGCCAGCGGCGCGCCAGTTCGTCGAAGGCCGTCTCGATCAGGCCGGCGGGCCGTTGCGGGAACGGAAACAGGTACGGCCACGCGAACGACCCCGAAAAGGAGCCCATGTCGGTCAGCCCCAGGCGGCGTGAAGCCCGCGCGGCCAGCTTGAGCCGATCCAGCGCCCATGCGGTGCGCGCGGCCGGATTGCCGCGCACGGCTTCGGGCGCGAAGTTGTCGCACATGGCGTCGTACGCGGGATGCACGGCGACCAGTTGCCCGAAGATGTGCGTGGTCAGTTCGCTGATCTCCAGCCCGTGTTCGGCCAGCATGCCCTTCATGTCATCGCAATAGACCTGGCTTTCCGCAGCGGTCTCCACGTCGAACAGCCGGCCGTCCCACGCGGGAATCTGCAGCGCCTTGAAGCCGACGCCGGCCGCCCATTGAGCGATGTTCGGCAAGCTGTTGAACGGCGCCGCATCGTCGGCGAACTGGGCGAGATGGAGACTGGGGCCCTTGAGGGTACGCATGATCAACTCCTATTGTTTGTTGATCGACAAAGAATAGAATAGCGGAACGGCGCGTGTCAACACGACGCGCGATAAAATCGGCGCACGATGTGACGACGGACGAAAGGGATATGGCAGGACGACCGAGAGAATTCGATCGCGACATGGCGCTGAAACGCGCGATGCTCGCGTTCTGGCGACGCGGCTACGAAGGCACGTCGATGTCCGACCTGGTCGAAGCGATGGGTATCGCGTCAGCGCGTATCTATGCCGCGTTCGGCAGCAAGGAGGCCCTGTTCCAGGAGGCCATTGCGCTCTACGAACAAGGCGAAGGCGGCTTCGCCGATCGTGCGCTCGGCGAGGAAACCGATGTCCGCGCGGCCGTCGAGCGGATGCTGCGCGACGCCGTCGCCGCTTATACCAGGCGTGGCCAGCCGCACGGCTGCATGGTGGTCTCCGCCGCGACCAACTACTCGGCCGAAAACGAAGGCGTCATGGAATGGCTGGCCGCCCATCGGCGTGCACGCACGCAATCGATCGCCGAGCGCCTGCAACTCGCAGCCGAGCAGGGGCAGCTCGCGCGCGGCACCGACATCAAGGCGCTGGCCGATTTCTATGCGACGCAGTTGCACGGCATTTCCGTGCAATCCCGCGACGGCGTATCGAAAGAGCGCCTGCTCGCTTCCATCGGGCCGGCGATGATGCCGCTCGCGATGGCGGTACGCGACAACGCGTGACGCGGCCCGACGCGCCGCCCCGGCCGGTCATTTCGCGCTGGCGCGCCCTCGCCGCGGTTTCGGTTCGGCTTCGGTCGGCTCGGGTGCCGCGCATCCGGACGTGGCGTGCCTCAGTTTGAGCGCGATGTCGAGTTGCGCGATCCACCCCGGATCGTCGAGCGACGCGCCCAGCACGGTTTCGATGCGCTCCAGCCGATGGATCAGCGTATTGGGATGAATGTTCAGGCGCTCGGCCGTCACCCTGCGCCGCTGCCCGCTCTCGAAATAGGCGGCGAGCGTCGCGATCAGATCCGCCTCGCCCGACAACTGCTCGATCAGCGACACCAGGTAGCGCAGCACGTTGGGCGTGCCGCGCACGCTTTCCTCGATCGCCATCGACGAATATCGGTGGATCCTGCGGGACTGCCCGTCGCGCGGCGCAAAGTCGACGGCCTTCAGCGCCTCGGTGACCGACGCAGCCCAGCCGTCCGCGCCATGATTCATCAGGCCGATCCCGATGTTGCGCATGCGCGGTTCCGCACCGACGAGGCGCGCCGCCCGCTCGGCGACGATCTGGTCGCAGCGGCTGAGCGTATCGCCGCGCGTGCACGGCACCCAGATCACCAGCCGTTCGCGATGCCACGCATGCACGAGCGCCTCCCGCGCCACGTCCAGATGCCGTGCCGCAATCAGGACGAGCCGTTCGAGTTCGTCGTACCGGACAACCGGCGGAAGATCCCGGAGATCGGCGTCGATCGCGAGTGCGACGCGCGGTGACGTGGCATCCAGTCCGAGTGCGGCGGCCAGCTCCGCAAACATCGCAGCATCGCCGGACGCATGGAAGATCACGTCGCGGAACTGATGCAGCAGCGATTCACGCCACCAGGCTTGCTGGTGCTGCTCGGCCAGATAGGCTTGCGCGGTGATCTGCGCCTGCTCGTCGAAGAAGTCGAACAGATACGGCGACACGTCGAACAGCAATTCCTCGGCGAGTGCCGGGTCGGCCCGGCCGACCTCGGCGCTCACCCGCCAGATCTCGCGCGCGCCGAGCTGATACGCACGCAGGATCGACTGCAGCGGCACATTCTGGTGCACGCGACGCCGCGCCGATTCCTGCAACGCGTCGATGACCTCCGCCGAACAGGGCTTCCCCGTCAGCAACGACCGGAGGCAGAGATCCGTCTGCAGCGACATCGTTTCGAAGATGTCGTTCCGGACGGTCGGGGCAAGGTCCCGGTAGCCCTCGAGCTTCATCAGGATTGCATACGCGCTCTCGACGATCACGGCACGGTCGTCCGCGAGCTCGGCAAGCTTGTCGCGCAGGCGCGAGCTGAGGGTGGGAACGATGACTGGCATGGTCGGCTTGGGTCGCAATGGAATGGACAGGCACAGCGCGGTGCTGTGCCTGCGTAGGCGAAAGTATCGCGGATTTGCTTGGCGGCGGCATGACCGCGACCGGTCGCGTTGTGAATATCGACAATCGCATTGTCGGATTTTCCAATTTTCCCGCCGGCCCCGCACGCTTACCATCGAAACCGCACCTTGCCCAGCGCGCACGGTGGTGGAAATCGACCGGATGCGCGTGTCGCGTCGAATGCAGGGTGATGCCGAGTATGTTCGAGAACTTTTTGTCCTTCAGCCGAGGTGGCACACCGTGCCACGTCGACAGCTTCCGGTTGCTGCTGGACATCCGTGTCTCGATCGAGCGCATGCTCGACCAGCGCATGTTGACGACACTCGGGATCTCCTTCTCGCAGGGTAGCGTGCTCGTCCAGCTCGCGGGGGGCGGCACCGTCTCGCAACAGGATCTCGCGAAGGCGCTCGGCTGCGGTACGAGCCGGATCTCGCGCCTGGTGCACGATCTGCCCAACCGCGAATGGGTCGTATGCCGTCCGGGCAGCGACGATCGCCGCACGCGGAACCTGTCGCTGACGCCCGCCGGCCTCGCGCTCGCCCGGCAGATCCCGTCGGTGCTCGCCCAGGCCGGGCAGGCCGTGCTCGGCCGCTTGTCCGTCGAGGAACGTCGCGTTCTCGGGGCCTCGCTGGCCCGCATGCTCGACGAAGTGCGGAAGCCTCGCCGTTGACCCTCGCCGGCCTCGATACGGCCCGTTCATGCCGCCATCGGGACGTCGCGCTTTACCGATAGAACCGAAACGAATCACGTCACGTGTCCCAACCTGCCTTGATTGTTTGCCATACCTGCGACGCCGTGCTGAACAAGCCGCGCCTCGCGGGCAAAGCAACCGCGCGCTGCCCGCGCTGCAACGAACGGCTCTACCGCGGCCATGCCGCGCAGCTCGACCGGCTCTGCGCGCTCACGCTCGCGGCACTGATCGCGTTCGCGATCGCCCAATGCTTCCCGATCCTCGACATGAACGTCAGCGGCATGCACGTGCAGACCACGCTGACCGGTGCGCTCGGAGCGCTGTGGCGCCAGGACATGCGGATCGTCGCGGTCATGGTGTTCTGTTCCGCCCTGCTGTTTCCGCTGGTCGAGCTGACCGCGCTGCTCTACCTGCTGGCCCCGCTTCGCGCCGGCCGGATCCCGCCGGCCTTCGACACCGTGTTGCGGGCGATCCAGCTCGTCCGCCCGTGGGGCATGATCGAGGTGTTCATGCTCGGCATTCTCGTCACGATCGTGAAGATGGTGAGCCTCGCGCAAGTCGTCCCCGAAGCGGCGCTATTCGCGTTCGCGACGCTCACACTGCTGCTTGCCGTGGCCGCCGCGTTCGATCCCCGCGCGCTGTGGGACGTGGCCGATGCGCTGCGCGAGCGGGCGGCGGGCGGTCCGGCACGTCGCGCGACCGCACGATGAACATCGTCACCGCTACCCGGGCGGGTGTGACGGGCTGCCACGCGTGCGGCCGCGTACAGCGGCACGCGCAGCCGGGCGCCGGGCACCCGCATGCCACCCCGGCCCGCTGCACGCGCTGCGGCACGGCGCTGCACGCGCGCATCCCGAATGGCCTCGCGCGCACGTGGGCACTGCTGATCGCCGCCGCGATCCTCTATATCCCGGCCAACCTGCTGCCGATGATGCACACGACCTCGATCGTCGGTTCGCAGGACGACACGATCATGAGCGGCGTCATCTATTTCTGGGTGTCGGGCGAATGGCCGCTCGCCGTCGTCGTGTTCGTCGCGAGCATCCTCGTGCCGATGCTCAAGCTCGGCGTGCTCTTCATCCTCGCTTTCACCGCACAGCGCCGCTCCGCGTGGCGACCGATGCAGCGCACCCGGCTCTACCGGATGGTCGAACGGATCGGCCGCTGGTCGATGCTCGACATCTTCGTCGTGACGCTCACCGCCGCGCTCGTCCATTTCCGCTCGCTGGCGACGATCACGGCCGGCCCCGGCGCGCTCGCGTTCGGCTCGGTCGTGATCCTCACGATGCTCGCGTCGATGCAGTTCGATCCCCGCCTGATCTGGGATCCAGTCGAAACTTCTGGGAAACACCATGACTAGTCCGCAAGGCCCGCAACACGATTCGAATGCGGAACGCCCCGGGAACGGCCAGCCGTTCCCGTCCGTCCCCGATCCCGTCATCGCGACGCGCGCCGGATGGCTGCCGTCGCTCGTCTGGCTGGTGCCGCTCGTCGCCGCGCTGATCGGCATCGGGCTGGTCGTCAAGTCGGCGCTCGAGCGCGGGCCCGAGATCACGATCAGCTTTCGCAACGCCGATGGCCTCGAACCCGGCAAGACGCGGGTGAAATACAAGGACGTCGAAATCGGCACCGTCAAGACGATCAAGCTTGCCAAGGACTTGTCGCACGTGCTGGTCGACGTCCAGCTCACCAAGGACGCCGACACCTTCGCCGTGAAGGATTCGCGGTTCTGGGTCGTGCGGCCGCGGGTCGGCGCAAGCGGCGTGTCGGGCCTCGGCACGCTGCTGTCCGGCGCGTACATCGGCGTCGACGCCGGGCGCTCGAAAATCGACGCCATCACATTCAGCGGACTCGAGACGCCGCCCGCCGTCACCGGCGACCAGCGCGGCACGCAATACACGCTGCGCGGCGATTCGCTCGGCTCCCTCGATATCGGCTCGCCCGTCTACTACCGGCGCGTGCAGGTCGGGCAAGTCGTCGGCTTCTCGCTCGACCCGCTCGGCACGGGCGTCACGTTCACCGTGTTCGTCAACGCGCCGTACGACCAGTATGTCCATGCGAACTCGCGCTGGTGGCAGGCGAGCGGCGTCGATCTGCGGCTCGATTCGAGCGGCCTCAAGCTCAACACGCAATCGCTCGCGACCGTGATTCTCGGCGGTATCGCGTTCCAGGCACCGGTCGACCAGCCGGCCGGCGCCGTTGCCACGCACGATACGGTCTTCGCACTCGGCGCGGACGAAACGCAGGCGATGCGCGATCCGGACGGCGAACGCGTGCCGGTCGTGATGAACTTCAACCAGTCGCTGCGCGGGCTCAGCGTCGGCGCGCCGGTCGACTTCCGCGGCATCGTGCTCGGCGAGGTCACGAATATCGGCATCGACTACGATCCGAAAGCCAAGGGCTTCACGATGCCGGTGACGATGAACCTCTACCCCGAGCGCCTCGGCAAGCGCTTCCGCGATACGATCCGCAGCAAGGGCGAACCCGCCCGCCGCGAAATTCTTCAGCGACTCGTCGAACACGGCCTGCGCGGCCAGTTGCGCATGGGCAACCTGCTGACGAGCCAGTTGTACGTCGCGCTCGACTTCTTCCCGACCGCCTCGGCCGTGAAACTCGATGTCAATCGGGAGACGATCGAGTTGCCGACCGTGCCGAACACGCTCGACGAGCTGCAAGTACAAGTCGCCGACATCGCGAAGAAACTCGACAAGGTCCCGTTCGACCAGATCGGCGCCAACCTGAACAGCACGCTCGCGAACGCCAACAAGCTGTTCCAGCAGCTCGACACGCAGGTCGCGCCGGAAGCGCGCGATACGCTGTCGGCCGCGAAGCGGACGTTCACGACCGCCGAAGCCACGCTGCAGCAGGACTCCCCGTTGCAATCGGACGTACGCGGCGCGCTGAAGGAACTGACGCAAACGCTGCGTTCGCTGAACATGCTCGCCGACTATCTCGAACGCCACCCCGAATCACTGCTGCAAGGCAAGCCTGGAGACAAGCAATGAACGCATGCACGCCACGCCTCGGCCAGCTTCTCGCACGGGCCGGCGCGGCCCTTGCAGTGGCCGCGACGCTCGCCGGCTGCGCGTCGCCGCCGGCGCGCTTCTACACGCTCGCCGCCGACGGATCGGCCGCCACGCCCACTGTGCCCGACACGTCGGCCGATCCGGCGTTCCTGATCCAGGTGCCCGCCGTCGGCGTCCCCGAGCAGGTTGCGAAGAATCAGTTCGTCGTGCAGAAAAGCATCGGGCAAGTCGCTGTGCTCGAGCAGGAACGCTGGGCGTCGGCGCCGGCTGACGAGATTCGCAGTGCGCTTTCGTCGGCGCTGACGCATCAGCTCGATACGATCGACGTCGCCCATTCGGCCTACCCGCCCGGCGTACCGGTATACCGGGTCAGCGTGGACGTACAGCGGTTCGAATCGTGGCCGGGCCAGCGTGCCGTGCTCGATGCCGTCTGGAGCGTACGCTCGCTCTCCAGCCAGCGCGTCACGACCTGCCACACCCACGCGGCCGTACCGGTGAGCGCGGGCTACGACGCGCTCGTGACCGGGCACCGTCAGGCGATCGGTCAGCTTGCGACCGAGATCGCCGGCACGGTACGCGCGATGGCGGCCGCGCAGCGCATCGTCAAAAACGTCGATACGGCTTCGCCGGCCATGCGCTGCCCTTCCGCGCCGGAACATTCATGATGCCCGCCTGCACCGCGCCAGTGCTGCATCGGTGCCGGCAAACTGCGGGGGCCGCGTGTGCATGGCCCTGGACGAACGCCAAGACGCGCGTCGCTACTCGATTCGTTGAAGAGATTGGCTGATCGACTGGCGGCTGATCGATAGAAGCAGTCGCGGACAGAAGCGGTCGCGGTCGGGGAGCGATGCAGGTCGGCAACAGGCGTCCATCGGATGCCATCGGGCGCATGTCGCGCATACGCGCCTTCCGACAGCGACGATACGCGCCGCTTCCACGCCATCGCGGGATGACGATGACGATGACGATGACGATGACGATGACGCATCACGCATCACGCATCACGCTTCACGCTTCACGCTTCACGCTTCACGCTTCACGCATCACGCATCACGCTCGCCAAGTATCCGCTGGAGAAGCCGTGAGAGGAACATCCGCTCCTCCGCCGTCAACGGCCCCAGGGCGACGGCCTCCGCTGCCGCGATGACGGCGGGGACACGCTCCGCGATTGCCCTGCCTGCCGGCGTGAGCGTCAGCACCAGTGCCCGGCGATCCCGGTCATCCCGGCATCGCACGATCAGCGCGCGACGTTCGAGATCCTGCGCCAGACGCGTGAGGCGGCTGGTGCCGCAGCCGAGCACGCTCGCGAGCCGCTGGCACGACATCGCGCCGCCGCGGGCGAGCTGAACCAGCGCACGCCCTTGCGAGAACCGGATACCGAGCGCCGCCAGCATGGTCTGGTCCAGCACGCGCTTGATCGCGAGCTGCGCGCCCAGCATCGTGCGAAATCCGTCTGCCTCGCGCGATGCGTCACCCAGGCCGGAGCGTGCGAACGGGTCGGGCACGTGCTGCATTACCGCGGGTTCAGAACGACGGGCGCGTCCGACCGGTAGCCGCCGCCGAGCGCCTTCGTCAACGCGATGTCCTGGCCGATTCGCCGGCCATCGATGTCGAGCAGCGCAACCCGTTCCTGAATGACGGCCTGTCTCGCCTCGACCGCGGTCAACTGGCTCGCCAGCCCGCGCTGGTAGTGGGCCTCGGCGCTGTCCTGGGTGAACGTCACCGCGCGGATCTTCCCGGTTTGCAGGGCCGCCTCGGCGTCGAGATCCTGCAGCCGGCTGCCGCTCGCGGCCACGTCGCGCACGGCATTCAGCACCGCCTGGTTGTACTGCAGGATCAGCAGGTTGCTCGCGGTGCGGGCGTTGCCGAGGTTCGCGTTGAGCCGCCCGCCGTCGAAGATCGGCAGGGTCAGGCCGGGCACCAGGTTGATCTGCTGGCTCGCATGCGTGAACAGGTCGGCCAGATGCAACGCATTGACGCCGAAGAACGCCTTGATGTCGAAGCTCGGATAGAACGCGGCCTTGGCTGCGTCGATCTTGTCGAAAGACGCTTCGACGTACCAGCGCAGCGCCTGCAGATCCGGGCGGCGCGCCAGCAGTTCGTACGACAGCGTCGCAGGCAACGCGGACGGCGGCGCCGGCAACGGCACGGGCCGGATCTCCGCGAGATCGTCCGGCCCCGCGCCGATCAGCGCGCGCAGGGCTTCGCGCTGTTGCGTGATGCGCCCCCGGGCGGCCACGATCTGCCGTGCCGTCGCCAGCTGCTGCGCGCGGGCGACCTCGGTCTGCGTCTGCGCCTCGAGCCCCCGCGCCGCCCGCGCGGCGTGCGCATTCAGCGAAAACGTCGCGACGTCCTGCAACTGCTCCAGCAGCTCGATGAGCCGACAGGTGGTCTGGATACCGTAGTAAAGCTGCACCACGTCCGCGGAGAGCTCCAGTTCGACGGCCGAAGTCTCGACCACCCGCGCGTTGTGCACGCCCAGCGCAGCCTCCACCTGCGCGCGCGCCTTGCCCCAGATATCGATATCGAGGCTCGCGCCGAGACCGACGATGCCTGCCGTGTACCACGGCCCGGTTGCGCCAATGAGCGGTTCATTGCCTGAATAGGCGCCCAGGAAGCCGTTGCCCGACACGCGCTCGCGGTCCACCGAGGCCAGTGCCCCCACCTGCAGGCCGGTGCCCGATTTCACGAGGTCGACGTCGGCCTTGGCCTGCGACACGCGCGTCCGAGCGATCGCCATCGTCGGCGAATCGGCCAGCGCACGCCCGACCAGTGCGTCCAGTTGCGGATCGCCGTAGCGCGTCCACCAGCGCGCCGACGGCCAGCCGTCCTTCGCCAGATGGATGTCGTCGGCCACGCGGATGCGTTCGGCGTCGAGCGTCGCCGCCGGCTTCACGTCATGACGAATCAACGCACAGGCGGACAGGCCGCACAGCAACACCGCGACGGAGACACGGCGCAACGATGAACGGAAAGGGCGAATCAACGAATCAGTCATGCTTGCGAAGCTCGAGAAGTCAATACTGGACCGGCGGGTTCCGGCGCCCATGCGGGCAGGCCCGAGATCTGGCCGGCCAGGCTGTCGGCCCGGGTCGTCAGCCGGTCATACGCGGCCCGCAGGGCATCGGTCGGCCGGGCCGCAAGATCCGCCGCGCAGCATTCGGCCAGCGCCTCGAGCGACGCGCGCGGCGGCGCGCCCACCGTCAGCGGATGCGCGGCCAGCGCGTCCGCATAGTTGTCGAGGAGCGCGGCCAGCTCGTGCTGAAAGGCGGTTGCCGCAGTCGCGGTGCGCGTCGGCCACGACGCACGTCGCTCCGCGCCGAACGCGTCGACCGCCAGCAGGATTTCCCGGACCCGGGCCAGGAGCGCCTGCATGCGCAAGGTCAGGCCTTCGTGCTCGCCGTCCGCCATCTGCCACCCCGGCTCGAGCGCGACGCGCGCCGACATCGCCTCGCTGTCGCCCAGCTCGCTCCAGAGACCGACGGGCACCGGCTGCACCGTCTCCGCACGGAGATGCTCGCCGATCCGGCGCACCAGCCGCGCGGCGCGCTGGCGTAGCGCTTCGCCTTCCGCCTCGGGCCACAGGTACGCATGAACGACCGTCGACACGACGACACCGAGCAGGATCCCGATCATCCGGTCGCGGATTTCGGTGAGGTCGGTGGTCGGGCCGAATTTCTCCAGCAAGGCCAGCGCGAACGTAAACACGATCTGCGTGCCGGCGTAGCTGATGCGTTCCGACCCGGCGGACACCCACGCGCCCAGCGCAACCACCGGCAACGTCATCATCAACAGGCCGACGATATCGTCGAGATGCGGCACGACCCACACGACCATCGCGAGCGCCAGTGCGCTGCCGACCGCCGCGCCGCCGATCCGGAGCGCCGCGCGCTGGGTCGTGGCGCCAAGGCTCGGCAGCGCAACGATCAGGCAGCTCAGCATCATCGTGTGAATGCCCGGCCAATCGGTCGCGGCATAGAAGACGTAGCTGAGCAGCGCGGCCATCAGCGTCTTCAACGCGAACTGCACGTAGGTGGGATTGGTCAACGCGTCCGGAACCAGCAGGCGCGCCTTCTCGGCCGGGGATGGGGTGGCCGGCGGGGCGGCGGACCGATCCGCGAACGCCAGCAACGCGTCGCGCATGTCCGCCAGCGCGCCGGGCAAGCCGTCCGTCGGCAAGTCGACCAGCGACGCCGGCGCGACGAATCGCGCGCCCGTTTCGATCGCGTCGCCGAGACCACGGCATGCGTCGCGCAGTGCGCGTTTCGCGTCTGCGGCCGTGCCGGTTGCGGCGTCCGGCAGATGGCTTGCCGCCGCGTACAGGCGGGACACCGTCGCCACCCTCGCGAGGTGCAGCGCCTGATTTGCGCGATACGACGCATCCCGCATCGTCGCAAAGCGCAGCAGTTTCTGGAGCGTCAGCGCACCGGCCTGGATCTCACGCGCGCCCGGCCCGCCAGCCGCCGACGCGCGATGGTCGAGCCGTGCCAGCGCCGCATCGATCGCAGTCAGCTGGCCGCGCATGGCCGCTTCGAGCTGGCGCACCGGTTCCGCGGGCAGGAACAGCGTATTGATCGCGAGCGTCACCGCGATCGCGTAGTTGACCGCGACCCACACCCACAACGTGGTACGCACCAGCAGTTCGGCCTGGTCGGTTCGATCGACGAACGTCTGAACGTAAATGACGACGATCGCGACGATGAAGAACACGACCCCGATCTTCGCCACCCGCATCATGTAGACGCTGAACAGGAACAGCACGCTCGCGAGCAGAATCCGCAGCAACGGATAGTCGTAGGTGAACTTGAGCACGAGGATCGCGCTGCCGACCGCCACGGTCGAGCCGATCACGAACAGCACGCCGATCAGCCGCGTCACCACCACGTTCGCCTGCGTCACGTAGAACACGACGATCAGCGACAGCGCCAGGAGCGGCACCTGCAACGCCATCGACGCGACGATGACGAGCGCGCTGGCGAGCACGCAGCGCAGTGTCACGTTCAGGCGTCCCGGGTATGGCCGGATTTCGCCGCCGATGAAGCGGGCGAAGCGCTGCAGGCGGCTCGCGGCGGGATGCCCGGCGCTCATGTCACGCTCACCGTGCCGCATCGTGCACGGCGGCACCCGGCCGCAGCGTGGCCACCGCCGAGGTGCCGATCCGGAACGTCTCCGGGTCCGGGTTCCGCACCGCGATCTTCACCGGGAAACGCTGCGAGACGTGTACCCAGTTGATGCTGCGCGCCACGCGCGGCAAACCCTCCAGCACCACGCCGCCGTCGTCAGGCAATACCCCGTAGCTGATCGAATCGATCGTGCCGTCGAAGTGCTTGCCCGTGTCGCTCATCAGGTAGACGGTGGCCGGCATGCCCGCGCGCACGTCTTTCAGGTCGGTCTCGCGGAAATTGGCGATCACGTACCAGTGACGCGTATCGATCAGCGTGAAGACCGGCTTGAGCGCGGACGCGAACTGGCCGACCGTCGTGCGCAACGCAGCCACCCGGCCGTCGAACGGTGCACGCACTTCGGTGAACTCGAGGTTCAGCTCCGCGAGGGCGATCTGCGCGTCGACTTCCGCGCGCTGCGCCACCAGCGCATCCACGCCGCTCACCGCCGCGGCCGCCTGCTGCGCCTGCAGCATCGCCGCGTTCAGTTCCGCCTGCGCCGCCCGTTGCGCGGTGCGTGCCCGATCGACATCTTCCGCCGACGTATAGCCGTGCGCGAGCAGCGGCTCGACGCGATGCAGCGTATCCGTCGCCTGGTTGGCCTGCGCGCGCGACCGCTCGACCGCCGCCCTCACGGAATCGGCGTTGTACTGCTGCGCATTGACCGAGCGCTGCGTCAGCGCAATCTGCCGGTCGAGCGTGACCCGCCGGGCACGTGCCTGATCCAGCGCGTCCTGGTAGGGCCGCGGATCGATCCGGAACAGCAGGTCGCCGCGCTTGACCGGCTGGTTGTCGCGTACCGGCATCTCGACGATCTTGCCGTTCACTTCCGGCACGACGTTGATCGTGTCGGCATAGACATAGGCGTCGTCGGTCGTCGGCGCATGCTCGAGACGCCACAGGACGACGCCGAGCAACACCAGCGCGGCCACCACGATGAGCCAGGTAACGATGGACTTTTTGCGCGATGCGCCGGAAGCGTCGGACATAACGGTACGCGTGATCAGTGAGGAAAGAAGAGCAGCCAGAACGCCATCGCGAACACCGCGGCCAGGGCGGGGTAGCCGATCCCCACCGGCGCGAGCAGATCGCGCTTGCCGCACGTGCCCAGCACGACGTGGACAACCACGGTGCCCAGCACACCGCCGACGATGCAGAACAGCCAATCCGGAAAAGCCGCGCCGAATACGGCAACCGACGGCGCGGGCGCGCATCCTTCGAGCAACAGGCTTGCCGCAATCGAAACGATGGTCAGGGCGATGGACGAACGCATCTGCAAGGTACTCACGACAACGGGCAGGGACGGCATGACGGGATGCCGGCGAATGGATTCATGGATTGAACGAACAGGGCGCGAGAACGCGCGGGCGGGTTGCCGCGACAGCCGGACGCCGGTTCCGCCGCATGGCGGAACACCGGTCGGGCCGGGATCGGGCACTGCGCGGCTCGATCTCCGATGTTAGTGGGCGGGGCGCGGCCGGAGAATCGTGAAATCGCACAACGACACTGTGAAAATCTCCAATGCCGAACTGCGTCGGCCTGTGCCGTGCCGCCGGTCGAGCCTGGCGAAAACGCCGCCGGGGTGCGGCCTCGGCACCCCGACGGCGCGCGCGCCGGCCTAGAACGTATGACGAAGGCCGACCACCGTACCGACGGTCGTACCGGCGCCCTCGTGCAGCGCGCCGTTGATCGCGAGCCCGGTATTCATCAGGCCGTGGTTGTGAACCACACCGACCTGCCCGTAAACCGTCGTCGCTTTCGACAGGAAGTACCGCAGCCCGATCGCGGTCAGCACCGAGTGGTTGCCGGTATCGTTGCCGTCGCTCGTCACCCATGCGCCCGCATCGGCTTCGACGGCAGGCGTGATGGTGTAGCTTGCGCCGGCGCCGTACACGCGGCTGTCGAACCCGCCGCTCACCTTGTAGAGCGCGTAAGAACCCTTGACGGTCAGGCTGCCGAAACTGTATGCCGCGCCGATGGTGCGGCCGGTAAACGGGACCGTGCTGGGAATCGGCGTCCCCGCCGTGCCGCCCGCGTTGCCGTTGTAGAGCGCCGCCGTGACGAGGAACCCGCCTCGCTGGTACTTGAGGCTCGCCGAATACTGCCGCCCCGCCTGGAAATCGCCCGCCTTCCCGCCCAGTCCGAACATCGCGCTGCCCTGGAAGCCGGCGATGTCCGGGCTCGTGTAGGACACCGCGTTCTGGTTGAACAGCCCCGTCACCAGCACGCTGTCGACATAGATGACGGCGCCGCTGCCGAAATAGGCCACGTCGCGCGGATCGGTGCCGATCAGCGACAGCACGAACGGCGAGTATTGCAGGCCGGCCTTGACCGACCCGAAGCCGCCGCTCAAGCCGATCCAGGCCTGACGGCCGAACAGGTTGCCGTTCGAATTGCCGAACCCGCCGCTCGGGATGTCGATGCCGCTCTCGAGGACGAACGTGGCCTTCATCCCGCCGCCCAGATCCTCCACGCCCCGCAAGCCGAATCGCGATGCCGACGCCGCACCGTCGACCATCGCGAACTTGTGGCCGTCGTTCGCGCCGGTCGCCGGATTCAGCGACTTGTTCGTGTAGAGCACGGCGGCATCGAGCACGCCGTAGAGCGTGACGCTGCTTTGCGCATGCGCCATGCCGGACGTCCCGCCCAGCGACGCAGCAATGGCCAGGCCAAGCGTTCCCTGACGCCATGTCGATTTCATGTCTATCCTCCAACCCAAGATCGTTATTTTCAATGTCGCGTCACGGCTGGATGCCGATCGGCGCTTTCGCTACACGTCACAACAGGTCCGTCACGGCCGCTTCTTGCGCCGCGCGGAGTCTTCCCGATCCGGACGCGTCACGTCCGGCAGAAACCAAACATGCGTCGATGCGATCGACGACGCACCTGGCCGTCATCGACGGCATTGCATGTCGAACGGCAGGCAATCGCCGCGGGCCATTCGGCATTCGCTACCAAGGCGATCGAGCCGTCACCGCCCACGCCGACCCGTGCGGGCCAACGTTGCGGCAGCGGCCACGGCAGGCCGATCCGGCCCGATGCCGCACGCGGCTGATGGAGGGAAAGGCGGGCGCAATCGCGCGACGGACGGCGACGCGCACGACGGCGCACGTACGTCAGGAGGCGAACCGCGTCGGGCCCGCAGAGGTGATCGGCAGCAAGCAGGTACAGGTCGATGACGTCTGACCGATCGGCGATGCGGTGGGCACAAAGGACTCCTTGACATACTTCCGGTAGGGCTCGATTCGACGAAGCACGTTTGTCACGACGTCATGCGAAACAATGATGACCGTATCGCAGCGCCGGATCGACGTGGACTGAATGCAAGACTAAAAGCAGGCCGAGGGGATGTGCCCCCCTCCAAAGGGGAGGCGGGAGTCTGGCGACGGGGGGGGCGCGATGCGACTCCCCCCTACCGTGGGAAAACCCTCATCGCAGTGGTGGCGACTATCATTAACATGATGTGGTGCATTCCGGACTATCCCCCATGAACTTGCCGTCCGAATCCGATGAGCCTCTCTGGAATCTCTCGCTGATACAGACAAAAATGGCGCCGCCGCGCCCGCCCCGGTTCCGTGTCGCGCGGCGGACGCTGTCGAAGAAACTGGCCGCGGCGGCCGAGCACGCGGTCACCCTCGTGATCGCGCCGGCAGGGTTCGGCAAGACCACGACGTTGTCCGAATGGTGCGAAGTACTCCGCACCCGCCATCAGCTCGTCGCGTGGCTGAGCCTCGACCAGGACGACGACAATCCCGACCAGCTCGGCGCCTACCTCGTGGCTGCGTTGAATCACGGCACGGGCGGCATCGGTCAGCAGGCCGAAAAGCTGCTGCGCAACGATCCGATGACACCCGGCAAGACCGTGATCTCCGTGCTGCTCAACGAGATCGCCGCGTGCGGCAAGCAGGTCTTTCTGATCCTCGACGACTTCGACCGGCTCACGTCTTCCCCGGTATGTGCGGTGGTGTCGCGCCTGTTGCGCTACGCGCCGGCCAATTTCCACGTGCTGCTCGGCGCGCGCGGTGAGCCGAGGCTGGCGCTTGCCCAGCTCCGGACCCACGGCCAGCTGCTGCGGATCGACGAATCGGACCTGCGCTTCTCCGCGGACGATGCGCAGGCGTTCTTCGCGCGTACCGGCACCGCGCCGCTCGACCGCGGCGCGGTCGAGATGCTGACCGACGCGACCGAAGGATGGATCACGGGCTTGCAGCTCGCGTCGTTGTCGCTGAAGGAAGAAGCAGATGCCACCAAGGTCGCGCGCGATCTCGCCGGCAATCGATTCGGCATCGACGCGTATCTCGACGACGCCGTCCTGTCGCACCTGCCGCGTCCCGTGTATCAGTTTCTGCTGCGGACATCGATCGTCGATCACCTGAGCCCCGGCCTCTGCGACGCCGTCATGGGCGCCGGCGCCCGCAGTTGGGAAAAACTCGACTGGCTCGAGCGTCACAACCTGTTCATCCGCGCGCTCGACGACGAGCGCCAATGGTTCCGCTATCACGCGCTGCTGTCCGACGCGCTGCGGCGGCGTGCCGCGCGGCAACTGGCCGACGAATTGCCGCGACTTCACCAGCGCGCCAGCCAGTGGTTCGCGCACGCGCGGCGATGGCCGGACGCCGTGCGTCACGCGCTCGCCGCCGGTGACACGCTGCAAGCCGCGATCTGGGTCGAGAACTGTGCGACGGCCTTGATGGATCGCAGCGACGTCAACACGTTGCTGAGCCTGATCGGCAAGCTGCCGCGTCAACTGGTGAAGTCGCGGCTGCGCTTGCGACTGGCGAATGCATGGGCGCTCGCGTTCCTGATGCGCATGCCGGAGGCCGGCGAGGTGCTGCGGCACGCGCAATCCGACTTTGCGCGCCATCATGACGATCGCACACGGACGGAAGGCGAACCCGACACGGCGCTGCCGATCGAGATGATTGCCGTGGATGCGGCCATTTCCGGCTTCGACGACGACAGCTACCGGTCGCTCGAGCTGGGGCGCCAAGTCGTCCTCTCGTCGTTGCCTGCCTCTGCATGGGTCAGGCGGCTCGGGGAAACGGCGCACATCTTCGGCCTGATCTACGACAGCCGCTTCGACGAAGTCGAGCGACTCAGGCAAGGCGCGGCCGCCGTCCCGGCCGACGATCACGACTTCATCTACGCCAACGTCTACCGCGAGTGCATGTTCGGGCTGAACCTGCTGGTGAACGGCCGCCTGCCGGAAGCGATCACGCTGCTGGAATCGGCGATCGCGCATGCCGAGGCAAACGTGTTCCGCCATTCGGCGGCGGCGGCGGTTCCCGCGGGCTACCTGGCGGCACTCTGCTACGAGCAGAACGATTTGTCCCGCGCACGGCAACTGATCAACGACCGCTCGGCCATCACGGCGGAAGCCTGCCCGCTCGGCTCCCTGTCGAGCTACTGCCGCACCGCGGCGCGGCTCCATGCGCGCAACGACGACATCGCATCCGCGCTGCTGTGCCTGCAACAGGCAAGCGAAATCGCTGCCTCCCGACATTGGCTGCGCATGCGCGCGTCGTGCGACGCGGAGATCGTCCGGCTGTGTCTGCAGCAGGGCTGGGTCGATCGCGCCCGGGAAGCCGCCGACGCACTGGACGCGCTGATGCCCGAGCAGATCCCGGCGCCGATGGGCAGTTTCATCGAGACGTGGGCAAGCTGGTGCGAGGTCAAGGCACGGCTCGACCTCGCGACAGGCCGGCCGGATTGCGCAGCCGAACGGCTGCGCGAGTTGAGGACCACGCTGTCCCGTGCCGGGATGACTTACCTGGAAGCGCGGATGTCGCTGTTGTACGCCGTGGCGCTCCAGCAGGAACACGCGCATGAATCGGCGTCGGCCGCGCTGACGGACGCGCTGCGCTATGCGCAGCCGAACGGCATGATCGGCAGCTTCGTCGATGAAGGCGAACCGGTGCTGCGCCTGCTGACGACATTGAACCGCGAAACGGCCGAGCGCGGCGGCATTCAACCGGCCTTCGTCGATCGGCTGCTCGCCGCGTTCGACCCGCGTCGCACCCCGGCCGACGACGGCGCCGCGCGCGACGCCCGGAACCTGCTCAGCACGCGTGAGATCGAGATCCTCAGTCACATTGCCCGCGGCATGTCGAACAAGGAAATCGGACGGGCACTGTGCGTCGCCCCCGAGACCATCAAGTGGCATCTGAAGAACATCTTCGAGAAGCTCAAGGTCGGCTCGCGCTTCGAGGCCGTCCAGAGCGCACTCGGCGTGACACCGGCCGAGCGCGGCAAGGCAAGGGAAGCCAATTCCTGAAACAAACGCAACGTATCGCATTCCTGACGATCAGGTTATCCCGCCGCGGCATGAAAGAGCGAATCGACGTTGCTCCGCCGGAGCGGCGACGCTCGACACCCGGCCGTTGAACAGCGTTTGCGCCGTTCGGCTTCATCCACCCGGAAGGAGTTCATCGATGAATAAACTCACCACCGCCGCCGGCGCACCCGTTGCCGACAACCAGGACGTGCGGACCGCCGGCCCTCGCGGCGCCAAGCCGCTGCAGGATCTGCGGCGCATGGAGAAACTGGCGCACCTCCATCGCGAAGTCATCCCGGAACGCCGCATGCACGCGAAGGGCTCGGGTGCGTTCGGGATCTTTACCGGGACCGGCGACATCACGCAGTACACGCGCGCCAAGGTGTTTTCGCAGATCGGCAGGAAGACCGACCTGATTTCACGAAGCCGCACGGGCCGCTGCTGATGATTGGCAGCGAAGACGATCCCATCATCCCTGCCGCGCTCAACCTCAAGAACATCCAGAAATACAGCGACGCATCGTCGGTCGCGGATTTCCATCGGTTCGACGGGCAATGTCATGTGCTGATCGTGGATCAGAACTGGAAAGACGTGGCCAGCTACGTCAAGGGCTGCCTGGACGAGCGCTGAATGGAATGATCTTCCGCGCGCGTCGCGCAACGGTGCCGGCACGGCTACGACAGTAGCGTGAACCGGACGTTGCGCGGCGTTGCCGCAGGGTCCCGCAAGGGGCCATTGGCGCGAGCTGCGGCGACGCAAGCGGCAATCCTTTGTACCGCCAAGTTTTGTTCAATCAGTTCAGCAGCACGACTGCTCCCGGACGTACCATTCAGACTTCCCGGCGCATCGTCCGATCAAGCAAGGCATTCGTCAGGAGCGAATTCGTATGACCACCGCCATCCCCGAGATCTCGCCGGCCCTGCGCCAGTGGACCGCCAGCGTCGCCGAGAACAACGCCGTCTTCGTCGATCGCGTGTACAAGGCCCTGATGATCGTCAAGCCCTACGCGGATCTCGATTCGACCACGCGGCTCGATATTCGTCATTCGATCACCCTGTCGTCGACGCTCTGGCTCGAAAGCCTCGTATCGGGCCGAATGCCGTCGGAGGACGCCCTCGAAGGTTTCCGCGAATACGGGCGCCGGCGCGTCTATCAGGGCGTTCCGCTGGAATCGCTGCTCCGCGCGTTCCGACTCGGGTCGCGCGAATTGTGGTGCTTCTATATCGGGCTCGCCGATGAGAGCGGCGGTCTGCGCGACGAGCTCCTGTTCCGCGTTTCTCCCTATCTGATGGAATTCTTCGACATCATGTCGCAGGAAGTGGCGCAGACCTATCTGGAGGAGCAGTACAAGCAGGCGCGCTGGCGGGATTCACTTCGCTACCAGCTGCACAGCATCATCTTCAACTTCCCCGACGACACCGACGAATTCAACAAGACGGCGGCAGCGCTGCGTCTCGACGTGTCGGTGCCGCGCGTGGCCCTGGCCGTCGACATCGCGTCGATCGACAGCAATTCGATCACCTTCAAAAGCGAGATCGACCACATCGTCGCGGCGGCAGCCCGGCACCTCAAACTGTCCGCCGACGATATTTTCGCCATCTGGTTTCGCGGGTATTTGCTCATGTGGATACCCGTCCGGCCAGGCGACGCCGCAGGAACGAGCGACGCGCAGATGGTGAAGCAGATCGCGTCCATCGCGGATACGCTGCCCGAAGTCACCGCGATCGGCGTCGGCCTGCCGGGAGAAGGCGCATCGGGCTGGGCCCAGTCCGCCAACGAGGCAAGCCGGGCGCTCGGGTTCGGCCGCCACCACCTCGACGACGCACGCGTCCGCCTGTATGCCGAAATTGCCGTCGAGGAAAGCCTCCGCGGCACGCAACGTGCGCTGACCTACCTGACGTCCCTGATCGAACGACTGGCCAGCGAACCGGAATTGCTCGAGACGCTCCAGACCTACTTCGCGCAGTGCCAGCGGCTCAAGGCGACCGCGAGCGTCCTGGGCATCCACCCCAACACGCTCAACTACCGCCTGGAGCGCATCGAGAACATGCTCGGCGCGCGTCTGGACGATGCCGGCTGGATCTCGAAGCTCGACATTGCGCTCAAGCTGCGCAACGCGCGCACATGACGGCAACCGACGACCAGGCTGCCGTACACGCCTTGCCCGAGGCTTGAAGCGGTTCCGTGTTCCTTCCCATTCCTGACCAAACCCATTCATCATGGAAAGCTGGACGATCGGTGTGCTTCTCAGCATGATCAACATCCTGATTCACGCGGCGGCGATGGTCTTCCTGGCCGTCGGCGCCCGTCGAATACGCCGCGCACTCGACATGCAGCACAACACCATTCACGTGCAACTGCGCAAGCTGGTCGGCATCGTCACCTTCATCTGCATCACGCTCGGCACGCTGCATACGCTGGAAGCGGCTCTATGGGCCGTCGTGCTGGTTCAACTGAAGGCGCTCGGCTCGTTCAGCGACGCACTGTTCTTCTCGCTCGACACGATGGCCACACGCGGCGCGTCCGGCCTTTCGCTGACCCCGAACTGGCGAATGCTCGGCGCGATCGAGTCATCCGACGGCGTGCTGCTGTTCGGCATGTCCACCGCCTTCCTGTTCGCGGTCATTCAGGCCGACTTCGCGGCAATCGCCCACTCGCTGCATCGCTCCACGTCCTCCCGATAGCGGATCGACGTCCGATACCCCGCGGCATGCCGGTATCGGACGACTGACGCACACCGCGTGCCGCACGGATTGTGCGCGACGCAATGCAGCAGATGGCCTGCGCGTTCGCGCCCCCTTCCCATGCCTTACCCGCCTCCCGGGACCGCCCCCGCTCGTCGGGCGTATTCACGTTTTGGAAAAAAAGCTAATGCCTTTGTGGGATCCCACATATGCGCAGAATCGGCACCGCCTTAGGATTGTTTCAAGTCAGTACCACTTACTTGAATGAAGTGAAGGTAAGAGGAGTCACATGGATGGAGAGTGGCGTACCGGATTGCTCGATATGGTCGCACCTGGTCGACATGCTCGACGGCAGCCATCGGCGCGCGTCCCCCGTCGCTTCGCGCGGCCGCGATGATGGGCAAAGGACGCATGCAGGCGCAGGTTCGTCAGTCGCCAAGGTCAGGATCCTCGGGCGTCAAAGCGAATCGACCATCTGCGTGTCATGGCTCGACCCGACCGCATGCCACTACGGCGATCAGATCTGGAAGATCGGCATCGCCCGCAGCGCGGGCGTCTGCGCGCTGTCGCATAGCGCGATATACGCCGGCGACCTCGTCTATCGGCCGAGCCGGATCCGCTTGCAATCGAAGCCCGTCAACCTGAATTTCATGATCCTCGCCGCCGCCGTCGAGGACACCCGGATTCCCGACGCCTGACGCCTGACGCCTGCCTCTCGCGCTGCAAGACACCACCACGCCGCTGCGTTCCGGCCATCCGGACGCCCCTGGCTCCGGACCAGCAAGCGACCTTCTTCGGAGAAACCGCCCCCATGCCCAACAGCTTGTCCTCCCCCCGTTTCGACACCCTGCTGTATGAAAAGCGGGCCGCGACTGCCTACGTGACGCTGAACCGCCCCGACGTGATGAACGCGCTGAACCAGCAGGCGATCGAAGAACTGCGTGCGGCGTTCGAGGATGCGCGCGACGACCCGTCGATTCGCGGCGTCATTCTCACCGGTGCAGGCACGCGCGCGTTCATCGCCGGTGCGGATATCGGCGAACTGGCCACGGCGACGCCGATCGACGCGGAGCGGCGCACGCGCGCCGGCCAGGCGCTGCTCGACTTCATCGAGCATCTCGGCAAACCCGTGATCGCCGCGGTCAACGGCCTCGCTCTCGGCGGCGGATGCGAGACCGCACTCGCGTGCACGATCCGGCTCGCGAGCCCCACCGCGAAGTTCGGCCAGCCTGAAGTCAGGCTCGGGCTCATCCCCGGTTTCGGTGGCACGCAACGACTGCCTCGTCTCGTCGGCAAGGGTGTCGCGCTGCAACTCATCCTGACCGGCGAGATGGTGTCGGCGGAAGAAGCGCACCGGATCGGGCTGGTCAATGAAATCGTCGAAGCCGACCGGCTGATCGCCCGCGCGGAAGCGATTCTGGCGCAGATCGCCGCCAATGGGCCACTGGCCGTCGCCTATGCGCTGGACGCCGTCCATCTCGGCCTGAACGCGGCCCTGCCGGAAGGACTGGCACTGGAAGGAAAGCTGTTCGCGCTGTGCGCCGCGACCGACGACAAGCAGGAAGGCACCGCGGCCTTTCTCGAGAAGCGCACGCCGGTATTTCACGGGCGCTGACGCACGACGCCATCGCGCGTTCGGGAGCCCTCCCCTCGACGCCACGCCCTCTCTCAACCTCGAATGCTGAACACTTCCATGACTCACGGACAACACGTTTTCTCGGACCTCAAGGTGCTCGACCTCGCGAGCTACATTGCCGGCCCTGCCGCGACGACGATCCTCGCCGACTTCGGCGCGGACGTCATCAAGATCGAACCGCCGGGCACCGGCGACGTCTATCGCTTCTTTTCGAGCATTCCGCCGAACCCGGTTGCCGCGACGAACTATGCGTGGCAACTGACGAACCGCAACAAGCGCAGCATCGCGCTCGACCTCAAATCGGGCGACGCGCGGCCCGTGCTGGCACGCCTCGTTCAATGGGCCGATGTCGTGGTCGTCAATTTCCCGCCGCGCGTGCGGGCCAGCCTGGGCGTGACCTATGACGATCTCGCGCCGCTGAATCCGCGGCTGATCTACGCCGACATTACCGGTTACGGATCCGACGGCCCCGATGCCGACACACCGGGATTCGATGTCACCGCCTATTGGGCGCGCTCCGGCCTCATGGAAGTCACGCACGATGCGGGCAGCCCGCCGACCCTGCCCATTCCGGGAATCGGCGACCACGCCACCGCAACGACGCTGTACGCCGCGATCGTCACCGCGCTCTACGAGCGCACCCGGACCGGCAAGGGCAGCCACGTGACGACGTCGCTGATCGCCAATGGCATCTGGGCGGCGGCGGCCTGGGTCGAAGGCGGCCTCAACGGCGGCCGGTTCTTTCCGCAGCACGACCGCAAGAATCCGCCGAATGCGCTGCTCAACCCGTATCGGACGAGCGACGGCCGCTGGATCCTGCTGGTCGCCGCACAACGCAAGGAGTGGGCGGGTTTCGTCCGCGCGACCGGCTTGCCTGCCCTGCTGGACGATCCGCGCTTTGCCGACGAGCGACTGCGCGTCGAGCACGCTGCCGCGCTGGTCGAGATACTCGATCCGCTGTTCGCGAGTCAGCCCCTGTCTTTCTGGAAACAGACGCTCGCGGCTGAGCGCGTGATCTTCGGTGTCGTGCAGATCGCCGAGGAAATCATTCACGATCCCCAGCTCGAGATCAACGAAATCGTCGTACCGCTCGACCTCCCCGGCAAACCCGCCACGCGAACGGTCAGCAATCCGATTCAAATCAAGGGGCGCAAGAAGGTGGCGCCCGGCGCGGCACCGCAACTCGGCGAGCACGGCGCCGAAATCCTGGCGGAGATCGGCTTTGACGACGCCGATATCGCTCGCCTTCTCGATTCGGGCACGGTTGCCCGCTTCGACGACGCGAGCTGACCCGCGCCCGCCCCGTCGCCCGCCCCTCTTCCGACCCACACACCGGCTGGCGCACGCCAGCCGCCCATTCGGAGCATTTCATGACTGAAGCTGAAATCCGTGCCAGCGCGTACGCGATGCCGTTCGGCAGCCCGGCCTATCCCAAGCCACCGTTCCGGTTCGTGGATCGCGAATTCATCATCGTGACCTATCGCACCGATCCGGAGGCGCTTGCGCGCATCGTTCCCGAGCCGCTGCGGCCGACCGAGCCGCTCGTCAAATACGAGTTCATCAAGATGCCCGACTCGAGCGGGCTGGGTTCCTATACCGAATCGGGCCAGGTCGTCCCCGTCTCGTTCAACGGCACGCCCGGCGGCTTCACGCATGCCATGTACCTCGACAGCGAAGCGGGCATCGCGTCCGGCCGGGAACTGCTCGGCTTTCCCAAGGTGCTCGCACAACCGAAGCTCGAAGTGCGAAACGACGCGCTGGTCGGCACCCTCGACTACAACGGCGTGCGCGTGGCAACCGCCACCATGGCCTACAAGTACGAGCCGCTGGATCTCGCCGCCGTCCGGAAGACGCTCGAAGCGCCCGGCTTCCTGCTGAAGATCCTGCCGCACGTCGACGGAACGGCCCGCGTCTGCGAACTGGTCCGGTACTACGTGACCGACATCACGGTGAAAGGCGCGTGGACCGGCCCGGCCTCGCTGGAACTGCATCCGCACTGCTTCGCCCCGGTCGCCAGACTACCGGTGCTGGAAGTCGTGTCCGCCGTCCATCTCCTGACCGATCTGACGATCGCCGGCGCGGAAGTCGTTCACGACTATCTGCAAGCGCCGTCGGACGCCTCCTGAACTCCGCCTCACAAGGACATCATCATGACAGCCAGCGCGAAGCCGAATCACCCGCTTCCGGCCCCCGACAGCGACTTTTACCTGATCCGTGAATTCCTGAGCGAGTCCGATCTCGCCCTGATGAAACGGGTACGTGCGTTCATGGAGAGCCGCGTCGCACCGATCATCAACACATACTGGGCCGACGACGCGTTCCCGTTCGAGCTGATCCCCGAGATCCGGGAGCTGAACATCGCCGGCATCGGATTCGAGGGCTACGGTTGTCCCGGCGGCAGCACGCTGCTCGACGGCTTCATCGCGATGGAGCTGGCGCGCGTCGACTCGTCCATTTCGACCTTCTACGGCGTCCATAGCGGGCTGGCGATGGGATCGATCTATCTCGGCGGATCGGAGGAGCAGAAGCAGAAATGGCTGCCGCCGATGGCGCGCCTGGAGAAGATCGGCTGCTTCGGCCTGACGGAACCACTGGTCGGATCGGGTTCCGGCGGTGGCCTGCTGACCACCGCCAAGCGGGAAGGCGATACGTGGGTGCTCAACGGCCAGAAGCGCTGGATCGGCAATTCGCCCTGGTGCGACCTGTCGATCATCTGGGCGCGCGACGTCGACGACAACCAGGTCAAGGGCTTCATCGTCGAGAACAAGACCACGCCGGGCTTTTCGGTCGAAAAGATCGAGAACAAGATCGCGCTGCGGGTCGTGCAGAACGGCGTGATCACCCTCGACAACTGCCGGGTGCCCGAAGAAAACCGGCTTCAGGGCGACATGTCGTTCCGCGACACGGCGCGCGTGCTGCGCCTGACCCGCCAATACGTCGCATGGGAGGCCGTCGGCTGCAGCATGGGCGCCTACGAGCATGCACTGCGCTACGCGCAGACCCGAGAGCAGTTCGGCAAGCCGATCGCATCGTTTCAGATGATTCAGGACCACCTCGCGAAGATGCTCGGCAACATCACCGCGTCGCAATGCATGGTGGTACGGCTCGCCGAGCTGCAGGACCAGGGCAAGCTGCTGGATCAGCAATCGTCGCTGGCCAAGGCGTTCTGCACGAGCCGCATGCGCGAGACCGTCGCCTGGGCACGCGAAATCTTCGGCGGCAACGGCATCGTGCTCGACTACAACGTCGCACGCTTCTTTGCCGATGCGGAAGCCCTCTATTCGTACGAAGGCACGCGCGAAATGAACCATCTGATCGTCGGCAAGGCGATCACCGGTTTCAGCGCGTTCGTCTGACCTCACTCCATTCGAAGGATCGCAAGCCATGAGCAAGGAAATCAACCGCGTCGCCATCATCGGCACCGGTGTCATCGGCGCAAGCTGGGCGGCGCTGTTTCTCGCCAGAGGGTTGGACGTCGTCGCGACCGACATCGCGCCGGACGCCGGCGCAAAGCTCGACGCATTCATCGACGCGGCATGGCCCGCACTCGAAGCAATGGGCCTCGCACCGGGCGCGTCGCGCGCGAGGCTGCAGTTCACGACCGACCTCGACGCAGCGGTGACCCGCGCCGACTTCGTCCAGGAGAACGGCCCCGAGCGGATCGACTTCAAGCAGGATCTCTACAAACATCTCGACGCCATTCTCGCCCCGGACACGATCATCGCGTCGAGCTCGTCCGGCCTGACCATCAGCGAAATCCAGTCAGCCTGCGAGCGCCACCCCGAACGGTGCGTGATCGGCCACCCGTTCAATCCGCCCCATCTCATTCCGCTCGTCGAGATCGTCGGCGGCAACAGGACATCGGAGGCAACGATCGAACGCGCGACGGCGTTCTATACGCGCCTCGGGAAAAAGACCATCCGGCTCAACAAGGAAGTGCCCGGCCATGTCGCCAACCGCCTGCAGGCGGCCCTCTGGCGCGAGATCGTCCATCTGGTCGCGGAAGACGTCGTGAGCGTCAAGGATGCCGATACGGCCGTGTGCTGGGGGCCGGGCCTGCGCTGGGGCGTGATGGGGCCGAACCTGCTGTTTCATCTCGGTGGCGGACAAGGCGGCATCGAGCATTTCTTCGATCAGTTCACCGGCCCGATGACCGCCTGGTGGAACGTGCTGGGGTCGCCCCAAATCACGCCGGAGGTCCGGCGGAAAATGATCGACGGCATTCAGGACGAGGTGGACGGTCGGTCGATCGACCAGTTGGCCGCTCGCCGTGACGAGGTGCTGCTCGGCCTGCTGTCCCTTCGGGCGGAAGACCGGTAACGCCTGCGTCGGCCGCCGCGTGCCTCGCGGCGGCCGACGCCTCGCCGATCAGTTGAATGCCTTGTTGAAAAACAGATAGACGGCGTTGGGAGCGAGCGAATTTCGCGTGAACACGGAGAACTGTGCCTTGAACTTGACGCTGCACTCGCACTCGGGAATGTTATACGCAACGACGGGCCCGACAGCCGCACTTGCAAACCGGTTTCCGCCCGGGACAGGCTGCCCGTTCACCCTGTCGTCGGTCACCTGCCGTGCGTAATAACCCGCCACGCCCGCCTGCCATCTGCCGATGACTTCACTGATCGCAACATCCACATCCGCCACCACGCCATTCCTGGAATGGGTCGCGGCGTTCTTTCCCGCGACATTCAGGAAAAAATGCACGCTGACCTCGGTGCCGTCACCCAGGATGTTGGGCCCGGTCAGATAGGTGAGCGCCGCGTTCGGAATGTAGTAGTACGTATTCTGTCCGGTCGTATACAGATCGGTGGTGTTGTATTTCCCGATCGGGATCACCATCGAGTAGCCCAGCTTCACGGTCAACCCTCGCGGCATGCCTCCGTCAAACGATCCGAGGTGCTTGCTCCACGTCAGGACGTCGGTATAGATGTCGTTGATGCCCTTGAAATTCTGACGCCTGCCATTGACGGTAATGTTGCCCCACCCGTATCCGGTGGCGACGGAACTGCCCAACGTTCCGCCGAACAGCTTGAACGGATAGACGTAAAGCAAGCCGAACTCGGCAATCCCCCCCGGCATCCTGACCGACATCTCGGCGCTCTTCCCCGCGTTGTCGTAAAACTGATCCCCATACGCCCCGACGCCAATGAGCGATCCATAAAGCCCTGGCGCCGGCGGGAGGTAAGCGTTCTGGATGTCGGTACCGCCGACCGGACCGCCATAGGTCACACCTTGCGCGCCCATCGCACCACGCGAGAGTGCCCAGAGAAAGAGTCCGAGAAAGATGAATTGCCTCATGGTTTGTCTCCTTTTTTCGTGTTTTCTATTTTTTGAACTGCGTCCTTCATGGCCGTGCCCGATGCGCACCGTGCGACGGGACGAGCCGATCGGCGTGTGACGTCGCATCCGACCTCAGCGGATGCCCGTGCTGGCGCGCGGCGTCATCGACGCCGCGTCTTTCGCCAGACAGAAGCGGGATGCGCCGAACTCGCCGACAAGACGCCGCATGAAATCCTCAAACCCGAACCACGCCCGGTTGCCCGATGTGAACGGATGAACGACCAGCACCCAAGGTTCGTCCGGGCGCATGCGCTCATGTGCGACGGCCAGCCGGTAGAGCTCGTCGTAGGCAGCGACCGCATCGAGTGCACCGAAGATCCCGCCGAACCGCGGGTGGATCACGGCGCCGTCGATCAGCGCCGGATCGGTGGGCAGCACATCGAGCCGGGGCGCGGCCGTCGGCTTCGCATCATCGCCATGCGCTCCCGCGCGGGAGACCGGCAGGAACCGGGAGACATAGCGGATGCCGTAAGCCGCCAGGACGTCATCCGTCCACGGATTGATGGCGAGCCCCGGGGGCCGAAAGCCTGTCGGCACCTCTCCGGTTACGGCGTGAATGCGCTTCACGGCGAGCCCGACGAGACGATCCTCTTCTTCGCGCGAGGCAATGCCTGACCAGATTTCGTGTTTCCAGCCATGCACGGCGAGCTCATGGCCCGCGGCATGCCAGACCCTCATCTCGTCCGGATGCAGGACCGCGGCGTATCCTTCCGCGAAGTACGTGCAGCGGATGTGCAAATCGTCCAAAAGCTTGAGGATGCGCGGATGGCCCAGCTCGAGGCCGATTCTGTTGTAGGCGGCCCATTCAACCGGCGGGACATCGGCCGGACAGTCCCACGGCAGCGAATCGCCAGCCGCATTACCGAAATTGTCGAATGTGATACACAACATGATCTGTAATCCTGATTTAAATGAATACTCCTGCCCGGTGCATGATCGCAATACGACACACGACGACGTCGATCAGGTGCGTGCTGGGCGTGCGGCGCTTACCCGGTTCTCGATTTCGCCGATACCTTCGATCTGCATGCGCACGACGTCGCCGGGCGAAAGAAACAACGGAGGCCGGCGTGCGGCACCGATACCGGCCGGCGTGCCCGTGGCCAATACGTCGCCGGGTTCCAGGGTCATGGCGCTGCTGAGTTCTTCGATCTGCTCGAAAATGTTGAAGCGCATTTCCGATGTATTGCCGTCTTGCCGCAATTCACCGTTTACCCATGTGCGGACCTGAAGCGCGTGCGGGTCGGGGATCTCGTCGGCCGTCACCATCCAGGGGCCGAGCGGGCCGAGCGAGTCGAACGATTTCGCCAGCGTAATGGTCGGACTGCGGCTGTGCCGTTCCCGGATACTCGCGTCGTTGCAGACCGTATATCCGGCGATGCAATGCACGGCATCCCGTGCCGAAACGTTGCGGCAGCGCCGGCCGATGATCACCGCCAGTTCGACCTCGTAGTCGAGCGTCGACATGCCTGCCGGCACGACGAGCTCGTCAAACGGCCCGGTGATGCACGAGACCTGCTTGTTGAACCAGATCTGGTGCTCTCCCACACTCACGTTCAAATGGGCGATTTCCCGGAGGTGCGACGCATAGTTGCCTCCGATCGCCAGAAACGTCGACGGTCGCCGTATCGGCGGCAAAAGGCGGACGGCCGACAACGGCAAGCGCACGGTCGATTCGCGTGCCAGCAGCGCGAGCATGCGCCAGGAGGTCGCAAGTCCGGGCAACCAGTCGGCGAGTTCCGCCGACAGCGCCGGCAGTCCGGCGGTCACGTCGATGACGGTGTCCGCCTCGACCACGCCAATGCGGTCGGTTCCGCCTTCGCGAAACATGGCAAGTCTCATCCTGTCTCCTGAGTGTTTTGTGGGGTGTCCCCAGCGGGGACCAGAGCAATCGGCGTATTCGGCATTCGAAGCAGTGAAGGCCACCTCACAGATCCAGTGTGAGCGAGGCCGACTTCGCGCGTGAGACACAGGGCAGGATGACGTCGTTCGCCGCGCGCTCCGCGTCCGAAAGCACGGCGTCGCGGTGGTCCGGGATGCCGTCCAGTACCCGCGTCACGCACATGCCGCAGACGCCCTGCTCACAGGAAAGTGGCACGTCGACGCCAGCCCGGTTCAAGGCGACGGCAATCGAGCAATCCGCCGGCACTTCGACACGCCGGCCACTTCGGGCCACCCATACGTCGAAGCCGCCGGTCGGCGCAGGCGGATCCGACGCGGGGCGACTCGCCCCGAAACGTTCGTAATGCAGACGGTCTGAAAGGGAATACCGTTCGCTCAATGCCCTGGCCTCGGCCAGCATCGCGTTCGGCCCGCACAGGTAGACGTTCCGGGTGACATCGAGGCTTTTGAAGAGCGCGTCGAGATCCAGCCGTTCACATCGTGGATCGTCCCGAAAGTGATAGCGAACCCGATCCCGGTACGCACTGCCGTCGAGCCGGTCCACGAACGCCGCCGCCGCACGGCTACGCGCGCAGTAATGCATGTCGAAATCCACGCCCCGCAGGGCCAGATGCTCCGCCATCGAGATGATCGGCGTGATGCCGATACCTCCCGCGATCAACACGACGCGTCGATGCGTCGGCAACAATGCAAAGCGATTGCCGGGGCCACGCACCTGTACGGTGTCGCCGATCCTGCACGTGTCGCACAGGTAATGTGCGACACCCCGCGAGGTCGAATGGTGGATGCCCAGCAGATAGTGGTCTCGTGCACCGGGCGGGTTGCACAGTGAATAGGCGCGCGTGCCTCCGGGCACTTGAACCTCTATGTGGTCGCCCGGTGCGCTCTCCGGAAGCGGCATCCCGCACTCGTTCGCGAGCGTCACGGCAAAGACATGCTCGGCGAGCCGGTAGCGATCCACGAGGCGTATGGGCCGCCACTCGGCTATCGCGCGCGGTATGGCTGGATCACGCATGCGATTTCCACGCTTCGTCGTCGGATTCACTAAAAAAAATCGCCTGCGTCGGGCATTCACGAGCGGCCTGCGCGATTCGGGCAGCATAGGCGGCCACCGGTGCATCGGGCACCAGCTGCACGCGGTTCGTGTCGTAGTCGAGCACAAACACTTGAGGACACCGGCTCGCGCAGTTACCGAAGCCGCAGCACATATCGCCCTGTATCTGGACGGTGACCTGACTCATGTTCGATCACCCGCGTTGGCACGAAGCGAAACCGCCATGCGAAGCAGCATCGGGAACGTCAGGTCCGGCACGCGTTCGAAGCGCGTTTCCATCAGACGCATCCCGGGGAAACGCTGGAAGATCGTGCGCAGCAGAACATCGCCCTCCAGGCGGGAGAGCTGGGATCCCAGACAGAAGTGGCCACCGCCTGCGAACGCCAGATGACGATTGTCGGGGCGGTCGATCACGAAGCGGCCGGCATCCGGGAAGCGGGTTTCGTCACGATTTGCCGCGTGAAGCCCGAGCAGCAGGCGCGTGCCTTTCTCGACGGTCGTGCCGCCGACCACGATCGCCTCCGACGCGTAGCGGTGCACGAAATGCACGGGGGCGTCATAGCGCAACGACTCTTCCCAGGCCGTGCGGGCGAGGTCGGGCTGAGCCATCAGGCGAGCCTTCTCGCTTTCATGATTCAGGAGCGCCAGCACCGTGTTGGTCATCGCCACTTTGGTCGTGTGATAGCTGGCGACCAGGAAGCCGATCAGGGTCGTGACCAGTTCGGAACGCGTCAGGCCGTTGTCCGCGCCTTCTGCCGCGATCAACGCGCCGACGAAGTCGTCCTCGGGAAGCTTGCCCTTGAGGGCATCGAGTACGTCGTCCATGTACTCGTAATAGAAGGTTGCGGACGCATCTGCTTCGGCCAGACGCTCCGGCGTGATGTCCGACACGCTCAGTACCGCGTTCAGGCCGTGCTGCCGCGCGAAGAGTTCGCCGGCATCGGAAACCGGCACGTGCAGCAGCCGGCAAGCGATTTCAGCCGGAACCGGATCCGCGAAGTCGGACACAAAATCGATCTCGGTTTCGCCTTCGAGCTTGTCCAGATGGTCGAGGATGACCTTTTCGACCCAGCCCCGCATGTTCGCAACGGTCTTAGGATTGAACGCCGGGGTAACGATACGCCGGATGCGCGTGTGATCGGGGGCGTCGATGTTCGGCAGCGATTCGCGATAGAAACGCGCCGCCGCGCCCGTGCCGATGCGCTCGGGAAACGTGCCGGGCGCCTGCTGGACGGTCGCCAGCGGGTTGCGCAGCACCTCGTCGACATCGCTGTATCGCGTCAGGACGATGCAGCGCTCGCCGTTGATCTCGATGTCGAAATGGGGAAAGTTGCTTTGCATCGTGCGGTAGGTCGGGTACCGGTCCGCGAGAAAAGTGGCCGACTTCAGATCGGGGGTATCGAAAGGGCGCATCTGATTATCCGGAAAGGGTAGGCAATCCGTCGTGCGTTGCCGGCTTCGGCCTGGCGTCTCCAGCGTTCGAAGCGTCTGCACATCGGTCTGGTGGGAGTATGGTTCGCCGCGCCCATCCGAAGGACCCGTTTCCTTTTGCGAGAGCACCATCACGGCAGCCCGCTGCCATCGCGGCAGATTCAGCGAATCGAGGCATCTACGGATTGCGCGCGGCAGCCCGCGGTGTTTCCCTTGGGGCAGGACGCCCGGTACGGGAACCGGTGTCCGACGACACGCCGGGATGAATGGAGTACGGTAAATGGATCCGATAACTGCTGCGCTCGATACTTGCCGTTTCGCGGAAATCGAGGCGGGTCACGCACAATCGAGTAGCCCGTGGGCGGTACATATGCCCGGCGACGTATGGCCGGTCACGCTGTATGTTTTTACCGGTGCGGCGTGCAGCCTGTTCATGACGCAGTCGGGACAGAGGAATGCGCTGCACGACAAAAGCGTGTGCCTGATCCTTCGCGCACAGGAACACATCGTTCAGGACGCGCTATTCACCCGGCCTAACCAACCCGTCGATTTGCGCAATCCCGCCAATGTCGATCGCTTCCAGACGATCGCGTTCGGCGAGTCGCCGGACAAGGGCGTGACGTCGACATTTTTCCTCGGCATGGCGCCAGCAAAAGGCGTGAGCCCCTCGCTATTCGATGCGTTGCCCGACGTGTTGCTGTTGAACTTCGACGAGTTGCCGGTGTGGCTGTGTCGCGCGACCGACGCCATTCGAGACGAACTGACGTGGCAGCGCCCAGGATTCCGGTCTGTGGCAACGCGTCAGGCCGAACTGATCGTGATCGATGTCATTCGGCACTACATCGCGTCGCATACCCGTCAGTTGCCGACCTGGGTATCGCTGCCGGACCATTCCCGGGTAGCGACGGCCTTGCGCGAGTTTCATCGCGACATATCCCGCCCCTGGACACTGGAGATGCTGGCAGGCGCGGCCGGGACATCGCGTTCGCGGTTGATCGCTGCCGCGCAACACGAGTTGGGCGAAGGCATCTTCCGCTATGTCACGCGCTTTCGCATGCAGGAAGCCTCGCGGCTCCTGAAGGGTACCTCGCTTTCGGTCGGCAGGATCGCGTGGCAGGTGGGATACCAGTCCGAAGCGGCATTCTCGATCGCATTCAAGCGATACAGCGGAGTACAACCCCGTCAGTTTCGCGGTGGCGCGACTCCGCCGTTCTGATAAGGTTGCCGTTTCCGGGGCCGATGGACGCCACAAGAAGTCGCGTAGCCGCATTAGAACAATGCTTGTCCAGTTTTCGGTTGTGATGCGATCGACGGGAAACCCGTACTTTCCGCCCGCCCAACCGAGAAGCGCATCATGACTTTTTCCCAGCGCCATCAACAAGCCGAGCCGCTGTTGCTCGCCAACGTCCGGGATGCCGCCAGCGCCCGTGCCGCGGAAGCGGCCGGCTATACGGCAATCGGGACGTCCAGCGCCGCCATTGCCGACTCACTGGGCTACGCCGATGGCGAGGGCACCGGCACCTATCTGCCGGATGTCGACCGTGCGCGGGAGGAAACCATCGCACGCGGCCGTCGCAAACAGCATCCTCTCTCCAATTCCTCAGCCTCATTTCTGTTCCGAAGGACCCGATTCGGCAGGTTCGGTCATGTCCTGTCGCTGCACGTGCTGCCGCTCGATCCGGGCATTCGTCGAGCCCGAGAAAGCGGAAAACGGTTCCTGGAAGCGAATCATCTAGGCGTGGTATCCCAGACATCTCCATCCAGGCGCCATCGCAGACGTGTATGCTGGTCGCCAGCCAGACTCCGGGCCTCTGTCGTTTCAGCACGCCGGCACAGGTCGCCATTTAGCATTCAGGGAATGAGAGGCTGATACTCATGTTCACGGCGCAAAAAAACCGATACTTCGCGGACGCCACGGGTTTGATCGTTCTCGTGATCCTTGTGGCGATCCTGTCGGTTTTCGTCCCGTCTTCCGACATCCCTCGACCGCTATGGATTCCAATCTACGGCGCGTGGGCTGTGAGTGCGATCTATATCTGGCGCAAGGTTGAACCGGAAACAAAACCCTGGCTCTTGATCGGATTGTGTTCGGCAGGTGGCGCGGCTGTATGGTACGCCGTGATGCGGGCGACCAGTCGCTGGATTTTCGGGGCCGACGAGGCCGAGCTTTCCAAAGTCTTCGACCTGCTGGTCGCATTGATGTGTTCTCCCGGTCTGACGTTTGTTGCGATCGCCGGTTGGGCGCGTTCACTGGTACGACGCAAGCCGAGTTGAGTCCGTCGACGCAATCCTCGGCGTCGTGCTCCACCAGCAAGCAATGACAGGAACATGCAAACAGCTGACAACGGGCGTCTCGTCATGAAACAGGTGAGAACGGCCTTCTCCGAACGCATGAGGCCGACGTCGGTCGTTCCGGCCGTCTCACCCCACACGAACGACTACGACGACGCGTTGCACTTCTCAAACCTGCTCTGGGACGAGACAACTGCTCACGACTGGAGAAAATACTCCGACGCCATCTACAGATTGACTCCCGAAGCGTTCTGCTACTTTCTACCCGGGATCATCCGCGTTTCGGTCGAAGACAATCAGGTTACCCTGACGGTCATCGAGAGCTTGATGGGGTCGCTGGACAGATCGCCGGTTGCGGAATACTGGGATGCGTATTTTCTGCAGCGCTGGCCCAAGCTGACAGACATCGAGTGTGATGCCGTGATCGAGTGGATTTTATGGCTCGACGAACATCCCCTGTCGCCATTCTCGAAAGACACGATTCTTCGAACGTGCGAAACCCTGGAACAGGTGAAGAAGCACCGGACGGCGTAGCCGCTGCATGACGGCGATGGCTCGCAAGGGCGACCAGACGGATCACGGCGGCGACGAGGTTGAACCCCATTAAAAACAACAGAATCACCCTCAATCCAGATGCAATTACCCCCCAGAGAAATTATATAAATATAAGAAAATCTACATAGCGACCCGACCTTCTTCACCGCCTTCCTTTAAGAAACATTCCTATAATTCAGCAAACGAAAATACGACATCGAGGGCCGCGAGATGAGCGACACGGCAAATCCACCTTTCCGCTTCTCCTTACAGGATCATTCACCTGCCGACCGGCTCGACGCATGGCAGACACAGTATTCGATTGCAGAATTTTCTTTAACCACGCCGATTGACCCGATCATTGACTACCGATTTATCGGATACACGCTTGGCAACATCTCGGTCGGTAAATGGACCTACCGTCATCCGGGGCGCGCGGCCATTCCGCTCTCGTACGCGCTGAACCGTTCGACGGCGTTCATTCGGCGAGACGGGATGGACAACTATTCGTTCAACCTCCGGGACGCGGGAATCGTGCGCGGGGAAATCGATGGAAGGCCGGTGTTCGTACAGCCCGGGGATATCCTCGTCGTCGACCAGGCGCGTCCTTATCACCGCGAAATCCAGGCGGGCGACGCGATCACGCTGCTGGTCGCGCGCGACATGCTGCCGAACCTGCCGTCGAGCGTCCACGGCACCCTCTTCAGTGGCGGCATCAGCCAGCTCCTCGATAGCTATCTGAGGAGCCTGCTCGACCAGATCGGCATGCTGTCGCAATCGGAAACGCTGCATGCCGAGCAGGCGACGCTGAGCCTGGTGAAGGCGATGCTCAGCCCGACCGCTCAAGAGATGTCGAATGCGCACAACGCGTTGCTGTCGACCCTGTACGTGAAGATCAAGGAATACATCCGGCAGAACCTCGACTCACCGGACCTGTCGCCGGATCGAATCTGCAAGGCAATCGGCATCTCGCGCTCGGGTCTGTACCGGTTATTCGAGCAGGACGGCGGTGTCGCGAATTACATCCGCAAACGCCGCCTGCTTGCGATTCACCGCGTGCTGATGTCGCCCGAGAACCCACGGCACCGGATCGGCGATCTGGCATACCGGTACGGCTTCAACAGCAACACGCAGCTCAGCCGCGCGTTCAGGCTGGAGTTCGGTCACGCACCGAGCGACACCCGCATCGTCGCGGGAAACGCGCAGCATCGCTTGCAACGACACACGGATACCGACTACAACGGCTGGCTCGCGCAGATTCGCTGAACGACGTGGCGAAAGCCACGCGCGACGGCCCGGCGTGAGGCGCACCGGGCCGGATAGGCATCCTGCGGGCGGTCAGGCGAACGCTGCCACGGCGGCGGCCGTGTCCTCGAAGATCCGATAGTGGCGAATCACGTTGCCTTCGATTTGTGCAACGACGGCGAAGTCGCTCTTGAAGATCCGCCCCGTCTTGCGCACGCGATGCTGCATGTAACCGTACGCGAACACATAGTCGCCGGCTTCGGCCCATTCGCGGATCTCGAACCGCTCGGTCTCGAACTGCTCGGCCAGCGTGCCGAGCAGGCGTTCGACACCGCCCTTGCCGACGAAGCGCCCGTAGATCGGCAGGCTCTCGGGGCCCTGCGGCTCGAACACCGTCGCGTCGTCGATGACCGCGAGCGCGCCCGATACGTCACGGGCGCCGACCTTCGAGAAGAACTGTTCCAGCGGATTGAGTGCCATACGAACCTCCATGATCGATTAATGGCAAGCGGGATTGTCGAGACCGGCCCCCGCCGCGACGCCGGTATGTCGCCATGCCGACGGCCAGGATTCGAACCCGCGCGAGCGTGCCGTCGACATGCGCCCAGCCGGCCGCGTCGACAGGCGGGAGTGGGCTGCGTGTGATGGTATGAAAGGGGCGGCCGCAACCGTTAGCGCTTTTGTCCCAACGCATCGACGATCCGTTTCTGTGCGCTCGTCCGCACCGCGCGCCGTGTGGGTGGGACGCACAGTCCATCCATTGAGACGCACCGGCTAACCGTTGCGCATCGCACTCGGTACATTTCCCTCCATCGTTGACTTCGCCGCGCGGGCCACCTCATGCGCGTTGCCGTTTCCCGGGGGAGGTCAGCACCACCCCGCCCGCTTTCTTCATGCCGGTTCGCCAGCCGTCACCATCATGAGTCTCGAACAACTGTCTCCGCTACAGCGCGCCCCGCAGCCCCTCGCGGTAGCCCATGCCACGCTGACGCGTCCGGTCGCGCTGCTGTTCGCGACGACGGCGGGATTCGCCGTCGCCAACGTCTACTACGCGCAGCCGTTGCTCGACACGCTCGCGCACCAGTTCGACATCTCGCGCGCCGCAATCGGCGGCATCATGACGATCACGAGCGTCTGCTACGGGCTCGGCCTCCTGCTCCTCGTTCCGCTCGGCGATCTGTGGGATCGGCGCCGGATGATCCTGATCCAGACTGTCGTCTGCGCGCTCGCGCTGCTGGCAATCGCCACGGCCACGCGCACCTCCGTGCTGTTCGCCGGCATGGCGCTGATCGGCTTTCTGAGCGTTGTCACGCAGGTGCTCGTGTCATTCGCGGCAGGGCTCGCCGAACCGGCGGAACGCGGACAGGTCGTCGGCACGGTGACGAGCGGCATCGTGCTCGGCATTCTGCTCGCGCGTACGTTCTCGGGCGCGATCGCCGACCTCGCGGGATGGCGCGCGGTGTATTTCACGTCGGCCGGCGTGATGCTGCTGCTTGCCGTCGTCCTGTCGCGCGTCCTCCCGCTTCATCGTCTTCCGGGTGTTGCCGAGCCGTATCCGCGCTTGATCGCGTCGGTCTTTGCACTTTTCGCGCAGGAGCGCGTGCTGCGCGTGCGCGCCTTCATCGCCTTCCTGCATTTCGCGGCCGCGATGACGCTCTGGACGCCGATGGTGCTGCCGCTCAGCGCGCCGCCGCTGTCGCTGTCGCATACGGAGATCGGGCTGTTCGGGCTCGCGGGTGCGGCAGGCGCGCTCGGCGCCGCACGCGCCGGCCGCCTCGCCGATCGCGGCTTGGCGCAATGGACCTCCGGCATCGGGCTCGCGCTGATGCTCGTGTCATGGCTGCCCACGGCGCTCGTGATGCATTCGCTCGCGGCACTCGTCGTGGGCGTCATCGCGTTCGACCTCGGCCTGCAAGCGGTGCACGTGACCAACCAGAGCCTGATCTACGGCGTGCGTCCCGATGCACGCAGCCGCCTGACGGCCGGCTACATGCTGTTCTATGCCGCAGGCTGCGCGTCCGGCTCGATCGCGTCGACCTGCGTGTATGCGCGCTTCGGCTGGGCCGGCGTCTGTATGCTCGGCGCCGCGTTCAGTGCAACCGCGCTGTTGTTCTGGTATGCGACGCTGCGCCCGCGCGCGTGACGTCCGTTTCGTTCCTCCACCCAACCTTCATCGACAGCATGGATGCCAAACACTTAGACGACCTCGTCGGCATTGAAGCGGGTCTGCAACGGCCCCTCGATCACGCGCTCGACGCGCCGAACCACATCGACGAGCACACGGCCGCGCTCGCCGGCGACTGGCTGACGAGCGAGCATGACCCGCGCCCGACGGTGGGCATCGACAGCGCCGCCCCCGATCTCGAGCGCGCTGTCGACCGCATGCTCGAGTCGCCGTTCAGCGCACCCGGAGCACTGCGATGAGCCCGCCGACCCGCGCCGCGCGCGCGGAGCGGTGGATGCTGCTGGCAATCGGCACGGCCAGCATCGCGCTCGTCGCCGGCGCACTGGGGATCCAGCTGGTGTGGCACGAGGATCCGTGCCCGCTGTGCATCATCCAGCGCTATCTGTTCCTGCTCATCGCACTATTCGCCTTCGTGGCGGCGGCAGGCGGACGCCGCGTCGCGTGGCTACGTGCACTCTCGCTGGCCACGGCACTGGCAGGCGCGGCGGTCGCCGTGCGGCATATCTATGTGCAGGCTCACCCGGGATTCAGTTGCGGCTTCGATGCGTTGCAGCCGGTGGTCGACAGTCTGCCGCCAGCGCACTGGCTGCCGCTGGTCTTCAAGGTGAGCGGGTTGTGCGAAACACCGACTCCCCCGATTCTCGGGCTGTCATTGCCGATGTGGGCGTTGGCGGGGTTCGCCGCGATTGCGGCAGCGCTCGGCTGGCGGATACGCGCACAAGCGGTCATCCGCACCGCCTGATTCCTCCACGTGACGTGTGGACGCGCGGCGTACTCGAGCAATACCCGTGTCCGCACACCGCTGTCAACAACACCATCACATTCAAAGCCTCGCGCTGCTGCGCTGCTCGAAGGCGCAGTGCGATCTCGAGATCGACGTGCGCGAAATCGCCGGCGTCGACGGCGTGCAGGTCAAGAAGCTGCCGTGCCGGTTCGCCGCGCTCGAACGCAAGGCCGACGACGCTCTACTGGGGTGCGCGCGACAAGAAGGACATCGATCTCGGCGAGTTCGCCGGGCAGTGGGCACGCGCAAGATCCCGAACTTCAAGTACGTGCCGGTGCTCTCCGAGCCGAGCGCCTGGGATCAGTGGTCGGGCCGCATGGGCATCGTCCATCGCGCGGTGATCGAGGACCTGCCCGATCTGTTGGGTCGCCAGGTGTATGCGTGCGGCGCGCCGGTGATGGTCGAATCCGCGCAGCGCGATTTTATGCAGCACCATCGGTTACCTGGCGGCGAATTTGTTGCTGATGCGTTCACGACATCCACGCCGATGTACTTGTGATGTGTTCGAGGTGTCGGTCAGGGCCGCAAATGGAATTTATGAAGAGGTGGACTGCCGAGCGTCCGATGTGACGTGGCAGTGGGTGCCCTCAATGCGACAACAACGACTTGGGGAGGTCGATCGAACATTGTGTAAAAGGCCGCCGCGTCCCAATATTGATCCGCTGTTTCTTGCAAGGCGACTCAAATATCATGCTTGATTCGCGGAATCCCGCCTTTTATCACTGTACAAGGACCGGTCCCATGCACATCGACACCGACTTCGAAGCCGCCGCGATCGACCACGTCGCCGATGCCACCACCGGCTCGCCCTTGCGCTTGCGTCTGCGCAGCGACAACGCGGCCGAATTCACCCAATGGTTCGCCTTCGAGCTGGTCGACGTGCCGTCCGAGGGCATCGACGTACGCATCGAGGGCCTAGCCGGATCGTCCTACCCTAAAGGCTGGGTCGACTACCGCGTCTGCATGCATGCCAACGGCGGCGAGAACGCGGCCTGGTGCCGCCTGCCAACGAACTTCGATGGCGACGCGCTCGCCTTCCACGCGCCCGGCCCCGCCGCGCGTCTGCGCTTCGCCTATTTCCCGACCTTCGACCGCGTCGCTGAGGACAATCTCGTTGCCCAGGCGACGCAAGCAGGCGCGACGCTGGCGACTCTCGGAGTCTCCGCGCTCGGCGAGCCGATCCGCATGCTCTCGTTCGAGGGCCGTGCACCGCGCTCGCGCCTCTGGTTTATGGCCCGTCAGCATCCGGGCGAATCGCAGGGCGGCTATTGCCTGGAGGGCCTCGTGCAGGCACTGTGCGGCGAACTGCGTCCCGTCTGGGAGATCGGTGGCCACGCAGTGCACGTCGTCGTCAATGTCAATCCGGACGGTGTGCGCCTGGGCAACCTGCGAACGAACGCGCGCGGCGCCAACCTCAATCGCTGCTGGGACCGCGAGTATCCGGACGCGCCCGAGACGGCCGCCGTGCGCCGGCGCATGCAAGCGCTCGGGCTCGACCTGCTCGTCGACTTCCATGGCGACGAGGTTCTGCCCCACGTCTTCTCGGTGGGCGCTGACGGTAGCCCCGCTTGGACGCCACGCTTGCAGGTCTTGCGCCGCGCGTTCGACGAAGAACTGCTGCGACGCTCCCCCGTCTTCCAGACTGCGCGTGGCTATTCCGTCGACCGACCTGATCATGCGAGCCCGAAGAAGTGCATCCCGTGGGTCGCGGAGCAATTCGACGCGCTGGCGATGACCATCGAGTTGCCGTTCAAAGAGAGCGCTGACCGCCCACGGGACGATGCCGACGCCGCTGCATACGCCCGCACGTTCGGACGGGCCGTGCTCGAGACCGCCTTGGCGCTTGCGCCGTCCTTGCGGCCCTGAGGCCCTTCTCGCGTTCCGTGGGGCATATGGGCACCCTCGGTTTGCCGAGCTTTCATTTGCGCGACGGCTTGAAGGTCGGGATTGCGGCTGCGCCCGGACTCTGATTCCGGTACAGGCCGGCTGTCCCTCAGGCCTCCTCTGATCTTCGCTGAACACCAGAACCATTCGTGTGAAGCCGGTATTAAAATCGAAGCTTTGGGGTACGTTCGCACTACGCACCGGAGAGCCATCTTATGGGCGACGGTGCCGGTCGACCCGTCACCCACCGTGTTACGGCGCTTCCACGATCATGAGTTCAAACAGCGATTTCGCACCGGAACCCGGCGTTCCGGTTCGCATGGCGGACGTTGCCCGGATGGCCGGCGTGTCCAAGATGTCGGTTTCCCGAGTTCTTACGGGGCAGCAAGTGAGCGACGCCATCCGTGCCCGCGTCATGGATGCGGTCAGGAAGACCGGCTATGTCGCGGATGCGGCGGCGGGCGCGCTGTCGTCCGGCCGCAGCAACATCGTCGCGGTGTTCGTGCCGTCGCTGTCGAGCTCGAACTTCGCGGAGACGGTGCGCGGCATCAACGATGCCATCGAGCCGCGCAACCTCCGGCTGCTGCTCGCGGACACCGAATACCAGACCGACCGCGAGGAATCGCTGATCCGCTCGCTGCTGAGCCACCAGCCGCGCGGCGTCGTGCTGACGGGCGGCCATCACACGCCGGAAGCGCGCAACCTGCTGAAGCAGGCGCAGATTCCCGTGGTCGAAACCTGGGAGCTGCCGCGTCATCCGATCGATCGTGTCGTCGGCTTCTCGAACGCGGATGCGGCGGCCGCGATGACGCGCTACCTGTACGAACGCGGCTACCGCCGGATCGGCTTCATCGGCAGCGCGTCGCGGCTGGACCTGCGCGGCGTCGCGCGGCGCAACGGCTACCTGGCCGCGGTCAGGAAGGCCGGATTGCACACGCCGCGCGAAATCGCCCGGACGGAATGGACGACCGACATGACGCACGGCGTCGCGATGGGTCACGGCGGCGACGTGCTGAACCGGCTCCTCGACGCGTGGCCGGACACCGACGCGATCATGTGCACCAGCGACATTCACGCATTCGGCGCCATCATGGCGTGCCACCGCCGCGGGCTGAGCGTGCCGCGCGACGTCGCGATCGCCGGCTTCGGCGACTTCGAGGTGTCGCGTCACTGCTATCCGACGATCACGACCGTATCGGTCGACGCCTACGGCATCGGCCATTCGGCGGGCGAGTCGCTGCTCGCGGCGATCGACGCATCGGAGCCGCCGACGCCGTCGCGCCGCGAAATCGCGTCGGCGCCGCAAGCGCGGCGCGACGCGCCGTCGCTCATTCGCATCCCGTACGAAGTGATCGCACGCGAAAGCGCCTGACTTGACGTCGCCCGTCAGTGGTTGTGACGCGACTCGCCGCGCGACGCGACGATGTCCAGATACAGCGTCGCCGGCTCGAGGCACGCTCCCGTGCCGTGCTGCCCCACCATGCTGCGATAGATTTCCTCCCACGGCGTCTTGTGCTGCAGCGGCCGGGGCACGTACGCGGCGCGGCGCTCGGCCATCTCCTCCGGCGAGATCAGCACGTTCACCCGGCAGGCCGTCAGGTCGATCCGCAACCGGTCGCCGGTCTTCAGCAGCGCGAGATTGCCACCGACGGCCGCCTCCGGCGATACGTTGAGGATCGACGGCGTCGCGCAGGTGCCGCTCTGCCGGCCGTCGCCGAGCGTCGGCAACTGCGTGATCCCCTGCTTGATCAGCGCGGCGGGCGGCTGCATGTTGACCACCTCCGCGCCGCCCGGAAACCCGACCGGCCCGCAGTTGCGAATCACCAGCACCGAACGCTCGTCGATTCCGAGCGACGGATCGTCGATGCGCGCGTGGTAGTCCTCCGGCCCCTCGAACACGATCGCGCGCCCCTCGAACACGTTCGGATGCGCAGGATCGGACAGGAAGCGCCGGCGGAAAGCCTCGTCGATCACGCTGATCTTCATCACCGCGCTGTCGAACAGGTTGCCCGACATCACGACATAGCCGGCCGCCGGCTTGAGCGGCCGGTCGTAGGCGCGGATGACCTCGCGATCCGGCTCGGCGACACCGGCGAGATCCTCTCCGAGCGTGCGCCCCGTCACCGTGCGCACCCCGGTGTCGAGCCGGCCCGCATCGCGTAGCTCGCGCATCACCGCGGGCACCCCGCCCGCACGATGGAACGCCTCGCCGAGAAAGCGGCCTGCCGGCTGACAGTCGACCAGCAGCGGAATGTCGGGGCCGAGCCGTTGCCAGTCGTCGAGCGTATGGTCGACGCCCATGTGCCGCGCGATCGCGACCATGTGGATCGGACAGTTCGACGATGCACCGAGCGCCGCGGCGGCCACGACGGCATTCTCGAACGCTCCCTTGGTCATGATGTCCGACGGACGCAGGTTCTCGGCGACCATGCCGACGATCCGGCGGCCCGTGTGGTAGGCCATCCAGCCGCGCTCGCGGTGCGGCGCGGGAATCGCGGCGCAGCCGGGCAACGACATGCCGAGCGCCTCCGCGAGCGAATTCATCGACAGCGCGGTGCCCATCGTGTTGCAGTGGCCCGCCGACGGCGCGGACGCCGACACTTCGTCCATGAACGCGTCGTAGCCGATCTCGCCGGCCGCGTGGCGCTTGCGGGCATCCCAGATCACGGTGCCGGAGCCGGCCAGCTTGCCCTTCCACCAGCCGTCGAGCATCGGGCCGCCCGACAGCACGATCGCCGGAATGTTGACGGTCGCCGCGGCCATCAAGCAGGCCGGCGTGGTCTTGTCGCAACCGGTCGTCAGCACGACCCCGTCGAGCGGATAGCCGTGCAGGATTTCGACCAGACCGAGATACGCGAGATTGCGGTCGAGCGCCGCGGTCGGCCGCTTGCCGGTTTCCTGGATCGGATGAACCGGAAATTCGAGCGGAATGCCGCCTGCATCGCGAATGCCGTCGCGCACGCGCTGGGCGAGTTCGAGATGATGCCGGTTGCACGGCGCCAGATCGGAGCCGGTCTGCGCGATGCCGATGATCGGCTTGCCGGACTGCAGCTCGTCGCGCGTGATTCCGTAGTTCATGTAGCGCTCGATGTAGAGCGCGGTCATGCCGGGATCCTCGGGATCGTCGAACCAGCGGCGGCTGCGCAGCCGGGGCTGGCCGGCCTTTGCGTCGCCGGCGCTGTCGGCAGCATGGTCGGTGTCGGAAGCGGAACGGGAAGAATGGGTCATGGACGGTTCGATCGAATGAGTGAAGGGAACGGGGCGCGTCATGCCGCCCCGAGATGACCGGTGAATTCGGTCGCGAGCGGCTGGCCGTCGAAGTACGCCCGTAGATTGTCGCGAACGAGCTGCGCCATCGCCGCGCGCGTCTCGATCGTCGCGCTCGCGCGATGCGCCTGCAGCACGACGTTGGGCAGCGTCAGGAGCCGGGCATCGATCGCCGGCTCGTTCCAGAATACGTCGAGCGCGGCGCCGCGGATCCGGCCGTCGAGCAGATAGTCGACAAGGACAGGTTCGTCGACGATGCTGCCGCGCGCGATATTGATGAGGAAGCCGTCCGGTCCCAGCGCGTCGAACACGTCGCGGCCGATCGCGCCGCGGGGAATCCGGTCCGCCGCCGCGCACACCATCAGGAAATCGACGTCGCCGGCCAGCTCGGCCGCGCTCGCATGGAAACGGTAGTCGACGTCGTCGAAGCGCATGCGGTCGTGATAGGCGATCTGCATGTCGAACGCCGCCGCGCGTCGCGCGACCGCGCGGCCCACGCGCCCGAGCCCGATGATCCCGAGCCGCTTGCCGAACATCCTCGACGTCAGCCGGAAGCGTTGCGCGCCCCACGCTCCGGCACGCACGAACGCATCGTTCTGCGCGATGTCGCGAGCGACGGCAAGCATCAGGCCGATGCCAAGATCGGCGACGTCGCCGGTCAGCACGTCCGGCGTATTCGTCACCCGGATGCCGCGGCGCGCCGCCTGCGCGAGATCGATCGCATCGACCCCGACCCCATATGACACGATGATTTGCAAATTCGGCAGCGCATCGATCAGCGCGGCGCTCGCGCCCGACTCGCCGTCCGTCGCGAGCGCCCGGATGCGGGGCCCGACTTCCGCCAGCAACCGCTCGCGGTCCGGCGCATCCGCGAGCACGTGAAGCGAGAACTGCGCTTCCAGCGTCGCCATGTCCGCGTCCGGATACCGGGAAACCACCATCAACTCTTCCTTGTGCATTCGCGTCTCCTCATGTTAGATTTCATTCAACTTGGTTACCGGTAACCAAGTGTAGCCGATGAACGGCGGGTTGGTAAATCGTTCACCATGCCGCCCATCGCAAAATAATTTGACGTACTGACAATACAGACGGTGATTTCGCTGCTGCCCGGCGAGCATCGTGCGTCGCGACGAACGGCGCACGCGCGCCGGGCGGGGCCGAATCCAGGAGACAGAAACCATGACGATTCATCGCGCGGCCGTCACGCCAGCGGCGCCATCCAGCCTGTCCGGCGCGGGTCCGGAAAGCCTGCCTCGCTCCGACGCCGCCACGCCGGTGACACCCCGGCAGCTACGACGCGCGATCCTGACCAGCGCAGTCGGCAGCGCGCTCGAATACTACGATTTCGCGATCTTCGGGCTCGCGACGGCGCTCGTGTTCAGTCATGTCTTCTTCGCGACGCTCGACGCGAACGCCGGCCTGCTCGCGAGCTTCGCCACCTACGGTGTCGGGTTCCTCGCCCGGCCGCTGGGCGGCCTCTTTTTCGGATCGCTCGGCGATCGCAAGGGCCGCAAGCTGGTGCTGCTGCTGACCATCGCGATCATGGGCGTTTCGACCACGCTCGTGGGCCTGCTGCCGGCCGGCCCGCTCGGCGCGATCGGGCTCGTGGTGCTGCGCCTGATCCAGGGCTTCGGCGCCGGCGCCGAGCAGGCAGGCGCATCCACGCTCATGGCCGAAGTCTCGCCGCTACCGCGGCGCGGCTTCTACGCGGCGCTGCCGTTCGTCGGCATCTTCGCCGGATTCGGCATCGCGACGGCGACGTTCAGCGCGCTGCAGCACATGATGGACCCCGCCACGCTGCTCGCGTGGGGCTGGCGCATTCCGTTCCTCTCGAGCGTCGTGCTGATCGCGGTCGCAATCTGGATCCGGCTGCGCCTGCGCGAAAGCCCGGCCTTCGCCGCACTGGAAGGCGAGCGCAAGATCGCGCATTCGCCGATGCGGCTGGTCATGCGCGACGCGCGCCGCCCCGTGATCGCCGCCGTCCTGATGCGGCTCGCCGAACAGGGCGGCTCGACCATCTACACGACGATCGTGATCGCCTTTCTCGGCGGCGCCGTGTCGACACGGCTCGGCGTGCCGCCCGCCGATCTCACGAAGATCGGCACGACCTGCGTGATGATCGCGACCCTCGCCAGCGTCGTCACGACGCCGATGTTCGGCGCGCTGTCCGACCGCTTCGGCCGCAAGACCGTGTATCGCTGGGGCGCGATCTTCATGCTTCTGTGGGCGCTGCCGGCATGGTGGATGATCGGCACCGGCGACCCGCTCTTGATCGCGATCGCGATGTTCGGCGGGCTCGCGCTCGGCTCGAACAGCATGCTCGGCGCGCAGTGCTCGCACTTCGCCGAACTCTTCGGCAATCGCTACCGCTACTCGGGCGTCGCGCTGTCGCGCGAGATCGGCGCGGTGCTGTCCGGCGGCCTCGCGCCGATCCTCGGCGTGTACCTGATCGGGCTCGCGGGCGGCGCGTACTGGGTGATGGGCGCCTATACGGCCGTGCTGTCGGCGCTGACGCTCGTCGGCGTCGCGATGTCGACCGAAACGCGCGGACGCGACCTCACCGATCTGCGGGATGCGATCCGCTGAAGCGCCGGCCGGGAAACGCATCTGCGGCCCCCTTCATTGACCAACGGAAACCCAGGCATGAAAAATCGCGTAGCAGGAAAAACCATCGTCGTCACCGCGGCGGGCAAAGGCATCGGGCGCGCGTCGGCACGGATGCTGGCCGAACAGGGCGCGTACGTGTTCGCGACCGATGTCGACGATGCGGCGCTCGCCGAATTGCAGTCGGATCCGCCCGCGGGCGGCACGCTGCAAACCGCGCGGCTCGACGTGCGGGACACCGCCGCCGTGCAGGCGTTCGCCGACCGGGTCGGCCGGATCGACGGGTTGTTCAATTGCGCGGGCTTCGTACACAACGGCGACATTCTGAAGTGTCCGGAAGAGGACTGGGATTTCGCGTTCGACCTGAACGTGAAATCGATGTATCGAACGATCCGCGCATTCCTGCCCGCGATGCTCGCCGGTGGCCGCGGCGGCTCGATCATCAACATGTCGTCGGCCGCGTCCAGCGTGAAGGGCGTGCCGAACCGCTTCGTCTACGGGGCGTCCAAGGCGGCCGTGATCGGGTTGACGAAGGCCGTCGCGGCCGACTTCGTGGCGGCCGGCGTGCGCTGCAACGCGATCTGCCCCGGCACCGTCGAATCGCCGTCGCTGAATCAGCGGATCGCCAGCCAGGCCGCCGCGTCCGGTCAGGATGCGGCGCAGGTACGCGCCGCGTTCGTCGCGCGCCAGCCGATCGGCCGCGTCGGCCGTGCCGACGAAATCGCCGCGCTCGTCACCTACCTCGCGTCGGACGAGTCGGCGTTCACGACCGGCGCGATTCACATCATCGACGGCGGCTGGTCGAACTGACCGCGCGCCGCCGCCCCTTCACCACCCGTCCATCGGAATTGCCATGAAACTGCTCAGATGGGGGCCGCCCGGCCTCGAGAAACCCGGCCTGCTGGATGCCGAATCGCGCATCCGCGACCTGTCCGGCGTCGTGCCGGACATCACGGCCGACACGTTGTCGCCCGAAGGCCTCGCCGCGCTCGCGAAGCTCGATCCGCTCGCACTGCCCGAAGTCGCGGCCGGCACGCGGGTCGGCGTGCCGGTCGCGCACGTGTCGAAGATCGTCTGCGTCGGCCTGAACTATGCGGATCACGCCGCGGAATCGGGCATGCCGATCCCCGAGGAACCGGTGCTGTTCCTGAAGGCGACCAGCTCGCTGACCGGACCGGACGACGACGTCGTCATTCCGCGCGGTTCTGAAAAGACCGACTGGGAAGTCGAGCTCGGCGTCGTGATCGGCAAACGTGCGTCGTACGTCGACGAAGCCGACGCGCTCGACCACGTCGCCGGCTACTGCATCGTCAACGACGTCTCCGAGCGTGCGTACCAGCTCGAACGCGGCGGACAGTGGGACAAGGGCAAGGGCTGCGACACGTTTTCGCCCGTCGGCCCCTGGCTCGTCACGCGCGATGAAGTGCCGGACCCACAGGCATTGGGGATGTGGCTCGACGTGAACGGCCACCGCTACCAGAACGGCAGCACCGCAACGATGGTGTTCGGCGTCGCGACGCTCGTCAGCTACATCAGCCAGTTCATGACGCTGTTGCCCGGCGACATCGTCAGCACCGGCACGCCGCCCGGCGTCGGGCTCGGCCAGCAGCCGCCCGTCTATCTGAAGGCGGGCGACGAGATGCGGGTCGGCATCGACGGGCTCGGAACGCAGCGCCAGACGACCCGCGCATGGCGCGGCGGGTCACGCTGACGCGCAACGCGGCGGTCGCCCCGTCGGGCAGCACCGTCGCCGTATCGCCCGCCCGGCTGCCGGGCGGGTTTCTTGCACGAGGACACTGAAATGAACGCAAGGATTGCGCTGGTAACGGGCGCGAGTTCCGGCATCGGCAAGAGCGTCGCGCTCGGCCTGCTGCGATCGGGCTACCGTGTCGCGCTCGCGGCGCGCAATGTCGCGAATCTCCAGGGCGTCATCGACGAGGCCGGCGCGGACGCGGCATCGCGCACGCTGGTCGTCGGTTGCGACGTGAGCGATCCAGCGGCCGTCGGCCGTCTGTTCGACACGATCGAAAACCGCTGGGGCCGGCTCGATCTGCTTTTCAACAACGCCGGCATCTTCACGCCGCAGTGTTCGCTCGAGGATCTGCCCTACGAACAATGGACCCAGGCCGTCGACGTCAACCTGACCGGCACGTTTCTCTGCACGCAGGGCGCGTTCAGGCTGATGAGGCGGCAGAGCCCGCGCGGCGGGCGAATCATCAACAACGGCTCGATCTCGGCGCATGCACCGCGCCCGCAGGCCGCCGCCTACACGGCGACCAAGCACGCGATCACGGGGCTCACGAAGGCCGCGTCGCTCGACGGCCGCCGGTACGACATCGCGTGCGGTCAGATCGACATCGGCAACGTCGTCAGCGACATGAGCAGCCTGATGGCGCACGGCACGCTGCAGGCGGACGGCTCGACGCAGGTCGAGCCCCGGATGGGCATGGAAAACGTCGTGCGGGCAGTGCTCTACATGGACAGCCTGCCTCTAGAGGCCAACGTGATGTTCATGACGGTGATGGCCACGCAGATGCCGTTCATCGGCCGCGGCTGAACGCAGCGAGGCGACGATCATGCTCATTCGTCTGGCCTGCTTCAGAGGCAGGATCCGGCCCGGCCGGGAGGCCGACTTCCACCGGCACGTCGACGAGACACTCGTGCCGCTGTGGCAGCGCTTCCCGAACGCCCGCGAGATCCACGTCATGCGACAGCATCATAGCGACGTCGACGATCCGGCGCTGCCGCTCGTGATCGCGATGCATTTCGATAACCAGGCGTCGATCGACGAAGCGCTCGCGTCGCCGGTACGCGTCGAGAGCCAACAAGCTTCACACGTGCTGCTCGACATGTTCGACGGTACCGTGTTCCACACGATATTCGAGATAATTTCGCCCCGTAGAAAATTTCAGTGATCCGCTTTGGGAATCTCGGATCGGTCCGAGATTCCTAAAGCGAACCACCGGGCGCAGGACACTCAGGTTCTGAAGGACATGCCCGGAGATAAGTGAACTCGCACGCCCGGCGCTCGTTGGCCGGGCTGGGTCGGCGCAAGAATCTGACTTGAAGATTACCGGGACTCTTTCCGAGCCCGGGCAATCAGCGCGGCCGTCGACGAATCGTGCTTCGCCGGATCGACCGACTCGGCCGACAGGTCGGCTTCCACCACCTTGCCGAGAATCTTGCCGAGCTCGACGCCCCACTGGTCGAACGGATTGATGTCCC
>NZ_JAUJQH010000079.1:0-941 GCF_030482905.1 Burkholderia sp. AU45251 | reverse complement strand
ACCGACTGTTCGACCATCTTGGCAGCCTGTTCAAGGTCAGCGGGACGCTGCAGCAGGAACTCCCCCTTGAGGATGCCGTTGACCCGCTCAGCCAGCGCGTTCTGATAGCAGTCGTAGCCGTCGGTCATCGAACAGCGCAGGCCGTGACGTCGATGGATGTCCTGATAGTAGGTCGAGCAGTACTGAACCCCGCGATCGGAGTGATGGATCAATGGCTGACGGGTCTGGCGCCTGCGCAATGCCTTCTTCAGCGCCTGGCTGACCTGCTCGGTTTGCAGGCTATCGTGAACGTGATGACCGACGATCTTGCGCGAGAACGCATCCGTGACGAGACTCAAATACACAAACCGGCCCGCCGTCGGCAGGTACGTGATGTCGGCCACCCACACCTGTTCAGGTCCAGTCGGCACGATCTGATCCGGCCCGGCTTTCAGCAGATTCGGATGACGTCGGAAGCGATGATGGCTTTGCGTCGTCTTGTGATACGCCCGATGTGGCGCGACGAGCAGCCGGGCAGCGCGCAGCACATCGAACAGCCCGTCTCGCCCCAGCTTGATGCCGCGCTCGATCAATGCAGGCCCGAGCAGATGATGCAATTTCCGTGTCCCGAGTCTAGGCTGGCGCAGTCGTACATCTCGCACTAGCGTGGTCACGGTTTCGGCTTGCGAGCAACGACGCTCCTCACTTCGACAACGCTTGTAATACGCTTGGCGGCTGATGCCCATGTAGCGGCAGGCTCGCTCGACGCTCAGCTTTTCGATCCGCTTTTGCGCGACGACCTGCCCGAAGGCTTTTTTACGGTGATCCCGTAGTCCTTGCGCATCACGTCGATCACCGCCTCGAACAGCGCGGCTTTCTCCTGCGCTTCTCGCAACTGCGTCTCCAACTCTTTGATGCGCTGCTCCGGTGTGAGTGGCTTTGAGTCTGGCTTTGGCATGGTG
>NZ_JAUJQH010000078.1:0-950 GCF_030482905.1 Burkholderia sp. AU45251 | reverse complement strand
GCTTCCGCTGCCTTGCCGGTGATGTTCTTTGCGCGCAGGTCGACCAGCATCACGTGGCTTTCCGTACGGCCCGACACGATCCGCAGACCGCGCTTCACCAGCGTTTCAGCCAGCACGCGTGCGTTCTCGACCACCTTCTCCTGGTATGCCTTGAACTCCGGCGACAGCGCTTCCTTGAACGCCACCGCCTTGCCTGCGATCACGTGCATCAGCGGGCCGCCCTGGATCCCCGGGAAGATCGCCGAGTTGATCGGCTTCTCGTACTCGGCCTTCATCAGGATCACGCCGCCGCGCGGGCCGCGCAGGCTCTTGTGCGTCGTCGTCGTCACGAAGTCCGCGTGCGGCACCGGGTTCGGATACACGCCCGCTGCGATCAGGCCCGCGTAGTGGGCCATGTCGACCATCAGGTACGCACCGACCGACTTCGCGATCTTCGCCAGACGCTCGAAGTCGATCTTCAGCGAGAACGCCGATGCGCCCGCGACGATCAGCTTCGGCTTGTGTTCTTGCGCGAGCTTCTCGGCTGCTTCGTAGTCGATGTCTTCGTTCTCGTTCAGGCCATAGCTCACCACGTTGAACCACTTGCCCGACATGTTCACCGGCGAACCGTGCGTCAGGTGGCCGCCGTGCGCGAGGCTCATGCCCATGATCGTGTCGCCCGGCTTGAGCATCGCGAAGAACACGCCCTGGTTCGCCTGCGAACCCGAGTTCGGCTGCACGTTCGCCGCTTCCGCGCCGAACAGCTGCTTCACGCGGTCGATCGCCAGCTGCTCGACGACGTCGACGTATTCGCAGCCGCCGTAGTAGCGCTTGCCCGGATAACCTTCCGCGTACTTGTTCGTGAGTTGCGAACCCTGCGCAGCCATCACGGCCGGGCTCGTGTAGTTTTCCGACGCGATCAGCTCGATGTGATCTTCCTGGCGACGGTTTTCCTGCTCGATCGCGGCAAA
>NZ_JAUJQH010000077.1:0-966 GCF_030482905.1 Burkholderia sp. AU45251 | reverse complement strand
CCCCAGCGCACGGCCGACAGCTTCTGCGTCGCGCCGACACCGACGATCGCGCCGGTAATCGTATGCGTGGTCGATACCGGAATGCCGAGGAACGACGCGATGAACAGCGTGATCGCCCCGCCGCTTTCCGCACAGAAACCGCCGACCGGCTTGAGCTTCGTGATCTTCTGGCCCATCGTGCGCACGATGCGCCAGCCGCCGAACAGCGTGCCGAGGCCCATCGACAGGTAGCACGCGCCGATCACCCACGCCGGCGGCGCATCGGACGTCGCCGACGCATAGCCCGACGCGATCAGCAGCATCCAGATGATGCCGATCGTCTTCTGCGCGTCGTTGCCGCCGTGGCCGAGGCTGTACAGCCCGGCCGACAGCAGTTGCAGCCGGCGGAAGCGCCGGTCGACCTTGCTGGGCGCGGTACGGAAATACAGCCACGACACGCCGAGCATGAACAGCGAGCCGAGGATGAAGCCGAGCAGCGGCGAAATGAAGATGAACGCGATGGTCTTCAGCAGCCCGTCGATGTTCAGCGAACTCCAGCCGGACTTCGCGAGCGCGGCGCCGACCAGGCCGCCGATCAGCGCATGCGACGAGCTCGACGGAATCCCGTAGTACCACGTGATCACGTTCCAGCCGATCGCACCGACCAGCGCACCGAACACGACGTAGTGGTCGACGATCTCGGGGTCGATCGTGCCTTTACCGACGGTTTGCGCGACTTTCAGGTGAAAGATGAAATACGCGATGACGTTGAACGCCGCCGCGAACACGACGGCCTGCTGGGGTTTCAGCACCCCGGTGGACACGACGGTGGCGATCGAGTTCGCCGCGTCGTGAAAGCCGTTCATGAAGTCGAATACGAGCGCGACGAGCACCAGCGTCGCGACCATCCAGAGGGCGAGTTGTATCGAATGCATCGTGATCCGCTCAGGCGTTTTCCAGCACGATGCCTTCGATGATGTTCGCGAC
>NZ_JAUJQH010000076.1:0-1055 GCF_030482905.1 Burkholderia sp. AU45251 | reverse complement strand
TTCACCAGCGGCATGTCGGGCGTCACGCGATCGATCACCGTCGGCGAATACAGCGCGCCGTCGCGGACGTTGCCGACCAGCAGCCGCGCACCGCGCGCGATCGCGTCGTTCACCTGCTGCTCGCAGAACTTCGCGGCTGCCTCGTCGATCACCGTGCCCATGTCGACCGACGGATCGGCCGGATTGCCGTACGACCACGCCTTCGTTTTCTCGACCACCAGCTCCGTGAAGCGATCGGCCACCGACTCGTGCACGAGCATCCGCTTGATCGCGGTGCAACGCTGCCCCGAGTTCTTGTACGAACCCGACACCGCGAGCGTGCTCGCTTCGTCGAGATCGGCGTCTTCCATCACGATGATCGGATCGTTGCCGCCAAGCTCGAGCACCGCGCGCCGGTAGCCCATCCGCGACGCGATCGACTTGCCGATCGATACGCCGCCGGTGAACGTGATGAGGTCGATCGCCGGGTTCGTGATCAGCTCGTCGGCGATCTCCTTCGGGTCGCCGGTGAGCACCTGCAGCATCTGCGGCGGCAGGCCGGCTTCGTACAGGATGTCCGCGAACAGGTAGCACGACAGCGGCACCTTCTCCGACGGCTTCACGACGATCCGGTTGTTGGTCGCGACCGACGGCACGATCTTGTGCGCGACCTGGTTCATCGGGTGGTTGAACGGCGTGATCGCCGAGATCACGCCGAGCAGCGGGTCACGCTGCGTGTACACGCGGCGCTTCTTGCCGTGCGGTGTCAGGTCACACGAGAAGATCTGCCCGTCGTCCTTCAGCACTTCACCGGCGCCGAACGTCAGCACGTCGGCGACGCGGCCGGCCTCATACGTCGAATCCTTGATGCACAACCCTGCCTCGGCCGTGATCAGCGCTGCAATCTCGGCCGTGCGCGAGCGCACGATATCGGCCGCGCGGCGCAGGATCGCCGCGCGATCGTGGCGCGTGAGCGTCGGCCGGTACGCACGTGCGGTCGCGAACGCGCGCCGCACGTCGTCCAGCGTCGCCTTCGGCACGGTGCCGACCAGCGAGCCGTCGTACGGGTTGCGCAC
>NZ_JAUJQH010000075.1:0-1082 GCF_030482905.1 Burkholderia sp. AU45251 | reverse complement strand
ACCGTACCCGGCTTGATGAACTTCGAGATCATCACCGCGCCCGTCTGGTCGCCGCCGAAGCTCTGCTTCGTGAGGTTGATCGTCGCGCCGTGGTAGGCGAGCGACGACGTCTGCGGGAAGACCGGCAGGTTCGGCCCCGGCTGCTGGCTGCAGCAGGTGGTGCCCGCGAACGTGAGGTTGGTCACACCCGGCGACGGTTGCGACACGCTCGCATAGCTGCTCTCGTCGAAATTGACGATCAGCAGCCCGTCCTTCTGGAATGCCGGCGACGCGGTGATCAGCGGCACCCACTTCTTCAGGAACGCGTCGGCGCTCGTCAGGCCGCCCGCTTCACCGTTCGCACACGGCGCGTCATGGCCGTCGTGACACAGGTTCGGCGTGATCAGGTTGAAGTTCGCCGTGGTATCGGCCGACTTCAGGTCGTTCTCGAGGCTCGCGAGATTCACGACGTTCTTCGCGCAATCCGGCGAGTCGATGATCGAATGGAAGTACACGAACGGATTGTGGCGCGTCGCGTACTGGTCGCCGGCCGGCACGGCCGCACTCGGCGCCTGCGCAACTTGCGTCAGGTCGGTCGTGTTCAGCGTCGGATGGCCGCAGGTCGCCGCCTCGCGCGACGGGTCGTTGCCCATGTCCTCTTCGTAGCCCTTCCACGTATAGCCGGCCGCCTTCAGCTGGTCGGGCAGCGTCTTCACGGTGGCCGGATACACGCAACCCGAGCCGATCGCCTGCCCGTCCGGCGTCATCCCGGTCAGCTTGTAGTCCTGGAACACCGGGCAGTCGTTGTCGGTTTCATTGGTCGGCGACTGGCCGCTGAGCATCGCGATGTAGTTGTCGAGGCTCACGTGCCCGGTGCCGTAGTACTGCTGCACCAGCGCACCCTGCGCGGCCAGCGTCGTCGCAAGGTACGGCGCCTTCGTGTTCGCGCCGAACGTGGTCGTGTAGTTCTCGTTTTCGAGCGTGATCACGAACACGTGGCGAATCTGCTGCTGGCCGCTCGCCTGCATCGACGACGATCCGCACGCGGTGACAATCAGCGCGACGAGCGATCCGAGCGCGGCCACCAGCGTGGCACGCATCCA
>NZ_JAUJQH010000074.1:0-1125 GCF_030482905.1 Burkholderia sp. AU45251 | reverse complement strand
CCGATGACAGACCCGTCGAGGTCGAGGTCGAGAGCGAGCCGATCGAGCTATTGGCCGACGACAGGCCGGTCGACGTGGAAGTCGAGAGCGAACCAATCGAGCTATTGGCCGACGACAGGCCGGTCGACGTCGAGGTCGACAGCGAGCCGATCGAGCTATTCGCCGACGACAGGCCCGTCGAGGTCGAAGTCGAAAGCGAGCCGATCGAGCTATTGGCCGACGACAGACCCGTCGAGGTGGAGGTCGACAACGAACCGATCGAGCTGTTAGCCGACGACAGACCCGTCGAGGTCGAGGTCGACAGCGAACCGATCGAGCTATTGGCCGACGACAGGCCGGTCGACGTCGAGGTCGACAGCGAACCGATCGAGCTGTTGGCCGACGACAGGCCGGTCGACGTGGAGGTCGACAACGAACCGATCGAACTGTTGGCCGACGACAGACCGGTCGACGTCGAGGTCGACAGCGAGCCGATCGAGCTGTTGGCCGACGACAGACCCGTGGAGGTCGAAGTCGACAGCGAGCCGATCGAGCTGTTGGCCGACGAGAGACCGGTCGACGTGGAGGTCGACAGCGAGCCGATGGAGCTGTTGGCCGACGACAGACCCGTCGAGGTGGAGGTCGACAGCGAACCGATCGAGCTGTTGGCCGACGACAGGCCGGTGGAGGTCGAAGTCGACAGCGAGCCGATCGAGCTGTTGGCCGACGACAGGCCGGTCGAGGTCGACGTCGACAACGAACCGATCGAGCTGTTGGCCGACGACAGGCCGGTCGAGGTGGACGTCGAGAGCGAACCGATCGAGCTGTTCGCCGAGGAGAGGCCGGTCGACGTGGAAGTCGACAGCGAGCCGATGGAGCTATTCGCCGACGACAGACCCGTGGAGGTCGAAGTCGACAGCGAGCCGATCGAGCTGTTGGCCGACGACAGACCCGTCGAGGTGGAGGTCGACAGCGAACCGATCGAGCTGTTGGCCGACGAGAGACCGGTCGACGTGGAAGTCGACAGCGAGCCGATGGAGCTGTTGGCCGACGACAGACCCGTCGAGGTGGAGGTCGACAGCGAACCGATCGAGCTGTTGGCCGACGACAGGCCGGTGGAGGTCGAAGTCGACAGCGAGCCGATCG
>NZ_JAUJQH010000073.1:0-1154 GCF_030482905.1 Burkholderia sp. AU45251 | reverse complement strand
CCCATCCCGCCGCCGATGCACAGCGACGCCAGCCCGCGCTTCGCGTCGCGCTTGGCCATCTCGTGCAGCAGCGTCACCAGGATCCGGCAGCCCGACGCGCCGATCGGGTGCCCGATCGCGATCGCCCCGCCGTTCACGTTCACCTTCGACGTGTCCCAGCCCATCTGCTTGTGCACCGCCAGCGCCTGCGCCGCAAATGCCTCGTTGATCTCCATCAGGTCCAGGTCGCCCGGCGTCCAGCCCGCGCGCTCCAGCGCACGGCGCGACGCCGGCACCGGGCCCATCCCCATCACGCTCGGATCCACGCCCGCGTTCGCGTATGCCTTGATCCGCGCCAGCGGCGTCAGACCGAGTGCCGCCGCCTTCTGCGCCGACATCACCAGCACCGCCGCCGCGCCGTCGTTCAGCCCCGACGCGTTCGCCGCCGTCACCGAGCCGTCCTTCGAGAACGCCGGCTTCAGCCCGGCCAGCGAGTCCGCCGTCACGCCGTGACGCACGAATTCATCGGTGGCGAACTGCAGCGGCTCGCCCTTGCGTTGCGGAATCGCCACCGGCACGATCTCGTCGTCGAAGCGACCGGCCTTCTGTGCGGCTTCCGCCTTGTTCTGCGACAGCGCCGCGAATGCGTCCTGCTCTTCGCGCGTGATCCCGTATTCCTTCGCGACGTTCTCCGCCGTGATGCCCATGTGGTACTGGTTGTACACGTCCCACAGGCCGTCGACGATCATCGTGTCGACCAGCTTCGCATCGCCCATCCGGAAGCCGTCGCGCGAGCCCGGCAGCACGTGCGGCGACGCGCTCATGTTTTCCTGGCCGCCCGCGATCACGATCTCCGCGTCGCCCGCGACGATCGCGTTCGCCGCCAGCATCACGGCCTTCAGGCCCGAGCCGCACACCTTGTTGATCGTCATCCCCGGCACGGCCGCCGGCAGCCCGGCCTTGATCAGCGACTGGCGCGCCGGGTTCTGGCCCGAGCCCGCCGTCAGCACCTGACCCATGATCACTTCGCTGACCTGCTCGGGCTTCACGCCCGCACGCTCCAGCACCGCGCGGATCACCGTCGCGCCCAGCTCCGGCGCCGCAATCTTCGCAAGCGAACCGCCGAATTTGCCGACCGCGGTCCGCGCGGCCGATACGATCACTACATCCGTCAT
>NZ_JAUJQH010000072.1:0-1168 GCF_030482905.1 Burkholderia sp. AU45251 | reverse complement strand
GCTAGTATCCCGTTCCGTTGTTAACTGATCTATGTTCACGTAGCATGTTGACGTCAACGGAACGGGAGACATCAGCATGGCGATGGGACGACCGAAGGTGGAACTGGTGCTGAGCGAAGACGAACGCTCGCAATTGATGTCGATAGCACGTTCTCGTTCGATTTCGGCTGCGCTGGTCGCGCGGGCGCGCATCGTGCTGGCGGCTGCTGACGGCGAACCCAACAGCGCAATCGCACAACGCCTGCAACTCACGCGCGCCACGGTGGGCAAGTGGCGTCTGCGGTTTCTGGAGCAGCGAATCAACGGACTCTATGACGAAGTTCGTCCCGGCAAACCACGCACGATTGACGACGAGCGGCTGGCTCAACTGATTCACAAGACCCTGCATACGAAGCCGGCAGATGGATCCACTCACTGGAGCGTGCGCACGATTGCCGCCGAAACTGCCATCTCGCCAACGAGCGTGCACCGTTACTTCAAGCTGCTGGGTCTGCAGCCGCATCGCAGCGAAAGCTTCAAGCTCTCGACCGATCAGTTCTTCATCGAGAAGCTGCGCGATGTGGTCGGCTTGTACTTGAGCCCTCCGGAGAACGCCCTCGTGCTGTGCGTGGACGAGAAGAGCCAGTGTCAGGCGCTCGAGCGCACGCAACCTATGCTGCCGATGGGTTTCGGTTACGTCGAAGGCGTCACTCATGATTACGTCCGTCACGGCACCACTACGTTGTTTGCCGCCCTGAATGTGCTCAATGGCGCCGTGCTCGCTACCTGCAAGCCACGTCATCGCCATCAGGAATTCCTTTCGTTCCTGCGCGAAATCGACAAAGCCGTGCCGGCCGAACTCGACGTGCACTGCATCGTTGACAACTATGGCAGTCACAAGCATCCGAAGGTCAAGGCGTGGCTGGCTGCACGCCCCCGCTGGCACATGCATTTCATTCCCACCTACAGTTCGTGGCTCAATCAGGTCGAACGCTTCTTTGCGTTGATCACCGATAAGGCGATTCGCAGAGGCTCGTTCGGCTCGGTCAAACAACTGATCAAGCGCATTGATCAATTCGTCTCCCACTACAACGAAAACTGCAAGCCATTCGTCTGGACCGCGTCTGCCGATTCCATCCTCGAAAAGCTACACCGACTTTGTTCGCGAATCAGCGGAACGGGACACTAG
>NZ_JAUJQH010000071.1:0-1290 GCF_030482905.1 Burkholderia sp. AU45251 | reverse complement strand
TGAGCTTCCCCTGAAATTTCGCCTTCCATCGAGTCATGTATAAACTCGACGGAAAGGAAGGTGATCAGGGATGTTCAAGGTACCGAAACAATCGTACACGGCGGAATTCAAGGTGGCAGCCGTCCAGCGAGTCAAGGACGGCCAGGGCTTTGCTGTGGTGGCCCGGGAACTGGGCATGTCGGAGCAGACGCTGCGCAACTGGGTGAAGGCCGAAGCGGCAGGCAAGCTCAACGGTGCGGGAACGAAGCCGGTTACGCCGGAGCAGATGGAGCTTTCGCGCATGCGCGCGGAGATCAAGCGCCTGCAAATGGAACTTGAGATCGCAAAAAAAGCGGCAGCATACTTCGCGAAGGACCTGCTGTGAGGTATGCCTGGATCGACCAGCAGGTCGGGCAGTATCCGCTGTCGTCGCTGTGCGGGGTGTTGTCGGTCAGCGTGAACGGTTATCGTGCGTGGACGCGCGGCGGCAAGTCGGGGCGAACGCGACTGACGGACACGCAATTGCTGACGCTGATCCGGACGGTGCACGCCGAGGTCAAAGGAGCATACGGTTCGCCGCGCATGACCGAGGAAATCCGTGATCGAGGCTTTCCGGCCAGCAAGGAGCGCGTGGAACGGCTGATGCGTGAGCATGGCATCCGGGCGCGGCACAAGCGCCGTTACCGGGTGACGACCGATTCGAAACACAAGCTGCCGGTCGCGCCAAACCTGTTGAACCGCGAGTTCACGCCCGCCGCGCCGAATCAGGTGTTCAGCTCGGACATCACGTATATCTGGACCGACGAGGGCTGGCTGTACCTGGCCGTGGTGCTCGACCTGTTCAACCGGGAAGTGGTGGGCTGGTCGATCAAGCCGCGCATGACGGCGGATCTCGTGACGGACGCGCTGACGATGGCCTGGTTCCGCCGCCGTCCCGCGCCGGGCGCACTGTGTCATTCGGACAGAGGCAGCCAATACGCGAGTCACGAGTTCCAGCGCAAGCTGAGCGCCTACGGCATGCGCTGCTCGATGAGTCGCAAGGGAAATTGTTGGGACAATGCCCCGACGGAAAGCTTCTTCAACAGCTTGAAGAACGAACGGGTCCACGCCACGCGCTACCGGACGCATCAGGACGCGAAGGCCGATCTGTTCGAATATATCGAAGTGTTTTACAACCGCAGTCGTCGTCATTCGTCGCTCGGCTTTGTTTCTCCGGAGCAGTTCCTTCGGGACTGGATCAAAGCTCAGCAGACCAAGGATGCGGCTGCATAACTCGGGACCGTTGGAAGGCGAAAAACCGAGGGAAGCTCA
>NZ_JAUJQH010000070.1:0-1356 GCF_030482905.1 Burkholderia sp. AU45251 | reverse complement strand
GGAGGTATCCGGAATCTTGTGTGTGAGGCGGGTTAAGACTCAGATTCCGATGTTGAATCGCTCCGGGTAAAGCAGCGCAAACTGGGTCATCGCGCTCTTCCAATCGTGCCGGGAGCCGGTCCACTTGGCAACGACGTTGCGCAGCGCCAGCCAGATCAGTTTGAGTGCGGCCTCGTCCGACGGGAAGTGGCCGCGCGCCTTGATGATCTTCCGAAGCTGCATGTGCAGCGACTCGATCGCGTTGGTCGTATATACAATTTTCCGGATGTCCGGCGCGAAGGCATAGAACGGAATCACCTGATCCCAAGCCCGGCGCCAGAGGGCGGCAATCGGTGGGTATTTCGTACCCCACGGGCTCACGTCGAATGCATCCAGCGCCACGGCGGCCGCTTCGGCCGACGGCGCCCGGTAGACCTCCTTGAGCGCCGCTGCGACCGATTTCCGGTCTTTCCAGCTGGCGAAGTCCAGCGAGTTCCGGATCAGATGCACGATGCAGGTCTGGACCGTCGTTTCCGGGAACACCGTATTGATCGCTTCCGGGAAGCCCTTCAGGCCATCGACCACGGCAATCAGGATGTCCTGCACGCCACGCAGCTTCAGGTCGTTCACCACCCGCAGCCAGAACTTGGCCCCCTCGGTCTGCTCGATCCAGAGGCCCAGAACGTCCCGCGTGCCGTCGCGGCGCACGCCCAGCGCCAGGTAGATCGCCTTGTTGCGCACGACGCCTTCGTCGCGGATCTTGACTCGTAAGGCGTCGAAGAACACGACCGGGTACATCGGCTCGAGCGGCCGCTGCTGCCATTCGCGCACTTCGTCGATCACGGCATCGGTCACCGTGCTGATGAAGTCCGGCGACACCTCGATGCTGTACATCTCCAGCAGGAAGCCCTGAATCTCCCGCACGCTCATGCCGCGTGCGTACATCGCGATGATCTTGTCGTCGAAGCCGGTGAAGCGTCGCTCGCCCTTGGCGATCAGCACCGGATCGAAGGTGCCTGCGCGGTCGCGCGGAATCTCGACGTCGAGCAGGTCGTCGTCGGTCGCGATGCGCTTGCGGCTGGTGCCGTTGCGATGGTTCGTGCTGCCGGCCGGCTTGGCTTCGCCCTTCTCGTAGCCGAGGTGGTGGGCCAACTCGCCGCCCAGTGCGCGCTCGAAGATCGCCTTCTTGAGCGCAGCGAGCTGCTCGTTGATCGTCGCCCGGTCCAGCGTCCCGGGCACCAGTTGCTTGATCAGTTCCGGGTCCAGGTTCAAGCCCTTGCCCGGCTCAATCGTTACTTCTTCCTTGCGTTTGCGTGGCATAAAAGTGGCTCCTTGGCCTTCAGTTTATGCCTCACACACAAAGGTTCGGATAGGCTC
>NZ_JAUJQH010000006.1:0-310488 GCF_030482905.1 Burkholderia sp. AU45251 | reverse complement strand
GGGCGATCGCGATCGGGCACCCGATCGGCGCGTCGGGCTGCCGGATCCTGGTGACGCTGCTGCACGAGATGGCCAAGCGCGACGCGAAGCGCGGGCTGGCGTCGCTGTGCATCGGCGGCGGGATGGGTGTCGCGCTCGCGGTCGAGCGTCCGTAACCGGCCATTCGCGACCAGCGAACCGAATCCGGGTGCCGGCCGATTGCGGCTTCGGCCGGCGTCCCGTGAAGTCAGAGGGGGCCTCCGGCAGCTCTCGAAACCAAAAAATGGAGTGAGATTTATGTCTCAGCGAATTGCGTACGTAACGGGCGGGATGGGCGGCATCGGCACCAGCATCTGCCAGCGCCTGTCGAAAGACGGCTTCAAGGTGGTCGCAGGTTGCGGCCCGAACTCGCCGCGCCGTGTGAAATGGCTCGAGGACCAGAAGGCGCTCGGGTACGATTTCATCGCGTCGGAAGGCAACGTCGGCGACTGGGACTCGACCAAGGAAGCGTTCGACAAGGTCAAGGCCGAAGTCGGCGAGATCGACGTGCTGGTCAACAACGCGGGCATCACGCGCGACGTCGTGTTCCGCAAGATGACGCACGAAGACTGGACCGCCGTGATCGACACCAACCTGACGAGCCTGTTCAACGTGACGAAGCAGGTGATCGACGGGATGGTCGAGCGCGGCTGGGGCCGGATCGTCAACATTTCGTCGGTGAACGGCCAGAAGGGGCAATTCGGCCAGACCAATTATTCGACCGCGAAGGCCGGCATCCACGGCTTCACGATGTCGCTCGCACAGGAAGTCGCGACGAAGGGCGTGACGGTCAATACCGTGTCGCCGGGCTACATCGGCACCGACATGGTGAAGGCAATTCGCCCGGACGTGCTCGAGAAGATCGTCGCGACGATCCCGGTGCGGCGTCTCGGCGGGCCGGAGGAAATCGGTTCGATCGTCGCGTGGCTCGCGTCGAACGATTCCGGTTTCGCGACGGGCGCCGACTTCTCGCTGAACGGCGGCCTGCACATGGGCTGAGCGTCCGCGCTGCGCGGGCCGGGTGGCCGCGCAGCCGGGCGTGTTCCGAAGGCCCCCGCCTCCCGGATTCGGGCGGCGGGGATTCGTCACTTGCGCTACGCTGCACTCAAAGGCGTTACATGACTACTACAAAGAAGACGGCCGAACGGCTCATCAAGAAGTACCCGAACCGCCGGCTCTACGATACCGAGACAAGCACGTACATTACGCTGACCGACGTGAAGCAACTCGTGCTGGAGCAGGAGGACTTCAAGGTCGTCGATGCGAAATCCAACGAAGACCTGACGCGCAGCATCCTCCTGCAGATCATCCTCGAAGAGGAAAGCGGCGGCGTGCCGATGTTCTCGTCGTCGATGCTGTCGCAGATCATCCGTTTCTACGGGCATGCGATGCAGGGCATGATGGGCACGTACCTGGAAAAGAACATCCAGGCGTTCATCGACATCCAGAACAAGCTCGCGGATCAGTCGAAGAACCTGTATGAAGGCAATGCGATGAATCCGGAAGTCTGGTCGCAGTTCATGAACATGCAGGCGCCGATGATGCAAGGGATGATGACCAGCTACATCGAGCAGTCGAAGAACATGTTCGTGCAGATGCAAGAGCAGATGCAGAACCAGGCGAAGTCGATGTTCAGCACGTTCCCGTTCAAGCAGCCGGGCGCGACGGAGCCGGAAAAGAAGTAACGGTTTCGCGGCAGGCCGACCGCGGCGGGCAACCCGTCGGGCGTCGGTGCCGCGAAGCCACGCGGTGCGGGTCGGCCGATCGTGCATACGGGCGCGACGATGTGCGGCCGCCGCCTGCCGAACCCTCTCGCCGACGGTCGTTCATGGCCGTCGGTACCGAATGCGCGCGCCGGGTCGGGCGTGCATGACCGTTGTCCAGTCGATCGAGATCCAGTCACCTACGCAGGAAACCCGGAACATGCCACGCCGGATGGTGTGCATTCCTGCCGGCGCGCGTACCATGAGCGGCGCTGCACGGCGAAGCATGGACGCTGCCTTCTGTGAAATGCGTGTCGGCGACCGGGCACGACAGGCCGTGATGGGCGATGCGGCATCGATGCAGTGCGACCAAAAAAAACCGATTGAGAGAGAGCATGCGAGGGATTCGAATGGCATGGGCCCGCAGGCTGGCCGGTCTTGCTGCGATATTCACGATGGGCATTGGCGTGGCGGTACCGGCCTTTGCGATGGACTGCGCGAAAGCCGTGCAATCGATCGAGAAGCGCATCTGCGCGAATGCCGCGCTGCGCGCGGCCGACGCGCGCATGAATTCGGCTTATGCGGGTGCGTTGAAGGCCGCGCCGGATACCGCTATCCGCGACATGCTGGTGCGTAGCCAGCGCCGCTGGATCGACGCGCGCGACAACCGTCTCGACGCCGATTACGAAGGCCACCCGCTGGCCGTCGACGAAGTGCGCAAGGCCATCGATCGGCGCACCGCGGTGCTGGCCGATCAATCGAGCAAAGGCTTGATCGCGCGTGCGCAGGCCGAGCGCCAGTGGCTCGCGAAATACACGGGCGGCCCGCTCACCGGTTTCGATGCAAACTGCGATTTCCTTCCCGACGATGCGAGTGGCGCGCACGTTTCGTATGCGTGCTTCGGCGCGGTCCATGTGCAGCATCGGGCGCGGGTCTGCAGCCAGAGCGAGGACTGGGCGACCGGCGCGGTCTATCAGTACCGGTCGGTGAGCGCGGCGGACGGCGGGAAGGTGCGCCCCGTGGCGTTCTGCGAAGCGCAGGCGCATGGGAGTGCGTGCGACAACGGTGGAGCGCATTCGGCGTGGATGCGGGCGGGGACGTCCGGTGGCGATAATCACGCGTCAGCGCCGGTAGCCGGGTTGCCGCAACTCGATGCGGAAATGTGGCCGATCGGCGATGGAGACGATGCGATGTGGTTCGAACGGTGCCTGAAGGCGTCGGTGTTTCCGGACATGCGGTGACGTGCCGTATCGAGTGTTTGAGCAAGGCCCGCGTCGGCGGGCTTTTTCGTTTCCTTAGTCCGCGTCAGGCGCAGCGGATGTCGATCGATTGATCGTTTTGATGCCAGGCCGAGCGAGCGGGCGGGATGATTCGCGATGCCGGGCGGCAGGCAGCCGCACAGCGGCGAAGAGGGGTGGACGGTATAGTCGGAATCCCGCAACGTCCGAATGTCACTCATGGGAAACAACACGCTCCGCGTCGTCGTGGTCGGCGGCGGCATCGTCGGCGCATCCACCGCATGGCATCTTGCGCGATCGGGCGCGCAGGTCACGCTGCTGGAACAGCAGGTGACGGCCGCAGTCGGCGCGACTCACTGGTCGTTCGGCTGGGTGGGTACCGGCAGCGCGTTTCCTTCTGAAAACCCGTCCAGCTTCTCCCGCACGCTCGCAGCGCTCCCGGAGTTCGCCCGGCTGGCGCGCGACCTGGGCCCGTTGCCGGTGACGACGCGCGGGGCGCTCGTCTGGCTGGACACGGATGCGCAGACCGCAGCATTGATCGACGAGCAGCGCGCGGCCGGCGTGCACATGGAAGCGTTGGGTCGTCGAGAGGTGGCCCGGATGGAGCCGCGTCTTGCGCGGCTTCCCGAGTTGATTGCATGGGCACCGGACGATTTCGTGGTCGAGCCGATCGACTTGACGCATCAGTTGCTGGCCGGTGCGCAAGCCGCCGGCGCGCAGGTTCGGTGCGATTGCGCAGTCGACGCGGTCGAAACGCGCAATGGATGCGCTGTCGGTGTGCATACCGCGCATGGGCATGTGCCGGCGGATGTCGTCGTCCTGGCGAATGCCGCTTCCGCGGTTACCATCGCCGCGGGCCTGGGCGTGGCCTTGCCCATTTGCGAGAAGCCGGCCGTGTTGATGCGTTTTGCTGCCGAGCCGGGTCTCATCAGCCACCTGCTCTACGGGCAGGATCTTGAAGTGCGTATGGGCCCATCGGGCAGCCTGGTGTCGGCCGCGGATGCTCCGGAAGAGGGCGACAGCGGGCTTGCAGCGCTCGCTGAGCGTACGGCCGCGGACATTTCAGCGTTGTTTGCCGATCCACCGACCCTGACGCCGCTCTCCGCGAAATCGGCGCTTCGGCCGATGACGAACGACGGGGTGCCGATCAACGGATTTCTGCCGGGCGTGACGGGCGTCTATGCCGTCGTGGCTCATCCTGGCGTGATCCTGGCCCCCCAGCTTGGGCGACTGGCCGCCAGCTCGATCACGGGCGCGTAATTCGACGAGGGAGAGCGGGGGCGATCGAACCGACGACGGGCGATGCCGCCCCCGAAAACGGGGACGTCCTGTCAGCGCAGCGGCAACGCGCGGCGATCGTGGCTATACTCGTCATCCTTACATTTTCGAAAGGATACCTGCATGCGCCCTCGAGTCAGCGTATTTCTCGCCCTCAGCCTCGACGGATTCATCGCCGGCGAAAACGGCGATCTGTCATGGCTGGAGGCGTTTTCGTCGGACTCGCCGGATGAAACCGGCTATACGTCGTTGATGAACGACATCGACGTGATCGTGATGGGGCGCAACACGTACGACACGGTGATTGCGTTTGACCCGTGGCCCTATGCCGGCAAGCGGATGGTGGTCATGACCCGTCGGGAGCTGGCTTCGCGCCACGGCGAAGAACCCTTCGACGGGGCGCTCACGACACTGCTCGGCCAGTTGGCAGAGCAAGGCCATCGTCATGTGTATTTGGACGGCGGCACGACGGCGCGGGAAGGCATCGTGGCCGGCGTTGTCGACAGCATCACGCTCAGCTGGGTGCCGATCGTGCTCGGGAAGGGGATTCCGCTGTTCGGCAACGACCTGCCGCAGACACGGCTGCAGCTCGACGATACGAAGCGGTTGCCGAGCGGGTTGATGCAGGCCCGCTATGTGCCGGCCAGACGGGATTGACGCGGTTGTGGCGATGCACGCAGCGCCCCGTGCAGGCGCTGCATGGTCACCGGTTCAGACGCGCGTCACGCGTCTCGTCGTGCGTCAGTGCACCGGATCGAAATCCTGCCCGTCGTCCGACGGAGGCAGGTCGAGCACGAGCTTGACGGCGCTGTAGTTGGCCTTGAGCGAAAACACGCGGCCGATCACGAAAAACGTCTGTCGCGAATTCTCGAGCTCGACGAAGTCGCCCGGTTGCGGCACATGCGCGCCCTGGTCATACGAAAAGCTGGTGCTGGTCTGTTCGCCGATGGCTTCCGCTGCGTGTTCGGTGAATTCGATCGTGATGTGGGTGGTCATGCGAGCCCCGTTGGGTCGATTGAAAAGGATGGACGCGTGGATTTTCTCATGGCGGGCAGCGGCGCCGGGGCGATTCTTGCTGGCTGACGGGCGTTGGGGACAGAGCCGCAACGCGGCTACGCCAGAAATGAAGGGGCATATCAGATCCGGCTCAACGGCAGGCCCGGAACGCGCCGGGCATTCGAGCGGGCGACGCGTATCGTCGTCAACCGCTCGTTTTTGGATCGCCGGACACTAAATCGCTGTAAACTCACGCTTTTGCTGCCACGCCCCCACATTCCAGATGTCCCAATCCCCCAAAGTAGGGTTCGTATCCCTCGGGTGCCCGAAAGCGCTCGTCGACTCCGAACAGATCATCACGCAACTGCGCGCCGAAGGTTATGAAATCTCCGGCACCTACGACGGTGCCGACCTCGTCGTCGTGAACACCTGCGGCTTCATCGACGAAGCCGTGCAGGAAAGCCTCGACGCGATCGGCGAAGCGCTGACCGAGAACGGCAAGGTGATCGTCACCGGCTGTCTCGGCGCGAAGTCGAGCGCCAGCGGCTCGAACCTGATCGAGGAAGTCCACCCGAAGGTGCTCGCCGTCACCGGCCCGCACGCGGTGGGCGAAGTGATGCAGGCCGTGCATTCGCACCTGCCGAAGCCGCACGACCCGTTTACCGATCTCGTGCCTGCCGCCGGTATCAAGCTCACGCCGCGTCACTACGCATACCTGAAGATTTCCGAAGGCTGCAACCACCGCTGCACGTTCTGCATCATCCCGTCGATGCGCGGCGACCTCGTGTCGCGCCCGGTCGCCGAAGTGATGCTGGAAGCCGAGAACCTGTTCAAGTCGGGCGTGAAGGAACTGCTCGTGATCTCGCAGGATACGAGCGCGTACGGCGTCGACGTGAAGTACCGCACGGGCTTCTGGAACGGCAAGCCGATCAAGACGCGCATGACCGACCTGGTCGCCGCGCTCGGCGAACTCGCCGCGCAGTATGGCACATGGGTGCGCCTGCACTATGTGTATCCGTATCCGAGCGTCGACGAAGTGATTCCGCTGATGGCCGAAGGTCCGTTCAAGGGCCACGTGCTGCCGTACCTCGACGTGCCGTTCCAGCACGCGCATCCGGAAGTGCTGAAGCGCATGAAGCGTCCGGCGAACGCCGAGAAGGTGCTCGAGCGCGTGCAGAAGTGGCGCGAGATCTGCCCGGACCTGACGATCCGCAGCACGTTCATCGCGGGCTTCCCCGGCGAGACGGAAGAGCAGTTCGAAACGCTGCTCGACTTCATCCGCGAGGCGGAACTCGATCGCGTCGGTTGCTTTGCGTATTCGCCGGTCGAAGGCGCGACTGCAAACGAACTCGACGGCGCGCTGCCGGATGAAGTCCGCGAAGCGCGCCGCGCGCGCTTCATGGCAGTTGCCGAGGAAGTGTCGGCGAACCGCATCCAGCGCAAGGTCGGCAAGACCCTCAAGGTGCTGATCGACGAAGTCAGCGAGGAAGGCGGGATCGGCCGCACGGCGGCCGATGCGCCGGAGATCGACGGCGTCGTCTATGTCGAGCCGGCGGCGAAGGCATCGAAGCGCTACAAGGTCGGCGATTTCGTGTCCGTGAAGATCACGGGCGCCGACGGCCACGATCTGTGGGGCGAGGTGTAAGCGATGACCGCCGCATTTCCGGAGATCCTCGCGCTCGGCGAGGCGATGATCGAATTCAACCAGTCGCAGCCGGGCCGGCCTGAATTCCTGCAGGGCTTCGGCGGCGACACGTCGAACTTCTGCATCGCCGCGGCGCGCCAGGGCGCGTCGACGGGCTTCGTGTCGGCGATCGGCGACGATCCGTTCGGCCGCCTGCTGGCCGACATGTGGCGCGCGGAGCGCGTCGACACGACGTACGTGCGGATCGACCGTGCGGCGCCGACCGGCGTGTATTTCGTCACGCACGGCGCCGACGGTCACCAGTTCGACTACCTGCGCGCAGGCTCGGCGGCGAGCCGCTATGCGGTGGGCGACCTGCCGCTCGACGCGCTGGCCGCCGCGAAGGCCGTGCACCTGTCGGGCATCAGCCTCGCGATCAGCACGGCTGCGTGCGACGCCGCGTTCGCGGCGACCGACCATGCGCGCCGCCACGGCGCGAAGGTCAGCTTCGACACGAACCTGCGCCTGAAGCTGTGGCCGCTGCCGCGCGCTCGCGCGGTGATGCGCGAGGCACTGCGTCAGACGGACATCTGCCTGCCCAGCTGGGACGACGTGACGGCGCTCACGGGCGCGAACGATCGCGACGCGATCGTCGATGCGATGCTCGAACACGGGCCGCAGGTCGTCGCGCTGAAGCTCGGCAAGGAAGGTGCGTACGTGGCGACGCCGAACGAGCGGCGCGTCGTGCCGGGCTTCACGGTCGAAGCCGTCGATGCGACGGGTGCGGGCGACTGCTTCGGCGGTGCCTTCGTCGCGCGAATCGTCGCGGGCGACGATCCGTTCGCGGCGGCGCGTTATGCGAACGCCGCGGCGGCGCTGTCGACGACGGGCTACGGTGCGGTCGCGCCGATTCCGCACCGCGATGCGGTGGAGCGCCTGATGCAAGGCTGATGCGGCTTGCGCACGCCGGCCACGGCACCGCACGAACGATTCATGCAAGGCGCCGTACGAGTTGCAGCGCATCGGCGGCCGATATGCGCTCGTGGCGATGTGTATCGGCGGCGGGCAGCGCATCGCCGCGATTTTCGAGCGAATCTGAAGCAAGGAGCAACACAAGGTGGGTCGATATTCGCAATGGCAACGGGCGCTTGTCGTCGCGGGCGCGCTGGCGGCGGGCATGGCGATGCCGGGCGTGGTTGCGGCGCAGGCCGTCGCGCCGGGCGTGCAGCAGGATGAACCGGCACTGGCGCGGCCGCTGAAGCCGAATCCCGAGTTCGCCCGCCTGCCGCGCTACGAAGGCACGCTCGGCGACCGGCCGATCGTCGTGCATCTCGGCCCGAAGACGGACGAGGAAGGCGTGCACGGCGAATACCAGTTTGCCGATACGGGCGAGGTCGTGCTGCTCGCGGGCGATCGCGATGGCGACACGCTCGAAATCGAGGAGTCGAACGACGGCACGAACATCACGGGCGTGTGGATCGGCCGTTTCGACGCGACGGGCGACCTGAAGGCCGACCGGATGAATTCGGACGAGTCGGATCCGCAGCCCGTCGTGCTGCGGCTTGCGCCGGGCAAGCGCGCGGCGCTGCAGGTGCGCGACGGCCGCGTGCAGGAAATCGAGACGGTGGGCGGCGTCGTCAACCTGCGCACCGACGACTGAACCCGCGCTGGCTCGGTGCGCGCGGCGCGCATTGTACCGGGCCAGCCGCGCCGATTTTGGCTAATCTAGCGACATATTCCGCAACCGAACGGCCTCGTGCCCGGCTTCCTGTCATGACTGCATCCACTCCCAAGCGCGCGCTGCAAACCCGTATCGTTCAACCCGACGACGTGATCCCGGAAGGCTTCCGTTCGTTCGTGCCGCCGGTCGCGCGCGCGTCGACGGTCGTGTTCCCCGATCTCGCGACGATGCGTGCGCTCGTCTGGCACAACGACAACCAATGGCGCTACGGGCTGCATGCGACGCCGACGTCGCTCGCGCTCGCGCAGCGGCTCGCCGAGATCGAGGGCGGCACCCATGCGCTGCTGCAGCCGTCGGGCCTCGCGGCCATCATGAACGTCTACTTCGGGATCGTGAAAGCCGGCGACGACGTGCTGATTCCGCACAACGTGTACGGGCCGAACGCCGATTTCGGCAACTGGCTCGCGAAGGATTTCGGTATCACCGCGCGCTTCTACGATCCGCTGATCGGTGCCGGCATCGCCGACCTGATCCAGCCGAACACGCGGCTGATCTGGATCGAGGCGCCCGGCTCGGTGACGATGGAAGTGCCCGACGTGCAGGCGATCGCGGCGGCCGCGAAGGCACGCGGCGTCGTGACCGCGATCGACAACACGTTCTCGGCCGGGCTCGCGTTCAAGCCGTTCGAACACGGCGTCGACATCTCGGTGCAGGCGCTGACCAAGTACCAGTCGGGCGGCAGCGACGTGCTGATGGGTGCGACGATCACCGCGAACGCGGAACTGCACGCAAAGCTGAAGCTCGCGCGGATGCGCTGCGGCGTCGGCGTGTCGGTCGACGATTGCTCGCTCGTGCTGCGCAGCCTGCCGAGCATGCAAGTGCGCTTCGACGCACACAGCAAGAGCGCGCTTGCGCTCGCGCAATGGCTGAAGGCGCGGCCGGAGATCGCGGCGGTATTGCATCCGCAGATCGCCGATTGCCCGGGGCACGCATCGTTCGTGCGCGACTTCACCGGCGCGGGCGGGTTGTTCTCGGTGGTGTTCGACGAACGCTACAGCGCGGAGCAGGTCGACCGCTTCGTCGAGTCGCTCGAACTGTTTGCGATCGGCTGGAGCTGGGGCGGCGCGTGCAGTCTTGCGATGCCTTACGACGTCGCGTCGATGCGTCCGGACTGGCCGCATCGCGGCACGCTGGTGCGTTTCTATGTCGGCCTGGAAGACGAAGCCGACCTGCGTGCGGACATCGAGCGCGCGATGCAGGCTGCGCTGGGCTGATCGCTAGCCGATTACGTTCAGCAGAAAAACAAAACGCCGGCGCGATGCAATATCGCGCCGGCGTTTTTCATTGCGGATTCCGCAGGATCAGAACAGCCGCAGCAGCCCGTCGAGGCCCACGTGATCGAACGCGACCGTCGCCGCATCGCGCACGACGGGCTTCGCGTGGTACGCGACCGACAGCCCGGCTTCGGCCATCATCTTCAGGTCGTTCGACCCGTCGCCCATCGCGATCGCACGGCTCGGCTCGAGGCCGAGCGACGCGCATGTCTCGCGCAGCAGGCGTGCCTTCACGTCGGCGTTGACGATCTCGCCGAGCACCTTGCCGGTCAGCTTGCCGTCGACGATCTCGAGCGTGTTCGCATGCGCGTAGTCGAGGCCGAGGCGCGCCTTCAGCCGCTCGGTGAAGAACGTGAAGCCGCCCGACACGAGCAGCGTCTTCATGCCGGCAGCCTTCACGCCGGCAAGCATCGTCTCGGCGCCCGGCGTCAGTTGCAGCCGTTCCTCGTACACGCGTTCGAGCGCGTGCGCGTCGAGCCCGGCCAGCAGTGCGACGCGGCGCGTGAGGCTTTCGTTGAAGTCGCGGATCTCGCCGCGCATCGACGCTTCGGTGATCTCGGCGACCTGCGTTTTCAGTCCGCAGAAATCGGCGATCTCGTCGATGCACTCGATCGTGATCAGCGTCGAATCCATGTCCATCACGGCGAGCCCGAAATCGCCGAGCCTGCGGCCGGCCTCGACGAACGCGAAGTCGAGTGCGTGCGTGCCGCAATACGCGTCGATGTCGAGGCGCTGCGCCGGGCTCGCGTCGTCGATCCGCAGCGCGTGATCGTCGATCCGCACGATGCGGGTGCCGCGCGACAGCGCGAGCAGCGGTTTGTGATGGGCGTCCGACAGCGGCGCAAGACTCTGGATGACGAGGTTGTGGGTCATGACGGGATGGTTGGGAGCGAATGAAATGCGTACGCGGCCACCGGGTGGCCGCCTGCCGATGCGGGCCCCGTCCGGCGTCGGGCCCTTGCGTGGCGAACGCGCCATTGTAGCCGGTCGGCCGCGCGCGGCGGTCAGGGGCGGATCGAAACCGCGCGCGGTGCGGCGGTCATTGCCTGTCCGCGCGATCCCAGTACGGCGGATCGCCGAAATGCTCGGCCAGGAACGCGATGAAAGCGAGCGTTTTCAGCGGGACGTGCGCGCGGCTCGGGTAGACGGCCCAGATCGCGATGTCTTCCGCGAACGGATAGTCGTCGAGCACCGTGACGAGCGCGCCGCTCGCGAGCAGCGGGCCGACGTCCCAGGTCGACTTGATCGCGATCCCGAAGCCGTCGACGAGCGCTTCGCGGATCGCCTCGCCGTTGCTCGCGACGAGCCGGCCGCCGACCCGCACCGTGAGCGGGCCTTGCGGCGTGGCGAACGACCAGTCGCGCTGGTCGCCGAGGATCACGCACTCGTGCTGAGCCAGGTCGGCCGGATGGCGCGGCGTGCCGTGCTCGGCGAGATAGGCGGGCGAGCAGCACAGCACGCGGCGGTTTGCGGCGAGCTTGCGGGCGACGAGCGTCGAATCCTTCAGCGTGCCGAGGCGGATTGCGACGTCGTAGCCGTCGTCGACGAGGTCGACGATCTCGTCCGACAGCCGCAGGTCGAGCGACACGGACGGATAACGGCGCAGGAACGCGGGAATCACCGGCGCGACATGCTGGCGGCCGAATGACGACGACATCGACACCTTCAGCCGCCCATACGGCTCGGTGCGGCCGTGGCCGACCGACGCGCGCGCGGCGTCGGCGGCCGACAGCAGCGTGTCGGCGTGCGCCATGAAGACTTCGCCGTCCTGCGTGAGGCTGATGCGGCGCGTGGTGCGGTGCAGCAGCCGTGCGCCGAGCTGGCGCTCGAGCTGCGCGATGCGCGCGCTCGCGACCGCGGCCGACACGCCGAACTCGCGCCCGGCCGCGGTGACGTTCGCGAGCAGCGCCGCGCGCACGAACAGCGCGACGTCGAGCAGGTCGAGCGGTTTGTCGGGAGCCGGAACCGGATCGGAGGCCATTATTCTGAAAATCCTGAAAATGTTTCAGGAAATATAGCGGTTTTCTCAAATGATCGGGTTGCCTACGATGACGTTCATGGGGCCGCGCCGTGGCCCGGAGGATTTCCTGAAGGAGTTTCGTGATGAAAGCCGTTGGACTGACCCGTTATCTGCCGATCGACGACCCGCAGGCCTTGCTCGACGTGGAGCTGCCGCAGCCCGTGCCGGGCCCGCGCGACCTGCTCGTGAAGGTCGAGGCGATTTCCGTGAACCCGGTGGACACCAAGGTGCGCGCGCCGAAGGCGCAGGTCGAGGACACCCCGCGCGTACTCGGCTGGGATGCGGCCGGCACGGTGGTCGCGGTGGGTGCCGACGTCACGCGGTTCCGGCCGGGCGACGAAGTGTTCTACGCGGGCAGCATCACGCGGCCGGGCGCGAACAGTGAATTCCATACGGTCGACGAGCGGATCGCCGCGCTGAAGCCGCGCACGCTCGATTTCGCCGCGGCGGCCGCGCTGCCGCTCACCGCGCTGACCGCATGGGAAGCGCTGTTCGACCGGCTGCGCGTGTCGCCGCAGGGCGCGGACGCCGGCAAGTCGGTACTGATCATCGGCGGCGCGGGCGGCGTGGGCTCGATCGCGATCCAGCTCGCGAAGACGCTCGGCAAGCTGCATGTGATCGCGACCGCGTCCCGGCCGGCGTCGGCCGACTGGGTGCGCGCACTGGGCGCGGATGCGGTGGTCGACCATTTCGGCGACTTGCCCGCACAGTTGCGCGAGGCCGGGCATCCGAACGTCGACTACGTGCTGATTTTCAACGACACGGATCGTCATTTCCCTGCCGCTGCGGAAGTCATCCGGCCGCAGGGCGGCATTTGCACGATCGTCGAGAACGACAAGCCGGTGCCGGTCGAACTGCTGAAGGCGAAGAGCGCCGCGTTTCACTGGGAATTCATGTTCACGCGTGCAATGTTCGAGACGCCGGACATGATCGAGCAGCACCGGATCCTCGGCGAAGTGGCGCGGCTCGTCGACGGCGGCACGCTGCGCACGACGCTCGGCGAGCAGCTCGGCCCGATCAATGCGGCGAACGTGCGGCGCACGCACCAGCTGCTCGAGGCCGGGCGCGCGATCGGCAAGCTTGTGCTGAGCGGCTTCTGAGCGGGCATCGCATGTAAGGTTGCGGCGCCGCGAACGCAAGCGGGGTAACACCCGATGCGTTTGCGGCGCATTGCCCGCCGCTTGGCGGTAGACTGGCAGCGCATCATGCATCGAAAACCGCGCGGCACGCGCGTGCCGCCGCATACCAAGGAGGTCAGCATGAGCCAACGCAGCTTGTCAGTCGCCGCATCGTGGTCGGTCGTGCTCGCGGCGGCGTGCGTCAGCGCGAGCGTATTCGCGGCGCCGCCGGTCAAGGGCAGCCTGAAGGGCGGCGGTACCGGACAGCTCGAATACACCGTCAAGGTCGACTCGAAGACCTTCGGCAATACGCAGGAGACCCGCAAGATCCGCTCGGGCGAGACGGACGACTTCAACTGGAAGTCGGTGCCGCCGAGCGGGGCGGTCGCGATGCCGGACGGGTGCCCGAACGCCGACAGCCTGCCGCGCGACGAGAACGGCGCGATGGTGCGCCAGACCCAGGTGCGGCTCGCGCCGTCGATCGACGCGAAGGGGATCGCCAACGTGCAGATGAGCTTCCAGGCGGCCGCGCCGAAGGGCACGCGCAACGTTACGGTCGGCGGCAAGTCGCTGCAGTGTCCGGACGTCGTGTCGGTGAGCCAGGTGAAGTGGGTGTCGATCCCGACCAACGGCGGATCGAAGTCCGTCGCGATGAGCGATGGCACGAAGGTGACGGTGTCGATCAAGCGCTGAGCGGTGCGCGCGGGCCGGTGCCGGAGCCGGTGCGCGCACAACGGATTCGACTCGCAGCGGCCCGTCTGCCCCGCGCACGTGACCGTTTCGTGTCGCCGTCACGGTGCTTTCCCGCGACCTGCTTCACGGTAGCATGCTGCCTCAGCGGCATGGCAGCCGTTCGACGTACGACAGCATCGCGTGGCGACCTGCGTGACGTCATGCGACTGTCACGCTATGCTCGCCCGCATCATCACCTTCCTGTCACGACATCCCGATGAAATACCGAATGCGCGCGTTGCTGTGTGCCATTGCGTTCGTCGCCGCGCACGCGCACGCGGCCGACGATTGTGGTTTTGTGAAAAAGGTCGAGTTGCCGTTGCGGCAGCAGGTGGCCGTCGTGTCGAGCGGCGCGCTCGAGCCGTGCTCGACCGGCAGTTACGCGGTGCGCGTGTATTCGACCGCGCATGCGGCTCCGGGCTTCGATACCGACGATTACGTGACGGGCGCGCTGCATGCGCGTGACGGTACGGTCACCGATGCGTTCACGGCCGACCTCGGTGCACGTGCGCCGCAGGCGCTCGTCGTGACGACGCGCTCGGCCGGCAGCGGCGGCTATGTCGGTGCGCAGGCCTATGTGACGACGCCGCGCGCGGTGCGGCTCGTTGCGTCGGTCGACGGGCTCGCGCCGGACGCGGACATCGCGGCCGCGTTGCGGCAGGCGCTCGGCAAGCGCCGCGGCGTGCGCTGACCGGCGAACCGCGCGAACGCATCGCGCGGTGATGCCGCGTGTCAGTGCGCGCGTTCTTCGAGCCGCGCGGCGAGAAAGCGGTGATCGGCCGAGAACAGCCGGCGATAGGTCATCAGCACCGCACCGACGGTGCCGAGCGCGGAGGCCGCGGCAATCAGGAACATGATCACGATCTGGTAGCGCACGGCCTGCAGCGGCGACTGGCCGGCCAGCACCTGGCCCGTCATCATCCCCGGCAGGCTCACGACGCCGACGACGGCCATCTGGTTCAGCGTCGGCAGCATGCCCGCCCGCACGGCCTGGCGCGCAGCGTCCTGGGCCGCTTCCCAGCGCGTCGCGCCGAGCGCGAGTGCGGTTTCGACACGGTCGCGGCGCGCGGTGAGCTCTTCCATCATCCGTTCGACGCCGAGCGACACGCCCGTGAGCGTATTGCCGAGAATCATCCCGAGGATCGGAATCGCGTATTGCGGTGCGTACCACGGATGGATGCGGATCACGACGAATAGGCCGACCGCCGCGACGAACCAACTGCTGAACCAGATCGACGCGATGCTGTCGATGCGCTGGCCGCGATATGTGCGCTTGCCGCGCCCCGCGCCGGCGAACCCGGCGATCAGCGTCATCAGTGCGGTGAGCGGCAGTACGACATACCAGTGCGGATGGCCGAACACCCAGCCGAGCACGTAGCCGATCGCGAGCAACTGCACGACGGTGCGCACGGCCGCGAGCCCAAGCTTGCGGCCGAGGCCGAGCGACAGCGCCGTCGAGATCGCGCCGTTGACCGCGACCAGCGCGGCGGCGATGCCGACGTCGACGAGGCTCAGGTCCTGCAGGACGGGACTCATTGCGTTGCCTCCGTCGGGTTGGCCACGTGCATCACGCCGGCCTGCATCACGAGCCGTATCGTGCCGATCCGGGCGGCCTGGGCCGGATCGTGCGAGATCCACATGTACGCGCGGGCGTCGGGCGCCGCGTCGAACCATGCGCCGACGAGCGCCTCGATCGCGCGCGCCGATTCGGGGTCGAGTGCGGACGTCGGCTCGTCGAGCAGCAGCACGTCGGGATCGAGTTGCAGCACGCGCAGCAGCGCGGCGATCTGCGCTTCGCCGCCCGACAGGTCGCTCGCGCGCTTGTCGAGAAAGTCGGGGCCGCGGCCGGCCTGCGCGGCGAGCGCTTCGGCGCGCGCACGATCGAACCCAACGTCGCGATAGATCGCGAGCGAATACGGATAGCGCAGCTGCGATTCGACGGTGCCGTCCATCTGCGCGGGGCGCTGGCGTACATAGGCGACGCTGCGCCGGTAGCGCGGGATCGCGCTGCGCCGGATCCCGTGGCCGCGCCACAGGATGTGGCCGCCGTCGAGCGGATCGAGCAGCGCGAGTGCGCGCAGCAGCACGCTCTTGCCCGACCCGGACGGCCCGGTGATAGCAATTCGCGATCCCGCCGCGAGGCTGAAATCGGTCGGGGCGAGCAGGGTCTTGCCGCTGCTGGCGTCGCGCCGCGTGATGCGCTGTGCATCGATGAGGCCGGTGGGGGCTGTCATGTCACAAATGAAAAAAAGCGTTAATGGCGCCGAAACGTCACCAGGGCGTGCGTCATAATACCGATTGAAAAGCCGCGGGTGTCGTGCGCCGTTCGTCCACGCAAGCGGCCCGGCATGGTGCGGCAACATTTCAGAACAACAACGGAACCGCCATGACGCTAACCCGAGCCATCGGCAAATCGGCTGCATGGATCGTCGGTATCGTCGCGGTGCTCATCGCGGCGGCCGGCGTCTTTCTCTTCGCCTTCGACTGGAATCGCGCGAAGCCGTGGGTCAACGAACAGGTCACAGCCGCACTCGGCCGCCCGTTCGCGATCAACGGCGACCTCAAGGTCGGCTGGCGCCGCCCCGACGGCGAAACCGGCTGGCGCGCATGGGTGCCCTGGCCGAGCTTTTCGGCCACGGACCTCGAGATCGGCAACCCCGACTGGGCGAAGATGCCCAAGTTCGTCACGCTCGATGCCGCGCACTTCGATCTCGCGATCCTGCCGCTGCTCGCGCATGAAATCGTGATCCCGTCGATCGACGTCGTGAATCCGGCCGTCGACCTCGAGCGGCTCGCGGATGGCCGCAACACGTGGACCTTCCAGTTCAAGCAATCGTCGCAGCCGTCGCCGTGGAAGGTGCGGCTCGACAGCTTCGGCTTCGCGAAGGGCGCCGTCACGTATCGCGACGCGATCACCAAGGCCGACCTGACCGTCGCGATCGATACGCTCGGGCAGCCGATTCCGCTCGGCGACGTGCTGAAGGAACAGGAGCAGACGTCGCGCGCGGCATCGGCGCAGCGTGTCGGCAAGCACGGCGCCGCGCAGCTGAGCGCGAAGGCCAACGCGGAGGCCGCGTCGAGCGCTTCCGCCGCGCAGGCTGCGAGTGGCGCGTCGGCGGCGGGTGCGTCCGCTGCGTCTGCCGTGGCTTTGTCCTCGTCCGCGTCGTCCACCTCTTCGAAATCGGCCGCTGGCGCCGCGTCTGGCGCCAGCGGCGCGAGCAGCGTCGCGGCGCCCGCGAAGCCGTCCGGCCCGACCTATGCGTTCGGGCTGACGGTCGACGGCCGCTACAAGAACGTGCCGATCAGCGGTACCGGCAAGCTCGGCGGCGTGCTCGCGATCCAGGACGCGTCGCGGCCGTTCCCGCTGCAGGCCGACGTGAAGGCCGGCGACACGCGGCTCGCGATCGTCGGCACGCTGACCGATCCGATGCATCTCGCGGCCATCGACCTGCGGCTGTGGCTGCAGGGCACGTCGATGTCGCATCTCTACCAGCTCAGCGGCATCACGCTGCCCGATACGCCGCCTTACGCGACCGAAGGGCGGCTGATCGGCAACTTCAAACGGAAGGCCAGCACGTTCCGCTACGAGAATTTCAACGGCCGCGTCGGCGGCAGCGATCTCGGCGGCACGCTTGCGTACGAGCAGCGTGAGCCGCGGCCGAAGCTGTCGGGCGAGCTCGTGTCGAATCTGCTGCAGTTCTCCGATCTCGCCCCGGTGATCGGTGCGGATACGGCCGCGAGCAAGGCCAAGCGCGGCGACACGACCCAACAGCCGTCGAGCCGCGTGCTGCCGGTCGAGACGTTCCGGACCGACCGCTGGCGCGCACTCGACGCGGACGTCAAGTTCACGGGCCGCAAGCTGGTCAAGAGTTCGGACCTGCCGATCACCAACCTGTACACGCACATCGTGATGACGGACGGCGTGCTGTCGCTCGAGCCGCTGCAGTTCGGCGTCGCGGGCGGCACGCTCGCGACGACCGCGCATCTCGACGGCAGCGGCACGCCGCTGAAAGGCCGCTTCACGGTGGCCGCGCGGCACCTGAAGCTCAAGCAGCTGTTCCCCGCGCAGAAGGTCATGCAGTCGGCGCTCGGCGAGATCAACGGCGATGCGTCGCTGTCGGCGACCGGCAACTCGCCGGCTGCGCTGGCCGCGACGTCGAACGGTGAAGTGAAGGCGCTCGTGACGGACGGCCGCATCAGCCGTCTGCTGATGGAAGCGGCGGGGCTGAACGTCGCGAACGTCGTCTACGAGAAGCTGTTCGGCAACAACGACGTGAAGATCAACTGCGCGGCGGTCGACTTCGTCGCGACCAACGGGATCCTCGACCCGAAGGTGTTCGCGTTCGATACCGACGATGCGCTGATCAACGTCGACGGCCCGATCAGCCTGCGCGACGAAACGCTGAACCTGAAGATCCATCCGCACACGAAGGGCTTCCGGATCTTCTCGCTGCGCTCGCCGCTGTATGCAAAGGGTACGTTCAAGAACCCGGACGTCGGCGTCGATGCGGGCGCGCTCGCGCTGCGGGCCGGCGCGATGGTCGGGCTCGGGCTGATCAACCCGTTCGCCGCGCTGATCCCGCTGATCGCGCCGAGCAACAACAAGGACGTGCCGTGCTCGGAGCTGTTCGGGCAGATGAACGCGAAAGCGGCGCAGCGGGCGGCGGCGAAGGCCGGCAAGTAAGGAGGGGGCAGTGCGGCGACTGGCGGGGCGCTCAGGCGTGGCCGGTTGCCCCGCACAGCGGGTGAATCGGCGGGGCCGGAACGGGTGCGGTCGGCAGTTTCTCCGACACCTGCTAAAATACACGGTTTTCCGTCGATTTCTCTCTTAACGGGACCTGCCGTGCTTTCTACTGCCAACATCACGATGCAATTCGGGCCGAAGCCCTTGTTCGAGAATATCTCGGTCAAATTCGGCGAGGGCAACCGCTATGGTCTGATCGGCGCGAACGGCTGCGGCAAGTCGACGTTCATGAAGATCCTCGGCGGCGACCTCGAGTCGAGCGGCGGCAACGTCGCGCTGGAGCCGAACGTGCGTCTCGGCAAGCTGCGCCAGGATCAGTTTGCGTACGAAGACGTGCGCGTGCTCGACGTCGTGATGATGGGCCACACCGAGATGTGGGCCGCGATGACCGAGCGTGACGCGATCTACGCGAACCCGGAAGCCACCGACGACGACTACATGCACGCCGCCGAGCTCGAAGGCAAGTTCGCCGAATACGGCGGCTACGACGCCGAGGCGCGCGCGGGCGCGCTGCTGCTCGGCATCGGCATCGAGGAGAAGTTCCACACCGGCACGATGGCCGACGTCGCGCCGGGCTGGAAGCTGCGCGTGCTGCTCGCGCAGGCGCTGTTCTCGAAGCCGGACGTGCTGCTGCTCGACGAACCGACCAACAACCTCGACATCAACTCGATCCGTTGGCTCGAGCACACGCTCAACGAGTACAACTCGACGATGATCATCATCTCGCACGATCGTCACTTCCTGAACGCGGTGTGTACGCACATGGCCGACATGGACTTCGGCACGCTGAAAGTCTGGCCGGGCAACTACGACGACTACATGCTCGCATCGGCACAGGCGCGCGAGCGTCAGGCCGCGGCGAACACGCGTGCGAAGGAGCGCGTGGCCGAACTGCAGGACTTCGTGCGCCGCTTCTCGGCGAACAAGTCGAAGGCCCGCCAGGCGACCAGCCGCGCGAAGCAGATCGACAAGATCAAGATCGAGGAATTCAAGCCGTCGTCGCGCCAGAACCCGTTCATCCGCTTCGAGTTCGAGAAGAAGCTGCACAACGTCGCGGTGGTGGCGGAAGACATCACGAAGAAGTACGAGCGCACGATCTTCCAGAACTTCAACCTGTCGGTGCAGCCGGGTGAGCGCATCGCGATCATCGGCGAGAACGGCGCGGGCAAGACGACGCTGCTGCGTTCGCTGCTCGGCGCGCTCGCGCTCGAGCACGGCACGGTGAAGTGGTCCGAGAACGCGAATGTCGGCTACATGCCGCAGGACACGTACGAGGAGTTCCCGAACGACATCACGCTGATGGACTGGATCGACCAGTACCGCAAGGACGGCGACGACGAAACGATGGTGCGCGGCACGCTGGGCCGCCTGCTGTTCTCGTCGGACGACATCAGGAAGTCGGTGAAGGTGCTGTCGGGCGGCGAGAAGGGTCGCATGATCTGGGGCAAGCTGATGCTCGGCCGCCACAACGTGCTGCTGATGGACGAGCCGACCAACCACATGGACATGGAATCGATCGAGTCGCTGCAGATCGCGCTCGAGCAGTTCGAAGGCACGCTGATTTTCGTGTCGCACGACCGCGAGTTCGTGAGCGGGCTGGCGAACCGGATCATCGAAGTGCGTACGGATGGCACGCTGTTCGACTTCGGTGGCAATTACGAGGAATTCCTGACGAGTCAGGGGCAGGAGTAATTGTCCTGACGCTTCCGCTCATGCGTCACGGCCAGGCAGTAGGACGAAGCCGGGCCGCATAGAGCGAAGCTGCCAGAAACGCATTGGGCCCGCATCGACAACATTGTCGATGCGGGCTTTTTCATTGCCGCACCGGTGAGACCCGGCGGCGTTGTGAATTCCCGTTTCCTTCCGTCAATCGACTTCGGGTAAATTACGCTCCGAATACCACCCTTAATTCCGACCCGGAGCCGCCCCCTCGATGCAGGACCATCCTTTCCCGCTCGACCTGTCCGGCCTTGCGCCAAGCCTGTACGCGCAGGGCACCGAGGAAGGCATCCTGTCGCGCCTGATGGAGCGGATCGCGCCGACCAACCGCTTCTGCGTCGATATCGGCGCAAGCGACGGCCTGCGCAACAGCAACACGGCGCGGTTGCTGCGCGAGCAGGATTGGTCCGGCGTGCTGGTGGAAGGCAGTGCGTACCGCTTCGGCAAGCTGGCCGCCCACTACGCGGGCGCGGATCGCGTTTGCTTGCACCACGACCGCGTTCAGCCCGACACGATCGACACGTTGCTCGCCGACGCGAACACGCCAACTGACTTCGACCTGTTGTCGATCGACATCGACGGCAACGACTACTGGGTCTGGCGCGGCCTGCAAGCATTCCAGCCGCGCATCGTCGTAATCGAATACAACCCGTACTACACGCCGCCCGAGCGTTGGGTCATGTGCTTCAACCCGGACCACGAATGGGACGGCTCGACCTATTACGGCGCGAGTCTCGAATCGCTCGTGTATCTCGGCAGGCAGAAGGGCTATGAACTCGTCTGCTGCGACGACATGGGCAACAACGCGTTCTTCGTGCGGCAGGACCTGTATCCGCTGCTCGGTATCGCAAACAACGCGCCTTCGGTGCTGTTTCGCCCGGCGATGTACAAGGTGCGCTACGTCGGTCACAACACGTTCCTGAGCGGCCATCCGTATCGATACGGGCCGGCCGAGCATATCTGAATGGACTCGCTCGCCGCGACCTTTGACGAGATCGTGAAAGCCTACGCGCTCGGTCATAGCGGGCCGCCGCGCCAGGTCGCCGAACGTGTGTGGCATCTGCCGACCGATGACGGCGGCGTAGCGGTCAAGTTCTACGCGTCAGGACATCATGCGCGTGCGGCCAAGGAAGCCGCCGTGCTCGCGCACCTCGAGACGCACAGAGACTCACGATTCCATGTGCAGGCGTTGAAACGCACGGCAGGCGGCGCACCGCTGTGGACGGGGTCGCACTCCCACGCGATGCTGACCCGCTGGGAAACCGGGCAGTTCAGAACCTACGATACGTTTTCGCCGGCCGAATGGGATGCGCTCGGCGCGAGTCTGGGCGCGTTGCACACGAGCCTCGAACAGCTTCATCTGCCGGAGCTCGACACGATCCGCGCACGGCTGACCGCGATCGACGCGGATGCGGTGCGCCGCAGCCTGCTCGACGCGCTGGATCGCTCACGTTCGGGCGACGCCTCAGAGAACCTGCGCCGCTACGTCGATCTCGCGCTGCGCCTGCTCGACCGCTACTATCCGGGCAGCATCGACGCGTTTCCCGCCGACGATCCGCAGCACCCGATCCACAACGACTACAACCAGTTCAACTATCTGTTCACCGGCACGTTGCCGCCGCTCATTCTCGACTGGGAAGCGTCGATCGGCGCGCCGCGCGAATACGAACTGGTGCGTTGCCTGAACCATCTGCCGCTGGAGGCGCCGCACCTGGCGGAAGCGTTCGTGCTCGCATATCGGCGGACCCGGCCGGTCGATCCCGCGCGCATTGCATGGGCGGTCGACGCCGCATGTCTGCAGCACGCACTCAAGCTCTGGATCGTGCAAGGCTGGCTCGACGATCCGTCGCGCTTTGCATCGCATCTGAGCGGCGCGGTGACGATGGCGTTCGCGATGGTGGATGCGCGCGACCGTCTCGTCGATTTCTTTTCCCGATGCATGGAAGCAGGACGCTGAAGTGAATGCGAATCTGAACCGGATGTCGAATCCGACGCCGCCGACCGAGCGGCAGCATGTGTTTCCGCCGCCGCTGGATCGCGATTACCGCGTCGAAGACGGGCGCGTGCTGACGCGCTCGCTGGAAGCGCACATCGTCGATCACTGCAACCTGACCTGCGCGGAATGCTGCTCGCTGTCGCCGCTGCTGCCCGAGTGGTACGCGAACCCCGCATCGCTCGAGGCCGATCTGCGCCGCGCCGCGAAGGTGCTGCGCCCGCGCATGTTCAAGCTGGTCGGCGGCGAGCCGCTGCTGCATCCGGCACTTGTCGAACTCGTCGAGCGCGTGCGCGCCACGGGTATCGCGCCCGTGATCTCCGTCACGACGAACGGCCTGAAACTGGGCGAGATGACGGATGCGTTCTGGCAGGCGGTGGATGCGCTGACGATCTCGCGCTATCCGAAGCCGTCGCTGTCGCCCGAGCTGGTCGCGCACATCGAGCATCAGGCCGCGCGCTTCGACGTGCGTCTGAACTGGAAGGTGCAGGATGTGTTCACGACGATGAACCGCGCGCAACCCGGCACCGATCGCGACGAAGCACGGCGCCTCTATCAGGATTGCTGGATCCGCGAGCGCTGCCATATGATTCGCGACGGCATGTTCTACACGTGCACGCGTCCGGCGCATTTCCATACGCTCTACAAGGGCGAGAAGGATTTTCAATCCGACGGCCTGCCGCTGCGCGACGACGCGGACATGCTCGACGCGATGCTCGCCTATCTGCACCGCGACGCGCCGCTCGAGGCATGCCTGCATTGCCAGGGCGGCAGTGCGCCGGTGGCGCCGCATCGCATCCTCAAACGCATTGAAGTGGACTCCTTGAAGGCACGTTATCCATGATCGTCGGCACGCGCGACCTGTTCGGCTTCGACCGGCTTCACTATCATCCGCGCAGCGGTACGACGGCGTCCGGCATCCGGGCCGTCCTGCGTGCAGCCGGGCAACCGGCCGGCGAGCCGGACGCGGCGGCCATTGCGGGCTATCTGAGCGGCGAGCGTCTGATCGGCCGCACCGTGCTGCGCGACGTGCGCGCGGTGCCGCCCAGCCATGCGCTGATCCGTTCGCCGCAAGGGCTGACCGTGCAGCCGGCCCCCGAGCAGCCGCAGCACGCGGATCTGGAAACTGTGCTGCGCGCGTCGCTGCAGCGCGCGCTCGACAGCGGCAAGCGCGTTGCGCTGGCGTTGAGCGGCGGGCTCGATTCGGCGCTGCTGCTCGCATTGCTGCGCGAACTCGGCGCGCAGCGGCACGTGACGTCCTACATCCTCGTGACCGACATGCCGGACTATTGCGAGCGCGACGCCGCACTCGAACTGGCCGGGCAGATGCAGGCGAACGTGAAGATCGTGCGCGCGAACGAGGCCGATTTCGTCGCGGCGCTGCCGAGAACGACGCATGCGGTCGAGGAGCCGATGTTCAACCTGCATCCGGTCGCGAAGCTGCTGCTCGCCGACGCGATGGCCGCGGACGGCGTCGAGGTGGCCATCACCGGCGACGGCGCGGACCAGGTGCTGCGCCGCGACCAGTCGGCCAACTATCTGCCGCTGTGCCATGCGTTGTTCGATGCGGCGTCGGTCGAGCTGCATCCGCCGTTCGTCGACGATGCCGTCGTCGCGCATCTGACGAGCATCGCGCCCGATCCGGACAAGCAATGCCTGCGCGACCTCGGTGCGCGCCTGAACCTGCCGGACCGGCTCGTGCACGGCCCCAAGCGCGGACGGCTCGCCCCGGCAATGGACCTCGCGGCGCTGCTCGATCGCGACCGCACGCACGCGCTGGCCGACACGCTCGGTCTGGCCGCCCCCACGCTGCAGACGGACAACGAACGCGTGCTGTGGACGACGCTGTCGCTGATCCTCGATCATTTCGACGCCCTCGATGCCGCGCATCGCCCAACCTGAGCCGCTCATGAAACGCATCCTGTTCTGCGTGGTGCCCGAGAAAGGGCACGTCAATCCGTGTATCGGCCCGGCCCAGCATCTGCGCGATGCCGGCTGCGACGTCGCGTTCTATGCGCCGGCCGACATCAGCGCACAGCTCGATGGCGCTGGCGGTTTCACATTTGTAGGGCCGCGCGAGACGCCCGAGCGCCACGACCTGTCGCGCGGCGCGAGCTTCGCTGCGAACATTCGCGACGCGGACTGGCTGCGGCGCTGGATTCGCACGCTGCTGATCGATCTCGCGCCCGCGCAGGTGGACGGCATCCGCGCGGTGCTACGCGACTGGCAGCCCGACGTGGTCGTGATCGATCCGCTGCTCTATGCGGCAGCGATCGCGGCGGAACTGGAAGGGCTGCCGTGGGTTTCGATGTCGAATTCGCTGAATCCGGTGCTGCCGGACGATCTCGATTCGGAACTGCTGCGTACGGTGCGATGGCTCGCGCCGGAACGCACGCGCCTGTTCGCGCGCTACGGGCTCGATGCGCGTTTTCGCGGTTGCGACATTCTCTCTCCGCACCTGACGCTCGCGTTCACGACCGATGCGTTGGTCGGCGCACCGCCGCACGGTGTCGAGCTGGTCGGTCCGGCACTGCCGTCCGGCCCGCGCGGCGACGAGACGCCGTTTCCGTGGGAGCGCCTCGATGCCGATCGGCCGCTCGTCTACATGTCGCTCGGCAGCCAGCTTTACTACCATCCCGACGTGTTTGCGAAGGTCATCGAGGCGGTGCGCGCGACGTCGGCGCAACTGGTGTTGTCGGTGGGCGAACTGGTCGATTCGGATCTGCTGCCGGCCGACGACGAACGCGTGGTCGCGGTGCGCTACGTGCCGCAACTGGCGCTGTTGCAGCGCACGCACGCGTTCGTCAGCCACGGCGGCGCGAATTCGGTGATGGAGTCGCTTGCGTGCGGTGTGCCGATGCTGCTGTCGCCGTTCTGCAATGACCAGTTCCATTCGGCGCACTTCGTGGAGCGGGCCGGCGCGGGGTGCGTGCTGGATCTGCAGCAGGCCGGCGTGGCGGACATCGCCGATGCGCTCGAACGCCTGTTGCGGCCCGGGGCGTTGCGCGAGCAGGCGGCGCGGATCCGCGCGAGCTATGCGCGCGACGGTTCGGCCGAGGCAGCGCGCCTGATCAGCGCACTCGCTTCAGGAAACCGCCTGGCGACAGCGTCATGAGTACGCGGTCCTCGATGTCGTAGTCGACCTCGAACCGGTCGTCGCGGGCGAGGAATTCATGCGCGGCGGTGGCCGGGTTGTTGCCTTTCCCGTACGGTTTGCCGTCGAACATCGACGCGGGCAGGTATTCCATGATGGTATCCATCACGATCGCGTAGCTGCCGGACGTCACGAGCGGCGCATAGCATTCGAGTTCGCGCAGCACGTGCGCGTGGGTATGCGTGAGATCGAGGATCGCCATCACGCGTGCACTGTCACCGATCTGTGCGCGCACCGACGCAAGCGTGTCGGCCGCGCACGATTCGCCTTCGATCAGCGTCATGCGGTGGGCGAGCCGGTGCGATTGCAGGCGCTGCCTGACCTCGTCGCGCAGGCGCGGCTCGATCGCGACGACGCGGCCGTTGTCGCCCACCAGCTCCAGCATCGACGCGGAGAATACGACGCCGCCGCCCGCCGCGATGCCGGTCTGCACGATGCAGTCGGGACGCACACGCCAGATCAGTTCCTGGAGCGCGAGCATGTCGCCGGGCAGGTGGAAGAAGCGCTCGCCGAGCCAGCGCGTCTGGAACAGATGGTCGAATTCGGCGGCGCGCGTCAGCCATTCGATGTTGATGTCCCGCATGCGGGCCGAAGGACGCTCTGACATGGTCAATGCAACGAGTAGGAGTGACGTGAAAACGCTGGAACCGTGGCTTCACCGGTACTGGAACCTCGGGCCGGCGCGCCTGCAGGCGCTGGCGTCGGGCCATACTAACAAAACGTATCTCGTCGAGTGCGATTCGGCGCGCGCGGTGCTGCGCGTGTCGTGGTCCGGCAAGCCGGTCGAGCAGGTGCATCGCGAGGCGGCGATACTTGGCCATCTGCGCACGACGCCGATGCTGCCCGCGCTGCCGTGCCTGCGGCCGACCGTGGATGCACAGTCCGGTGTGCGGCTTCCCGATGGAAGCTGGCTGCATCTGTTCGAGCATATCGACGGCATTCCGGGCCTGCCCGACGAGGGGGACGCGGGCGCGATCGATGCGATGCGTGCGCTCGCGCAGCTGCATGCCGCGCTGGCGGCGATACCCGCGACCGAATCGGCGCCGCTGGCGTGGCTGTCGGCGCGCCACGCACGCGTGGCGGCACGGGCCGCGCCGTCGTTGCCGGGAGACCTGAACGGCCACTACGAGACGATGATCCGGCTGATCGGTGCACATCTCGACACGGCAGCGCGCTGGCTGACGGGGGCGGTGCACTGGCTGCATGGCGATTATCACGCGGGCAACCTGCTGTACGTGGGACACGCGGTGAGCGGTGTGCTCGATTTCGACGATGTCGGGCAGGGCGCGCAATGGCTCGAGGTGGCCTTTGCGCTGTTCGCGCTGTCGCGCGATGCGGGCAGGGACGATCGCTTCGTATTCGACGCGCAGCGCTGGGACGCCGGCCTGCAAGCCTATGCAACGACGCGGCCCGATCCCGCGCCGGACTGGATGCATGACCGCCGCGATGCGCTGATGGCGCTGTTCTGTGCAGACCAGACGCTGATCCACCTCGAAGCCGCGCAGCGCGGTCTGTGGACGCCGGGGCCCGGCATCGGCTTTCTCGGCGGCTGGCGGCAGTTGCTGGATGGCGCGGCTCCCGGACGCTAGCCGCGCTGCCGATTCAGCGCTGCCGATTCAGGAACAGGCGCACCGCTTCGACCGTGTTGGGCCGCGCGTCGCCGTGCCGCGATCCGTCGTGCATGCAGAACAGCACGTCGCGCTGTCGTGCCGTGCTGGCATCGACATGCGCGCACATCGCGTCGAACAGCGCTTGCGGCGACGGCGCCGGCCGCTGCCAGTCGTCCAGTATCGCGGTCCAGCCCGTGTGTTCGCGCTGCAGCCGCGCCAGTACGCCGGCGCGATTGTCGTGCGGGATCAGTCCATAAGGCAGGCGCAGCGGGATCGTGTCCGGCGCAGGAACGCCGGCCCGGCGATAGGCGTCGCGGATCAGCGCGTCTGTCGTCTCGATCTCGTCGATCAGCGCGTCGTCTGCCAGCGCACCGGGCTTCGCGTGCGAACGGGTGTGATTGCCGAGCCGATGGCCTTCGCTCGCCATCCTTGCGGCGACGTCGAGCGCTCCGCCTGTCAGGTGCTTGCCGAGCAGGAAGAAGGTCGCCTTGCACGACGCGTTGCGCAGGACATCGAGCAAGGCAGGCGTTGACGGGCCGGGGCCGTCGTCGAAACTGAGGTGAATGGACATCGCGAGCGGGTGTGCCGTTCAAGGTGTACCGGAAGAACAATAGCGCAAGTCGCGGCGAGCGGCGGCCCGCGCGTTCATCGGTCGACTACTGGATCGGCTCGATGGCCAGCGGACAGGTGCCGACCCGGCGCAACCGTGTGCCGGTCCACTCATAGAAGAGCCGGGCCGCTTTCTTGCTGTCGTAGTCGCAGTCGTCGTTGAAGCAACCCGCGATGATCAGCAGCCTGCTGTCGGCTCGGAAATCGACGCGTTCCTCGTCGTTGCCCATCACGCCCGCGACGGCCTGCACGCCGGGCATCGTGTAGGTCGCGCCCGTGTACTTGTCGACGATCGCGAAATTCCGGCAATCGGTTCCGCAACCCCAGATCGCGACGCGGTAGTGGCCGGCGAAATTCGCCGGTTGCGTGAACTCGTCGCGAATCACGGTGCGGTAGAGTCGGGCTTCCTTGCTGGTCAATCGCGGCGCGTGGGCGGTGGTACGCGGCGCGGGCGCCGTGCGCACCGGATAGCGTTCGAACGACGGTGCCGGGCAGTTGGGGGCCGCCGCCGCGGTGACGGGCACCGGCTGGGCAGCCGCTGCCGCAGCCGAGCCGGCAAGCATGGCCATGGCGCTGGCCGTCAGCAGAAGTCGGGATGCGCGCATCACGCGATCGTCCTTGCAGGGTAGAGGAACAGGTCGCCCCGCGCATGGCGGCCGTGCATTCGTTTGCCGAGGTCGCGGTGGGTCGGGACCCGATGGCCCCGCCGCGCGATTCTATGATGCTTTGCCCGCGCCGGCACGCGTTGTTACCGGCGTCCGATGCGGCCGCGCGAAGGGCATGGCGGCCTGATGACCGCAAGCCGGACCGGTCGTCAGCGCGACGACCGATCCGCGCTCAAGCGTCGCACGCTTCCCACGCGTCATCCGTCATGGCTCGCTCCGCGAGCGCGACGTAATCGCCGGCCGCCGTCCGTTCGACCCGGGCGTCGACGCGATACGCGCGCCGCAGGTGCGGCGGTGTCAGGACGTCGGCGGGTGTGCCGTCGGCGACGAGGCCGTCGGTGCCGAGCAGCACGAGCCGGTCGCAGAATCGCGACGCGAGATTCAGGTCGTGCATCGCGACCAGTACGACCGCACCGTGTCGGCGTGCCGCATCTCCGACCGCCTCCAGCGCGAGCAACTGCCAGCGCAGGTCGAGCGCGCTCGTCGGTTCGTCGAGCAGCAGCAGCGGCGTGTCGCGCACGAGTACCTGCGCGAGTCCGACCATCTGCCGCTGCCCGCCGGACAGCCGGTCGAGCGGAGACATCGCAAGCGCTTGCAACCGCAATCGCTCGAACACGTTCTGCAGGCGCAGGTCGCGCGCCGCGTCGGACAAACCAGGGCAGGTCGCGCGCAATGCGCTGCGTACGGCTTCGTACACGAGCAGCGACGACGGTTGCGGCAGCGTCTGCGGCAGGTAGCCAACCTGTCGCGTGTGTTCCCGGCGCGCGCCGCGCAGCAGGTCGAATCCGCCGAACGCCGCGTTGCCGCGTGCAGCCGCGAGCCGGGCGAGTGCGCGCAGCAGCGTCGATTTGCCGACGCCGTTCGGTCCGAGTAGTCCGATCATCGTGCCCGGCGCCACGGGCGCGAGCGACAACCGGTCGAGCACGACCTTCGCGCCATAACGCACGACGAGGTCGTCGACGCACAGCGTGCGCTTATCCATCGAGCCTCCTGCGCCGGCTGACGAGGATCATGAACAGCGGCACGCCGACCAGCGCGGTGATGATGCCGATCGGCAGCGTCACGCCGGGGATCAGCGCCTTGCTGAGCACGGACGCGCCGGCCAACATGATCGCACCGGCAAGGGCGGCGCCGGGCAGGTAGTAGCGATGCTCGTCGCCGACGAGCAGTCGTGCGACGTGCGGCCCGACGAGACCGACGAACCCGATCGTGCCGACGAACGATAGCGCGGTGGCCGACAGCAGGCTGATGCGGATCAGCGCGACGAGTCGCAGCCGCTCGACCGCGATGCCCATGCTGCGTGCCTGTTCGTCGCCGGCGCGCAGCGCCGTCAGCGACGCGACGTCGAAGCTCGCCCACAACGCGCACCCGGCGAGCATGCACGACAGCAGCGCGATCTTGCCCCACGTCGCGCGCGAGAGGCTGCCCATGCTCCAGAAGACGATCTGCTGAAGTGCGTTCGCGTCCGCGAGAAACTGCAGCAGCCACAGCAGCGCCTCGAAACTGAACATCAGGCCGATGCCGAACAGCACCACGGTTTCGATCGTCGCGCCGTGGCGCCACGCGAGCCAGACGATCAGCAGCGTCGCGAGGCTCGCGCAGCAGAACGCGCCGAGCGACAGCGCGATGTTCTCGTTCCAGAGCACGACGTGCCAGCCGGAGATCACGACGAGCGACGCACCGACGCTCGCGGCGGCCGACATGCCGAGCGTGAACGGGCTCGCGAGCGGATTGTTCAGCACGGTCTGCATTTCCGCGCCGGCAAGGCCGAGCGACGCACCGACGAGCACGGCCATCAGCGCATAAGGCAGGCGCACGTCCCAGAGGATCACGCGCTGCTCGAGCGGCAGCGCGTCCGGCCGGAACAGCCCCGCGACCAGATCCGCGATCGGGAACGGCGACGGGCCGGTGCCGATGTCGACGACGAGCAGGGTGCCGAGCACGCAGGCGAGGAACATCAGCGCGCCGACCCGCCGCGCGGCGACTGCGCGGTAACGCAGCTTCAGCGAAGCGGACGAGCGGGACGAAGGCGACGATGCGGGCGACGCGGCGCTCATGCGGCCGCTCCCGCGACGGCTTCGGCCGCGATGCGCGCCGCCAGCATCGCGCTGGGCACCACGACGCCGCCATGATCCTCTCCGTCGATCAGGCGGAACGTCGCGTCGAGGCCCGGGCGGGCGCCGACGCGACTGACGAAGTCGCGCGCGGAGCTGACCTGCTTGCGCGCCTGCTGCCGGCGCATGCGTTCGGCGTCCGGATTCGGCGTGCCTTCTTCGAGACTGCCCGCGGTCACGAGCAGCCGCAGCGCGGGTGCGAGCGGCGCCGATTGCTCGGCGAAACGATCCGCATAGGGCAGCAGCGCGCGATCGCCCCACCAGATCGACGGGCTGGCCGCGACATACCGCGCGAACAGGTGCGGGCGCGTCAGCATCGCGTACAGCGTCAGCAGGCCGCCGTACGAATGACCGAACAGCGTCTGGCGTGCCGGGTCGACGGCCACCTGTTGCGCGAGCCAGGGCTGCACGTCGTGCTCGATGAAATCGAGCAGGCGGTCGGCGACGACACCGCGGCCGTCCGGCAGCGGCGCGAGCGTGTAGTCGTCCGCGCGGGCCGTCATGTCGTAGGCGGCGTCAGTCGGATAACCGATGCCGATCACGACGGGTTCCGGATCGGCCGGGGCGTCAGGGCGTGCGCGCCGGTTGCGCACGAGTTGCGCGGCGAGCGGGAAGAGCGCGTTGCCGTCGAGGACGGTCAGTACCGGATGGGATCCCGTCACGGCCCGCTCGGCGGGCAGCGCGACGAACAGGCGGCGGGGCTTGCCGCCGACCGTGACGTCGAACTGGCGGCTGTTCGGCACCTGCACGGCGGGCGCGGCGTCGAGCGCGGGCCAGTCCGGTGCGCGCGCGGCGAGCGCGGGGGTGAGGTGGGCGCCGAGCGGGCCCGCGAGGCCCGCGACGAGCAGCGAGCGACGCATCGTGGAAGCGGGGCGCGGCATGTCAGGACCCTTCCTGCACCCAGTATTCGCCCTGCAGCGGAACCGGCTGGAAGCGTTGCACCATCGTGTCGAGCGTGCGGCGCGGATCGATGTCGGCGAACAACGCCGGATGCAGCCATTTGGCCATGGCCTGCACCGCGACGACGTTGAACGGCGAGTTGTAGAAGTGATGCCAGATCGCATAGGCCCGGCGCTCGCGCACCGCGCGCAGCGGCGCAATCTGCGGGCGCTGCAGCGCCCGGTCGAACGAACGGGTAGCGGTGTCGCGCGACACGCCGGCGCCGAGCGCGATGCGCAGCGGCGCACTTTGCAGTGTCTGCGTCGAGCCGATCCCCGTGCCGATGTAGAAATCGGGCTGGCGGCTGAGCAGGTATTCCGGATTCAGCGTGCCGTGCTCGCCGGGCACGCGGTCTTTCGCGATGTTGTTGCCGCCGGCGGCATCGAGCAGGCGCCCCATCATGCCCGTCATCGTGTCGCAGCAGTCGCTCGACAGGCCGACGCGGCTTTCGAGGAACACGCTCGGCGCGACCGCGTGCGCGTTCGCGAGCCGCGTACGGACGAGATCGAACTGCGCCTGCCAGTACGCGTTGAAATCCGCCGCGCGCTGCGGCGCGCCGAAGACCTGGCCGAGCAGCGCGATGCTGCGCGTCGTATTGACGAGCGGATCGTGCCGGAAATCGACGAAGACGATCGCAACGCCGGCGGCTTCGAGCCGCGCCAGCGTCTCGCGGTCGCGCTCGCCGGGGCCGTGGCCGCCGCCGAGGCCGAAGATCGCGACCTGCGGGCGCAGCGCGAGCGCGCGTTCGTCGCTGAAGCTGCCGGCCTGCGAGCGGCCGATGCGCGGTACGTCCTTCAGGCGCGGAAACCGCTCGAGCCATTGCCCGTAGCTGGCCGGATCGAGCTGTTCGAAATCGCCCATCATGCCGACGAGGCGACGGGTGGGATCGGCGTCGACGACCGCCAGCGCGGGCAGCAGGCGCCCTTCGCCGAGCAGCACGCGTTCGACGCGCGCAGGAATCCGGACCTGCCGACCGGCGAGGTCGGTCACGGTGGTGTCCGCGCATGCCGCCTGCGCGACGAACCCGCTGCACAGCCATGCGACCAGCATGGCCCACATTCCACTTGTCTTTCTCACGCGACTCCCGATACGATGTAAATGAGAACAATTCGCATTTAATTGTAACCGAGCAGTCGGACATCGCGGGATGTCGGCTGTTTGTTCCAACGACGAAATAGTTTGTGCGGGCCCATGGCGCCCGACACACGCAACGGGGTATCAAGACATGACAGCGCAGACGGCAGCTGCTTTCCAATCCGACGGCCACCGCCACGACGCGCACGTCGCGCGAATCCGCGAGGTGCGACCGGGCCTGCGCATCCACGCGGACGACGCGACCGACGAATTCGATGCGGTGATGTCGGGGCAGTGCACGCCGGGCCTGCATCTCGTGCTGCTGCTCGAAGGTGCGCTCGACGTGTCGTACGGCGACCGGCGCGTGGTGCTGACGACGGATGCGCACCGCGCGAGCCGGGCCCCGGTGCCGCGGCCCGCGGTGCGGATGCAGTCGTTCCTGCTCAACGCGGTGCAGCCGGATACGTTCCGCCGACGGCTCAGCAAGGGCGGCTATGCACGGCGCCTCAGTCTCGCGATGTCGGGCGAGTGGCTCGGGCATCTGCAGGCTGCGAGCCGCGGCATGCTGCCGGAGCGGCTGGACGCGATGCTGTCCGCACACCTGGCGATCCGCTTCTGGCAGCCGACGCCGCGTGCGACGGCACTGGCCGAGCAGATCGTGAGGCCGCCGACCTACCAGCCGATGCTGCAGGCAATCTATCTCGAAAGTCGCGTGCTGGAATTGCTGGCCGAGGCGTTTGCGCCGCTCGAGGCGGAGGCGGTGGATGCCGCACCGGCGCAGGATGCGGCGCTCGGATCGCGCGACTACCGCCGGATGGCGGAATTGCGCGCGTTTCTGGCGAGCGATGCGGCGCAGGACTTGTCGCTCGACGATATCGCGCGCCATGCCGGCATGAGCACGAATGCGATGCAGCGCCAGTTCCGGGCCGCCTACGGCACGACGGTATTCGACTTCATCCGCGAACATCACCTGCAGCGCGCGCGGCTTGCGCTCGAGCGTGACGCGGTGAGCGTCAAGCAGGCTGCGGCGCTGGCCGGCTATACGAGCGCCGCGAATTTCGCGACCGCCTACAAGCGCCGCTTCGGCGTCACGCCGACGCTCGCGCGCCGCAGCGACCATCGCTGACGAGGCCGCCGCCGCGGCTCAAACGAGTTTGTAGCTTACGCAAAGATTTCGGCACATTACATGTTTCATAATGCAAATGAGAATCAATCACATCATGAAACATCGAAAGCGCCACCATGTCGAGTCAAGCTGCACACTTTGCATTGAAGCCGGTCGTCGTTGCCGGCCTGTACCTGATGGGCGTGTCGAGCGCGTGGGCGCAGACGCCTGATCAATCGGCCGAGCCGACTGCCGCGTCCGCTGTCGCGGCATCGCCGGCTGCCGGCGATCCGCCGGATCCGACCACGTTGAAGGCGGTCGTCGTGACGGCCAGCCGTCGCGAGCAGGCGATCCGCGAAGCGCCCGCGAGCATCTCCGTGATCACCCGCGACGACATCGAGGCGAAGCCTTACACGTCGGTTACCGAGATCGTCAACAACGTCGAGGGCGTGAGCGTCGTCGGCGCCTCGCCGAACGACCAGGACATTTCGATCCGCGGGATGCCCGGCGAATACACGCTGCTGCTGGTCGACGGCCGTCGCCAGAACACACGTGAAACGATGAACCGCGGCAGCTCGGGCGTGCAGTCGAACCTGATGCCGCCACTGTCCGCGATCGAGCGGATCGAGGTCGTGCGCGGGCCGATGTCGTCGCTGTACGGTGCCGATGCGATGGGCGGCGTGATCAACGTGATCACGCGCAAGGTGCCGAAGCGCTGGGGCGGCACGATCACGGCCGGCAGCGTGTGGCAGCTCGAATCGAACCAGGGCGATACGCAGAGCGTCGACTTCTGGCTCGGCGGCCCGCTGAAATCCGACGTGCTCGGGCTGCAGGCGTCCGGCCGGCTCCTGCATCGCGGCGAGGACGACATCTTCTACGCAAAAAGCGGCACGGGCGGCGCGAACGGGCAGCGGATCGGCAGCTTCGACGTGAAGCTGGCGGCGAAGCCCACGCGCAACCAGGACGTGAGCGTGAACATCGGGCGCGAGCAGCTCACCTACCTGAGCACGCCGGGCAAGAGCGCGGCGCCGCTCACGCCACGCACCGCCGCGACGGCGCTGACCGAGACGCGTCACGTGCGCGACTACTGGGGCATCACGCACGACGGTCGCTGGGGTTTCGGCAACACGACGCTGTCGCTCTATGGTGAGCGCGGCGTGCAGGACCAGTGGACGCCCACCGGCCGCGAGGCGATCCGGCCCGCGCTGACCGACACGATCCTCGAAGGCAAGGCCGAGGTGCCGTGGTGGGGCGAGCGCAACATCCTGACGGTCGGCGGCCAGCATATCTGGTCGACGCTGTCGGGCGTGGCGCGTCAGGATGCGGTGCCGCAGGGCCATGCGGCGAACTCTGACCGGATCCGGCGCAATGCGTGGGCGCTGTTCGGCGAGAACGACTACTTCTTCAACGACCGGTTCACGCTGACGACCGGCGTGCGGCTCGATCACGACGATCGCTACGGCAGCCACGTGAGCCCGCGTATCTACGGCGTCTACCAGCTCAGCCAGGCGTGGACGGTGCGTGGCGGCGTGTCGACGGGCTTCCGGCCGCCGTCGTTGCGCCAGAGCACGGGCGGCTACTGCATGACGTCGGGCGGCGCGGCGGGGGCGATGCCCGGCACGCTGTGCGGCAATCCGGATCTCAAGCCCGAGACGAGCCTGACCGAGGAGCTCGGCGTGCGCTACGACCTTGGCGACACGTATGCGGGGCTGACGCTCTTCAACAACCTGTTCAAGAACAAGGTAGCAAGCTACGACACGGGCAAGGCCGATCCGCGCTCGCCGGGCCGCAACATTTACGTGTACGACAACATCGACCGGGTCAAGCTGTACGGCCTCGAACTTGGCGCGGGCACACGCGTGATGCGCACGCTGAAGGTGTCGGGCACCTACACGCTGACGCAGTCGCGTCGCGAAGGCAGCGGCGAGAAGGCGTTCAACGGCAGCTCGCTCGACGGCTATCCGCTCGACAAGACGCCCAAGCACAAATTCAACGTGCAGGTCGACTGGACGCCGACCGCCAAGCTCGACCTGTACGCGACGGCGAACTACATCGGCAGCGAGTCCTGGGCGGCGTTCCGCAACGGCGCGCAGGGTGTCCGCGAACGGCCGTCGACGACGACCTTCGATCTCGGCGGCCGCTACCGGATCGACAAGCGTTTCTCCGTCAACTTCGCGGTGCTGAACCTGACCAACAAGATGGTTCCGATCGACGATCGCACGCGCACGACCGGCCTGAACGGCAACTGGCTGGTCGATCAGGGGCGCCGCGTCGCGGTGAGCCTCACCGCCGAAATGTGACGACACGGCCGGTGCGACGCCGCGCCGGCCCTTCAATCTGGAGATGAATGCGATGAATGCAATATCCCGTCCTGCCGATCTATTAGCACCCCAAAACATGTGGGATCTGTATCGTGCCGATGCGCCGCTGTTCCTCGCCACGCCGGTCCATACGCTGCTCGCGGCCGATCCGGCGGAAGCGATTCCGCATGCGGATACGCCGCTGGCCGCGCGCGTGACGGAGGCGCTGAGCCGTGCGCAGGCGCAAGGGCATGCGGGCGCAGCGGTGGTCGGCGCCGTGCCGTTCGACGCCGATGCGCCGGCCGCGCTGCGGGTGGCGCTCACGATGCTGCGTGCGGCACCGCGCGGCGTGCCGCGGGCGCCGGAACCGTCCGGACTGCGCTATGCGACGCGCGAGGTGCCGGCGGCCGATGCCTATGCCGACGCGGTGGCACACGCGGTCGCGCGCATTCGCGCGGGCGAGCTCGACAAGGTCGTGCTGGCGCGCACGCTGGAAGTCGACGGCGAGCAGCCGGTCGAGGTCGCGCCGCTCGTCGCGCGTCTCGCGGCCCGCAACCCGCACGGCTATACGTTTTCGGTCGATCTCGGCGAGGGGCACACGCTGCTCGGCGCGAGCCCGGAACTGCTCGTGAACCGCTTCGGCGGCATCGTGCGCGCGAATCCGCTGGCCGGCTCCGCGCCGCGCAGCCGCGACCCCGTCGAGGACCGCCGTCGCGCGGAGGCGCTGCTGGATTCGGCCAAGGATCTCGACGAGCACCGGGTCGTCGTCGAGGCGGTGCGCGACAGCCTCGCGCCGTACTGCCGGCATCTCGACGTGCCGGCGCGCCCGTCGCTGATGCACACCGAAACGATGTGGCACCTGTCCACCGAAGTGCGTGGCGAAACGGAAGCCGACGCGTTGACGCTCGCGCTTGCGCTGCATCCGACGCCGGCGGTCTGCGGTGCGCCGCGTGATGCGGCCCGCGCGTGCATTCGCGCGGCCGAGCCGTTCGACCGCGGGTTCTACGCGGGGATGCTCGGCTGGGTCGATGCGCGCGGCGATGGCGAATGGATCGTGACGATCCGTTGCGCACAGGCGTTCGATCGCACGCTGCGGCTCTATGCCGGAGCGGGTGTCGTCGCCGAGTCGACGCCCGACGGCGAGCGGGCCGAAACGGCGGCCAAGTTCAGGACGATGCTGGATGCGCTGGGGATTCGCCACGACGCCGCATCGGGCGGCACCCGGGAGGCGGCATGACGATCGCGCATGGCACGCCGTGGCCGGCCGCGCTGGCCGACACGTACCGGAAAAAGGGCTATTGGCGCGGCGAGTCGTTCGCCCGGTGGTTCGATGCGCGCGTCGCGCAATTCGGCGACCGGACGGCGCTCGTGCAGGGCGACCTGCGCTGGTCGTACCGGACCCTTGCGCGAGAGGCGCAACGCATTGCGCGCGCACTGAGCGCGGCGGGCATCGCGCCAGGCGATCGCGTGGTATTGCAATTGCCGAACTGCACGGCCTTCTTCGCGACGACGTTCGCGCTGTTCCGCATCGGTGCGTTGCCGGTCTTTGCATTGCCCGCGCACCGGCGTCGCGAGATCGGTTTCTTCTGCCAGCACACGGGCGCGGTCGCGTACATCGCGGCGCAATCTCACGATGGTTTCGACTACCGGTCGCTCGCGCGCGACGTGCAGGCCGACGCGCCGACGCTGAAGCACGTGTTGTTCACGACACCGGGCAACGCCGGACTCGATCTGCCCGATGCGCCGGACGTCGCATTGCCGCCCGGGCCGCTCGCGCACGAGGTGGCGTTCCTGCAGTTGTCGGGCGGCAGCACGGGCACGCCGAAGCTGATCCCGCGCACGCACGACGATTATCTGTACAGCGTGCGGGAGAGCGCGCGCATCTGCGGGCTGAGCGAACGCACCGTCTATCTCGCCGCGCTGCCGGCCGCGCACAACTACGCGCTCAGTTCGCCGGGCTCATTCGGCGTCTTCGACGCGGGCGGCACGGTCGTGCTGTGCGACAGCGCCAGCCCCGACGTTGCATTCGACGTGATCGAACGTGAACGCGTGACTGTGGTCGCGCTCGTGCCGCCGCTCGTGCTCGTGTGGCTGACGGCCGCTGCGCGGCGCGGCGGCGCGCCGGCGAGTCTCGAACTCGTGCAGGTCGGCGGGGCGCGCTTCGATCCGGCACTGGCCGCGCGCGCGGCGGACGGCTTCGGCACGCAGCTCCAGCAGGTGTTCGGGATGGCGGAAGGGCTCGTCAACTACACGCGGCTGGGCGATCCGCGCGACGTCGTGATCGCCACCCAGGGGCGGCCGATCTCGCCGGACGACGAGATTCTCGTGGTCGACGACGACGATCGTCCGGTCGTACCGGGCGAGGTCGGTCACCTGCTGGCGCGTGGCCCGTACACGATCCGTGGCTACTACGACGCGCCGGCGCACAACGCGCGTGCGTTCACCGCGGACGGCTTCTATCGCACCGGCGATCGCGTGCGGATCACCGACGGCGGCTATCTCGTCGTCGAGGGGCGCGCGAAGGACCAGATCAATCGGGGCGGCGAAAAGATTCCCGCGGAGGAGATCGAGCACCTGCTGCTGGCGCATCCGGGGGTTGCCGACGCGGCACTCGTGCCGATGCCGGATCCGTATCTCGGCGAGCGCAGTTGCGCGTACGTGATTCGCGGTGCGACGGCACCGAGCGCGGCGGATCTCGTGCGGTTCGTGCGCGAGCAGGGCGTCGCGACCTACAAGGTGCCGGACCGGATCGAGTTCGTCGACGCGTTCCCGAAGACCCCGGTGGGCAAGATCGACAAGCGGGCGCTGCGGCAACGCATCGCCGATTGCCTGGCCGACCTGCCTGCCTGACGTCCGGTACCGAGGCAATTCCCGATCCATTCATTGTTACGACGCTTCACGACGCATTCCAACATGGCCATTCCGAAAATCGCTTCCTATCCGATGCCGGCAGACCTGCCGGCCAACCGCGTGACCTGGCAATTCGAGCCGCGCCGCGCGGCGCTGCTCGTGCACGACATGCAGGACTATTTCCTCGACTTCTACGATCGCGGCGCGGCGCCGGTGCCGTCGTTGCTGACCGGCGTGCGGCGCCTGATCGATTTCGCGCATGCGACGGGGATGCCCGTTTATTACACCGCGCAGCCGGCGACCCAGGCGCCGGCGGATCGCGCGCTCCTGACCGACATGTGGGGCCCGGGACTGACCGCGCAGCCGGCACGCGCGGCGATCAGCGAGATCGTCGCACCGGTGCCCGGCGACACGGTGCTCGACAAATGGCGCTACAGCGCATTCCGGCGCTCGGATCTCGATACCCGGCTGCGCGCACAGGGGCGCGACCAGCTTGCGATCTGCGGGATCTACGCGCACATCGGCTGCCTGATGACTGCGTGCGACGCCTTCATGCGCGACATCAAGCCGTTTTTCGTCGGCGATGCGCTCGCGGATTTCTCGGAGCGCGAGCACTGGATGGCGCTCGAGTATGTCGCGGGACGCTGCGGCAGCGTCGTGTCGGTCGACACGCTCGTCAGTGCTACCCGCGACGATCTCGCGACGCCGACCCTCGACGACGTCGCGCGGCGGGTTGCCGAAAGCCTGCGCATTCCGGCCGCGACGCTGAGCGCGGACGCCAACCTCGTCGATTGCGGCGTCGATTCGATTCGCATGATGACGTTCGTCGAGCAGTGGCGGGCCGACGGGCACGACGTCACGTTCGTGCAACTCGCCGAACAGCCGACGCTGGAAGCGTGGACGCGCCTGCTGCAACGCACCGCGCAGGTGCCCGCATGACCGGGCACGACATGCCCGGCATCCGTCCGGCGCCGTTCGCCAGCACGGCGGAAGTCACGCTGGCGCAGGCCGACCGCGTGCTGTTCAAGCTGTGCAAGCACTACGCGATCAAGGTGCCCGTCGTGTTCGACGCGCACCGTGCGACCGTTGACTTCCCGTACGGCACCTGCCGGATGCAGCGGACCGACGATCGGTTGCGGATGCGCTGCGAAGCCGATACGGCCGACAAGCTCGCGCAGATCCAGTACGTGATGGACGAGCACCTGGTGCTGATGTCCCGCAATCGCGAACTCGTGATTGCGTGGCAGCAGGCCGACTGACGACGTGCATTTCCGGTTCAACGCTTATTCGCGATATCTCCATTCATGCAACTCGAAGAACGACCGATGGAACGGCCGATACGCGCGACATCCGCGCAATACGGAATCTGGGTCGCGCAACAGGTCGATCCCGACGATCCGGGCTACCTGACAGCCGAAACCATCGAACTTGACGGCGCGCTCGACGTCGATGCGCTTACCGGAAGCGTCGAGGCGGTGCTCGATCATGCCGATGCGCTGCACATGCGTTTCGCGTGGGCCGACGATACGCTCTGGCAGTATCGCCGCGCGCCGGCCACGCGGCTGCCGCTCGTGGACCTGTCGATGCAGGCGGATCCCGGGCAGGCGGCGCGGGACTGGATGAGGGCCTCGCTGTCGGTGTGCTGCGATGTCACGTCCGATCCGCTGTATCGCACGGCGCTGTTGCGGCTCTCGCCGACGCGGCACTGGTGGTACCTGCAGGTTCATCACATCGTGCTGGACGGCTTCGGCTACGGGCTCCTGCAGCAAGCCGTCGCGGCACGCTACAACGCGCGTGTCGGCAAGGCGCCCGTGCCGACGTTGCCCGACTGGCGTGTGGATCGCGTGGTCGAAGCCGAAGCGAGTTATCGCGCGAACGGCGGCTTCGAAGCCGATCGCGTGTTCTGGCGCGGATACCTGCGCGACCTGCCCGCGCCGCTCGAGCTCACGCCGAAGCAGGACGTGGCGCCTGATGCGTCGCGGGCTACGCGCGTGGTCGACGGCGCCCGGCTGGCGCGGCTCAGGGATGCCGCGGCGCACGCGGGCGTCGACTGGAACGCGTGGTTGCTGTGCGCGACCGGGATCTGGCTGGCAAGACAGGGCGGGCAGCGCGACCTGACGCTCGGGTTGCCGGTGATGAACCGGCTCGGCACGCCGGCGCTCGGCGTGCCATGCATGGCGATGAATATCGTGCCGTTTCGCGTGCATGTCGACGCAGGCCATTCGCCGCGCGATCTCGCGCGTGCCTGTTCGGATCAGCTGCGCGCGATCCGGCCGCACCTGTATTACCGGTACGGCTGGATTCGCGGCGATCTGGGCCTGCTCGAGCGCAACGTGTTCCTGTTCAACCAGGCCGTCAACGTGATGCCGTTCGAGCGGCAGGTCGCGTTTCGCGGGCTGGCGAGCGATACGCGCGCGGTAAGCGGTGGGCCGGTGAAGGACCTGAACGTGACGCTCGCCGTGCGCGGCGGCGCGTGGCATCTGACGCTCGAGGCCAATCCGAATGCGTACGACGCCGACACGCTGGCGGCGTACGTGCAAAGCTTCGTGGACTGGCTCGACACGTTCGCCGCGTGCGCGGCCGACGAACCGGTCGCGCGCCTGCTCGACGACATGCCGCCGCCGTCGATCGTGCGTGGCGCGCCGCTCCCCGGGCCGCACGACGACGTGATCGCGCTGATCGAACGCGTGGCACGCGACGCGCCTGCGCACACGGCGATCGAAGCCGGGGAGCGTCGTGTCGACTATCGCACGTTGCTCGCCGACACCGCGGCGCTGGCGGACGCGCTCGCCCGGCGTGGCGTGACGCAGCAGACGCGCGTCGCGATCGCGGCGCCGCGTGCGCCGGACGTGATCGCTGCAATGCTGGCCGTGCTGAAGCTGGGCGCCGTCATCGTGCCGCTCGACCCGGACGGGCCGCCGCAACGCACGGCTGCGATGCTCGCGGACGCGTCGCCGGCGATCGTCATCACGCGCGGCGCACACCGTGCATGTGCGGGCGCGTGCCCGGTGTTCGATCTCGACGCGGCGTGCGCGCCGGCGACGCGGCATGCGCCGGCCGGCGACGCACCGGTGCCGGATTCGCTGCCCGCGTATCTGCTGTACACGTCGGGATCGACCGGCCGCCCGAACGGCGTGCTGACCGGACGCGGCGCGCTCGGCCAGTTCGTCGCGAGCACGCGCGACCTGTATTGCATCGGGCCGGGCGATCGCGTGCTGCAGTTCGCACCGCTGCATTTCGACGCGAGCTTCGAGGAAGTCTTCGCCACGCTGTGCCATGGCGCGACGCTCGTGCTGCGGGACGATGCGATGCTCGATTCGGTCGACACGTTCACGGCGGAAGTCGAGCGGCGCGGCATCACCGTGCTCGACCTGCCGACCGCCTACTGGCACGTGCTCGCGCATGCGCTCGACGCACGCCATGCGCAGCGCCTCGACCGTGTGCGCCTGACGATCATCGGCGGCGAGGCCGCGTTGCCGGAGCGGATCCGGCGCTGGCGCGCGCACCTGCCGGACCGGGTGCTGCTCAATACCTACGGACCGACCGAGGCGACGATCATCGCGACCGCGGCATGCGTCGGCGGCCCGCAGGCAGTCTGGCAGGAGGGCGAACCGGTGCCGATCGGCACGCCGCGCGCGGGCGTCGACGCGTGCATCGTCGACGCCCGCGCGTACCCGGTCGCCGCGGGGTGCACTGGCGAACTGGTGCTGTGCGGCGACGGGCTGGCGCTCGCGTATGCGGGCAATCCCGCGCTGACAGCGGAACGCTTCGTCACGTTGCCGCGCGGCGGGCAGCGCGCGTACCGCACCGGCGATCTCGCGACGCTGCGCGACGGCCGGCTGTATTTCGACGGCCGGATCGACTACGAAGTGAAGATCAGCGGCGTGCGCATCGACCCGCGCGAGATCGAGGACGCGCTGCTGCGCGAACCGGACGTGCGCGAGGCGGCGGTCGTCGCCTCCCGCAGCGGTGCCGGCACGGTGACGCTCGCGGCGTTCGTCGCCGGGTCGGCCGAGCCTGCCGCGTTGCGCATGCAACTGGCGCGGCGGTTGCCGGCGGCCGCGATTCCGGACCGCTGGCACGTGCTCGAACGGCTGCCGCGCAACGCGAACGGCAAGATCGATCGCAACGCGCTGCAGCGTGCCGATGCGCGGCGTGACGAGGCGGCCGACGATCCGCGCGCCGGTGCGCTCGAGCGGCAGGTGATGGCCGTGTGGCGGAACGTGCTCGGCGATGTCGCGCTGACGCCGGGCAGCAATTTCTTCGACATCGGCGGCAAGTCGCTGCAGGCGATGCAGGCGAGCGCGAGGCTCGCGGCGGAACTCGGGCGCGACGTGCCCGTCTCGATGCTGTTCCGGCATCCGACGATCGCGATGCTGACAGCCGCATTGCGCACGCCGCTGGCGTACCGGCCGCGCACCGAGCGCAACGCATTTGCGCCGCACCTGGCGATCCAGTCGGGCTCGGGTGCCGCGCCGCGGCTCATCTGCATCCATCCGGCCGATGGCCTCGCGTGGAGTTACCTGCGGCTGGCCGCCTATCTGCCCGACGCGACGATCGACGGGTTGCAGCTTTCGGTCGACGACACGCGCGATGCAGCCGATTTCGACGCACTGGTGCAAACCTATGTGCGGCGCGTACGGGCATTGCAGCCCGACGGGCCGTATCACTTGCTGGGCTGGTCGCTCGGCGGCGCGCTGGCGTATGGCGTCGCGGCGGCGCTGGCGTGCGACGGCGACGCGGTCGGTACGCTCGCGCTGATGGACAGCTATCCGTCGTCGGCATGGACGGCGCAGCCGATGCCGGCCTGCGGCGACGCGCTGCGGATCCTGCTGACCGTCAATGGCGACTTCGATACGGCCGACCTGTCCGACACCGTGCTGCGACAACGCCTGCTGCGCGCGAACAGCCCGTTTGCGGCGCTCGGCGGTGCCGGCCTCGATGCGTTCGTCGCGGCGACGCTGGGGCAGATGCGCCTGTTTCGCGCGGCATCGACGCCGCGCTACGACGGCGAACTGCTGCTCTTCAACGCGACCCGCAAGCGGCAGGGCATGCCGACGCCCGAGCGCTGGCATGCGCATCGGCCTTCGGGGACGCTGACCTGCCATGCGCTCGACTGCTCGCACGACGGCATGTCGGACCCCGAATCGATGGCGGCGATCGGCGCCATCCTCACCGAACGGCTCGCCGCAACGGCGGGCCCGGATCTTCAATCACGGAATTCGAATCGATGAACAGCAATCCGAACCTGACTTTCCCGGCAGGTATCGCCGTCGTGACCGGTGCGGCGCGCGGCATCGGCGCCGCGGTCGTGCGCGCGCTTGCCACACACGGCGTGGACGTGGCCGCCTTCGACATGGATGGCGACGCGCTGGCGCGCACGATCGCCGACCGCCCGTCGGCGCCAGGGCGCGTGCACGCGTTTTCGGTCGACGTCGCCGACGCGCGTGCGGTGCAGGTCGCCGTCGAACGGGTGGAATCATCTGTCGGCCCGATCGGCATGCTCGCCAACGTTGCCGGCGTGCTGCGGCTCTCGAGCGCGGCGTCGCTGACGGACGACGACTGGGCGCATTGCTTCGCGGTCAATGCCGACGGCGTGTTTCATCTGTCGCGCGCGGTCGCGCCGCTGATGGTCGCGCGCCGGGCGGGCGCCATCGTGACCGTCGGATCGAATGCGGCGCTCGTGCCGCGCACGCAGATGGCGGCGTACGCGGCATCGAAGGCGGCAGCCCATCAGTTCACCCGTTGCCTCGGCCTCGAACTGGCCGGACACGGCATTCGCTGCAACATCGTCGCGCCGGGATCGACCGACACGCCGATGCAGCGTCAGCTCTGGCATGGCCCGGAAGGCCCGGCGGGCGTCATCGCGGGGGCGCTCGACACCTACCGGAACGGTATTCCGCTCGGTCGCATCGCGATTCCCGACGATATCGCCGAAGCCGTGCTGTTCCTGCTGTCCGACGCGTCGCGTCACGTGACGCTGCACACGCTGTGCGTGGACGGCGGCGCGACGCTCGGCGCATGACGCGCGAACGGTTTCCGGAGCCCTCGTCATGAAACACTTCACTGCCACTACCGAACAGGGCGCGGCGGGCGCATTCGTGCAGCCGCGTCATGACGAGCGGCTGCGCGTCGGCGTGCCGCTGCCGTCACCCGACGCACTGCGCCGCGACGTGCCGGCCTCGTTCGCCGCGCGGGCGACCGTCGACGCGGGGCGCGCGCAGTTGCGGGCGATCCTCGAGCGGCGCGATGCGCGCCGGATCGTCGTCGTCGGCCCGTGCTCGATCCACGATCCCGACGCCGCGCTCGACTACGCACGCCGGCTTGCCGCGCTCGCGCATGCGGTGCGGGACACGTTCTGCGTCGTCATGCGCGTCTACTTCGAGAAGCCGCGCACGACGGTCGGATGGAAAGGGCTGATCAACGATCCGGGGCTCGACGGCAGCCATCGCATCGAGGACGGCCTGCGCACCGCGCGGCAGCTGCTCGCCGACATCAATGCGATCGGATTGCCGGCTGCGACCGAAGCGCTCGACGTGATGACGCCGCATTATCTGGGCGATCTGGTGAGCTGGGTGGCCGTCGGCGCCCGCACGACCGAGTCGCAGATCCATCGCGAGATGGCTTCGGGTTTGCCGATGCCGGTCGGTTTCAAGAACGGGACGGACGGCCAGATCGACGTCGCGGCTCACGCGATGCTGGCCAGCATGCGGCCGCACACGTTCATCGGGATCGACGGGGCTGGCCGTCCCGCGCTGCTGCACAGCGCCGGTAATCCGCATGCGCATCTCGTGCTGCGCGGCGGCCGCCACGGACCCAACTACGACACGGCGTCGGTCGCGGCCGCGGCAGACGCGTTGCGGGCCAGCCGCTTGCCGGCGAACGTGCTGATCGATTGTTCGCATGCGAACTGCGGCAAGCAGGCGATGCGGCAACTCGCCGTGCTCGACGACGTCGTCGAGCAGATGCGCGCGGGCGACGACGCGATTCGCGGCGTGATGCTCGAAAGCTTCATCGAGACGGGCGCGCAGCCGCTCGGCGGCGCGCTGCGCTACGGCTGCTCGGTGACCGATCCGTGCATCGGCTGGGACGCGACCGCGGATGCGTTGCTGCATGCACGCAACCGCCTGCTCGCGCGAGCGGGCTGACCGTGGCCGGCACCGGCCGGCCTCCTTCATTTCTCCAACACGACTCCAACACGAACGAATCATGTCGACCCCTTCCGCTGACACCCTGAACCCGCCGGCCGAAGCCGGCGCGTCTTTTTTGCCGCTGCTGCTCGCGAACTTCGCGATGGTGGCGGGAACCTATGCGTTCGTCACGATCGCAGGCCCGATGGCGCGGCGCATGCATCTCGAACCGCTGCACGTCGGTGCGATCATCGGCATCGTCGGGCTCGTGTGGATGCTGGTCGCGCCGCGCTGGGCGCGGGTCGCGGATCTGCGCGGACGGCTGCCGGCCATGCGCGCGGCGATCGGCGGCTTCATCGCGAGCTCGCTGCTGTTGACGGGGTACGTCGGCTGGGCGCTGCGCGACGGCGGCACGGCCGTGCCGGCCGTCTGGGTCGGCTTCGTCGCGCTGCTCGTCACGCGTGCGGCAATGGGCGGTTGCTACGCGGGCTTGCCGGTCGCCGCGACCGCGTGGATCGCGGACCGCACGGCCGTGGCGGGGCGCGCGGCGGCGATCGCCCGGTTCGGTGCCGCGGGCGCCGTCGGGATGGTGATCGCGCCGCCGCTCGCGGGCTGGATCGCCGGGTACGACATGACGCTTGCGCTGGCCGTGTTCGCGGTGTTGCCGCTCGCCGGGCTGGCCGGGTTGCGCGGCCGGCGCGACGGCCACGACGGCGCGGTGCGGCAGGCACCGCCTCGCCTGAAACCGACCGAGCCGCGCCTGCGGCTGCCCTGGTTCAGCGCGCTGGCGCTTTACAGCGCCGTCATGATCGCGAACAGCGCACTCGGGTTCTACGTGATCGACCGCCTGGGCGTGAGCGCGCAGGCCGCGCCGCTCACGACCGGGTATGCGCTCGGCAGCGCGGGCCTCGGGCTGATCGTGACGCAGGCGCTGGTCGGGCGCTTCCGGTCGGTTGCGCCCGTACAGTGGCTGCGCTGGGGCGCGCTCGCGGGCGGCGCCGGATTCGCGTCGGTGCTGATGGCCGAGGCCACGCAGCCGCTCGCGCTGTGTGCGAGCTATCTCGTCGCGGCGTGCGGGATGGGCGCGGCGTTTCCGGCCGTGGCGGCACTGGCGAGCGCGCGGGTGGCGCCGCACGAGCAGGCTGCGTGCGCGGGCGCGATGTCGATGGCCCAGGGGCTCAGCATGGTGATCGGGCCGCTGGCCGGCGCGATGCTGTACGAGCTGCATCCGGCCATGCCGTTCGCGTGGATCGGCGTGATGCTGGCACTCGTTTCCGTTGCCGCTTCATGGCCGGGATCGCGTGCGGCGGATGCATAGCGGCGCATATGCGCGCGCCGGGCGACTCGCCGCGATACGTGCGGCGCGAACGAGGGGCCGGCGAGCCGACGCGTGACGTCAAGCTTTGTCAAATTGTGGCGATATCACGATGCCTGACGTTTCAGGCCGCGTCCGACGGCTGTCATGCACCGGTTGATTGAGTATCCTTGAATTCGATTCGCGGTACTCATGCAATCACAACCGGGAGGCTTCACATGAATGCACGTCTATACCGCGCGACCCTTGCCGGCGCGCTGATCGGATTGCTCGCACCGTTTTCGGTGGCGCATGCACAGCTTGGCGACGTCCTGAAGCAGGTCGGCGGCGGCGGCGATTCAGGCAGCAGCGCAGGCGGTGCGCTCGGCAACCTCGGCGGCCTCGGCGGCGCATTGACGGGCGGTGGCGGTTCGTCGCTGCTGCCGGGCAGCACCGGCAACGTCGCGGGCCTGCTGCAGTTCTGCATCCAGAACAACTATCTCGGCGGGGCGTCCGGCGGCGCGTCGTCGGTGAAGGACGCGCTGATGGGCAAGCTCGGCGGCAACGCGTCGTCCGACAGCGGCTATACCAGCGGCGCGAGCGGCGTCCTCGACGCCGGCAACGGCAGCAAGCTCGACCTGAGCGGCGGCGGCCTGAAGCAGCAGGTGACCAAGCAGATCTGCGACAAGGTACTGACGCAGGCGAAGTCGCTGCTGTAAGTTTTCCGGCGCGTGGCGGTGCGGGGTGCGCGACGTACCTGCTCGGGTCGTGCCGGCAGCCACGCGTACATCATCGACGCAAAGACGGGCGGCCGCGCGACGCCGCGGCCCGCGCGCATGGACTCAATCGGCCAGCCGCTTGTCGGCGAGCGCCTTGCAGCAGTCTTCGTAGACCCATTGCACGAGTTTCGCCCGATAGTCGAGATCGTCGGTATCGACGATTTCCTCGACCGCGTCGCGCGCCCACGACGCATCGACGAACCCGGCATGCCGCTTCGCGATGTCCTGCGCGAGCGCGGCGAGCCTGGCGATCACGAGCCAGTCGGCCTGACGGTGATGGCGGTCGAGCCAGCGGTGCGCGGCCTGGACCTGGAACGTGGCGTCCGGCCACGATTCGTTGAGGTAAAACGCGCCGAGGTTGCCGCAGGTGAGCCAGCAAAGCAGCTCGAGGCGGTCTTGCGAGCCGAGGATATGGGGTGCGTCGGACATGGCAGCGCTCACGAAATACGTCGATTCCGGGCGGCGCCGGTTGCAATGAGCCGGTGCCGATAATAAAAACATAGCACGATGCGGGCCCGGCCGCGCACCCGGGCGGATGCTGACATGGCGGTGGCGAAACGGACGCTGCGCGGGCGTGGATGGCCGACGGCGAAGCGAAGGGGCAGCGGGAACGGAAAGTGCGGGAGCGCGTGACGAACCACGCGCCAGGATGCGGCCGGGGAACGGCCGCTTGCGCCGCGAAGCGGGCCCGTTGCCGGGCTCGCCGCAGCCCGGCACGCGGGCTGCGGATGAGGAGGTTCAGGTCGTCGTGTGCGTGGCGCGCGCGATCGAGCGGATGCTGCGCTCGACGCGGATCAGGATGATCAGCACCGCGAGCGACACGAACGAGTACAGCGCGACGAGTGCGGCGACGCCGGCGTAGCGCGCGGTCTGGCCGTTCTCGGCCGCCGTTTCTTCCGCGGCCTTCTTCTCGTTGTCGATCGCGGTGCGGCGTGCGTCGTAGCGCTCGGAGAAGTCGCGCATGACCGCCGACACGACGTCGGTGTACGCCTGCTCGCGCGCATATTCGTCGCCGTGCCCGGTGACCTTCTTCTTGACGCTGGCCGCGACGTCCGCGCGCGACAGCACCTTGTCGAGATACGCGATCTGCTGCTCGTAGTACGCGACGTCAGGATGGTCGTCGTCGCCGAGCACGCGCTGGAACGACGGCTCGTACGCGTCGCGATCGACCGCGTAGTCCGACGACAGGGCCGCGCGGCCGTGCTTCTGCACGATGCCGGACAGTTGCGTCGACAGGCGCAGCGCGGGCGACGCGTTGCCGTCCTTGGCTGCCGCGCCGTCGGCGGCCGGCGTGGCCTTGGCGGGTGCGTCGTTCTCCCACGCGAACGATGCTGGATCGACCTGGATGGCCGAATCGACCTTCGGCGGTTTCGACAGGCGCGCATCGAGTGCGACCGCGCCGAATATGACCCCGCCGATCAGGACCGCGGTCGCGAACAACAGCACGATCACGCGCAGTACCTGAAGATAGCCGCCCTCGATTTTGGTCAGGATGCTCAAGGCATTCTCCTTTCTTATGATGAATGAGGCGCCGAGGCTAAAGACCTTTCGAATGGCTGTCAATCGTCACACCGGCCGGCCGAAACGCTCGCTAGAATGTCGGCTTTCCTGGAGGCGGAAAACGATGAAAATCTACGACCAGTTCTATATCGACGGCGCGTGGCGCAAACCGGCCGGCACCGGCACGATCGACGTGATCGACTCGGGCACCGAAGCCGTGATCGGCCGGATTCCGGAAGGCGTCGCATCCGACGCACAGGATGCGATCCGCGCGGCGCGCGCAGCCTTCGACGCATGGGCGGCCACGCCGCCCGCGACGCGCGCGGGCTACCTGCGCAAGATCGTCGAGCATCTGCAGGCGCGCAGCGAGGAACTCGCGCAGTCGATCACCGGCGAAGTCGGGATGCCGATCAAGCTGTCGCGCGCGATCCAGGTCGGCGGCCCGATCTACAACTGGAAGGCGTACGCGAAGCTCGCCGAGTCGTTCGAATTCGAGGCACAGGTCGGCAACTCGCTCGTCGTGCGCGAGCCGGTCGGCGTCGTCGCGGCGATCACGCCGTGGAACTACCCGCTCAACCAGGTGACGCTGAAGGTCGCGCCGGCGCTCGCGGCCGGCTGCACGGTCGTCCTGAAGCCGTCCGAGGTCGCGCCGCTCAACGCGTTCATGCTCGCCGAGGCGATTCACGAAGCCGGACTGCCGGCCGGCGTGTTCAACCTCGTGTGCGGCTACGGCCCGGTGGTCGGCGAGGTGCTGGCCACCGATCCGGACGTCGACATGGTGTCGTTCACGGGTTCGACGCGCGCCGGCAAGCGCGTGGCCGAACTGGCGGCCGCGGGCGTCAAGCGCGTCGCGCTCGAGCTGGGCGGCAAGTCGGCCTCGGTGATCCTCGACGATGCCGATTTCGCGACGGCGGTGAAGGGCACGGTCAACGCGTGCTACCTGAACGCGGGGCAGACCTGCTCGGCGCACACGCGCATGCTGGTGCCGGAAGCACGCTACGACGAGGCGCGCGCGATCGCGAAGGCGGCGGCCGAAACCTACGTCGCCGGCGATCCGCGGCAGGACGCGACGCGTCTCGGCGCGCTGGCATCGGCCGTGCAGCAGCAGCGTGTGCAGGACTACATCCAGCGCGGGATCGACGAAGGCGCGGAGCTCGTGACGGGCGGCACCGGTTTGCCGGAAGGGCTCGCGAAGGGCTTCTTCGTGAAGCCGACGGTGTTCGGCCGCGTCGATCCGAAATCGACGATCGCGCAGGAAGAGATCTTCGGGCCGGTGCTGTCGATCATCACGTATCGCGATGAAGACGAGGCCGTGCGAATCGCGAACGATTCGCCGTACGGACTCGGCGGCGCGGTGTGGGCCGGCAGCGACGAACGCGCGATGGGTATCGCGCGCCGCATCCGCACCGGGCAGGTCGACATCAACGGCGGCACGTGGAACATGGCCGCGCCGTTCGGCGGCTACAAGCAGTCGGGTCACGGCCGCGAAAACGGCGTGTACGGGCTCGAAGAATATCTCGAGTACAAGTCGATGCAGCTCAAGCCCGCGAAGCCGGCCTGAGCGTTTTTCACGGCCTTGATCACGGCCTGAACCGGAAACGGCACGCTCGCGTGCCGTTTTTTTATTGACGGCCGTCAAGGTGCGCGTCGGTGGATCGTCGATCATCGCGGTTCCGATGTTCCGATGAGGTAACCGATGACCGTACGCACTTCCTTTCCGCCGCTGACGATTCGCGGCCGCACCTTGCTGCCTGTCGTGCAGGGCGGCATGGGCGTCGGCATTTCCGCGCACCGGCTCGCGGGCAGCGTCGCGCGCGAAGGCGCGGTCGGCACGATCGCGAGCATCGACCTGCGCCACCATCATGCGGACCTGCTCGCGCGTTGCCGCGCACAACCCGATCGCGCGACGCTCGAGGCAGCGAACCTCGAGGCGCTCGCCCGCGAGATCCGCCTCGCGAAGACCTACGGCGAAGGGCGCGGGATGATCGCGGTCAACGTGATGAAGGCGGTGAGCGCGCATGCGGATTACGTGCGGGTCGCGTGCGACGAGGGGGCGGACGCGATCGTGATGGGCGCGGGCCTGCCGCTCGACCTGCCCGATCTCACGCAAGGACATGACATCGCGCTGATTCCGATCCTGTCGGACAGCCGCGGGATCGCGCTCGTGCTGAAGAAGTGGATGAAGAAGGGGCGCCTGCCCGACGCGATCGTGATCGAGCATCCGGCACATGCAGGCGGCCATCTCGGCGTCACGCAGATCGACGACATGCACGACGGCCGGTTCGATTTCGCGCGCGTGCTCGACGAGACCGCGCAGGTGATGGCGTCGCTCGGGCTCGCGCGCGAAACGATCCCGCTGATCGTTGCGGGCGGGATCAACAGTCATGACACGGTGCGCGCGGCGTTCGAGGCCGGCGCGAACGGCGTGCAGGTGGGGACACCGTTCGCGGTGACGGAAGAGGGCGATGCGCATCCGCACTTCAAGCGCGTGCTGGCCGACGCGACACCCGACGACATCGTCGAATTCGTCAGCGTGACGGGGCTGCCTGCACGCGCGGTGAAAACGCCGTGGCTCGATCGTTACCTGCGCAACGAGACGCGCATCCGCACCAAGCTCGGCGCGCTGAAGCAACGCTGCCCGACCGCGCTCGAATGCCTGAGCGTATGCGGCTTGCGCGACGGCATCGAGAAGTTTGGCCATTTCTGCATCGACACGCGGCTGGCGGCCGCGCTGCGCGGCGACGTCGCGAACGGGCTGTTCTTCCGCGGCCGCGAAGCGTTGCCGTTCGGCCGTGCGATCCGCAGCGTGCGCGATCTGCTCGACCTGCTGCTGACGGGCGGTGCGGCCGAGCCTGCGGCAAACCGTCCCACGTTTACGCTGGCTTGACGGATATCAACATGCCGAAAAGACCCTACAGGGAGAATGGAAACCATTCTTTGGGGGTCCGTACCATGCATAAAACGATTCGAACTTGTGTCACCGCTGCGGCCGTCGCAGCCGCTTTCGCCGCGATGCCTTCGTTGTCGCACGCGGCCTCGCCGGGCGACGGCATCAATCAGGGCGATGTCCTGGTTCGACTGCGCGCGATCAGCATCCAGCCGAACGAACGCGCAAGCGACACGCTGGGTGCGCTCAACGTCGGCGTGAACAACGCGATCGTGCCCGAGCTCGATTTCACGTACATGATCCGCGACTACCTCGGTGTCGAGCTGATCCTCGGCACGTCGCGGCACCAGATGACGTCGAGCGTCGGCAATCTCGGCGGCGTGGGCGTACTGCCGCCGACGCTGCTGCTGCAGTACCACTTCAATCATGCCGGCAAGGTGCGTCCGTACGTCGGCGCGGGCGTGAACTACACGTACTTCTACAACAACGGGCTCAACGTCGGCGGGCAGGGCGTGTCGATCAACAAGAGCAGCTTCGGCCCCGCGCTGCAGTTCGGCGTGGACGTGCAGGTGACGAAGAAGGTCTTCGTGAACGTCGACGTGAAGAAGATCTGGATGAGCACCGATGCGACGCTCGGCGACAAGGGCATCGGCACGCTGCACATCGATCCGCTGATCGTCGGCGTGGGCGTCGGGATGAAGTTCTAGACGCGGCGGGAAAAGAACAGAGTTGGGGTTGGCGGCATGGCGGTCGGCATGCCGCTCTTTTTTTGCGCGGCGGATTTACAGCTTGTCGTACTGGAAGCGCATCGCGGTGCCTTCGCGCGAGATGCGCTCCCAGATCGCGCGCTTTTCGTCGTCGCTCAGGAACACCCAGTTCGACACTTCGGCGGCCGTGCGGCCGCAGCCCTTGCAGACTTCGTCGAAGAGGGTCGAGCACACGCCGATGCAGGGGCTGTCGGGCAGGTCGTGGAGATTGGAGGCCATCGGAAGGGTTCACGCAGTTGAATCGTCAGCCGCCATTTTAATGCATCGCGGCCGGTCGGTCGGGCGGGTGCGGCCGGCATGCCGTACTGGTGCAGCGGCGTGACAGTACGGTCGGGTGCCGGGCGCAGCCGCCGGGCGGCTCGCGCGTCCGGCCGGCGAACGCGCGAGCCGCCGCCTGTTTTTCCCGGTGGACAGCCGCCGATTACCCGATAGAATTCCCCGGGAACGCCCCGTCGCACGGGCGGCCTGCCTGGCCGGCGGCGGGAATCTGTTCCGTTTGCGCGACACCGCCATGATTTTTTTGTGACGGGGCGCGAATGATGGTAGTTTTCGGGGTTTTCGAGGGGCGGTGCGCCAGAATGCGCCGTCATGACGAGGCAGACGGCAGCCGGGCAACGTGTCCGGTCGGAGGGAGAACGGGATGAAAGCAAAGGTAGTGGGCCGGTTCGCAGCGCTCGCGCTGTGCGTGGGCGCATCGGCGGCAGCGGCGAAGGATACGCAGCTCAATGTCTATAACTGGTCGGACTACATTGCGAAGGACACGATCCCGAACTTCGAGAAGCAGACGGGCGTCAAGGTCCGCTACGACAACTACGACAGCGACGACACGCTGCAGGCGAAGCTGCTGACGGGCAGCTCGGGCTACGACATCGTCGTGCCGACCAGCAACTACGCGGGCAAGCAGATCGCCGCCGGCATCTTCGCGCCGCTCGACAAGTCGAAGCTGCCGAACCTCAAGTACCTCGATCCGCAACTGATGGCGCTCGTCGCCGGCGCGGATCCGGGCAACAAGTTCTCGGTGCCCTGGGCGTACGGCACGACCGGTCTCGCGTACAACCTGACGAAGGCGCAGCAGGCGCTCGGCAAGGTGCCGCTCGACAACTGGGACATCCTGTTCAAGCCGGAAAACATCTCGAAGCTGAAGACCTGCGGCGTGTCGGTGCTCGACGCGCCCGACCAGATGTTCGCGGCCGCACTGCACTACATCGGCAAGGATCCGATGAGCACGAATCCGGCCGACTACAAGGCGGCGATGGAAGTGCTGAAGAAGATCCGCCCGTACATCACGCAATTCAACTCGTCGGGCTACATCAACGACCTGGTCGGCGGCGACATCTGCTTCGCGTTCGGCTGGTCGGGCGACGTCGTGATCGCGAAGCATCGCGCGATGGAAGCGAAGAAGCCGTACAAGGTCGAGTACTACATTCCGAAGGGCGGCGCGCCGGTATGGTTCGACGTGATGGCGATCCCGAAGGATGCGAAGGACAAGGATGCCGCGCTGCAGTGGATCAACTACATCGAGGATCCGAAGGTGCACGCGGCGATCACGAACGCGGTGTACTACCCGAGCGCCAACGCCGAGGCCCGCAAGTACGTGCGGCCCGACGTCGCGAACGACCCGGCCGTCTATCCGCCGGCCGACGTCGTGAAGACGCTGTTCCTGCTCAAGCCGCTGCCGCCTGAAATCCAGCGTCTGCAGACGCGTCTGTGGACCGAGCTGAAGTCGGGCCGCTGACACGCACCGATGTTCCCAGCAGTCATGAAGCCCCTGGTACCCCCGGGGGCTTTGTTCGTTCAACGCAGGAGAGAAGCAGCACATCATGAATAGCCAGTCGGGTGCGCCGGTCGCGGGCGCGCCGTCCTCCGTTTCCTCCTCCGGCGCCGATGCGCGCGCCGAGACCTTTGTCCAGATCGTCGACGTCGTCAAGAAATTCGGCGACACCGAAGCCGTGCGCAGCGTCAACCTGACCGTGCGCCAGGGCGAGCTGTTCGCGCTGCTCGGCAGCTCGGGCTGCGGCAAGTCGACGTTGCTGCGGATGCTCGCGGGCCTCGAGACGGTCACGTCGGGCAAGATCCTGATCGACGGCGAGGATCTCGCGCAGATGCCGCCTTACAAGCGGCCCGTGAACATGATGTTCCAGTCGTATGCGCTTTTTCCGCACATGTCGGTCGAGTCGAACGTCGCGTTCGGTCTCAAGCAGGAAGGCACGCCGAAGGCCGAGCTGAAGGAGCGCGTCGCATCGGCGCTCGAACTCGTGCAGATGAGCAAGTACGCGAAGCGCAAGCCGCATCAGCTGTCGGGCGGCCAGCAGCAGCGCGTCGCGCTCGCGCGCTCGCTGGTCAAGCGTCCGAAGCTGCTGCTGCTCGACGAGCCGATGTCCGCGCTCGACAAGCAGATCCGCCAGCGCACGCAGATCGAGCTCGTCAACATCCTGAACAAGGTCGGCGTCACCTGCATCATGGTCACGCACGACCAGGAAGAGGCGATGACGATGGCGAATCGCCTCGCGGTGATGAGCGAAGGGCAGATCGTGCAGATCGGCTCGCCGAACGAAGTGTACGAATATCCGAACAGCCGCTTCTCGGCGGAATTCATCGGCTCGACGAACCTGTTCGAAGGCGTGACCGTCGAGGACGAGCCCGACCACGTGTACATCGAATCGCCGGAGCTGCCGAGCCGGCTGTACGTGAGCCACGGGATCTCGGGCCCGCTCGGGATGCCGGTCACGGTGTCGGTGCGCCCCGAACGGATCGCGCTCACGCGCAAGCCGCCCGAAGGCGCGTTCAACTGGGCGCGCGGCCGGATCAGCAACGTCGCGTACATGGGCGGCTACTCGCTGTATCACGTGAGGCTCGACGCGGGCAAGACGGTGATCGCGAACGTGTCGAGCCTCGCGATTTCCGAGCTCGACACGCCGTCGCTCGGCGACGAGATCTACGTGCGCTGGAGCGCGACGGCCGGCGTGGTGCTGACGTCATGACCACCTTCAAGTCCATGCTCTCGTGGCCGGTGCGGCGCTTCCACCTGACGGGCGCCACGGCGGTCGTCGCGGGGCCGTTCACGTGGCTCGTGCTGTTCTTCCTCGTGCCGTTCGTGCTGGTCGTCAAGATCAGCTTCGCGGAGCTGCAGCTCGGCATCCCGCCGTACACGGAGCTTGCGTCATATACCGACGGCGTCGTGCACGTCGCGCTGAACCTGTCGCACTATGCGTTCCTGTTCACGGACAGCCTGTATTTCGCGACCTACGTGAACTCGGTGTGGGTGGCCGCGATCACGACGCTGCTGTGTTTGCTGATCGGCTATCCGATGGCGTACTACATCGCGCGCTCGAACCCGGCGACCCGCAACCTGCTGATGATGGGCGTGATGCTGCCGTTCTGGACGTCGTTCCTGATCCGCGTGTACGCGTGGATCGGCATCCTGAAGAACAACGGGCTGCTGAACAACTTCCTGATGTGGATCGGCCTGACCCATACGCCGATCGAGCTGTATCGCACCAACTACGCGGTGTACATCGGGATGGTGTATTCGTACCTGCCGTTTCTCGTGATGCCGCTGTACGCGCACCTGGTGAAGATGGACCTGCGCATGCTCGAAGCCGCTTACGACCTCGGCGCGAAGCCGTGGAAGGCGTTCGTGCAGATCACGCTGCCGTTGTCGAAGAACGGGATCATCGCGGGCTGCCTGCTCGTGTTCATCCCGGCGGTGGGCGAGTACGTGATTCCCGAGCTGCTCGGTGGCGCGAACACGCTGATGATCGGCCGCGTGATGTGGAATGAGTTCTTCAACAACGCAGACTGGCCGATGGCGTCGGCCGTGACCTGCGCGATGGTGCTGCTGCTGCTCGTGCCGATGGCGATGTTCCAGCACTTCCAGGCGAAGGAGCAGGGAGGCCGCCGATGAAGCCGAATCGTTACCTGCAGTTCGCGGCGCTGTTTGCCGGCTTCGCGTTCCTGTATATCCCGATCGTCAGCCTGATCGTCTATTCGTTCAACGAGTCGAAGCTCGTCACCGTGTGGTCGGGCTTCTCGTTCCGCTGGTACGCGGCGCTGGTCGAGGACGACGAGCTGCTGACGGCCGCGTGGCTGTCGCTGAAGATCGGCGTGCTGACCGCGTTCGCGTCGGTGATCATCGGCACCTGGGCCGGTTTCGTGCTCGCCCGGATGGGGCGCTTTCGCGGCTTCGCGCTGTTCAGCGGGATGATCAACGCGCCGCTCGTGATTCCCGAGGTGATTCAGGGGATCTCGCTGCTGCTGCTGTTCATCGAACTGGCGAAGTGGATCGGCTGGCCGGCCGAGCGTGGCGTGTTCACGATCTGGCTCGGTCACGTGATGCTGTGTATCTCGTACGTGGCCATCATCGTGCAGTCGCGCGTGCGCGAGCTGAACCCGTCGCTGGAGGAAGCCGCGCTCGATCTCGGCGCGACGCCGCTGAAGGTGTTCTTCACGATCACGCTGCCGCTGATCTCGCAGGCGCTGATCGCGGGCTGGCTGCTGTCGTTCACGCTGTCGATCGACGACCTCGTGCTGTCGGCGTTCCTGTCGGGTCCCGGCTCGACGACGCTGCCGCTCGTGGTGTTCTCGCGCGTGCGCCTCGGGTTGAATCCGGAGATGAATGCGCTCGCGACGCTGTTCATCGTCGCGGTGACGGCCGGCGTCGTGATCGCGAACTTCGTGATGCTGCGGCAGGAACGCAAGCGGATGGCAGGGTTCGCGACCTGACGTTCAGGTTGTGATCGCGATGGACAACGCCCGGTGCCGACGACGAGTCGGGCCGGGCGTTTTGTTTGACGAGACGGGCTTGCAGATATGCCTCGCAAAAGTGCCGAAGCCGCTTCGAATGGCCGGCGGGCGCCACGGGAGAAAAAATTGAAGATTTCTGAATGGCTTGGCGCAAGTCTGACTGCCGCGATCGTGGCCGGCTTGCTCATCGGCATTTTGTCCGTCAGGGATTTCGGCGGTGTGTCGATCGTTTTTTCCGTGGTTGCTTTCGCGGTTGCATTTCCGGTGGCCATGCTGCTTTCGTATCCGGTCTATTGGGTTGGCACACGTCTTCCGCGGAAGGCGGTCTTGCCGATGCTGGTCATCGTGGGCGGCGTTGCAGGATCGATCGTTCTTGCGGTTTTGACCAACGCGGGATGGCCGGACGTCGCAAGGAACGGAGAAATGGTGTTGCTGTATGCGGCAATCGGAGCGATGTGCGCGGTTTCCGCGCTGGGGTATGTCGAGCGATCCAGCATTGCCGGCAGGCTGCGTGAATGGCTCAAATGACGGTTACGCCGCAGCTGTTTTGTTGACGATGGGCTATCGTTCCGTTGGCCGGTGGTGCCCGTTGCAGTAAAAAACGCCCGGTGCCGACGACGAGTCGGGCCGGGCGTTTTGTTCGGTGGTGCTGCGCGTGGGGCGGCGCCGCTCAGTACGTGAAGCTCTTGCCGGGCGTCGTCCAGACTGCCGTGGCGGCCGTGCACGGCTGGAGCGTCAACGTGCCGCTGGCGGCAGGCGCCAGGCAGCTGCCTGTCGACTGCGACACGAGTTGCGCCGAACCGGGTGCCGTGCCGGTTTTCACCCGCCATTGCTGATCCGACGCACCGGCCGCGCACGTGCGCAGCAGCGCGCCGTTGGTTTGTGCGGTGAGGCAGTAGCTGTACTTGGTCTGCAGCGTACCGTCACCCGCAACGACCCACAGTTGCGGATTGAAGTGCGTGCCGCCGGACGTGCGCACCGATGCGCGTGTCGGACACGCGCCGAGCACGGCCGGATGGCCGTCGGCCAGGCCGCCGGACGCGGTCAGGCAGGTACCGTCCGCTTTCACGAGGCCGGCTGCCGATTGCTGCGGGCCGCCGATCAGCGTCGCGACGCCGTTCGACACGGACGCATTCGCATCGCTGGCCGGGCAGGTCTTGTTGACCGTGACCGACGGCGCCGGCACCGTCACCGCGTTGCCGATCGCGTCGTACGCGTGAATGCCGAACTGCGCGTCCGTGTACGCGATCGACGTGCAACTCGTGCGGCTCGAGTTCCAGTCGAAATATTCGACCCACTGGCTGATCGACGAGACGGGCACCTGCGTCTGCGTCGTGCCGACATAGATGCTGCCGATGTCGAAGCTGTCGCCGGTCGAGCCGGGCGTCACGTCGGTGACGTTGCTCTTGAACCAGCCGGGGCCCTGGTTCGCGTCGGGCGTGATGCGGAACCGGTAGGTGTGGCCGGCCTGCCAGTCGTAGCGATAACGGCACTGCGCGCCCGCGCTGCCGTCGGTCGCCGAGCCGCTGACCGTGCAATAGCTGCCCGCGCCGATGCCGGCGCTCGCGGGCGTGCCGGGCTTCGCGGCGGTCGCGCCCCACAGGCTGAACAGGAATTGCTTGCCGACGCCTTCGCTGGCCGACACCAGCTCGGTCGACTGCAGGCCGGTATAGCCGTGCAGCGAATTGACCTGGTTCGACCAGAACACGTTCGAGTTCGGGCCCGGGTCCGTCTGCGGCGTGATGAACAGGTCGAGGGTGCCGACGCTGCGCACCGTCGACGGAAACCACGTGTTGCTGTAAAGGCCCGGCGTCGAACCGAGGAAGCCGGAGAGTGTGGGTGCCGTGGTGGCGGACAGCGTCGCGAGCCCCGCGGCCGTGTCGGCCGCGATCGTGAAGCTGCGCGCACCCGCCGGCGACAGCGCCGCGACGGGCGGCACGTCGAGCGTGAAGCCGAGCGTGCAGGTGCCGCCGGCCGGCACAGTCATGCCCGACAGTGTCGCGCGCGACGCACCGTCGTCGGTGAGCGTGCCGCCGCAGGTGCTGGTGAGACCGTTCGCGCTGAAGCCGGCCGGCATCCCGATGAACAGCCCGGCGGCTGCGGGCGCGGTGCCGGTGTTGGTGAGCTTGAGCGTGGCCTTGTCGGTTCCACCGACCGATGGCGACAGCGTGGCGAGCGTCAATGCGGCGGTGTAGGCCGGGGTGGCGAAAGCGGTGAGCGGTGCGAACAGCAGCGTGGCAATCGCCGCGCATCCTCGTGTGCTGATGGCCATTACAGGAATCCTTACTAGTTGTTAGATTCGATACCCGTCGCGATGGCGACGCGCCACGAATCTAGCACGGGACTCCCGGCGAATTGTGAAGATTTCGGCATGGCGGCCTCAGCGCGATCCGGGCGCCGGCTCGTTGCCCGCGCCCGATCGTATGCGGCCTTACGCGCCGAACGCCGCCTTCGCCAGCAGCCCGAGCGCGACACACACGAGCACGGCCGCGAACCCGGCCTGCACGTGCCGCGCCGCGAGGTGGTGCGACGCGCCGCGGCCGGCGGCCATGCCGAGCGCGGTCGCGACCGTGAACCACAGCGTCACGTCGAGCGGTGCGCGCGTGCCCGACACGAGCGTCGCGAACACGCCGCCGGTGCCGACGAGCGCGATCACCATCAGCGACGTCGCGACGACGCCATGCATCGACACGTTCGTGAACTTGCGCAGCATCGGCACGATCACGAAGCCGCCGCCGACGCCGAGCAGCCCCGTCATCAGGCCCGTCATCGCACCGGTCGACGCCAGCGCGACGCCGACTGGCCAGGACCACACGAGCCGGCCCGTATCGGGATTCACGCGGCCGACGCACAGCGGGGACGCGTCGGCGTCGACCGGCGCGCGCCGCAGCGCCTGCCGCAACAGGCGACCGGCGACGATCAGCATCGTCAGTGCGAACAGCGCGAGCAGCAGGCGTTGCGGCAGCACGTGCGCGAGCCGCACGCCGAGCGTGGTCAGCGGCACGCCGGCCACGGCCATCAGCAGCGCCGCGCGATAGCGCACGAGCCCGCGGCGGAAACCTTCGAGCGCGCCGAGCGCGGCGCTGCCAGCCACCGCGACGAGCGCGACGGGCGTGGCCTGCTGCATCGGCCAGCCCATGCCGACGACGAGCGCGGGCACCGCGAGGATGCCGCCGCCGGCGCCGGTCAGGCCGAGCACGGCACCGACAAAACCGCCCAGTACGAGGGAGATCAGCATGACGTCAGCGGGCTCCGGTCAACGTGCGATCGCGGGCTTCGCGAGCCATTCGCGGCCCTTGAGCATCGCCTTCCAGTAGAGCGGCGGCAGCACGCGTTCCTTGAGCAGCCACGCGAGCCGCGACGGGCGCTTGCCGTCGATCAGCCACGCGGGGAAGGTCGGCGCGACCTTGCCGCCGTACAGGAATTCGGCGAGCACGATCTTGCCGCGCTCGACGGTGAGCGGGCACGAGCCGTAGCCGTCATACGCGGCATCGCCGTGCGCGCGGCCGAGCGACGCGAGCAGGTTGTGCGCAACGACGGGCGCCTGCTTGCGGGCGGCCGCGGCCGTTTTCGCATTGGTCGTGTTGGTCGCGTCGCCGAGCGCGTAGATGTCCGGAAACTGCCGGTGCCGCAGCGTCGCCGGATCGACGTCGATCCAGCCGGCCGCGTCGGCGAGCGGGCTCGAACGCACGAAGTCGGGCGCCTTCTGCGGCGGCACCACATGGATCATGTCGAACGAGCGCACGACGGTTTCCTTGCCGCCGTCCGGCAGCGCGCGTGCGAACGTCGCGCGGCGTGCGGGCCCGTCGATCGAGACGAGGTTGTGGCCGAACGACAGCGCGATGTCGTAGCTTTTCACGTACTCCATCAGCGCGGGCACGTAGTCGGCGACGCCGAACAGCGCGCCGCCCGCATTCAGGAACTCGACGTTCGCGGCCTCGAGGCGGCCCGCGCGCCGCCAGTGGTCGCACGACAGGTACATCGCCTTCTGCGGCGCACCGGCGCACTTGATCGGCATCGGCGGCTGCGTGAAGAGGGCGTTGCCGCCGCGGAACGCGCGCACGAGCTCCCACGTGTACGGCGCGAGATCGTAGCGGTAGTTCGACGTGACGCCGTTGCGGCCGAGCGTGTCGGCGAGGCCGTCGATCGCGTGCCAGTCGAGCTTGAGCCCCGGGCACACGACGAGCTTGCGATACCCGATGCGGCGGCAGCCGTCGAGCACGACCGTCTGCGCGTCGGGCTCGAAGCCCGCGACGGCGGCCTGGATCCGGTGCACGCCGCGCGGCAGCACGTCGGTCATCCGGCGCGCGGTGGTCTCGGGCCGGAACACGCCCGCGCCAACCATCGTCCAGCCCGGCTGGTAGTAGTGGACGTCGGCCGGATCGATCACCGCGATGTCGAGCGATGCGTCGCGCGCGAGCAGGCTCGATGCGACCGCGATGCCGGCCGCGCCCGCGCCGACGATCACGATGTCGTGCCGCGCGTCGACGGCCGGTACCGCCTGCCTGCCGCCTTGCACGACCCGCGAGGCGAGCGCGCGCAGGTCGTAGCCGGCCGCAGCGGCCGTCGCGACGATGTCGTTCAGCGGGCGCAGGCCGGCTTGCGACAGCGCCCACAGCGTGGCCGAACGCGTGCCGCTGCGGCAGTACGCGAGCACCGGGCCTTCAAGCGACGCGACGAGCGCGCCGAACTGCGTGGCCTGGTCGTCGGTCACCTTGCCCGTATCGACCGGCAGGTAATGCACGTCGATGCCGAGCGGCGCTGCGGCGGCGCGGATTTCGGTGACGGTCGGCTGGTCGGGGCCTTCGCCGTCGGGGCGGTTGCAGATGATCGCGCGGATGCCGGCCGCGTGAAGCGCGGGCAGGTCGGCCGCCGCGATCTGCGGCGAGACCGACAGCGCGTCGGTCAGCTTGCGGATGGTCATGTCGGGGTTCTCCGGGTGGGGCGCGCGGCTCAGATCGCGTCGAGCGGGATCTTCAGGTAGCGCACGCCGTTGTTTTCGGGCTCGGGCAGGTGGCCGGCGCGCATGTTGACCTGCACGGACGGCAGCATCAGCACCGGCATCGCGAGCGTGGCGTCGCGCGCGGTGCGCATCGCGACGAAATCGTCCTCGGTCACGCCGTCCTTCACGTGCACGTTCGCGTGGCGCTGCTCGGCCACGGTCGTCTCGAACTGCACGTCGCGGCCGCCTGGCTGGTAGTCGTGGCACAGGTACAGGCGCGTGTCGGGCGGCAGGCCGAGCACGCGCGCGATCGAGCGGTACAGCGTGCGCGCGTCGCCGCCCGGGAAGTCGCAGCGCGCCGTGCCGTAGTCGGGCATGAACAGCGTGTCGCCGACGAAGGCCGCGCGCTGCGTCGCGTCGTCGACGCAGTAGGTCATGCACGCGGGCGTGTGGCCCGGCGTATGCAGCGCGCGGATCGTCAGCGCGCCGAGCGCGAGCGTGTCGCCGTCGTCGAGCAGCCGGTCGAACTGGCGGCCGTCCTGCGCGAAGCCGGGGCCCGCGTTGAACAGCGTGCCGAACACGTGCTGCACGCGGCGCACGTGCGAACCGATCGCGATCCGGCCGCCGACGTGTTCCTTCAGGTACGGCGCGGCCGACAGGTGGTCGGCGTGCACATGGGTTTCCAGCAGCCAGTGCACGTCCGCGCCGAGTTCGGCGACGCGGGCGATCAGCCGGTCGGCGCTGGCCGTGTGGGTGCGGCCGGATTTCGGGTCGTAGTCGAGCACGCTGTCGATCAGCGCGCACGCGCGGCTCGCGGTATCGAGCAGCAGATAGCTGACGGTGTGGGTCGCCGGGTCGAAAAAGCCTTCGACCGACAGGGTGGTGGCATCGCTCACGGGGTGTCCTCGATCGGGTTCTGCATCTTTCATCGGGATCGGTAACTCAAGAAGCGTGCCAGCCTGCATCGCAGTGCCGGCCGATCTGCCAGGGACTTGATTTAGTTCGGGTTTTGGGCGCGGCCGCAGCGATGCACAGGCGTCGGCGGCATCCGTCCGACACGGTGGACTGCCACAACTGGCAGTGTCATGGCAGAATTGGCAGTCCGCCTGGCAGTTCGTCAGGCAGCCCCTTCACCGAGCGTCCGCATGAATCCGCACGACACCATCCCGATCGTCCCCGCGCCGCGCCACGACGTCATGCCCGACGTGCGCGCGCTCGTCGCGTATCTCGAGCAGGATCCGCAACCGACGATCGTCGTCGATCCCGACTACCGCATCCTCGCGGCGAACGATGCGTACCGGCGCCAGTTCGGCGTCGCCGGCGTCGAGCACGTGGGCCGGCACTGCTTCGAGGTCTCGCATCACTACGAGGTGCCGTGCGACCAGGCCGGCGAGCATTGCCCGATGAAGCAGGCGCTCGAATCGCGCGGGCTGAATCGCGTACTGCACATCCACCACACACCGCGCGGCCCCGAGCATGTCGACGTCGAATTGCGGCCGATCTTCGATGCGCACGGCAACGTAATCGCGTACGTCGAGCGGCTGACGACGGTGCGCAGCGCATCCGCGCAGCCGAGTGCGGAAGGGCTCGTCGGCGGTGCCGATGCGTTCAATGCGGCGCTCGGCGCATTGCAGCGCGTGGCGCCCTCGATGCTGCCGGTGCTGCTGCTCGGCGAATCGGGCACCGGCAAGGAACTGTTCGCCCGTGCGCTGCACGAGGCGAGCGATCGCGCGATGGGGCCGTTCGTCGTCGTCGATTGCTCGGGGATCGCCGAGACGCTGTTCGAGAGCGAACTGTTCGGCTACGAGAAGGGCGCGTTCACGGGGGCGAACCAGCGCAAGCCGGGCCTCGTCGAGACCGCGCAGGGCGGCACGCTGTTTCTCGACGAGATCGGCGACGTGCCGCTGCCGATGCAGGTGAAGCTGCTGCGGCTGATCGAGTCGGGCACGTTCCGCCGTGTCGGCGGCGTCGAGGCGCTGCGCGCGGATTTCCGGCTGGTCGCGGCGACGCACAAGCCGCTGCGCGAGATGATCGACGACGGCCGGTTCCGGCAGGATCTCTACTACCGGATCAATGCGTTTCCGATTCCGTTGCCGGCATTGCGCGACCGGCGCGGGGACGTCGCGCTGCTGGCCGAGTCGATCCTGCGGCGGATCGCGAACACGCGCGCCAGTGCGGGCGACGCGGGCGCGCGGCCGTTCGCGGCCCGGCCGTTCGTGCTGACCGAGCGCGCGCGGGCGTGTCTCGATGCGTATGCGTGGCCGGGCAACATCCGCGAGCTGCGCAACGTGCTCGAGCGCGCGTGCCTGTTCGCGGACGACGGGGCGATCCGCGTCGAGCATCTGCCGGCCGAGCTGGTTGTCGCGTCGGCGGTGCCGCAGGAGGGGGCGGCTGGTGTGCTGACGGATGCCGAACTCGTGCGGATCGCGAGCGGGTTCGCCGGCACGCGCAAGGCACTGGCCGAACGGACGGGAATGAGCGAGCGGACGCTGTACCGCCGCCTGAAGGCGCTCGGGCTCGGGTCGCGCGGTGGGTGAGCGGGGCGCATCGAAGGGGTGGCAGCGCGATGTGGCCATGCGGATAATGGCGCGTTCAATCCGGGGTCGTCTTCATTCATGAAACAGGTCCTTGCCGCGAGCCGCTGGCTCGCCGTTGCCGCCGTCGCGTCGTGGCTCAACCCGGTGCAGGCTGCCGAATACAAGTGGACCGACGCGGCCGGCGCACATGCCGTCACGTTCGCGACCACCGAACAGGGCGACGACGTGCATCTCCGGGTGGTCGGCACGCTGAACGGGCAGACCGACTGGTCGGTGCGTGACGACGTGACCGAATGCGGCGAGGACAAGGTGCTCGACGTCGTGCCCGCGTCGGTCGAGATGCCCGACCTGCTCGGCAACGGCCGCAGGCAGTTCCTGTTTGCGTACAAGATCGGCTGCCGCGGCGACGTCAGCCCCGATGCAGTCAAGTACTTCCTGATCGACCAGGGGAAAAAGTACGTACTGCGCGGCGAGGAAGTGCTGACGCACCGGGGCAAGCGTTTCGACGGCGGCGCGGCGCCCGTGCCGAATGCGGACCTGAAAGCCCAACCCGCGTTCCTGCGCTACATGACGAAGCATTGGCACGGGATCAGCGTGCGCGACTATCAATAGGCACGCGCTCGGCGGTCGCGACGGTGCGTGCGACACGCGCCTGTCGACGCGAGGCTAACATGCCGCGCGATAATAAATCATGTCTGAACGACGATTAATTATCGTTTTACGATAATTATCGGTGTACACTCGACGCACGTTCATTCCCCGTCGAGGACTTCGCATGCATTCCGATCGCATTGCCCGTATCAGCCAGCAGATGGCCACCGTCACGCTGTGGTTCATCGTCGGCATGCTGGTGCTCAACGCCGCGTGCTGGGCGTTTCCGTCGCTGAACACGGCCTCCGGGCCCGGCCTCGTATTCGGCCTCACCGATTCGGTGATCTCGAACCTGAGCGTGGACGTCGCCGCCTTCCCGTGGTGGCAGAAGGCGGTCGGCATCCTGCTGTCGAGCGTGCCGCTGATCGCGCTCGCGAACGGCCTGCGTCATCTGCGCGCGCTGTTCCGTACCTACGCGCGCCGCGACTATTTCTCCGCGCAAGCTGCCGGCCATCTCGGCAAGACGGGCCGGGCGATCGGCCTGTGGGTGTTGCTGAGCCTGCTGTGCGAACCGCTTCTGAGCGTGTGGGCGACGTTGCGCGAACCGGTCGGCCATCGCGTGGTCAGCATCGGCTTCAGCCTGCCGTACGTGGTCGCGCTGTTCACCGCGGCCTGCATTGCGGTCATCGCGCACATTCTCCGGCAGGCGAGCGAGCTCGATGCCGAACATCGCCAGTTCGTCTGAGGCGCGCCATGTCGATCGTGGTCAAGCTCGATGTGATGCTCGCGACGCGCAAGGTCCGCTCGAAGGATCTCGCGGCGGCCGTTGGCATCACCGAACAGAATCTGTCGCTGCTCAAGCAAGGGAAGGTCAAGGGCATCCGTTTCGCGACGCTCGAGGCGATCTGCCGCTATCTCGACTGCCAGCCCGGCGACCTGCTCGCGTTCAGCGATGACGGCGTCGGCGAGGCGGACTGACACATCGCAACCGCCAGGTGGCGGGGCGGCGCCGGTCGCGCGTCGTCGCGCCGGCCGTGCGCCGCGCGCGGGTTGCAAAGGGTGAAGCGGACGGCGCGCGGGCAATCCGCCCGCCGCCCGCACCGTCATGCGCTCAATGCGCTCAACGTGTTCATTGCGCGGGCGCAAGCTGCGCCATCGCGTCCCGCACGAAACCGATCAACGTGTCGTCGATCCACGAATCCTGCGTCAGTGACGGCTCGTTCATCATCGCGTGGCGGAATTTCGCATGCGTGGCCGGATCGGTGCCGGCATAGCTGCAGAACAGCGCGAGCCAGCGCTGCGCGAGCGCGCGGCCTTCCGGTGAATCCGGCTTGGCGCCCGCATCGATCGCATCGCGCACGTCGCCCATCAGTTGAGGCCATGCCATCGCGCTTTCGCCGTAGTGTGCCCGCATGAAGCGGATCTCGTCCGGCGCGAGATACTTCTCGAAGATCCGCATCTTGGTTTCCGACGACGCGCGCAGCACATAGTCGCGCAACGCAGTCGAAATGCCGATCTTCGACTGCATCGCCGGTTCGTGTTCGTGCATCAGGTTCAGCTTCGCCAGCAGCCGCGGGTCGTTGTTCGTGTCGCGCACGAGCAGCGCCATCCAGCGGCTGGCGAGCACACGGGTGCGGTCGTCCTCGGCGGGCACGCCCGCGTCGTGCAGCGCGCGGACTGAGCCGACAAGCGCGATCCATTCGGCGTCGCCCGCCTGGCTCTTCTGGTACATCGGCAGGCGCGCGAGTTCTTCCTCGGAAAAATATTTGTCGTACACGGTCATCAACTCCAGTGTGGTGAGCCAATCAGCCAGCTCCGGCTCCGTACCCGCGGCAAGCTGCGCATGCAGGCTGACGAGCCGCTCGCGCAGCTGCGAGGTCTGCGCAAGCTGACGGTCGAGCAGCGCGATCTGCTTCGCGACGAGCTCGACGAGCGGGGTGTCGGGCTGGTTCAGGTGGTCGCCGATTTCGGTGAGCGACAGGCCGAAGCGACGCAGCGCCTGGATCTGGTGGAGCCGGGCGATGTCGTGGCGGTCGTACAGCCGGTAGCCGTTGTCGGCGCGCGCCGAAGGCGTCAGCAGACCGATCGCGTGATAGTGATGAAGCGTGCGGACGGTCAGCCCGCTGCGTTTCGCCAGTTCTCCCACTTTCAGTCGCATTCGTTCCTCCGTTCGGTACGCACACTGGAGTCTCGAACGTTACGCTACGTGAGGGTCAAGCGGAAGATCGGGAATCGGGTACGCGGGGGGATTTCGCGCGCACCCGACGGCAGGGCTGGTTTATTGCGGCGCAGGCGGAGTGTCGGCGGTGGCGGCGCGTGCTTGCTGGCCGGTTGGGTTGTCGGCCGCCTTGTCGATCTTGCCGGACGGGCCGGACTTGTCGGCCTTGTCGACCGGCGGCGTGCCCATCGCCTGGTAAAGCCGTGCGGTATCCGCGAACCGCGCGCCGGTCGCACGGATCTCGTCGAGCCGCGCGTTGCGATACTGCAGCTCGCTGGCACGCGCGGCCGACGGCGGCAGTGCGCCGAGCCGCACGCGGGCCGCCGCGTCGTCGTACGCGCCGCGCGCGGACAGTGCGGCGCGGGACGACGCGTCGAGCGCCTCGGCATCGTGTTCGAGCGCCGCGAGCGCATCGGCGACGTTCTGGAATGCGCCGAGCACGGCCTGCTTGTACTGGTCGACCGCGGCCTCGTAGGTCGCCTTCGCCGCGCGGCGCTGTGCGAGCAGGGCACCGCCGTGGAAGATCGGCTGGCTCAGCGATGCGCCGATGTTCCAGATCGAACCGGCGCCCGACAGCATCGTCGGCCAGCTGAAGCCGCCTTTACCCATCGCAGCCGACAGCGACAGCTGCGGGAACATCTGCGCGGTCGCGAGGCCCACTTCGGCCGCGGCCGCCTTCAGCCCCGCGTCGGCCGCCTGGATGTCCGGGCGGCTTTGCAGCAGGTCCGACGGCACGACGACGGGCACCTGTTCGGGCAGGTGCAGATCGGCGAGCGTGAGGTCGGCCGGCGGCCGGTCGGGCGTGCGGCCGACCAGCACCGCGAGCGCATGGCGTGCCGAGTCGCGTTGCTGGCGCAGCGCGGGCAGGCTCGCCGCGAACGTGTCGGCGCTTTGCCGCGCGTTCAGTGCGTCGCTGCGCGAGGCGGAACCGAGCGCGTAGCGGCGTTCGGCGTCGTGCGCCTGGTCGTTGGCGAGCGCGACGAGCCGCTCGGTCGTGTGGATCTGCGCGTTCAGCACCGACACCGTGATCGACGCGGTGACGATGTTCGCGGCCAGCGCGCGCCGCGCGGATTCGAGCTGGAACGCGCTGACGTCGACACGTCGTGCCAGCGCGCGGTTCGCGAAACGCGACGCGCCGAACAGGTCGATCGTGTAGCTCGCCTGCAGCTGCCCGACGAACGTGTCGTACAGCAGTGTCGGCGCGCCGAGCGCGGGAATCGGCACGCCGAGCGCACGCTGGCGCGTGGCCTGGCCGCCCGCTTCGATCGACGGCAGCATCGAGCTGCCGATCTGCCCGCGCAACTGTTCGCGCGCGGCATCGAGCGAGTGCGATGCCGCGCTCAAGGTCGGGCTGTTGCGCAGCCCTTCGTCGACGAGCGCATTCAGCGCATCGGAGCGGTACTGTTTCCACCAGTCGGGCACCGGCTGCGCGCCGACCTCGAACTGCTGCGCGACGCCTTGCGCGGACACCGTCTGCTGGACTTGCAGCGTGGTGCCGTAATGCGCGGGAGACGGCATCGCGGGCGGCTCGCCGCTCGGCGCGAACCAGGAACAGCCCGCGAGCGGGCCGGCGAGGCTCGCCACGGCGAGTGCCCGCACGGCTTGTGTTTTCAGGTTCATCGATCGATCCATGGTCAGGCTCCCGACGGCGCGGCCGGCGTGCTGCCGCCAGGCGGCGGGCCGTCCTGCGGGTCGCGTTCGTCGTGCTTCACGCGGAACCACGTCGCATACAGCGCGGGCAGGTAGAACAGCGTCAGCACGGTCGCGCTCGTGATGCCGCCCATCAGCGCGGTCGCCATCGGCCCGAAGAAGTTCGAGCGCAGCAGCGGGATCAGCGCGAGCACGGCGGCCGCGGCCGTCAGCGTGATCGGGCGGAAGCGCCGCACGGTCGCGCCGATGATCGCGTCGATGCGACGGTGGCCGACCGCGATGTCCTGCTCGATCTGGTCGACGAGGATCACCGAGTTGCGCATGATGATCCCGAACATCGCGATCACGCCGAGCATCGCGACGAAGCCGAACGGCTGCCCGAACAGCAGCAGCGTGGCGACCACGCCGATCAGCCCGAGCGGCGCGGTCAGCACGACCATCAGCACGCGCGAGAAGCTCTGCAGCTGGATCATCAGCAGCGTGAACACGGCGATCGCCATCAGCGGCATCTGCGCGTTGATCGACGTCTGCGCCTTCGCGCTTTCCTCGACCGAGCCGCCGATGTTGATCTGATAGCCGACCGGCAACTGCGCGCGCAGCGCGTTCAGCTGCGCGTCGACCGCGTGCGTGACGTCGATGCCCTGCGCGCCGGCGCGCACGTCCGACTGCACGGTGATGGTCGGCTGGCGGTCGCGCTCCCATACGACGCCGTATTCGAGCGTCGGCTTGAAGCGGCCGAGCGAGCCGAGCGGCACCGGGCCGTTCGGGGTCGGCAACGCGAGGCCCGCCAGCTTCGCCGGGTCGACACGGTCGGCCCGCGGCGCGCGCAGATCGACCGCGATCAGCTTGTCGCGCTCGCGGTACTGCGTGACGGTCGTGCCGGACAGCGTCATCGCGAGGAAGCTCGATACATCCTGCGACGTGACGTTCAGCTCGCGTGCCTTCTTCTGGTCGATCTCGAAGCGCACCGAGCGCTCGGCCGGCTCGTCCCAGTCGAACTGCACGTTGACCGTGCGCGCGTCGCCGCGCATCGTCGCCGCGACTTTCTCGGCGATCGAGCGGACCGTCGCGATGCTGTCGCCGCTCACGCGGAACTGCACCGGGTAGCCGACCGGCGGGCCGTTCTCGAGCCGCGACAGCCGCCAGCGCACGGCCGGGAACTGCTCGCGCAACGTGGTTTCGAGCCAGGTCGCGAGCTTCTCGCGGTCCTTCACCGATTTCGCGGTGATCACGAACTGCGCGAAGTTCGGCAACTGAAGCTGCTGGTCGAGCGGCAGGTAGAAGCGCGGCGCGCCGCTGCCGACGAAGTTCACCGAATGATCGATCTCGGGACGCTTGTCGATCACTTTCTCGAGGCGTTCGGTCTCGCGCAGCGTCGCCGCGAACGACCCGCCTTCGGGCAGCCGCAGGTCGACGAGCAGCTCGGGGCGGTCGGAACTCGGGAAGAACTGCTGCGGCACCAGCGAGAAGCCCATCAGCGCGACGACGAAGAGTGCACCGGTGATCAGCAGCACGACGAAGCGCCGCTCGATGCACCAGTCGATCCAGCCGCGCAGCCGCCGGTAGAAACGCGTGTCGTAGATGTCGTGCTCGTGGTCTTCCGGCAGGTGCGCCTCGTGCGCGTGCCGCTTGCGTTCGGGCAGCAGGTGGAAGCCGAGCAGCGGGATCAGCACGACCGCCGCGAACCACGACGCGATCAGCGCGATCGCCGACACCTCGAAGATCGAGCGCGTGTATTCGCCGGTGCTCGATTTCGCGAGCGCGATCGGCAGGAAGCCCGACACGGTGACGAGCGTGCCGGTCAGCATCGGGAACGCGGTGCTCGTATAGGCGAACGCGGCGGCGCGTGCGCGCGTGTAGCCCTGTTCGAGCTTCACGGCCATCATCTCGACGGCGATGATCGCGTCGTCGACGAGCAGCCCGAGCGCGAGCACGAGCGTGCCGAGCGACACCTTGTGCAGGCCGATGTCGAACAGGTACATGAAGAGGGCGGTGACCGCGAGCACGACCGGAATCGAGATCACGACCACCATCCCGGTGCGCAGGCCGAGCGACACGAGGCTCACGACCAGCACGATCGCGACGGCTTCGGCGACGGCCTCGAGGAAGTCGTCGACCGAATGCTCGACCGCATGCGGCATGCTCGACACCAGCGTCAGCTTGAGACCGGCCGGCAGTTGCGCCTGCAGGTCCTTCGATTCGGCGTCGAGTGCCTTGCCGAGCCGGATCACGTCGCCGCCCGGCTGCATCGTGACGCCGATGCCGAGCACAGCCTTGCCGCCCGCACGCATCTGCGTGACGACCGGATCGTCGTAGCCGCGCTTCACCGTCGCGAGATCGCCGAGCCGGAAGGTGCGGCCGTTGATGCGGATCAGCGTGTCGGCGATCGCGTCGACGTTGTCGAACTGGCCGCTCGGCCGCACGAACACGCGATCGTCGGCGGTCGTCAGCGTGCCCGCCGACGAGATGTCGTTCTGCGCGTTGATCGCCTGCCCGAGCTGCTGCGGCGAGATGCCGAGGCGCGTGAGCTGCGCGTTGTTCACCTCGATGAAGATCCGCTGGTCGGGGTCGCCAAAGTAGTCGACCTTGCCGACACCCGGCACGCGCAGCAGCACGGTGCGTAGCTGGTCCGCGTAGTCGTGGAGCTGCGCGGGGGTGAAGCCGTCGCCTTCGAGCGTCCAGATGTTGGTGTAGACGTCGCCGAATTCGTCGTTGAAGAACGGTCCCTGCACGCCGGGCGGCAGCGTATAGCCGATGTCGCCGACTTTCTTGCGGATCTGGTACCAGGTCTCGGGCACGTCCTTCACGGGCGCCGAATCCTTCATCGTGAAGAAGATCAGCGATTCGCCGGGGCGCGAATAGCTGCGCAGGAAGTCGATGGCCGGCGTTTCCTGCAGCTTGCGGCCGATCCGGTCGGTCACCTGTTCCTGCACCTGCCGCGCGGTCGCGCCGGGCCAGAACGTGCGGATCACCATCACGCGGAACGTGAACGGCGGGTCTTCGGACTGCGCGAGGCGGGTGTACGCGAGGATGCCCGCGAGCGTTGCGAGCGCGATCAGGTAGACGACCAGCGCCTGGTGGCGCAGCGCCCACGCCGACAGGTTGAAGCGGCCTTCTTCGTAGGAAACGCTCACGATGCGAAGTCCTCCGGATGCAGCGGCGCGATCGCGCGGACCTTCTCGCCCGCGCTGACGGTGTGCACGCCCTGCAGCACGACGCGTTCGCCGGGCTGCAGCCCGTGCGACACCGTCACCGTGCGCTCGTTGAAGCGCGCGACGTCGACGCGGCGCAGTTCGAGCGTGTCGTCCTTCGCGCGCACGACCCACACGGCCGGTTGCTGGCCGTCGTGGAACAGCGCGGTCGCGGGCAGCGTGATCGACGGCGCGTCGCCGGCGGCCGGGGCGCCGTCGAACGCGACGCTGGCCGTCATCCCGAGGCGGATTGCCGGATCGGGTGCGGCGAGCGTGAGCTTCACGCGATAGGTGCGGCTCTGCGGATCGGCGGCGGGTGCCACTTCGCGCACCTTCGCGGCGAACTGGCGGCCCGGCAGCGACGGCAGCGTGACGGTGGCCGTGTGGCCGGGCGTGAGCGACGCGAGCGCGGCTTCAGGCACGTCGCTGACGACGTCGACGTCGCCCGACCACGCGAGCTGGTAGACGGCTTGGCCGGCCGACACGTTCTGGCCGGTGTCGGCCTGTTCGGCGGTGATGTAACCCGCGTGATCGGCGACGAGCGTCGCGTAGCGGAGCTGGTTCTTCGCGAGCGCGAGCTGCTGCTGCGCCTGGTCGCGCTGCGCGAGCGCCGACGTGTAGCTGTTTTCCGTCTGCTCGAACTGCGCGGTCGCGATCAGGTTTTCACGTGCCTGCGCGCGATCGCGGTCGAGCTGCTGCTTTGCGAACGCGAGGCTGTGCGTCGCGGCATCGAGTTGCGCCTGCGCGCTCGCGGCGTTCTTCTCGACGTCGGACGGATCGAGCAGCGCGACGACCTGGCCGACCTTGACCGTATCGCCGAGGCGCACCTTGCGCTCGATGATCTTGCCGGCGATGCGGAACGACAGCGGGGTGGCGTAGCGCGGCTGGATTTCGCCGGGGAGCGTGCGGGCGACTGCGGCGTCGTCGGCATGGGCGGGCAGCGCGACGACGGGGCGCGGGGCGGGCGGCGCGGATTCTTTCGGATGACAGGCGGAAAGGACGAGCGCGGCGCCGATCAGCAGCGCGGCGCGGGAACCGGAGCGATTCACGAAACCCCCAGATGAGGTGAGAGCGAGAGCGGAACGAAGCCGGCAAGCGCGACGGGCGCTTGCCCCGAGCGGCGCCGGCACGGGCGCGCGGACAAGATCTTTCGGAAACTGTGGCGAATTCTAATACACACCTGTATCCGAATGCAAAGATGAATCCGAAAGGTAAACAGTGCTAGACTGCGCGCCATGAAACCACAGCGCTTAACTCGCGAGCAGAGCAGGGACCAGACGCGCGAACGTCTGCTGATTGCCGCGCACCGTATTTTTCTGAAGAAAGGCTATGTGGCCGCGAGCGTCGAGGACATCGCGGCAGCGGCCGGCTATACGCGCGGCGCGTTCTACTCGAATTTCAGCAGCAAGTCCGACCTGTTGCTGGAGTTGCTGGAGCGCGACCACGCGGAAGTGCAGGCCGACTTCCAGGCGATCTTCGACGGGGGCGGATCGCGCGAGCAGATGGAGTCGATGGCGCTCGCGTATTACCGGACGCTGTTTCAGGACGACGAATATTCGCTGCTGTGGGGTGAAGCGAAGCTGCAGGCGGCGCGCGATGCGAAGTTCCGCGTGCGCTTCAACCAGTTCCTGCACGGCAAGCGCCTGCAGATGGCCGAGTTCATCAAGCGTTTCGCCGAGCGCGCGGGCACGCCGCTGCTGTTGCCGGCAGAGACGCTCGCATTCGGGCTGATGTGCCTGTGTGACGGCGTGCAGTCGTACTACACGGCCGATCCGCAGCACGTGTCGGCCGAGGTGGCCGAATCGGTGCTCGCGGGGTTCTTCGCGCGCGTGGTGCTCGGGCGCGGGCCGGACTGAGCCAGCCTCGGCGTCGAGCCGCGCTCGCGCTGCCGGGGGCGAATCGCCCGGTCAGCGCTCGCCGGTCATCCGCCGGTACGCATCGAGCAGCGACGTCTTGTAGACGACCCCCGCGAGCGTCGGCTCGGCTTCGCTTTCGATTACCGGCAGGCGTTCGCCCTGGAACGCCATGAAGCGTTCGAGCGCGGTGGCGAGCGGCATGTCGGGCGTGAGCAGCGGAAACGGCGTGTGCGCGTAATGCGCGGCCGTCTTGTCGGTCGTATCGCGCTTGTCGAGCAGGTCGGACGTGATGTCCTTCAGCGCGACCGCACCGCGAAAACGCCCGGTGTCGTCGGTCACGTACAGATACTTCACCGGATATTCGAGAAACACGCGGGTCATGTCGGCGACGCTCGCCGTGAGCGGCACGACCGTCTGCGCGGGCTGGATCAGCTCGCGCATCTGCGTGGTGCGGATCCGGCTGCGTTCCTCGGCATCCTGGTGGTGATGCAGCGTGATCTCGTACATCGACGTCGTACCGGTCGCGCGCGCGACGAAGTACGCGAATACGCAGGACGCCAGCAGCGGCAGCACGACCTGGTAGCTGAGCGTCATCTCGAAGATCATCAGGATCGCCATCAGCGGCGCCTGCGTGGCGCCCGTCAGGAACGCGCCCATCCCGACGATCGCGTACGCGAAGTACGCCGACGTATGGCCGGGCCACACGGCTTGCATCGCGAGCCCGAACAGCGAGCCGAACACCGCGCCGACGAACAGCGTCGGCGTGAACACCCCGCCGATCGCGCCGGAGCCGACGGTGGCGGAGGTCGCGATCACCTTGAACACGAGCACCGCGACGAGTGCCTGCCAGGTCCACGGCGAATGGAGGATGTGGTTCACCACGCTGTAGCCGTTGCCCCACACGTCCGGCACCCATACCGAGATCACGCCGACGACGAGGCCGCCGAGCGCGAGCCGCACGGGCAGCGGCACGGGCAGCCGCTTGAACCGGTTCTTCGATGCATCGAGCAGGTGCAGGAACTGCGGCGCGAGCACGCCGCACAGCGCGCCGAGCACGACGAACAGCAGCACTTCGGGGCCGGTGACGGCCGGAAACACCGGCATCTCGTACGGCGGCCGGTAGCCGGCAAATTCGCGCATCACGATGTTCGCGACGACCGACGCGACGATCATCGGCCCGAGACTTTCCATGGCGATGCCGCCGAGCACGATCTCCGATACGAAGAAGGCGCCGGCGATCGGCGCGTTGTACGCGGACGTAATGCCGGCCGCCGCCCCGCACGCGACCAGCAGGCGCAGGCGCGGCGGGTCGAAGTGCGCGAAGCGGCCGACGAGCGACGCGGCGAGCGCCGCGAGCTGCACCATCGGGCCTTCTCGGCCGATCGAGCCGCCGCTGCCGATCGTCAGCAGCGACGAGACGCTGCGCCACAGACTCTGGCGGACCGGCACGACGCCGTTGCCGAGCGCGACCGATTCCATGTAGTCGGTCTTGCCGGCTTTCTTGTCGCCGCGGGTCGCGAGCAGCAGCACGCAGCCGGCGAGGAAGCCGCCGGCGGCCGGCATCCAGAACCGCACGTACCACGGCAGGCGCTTGGCCATCTGCACGAAGCTGCCGCTTTGCCCTGAGATCAGGTGCTGCATCAGGTCGATGCCTTCGCGGAACGCCATCGTGGCAAAGGCGCCGCCGACGCCGACGATGGCCGACCAGATCAGCATCGTATGGGCGTCCGACAGGCGGAACAGCGTTTGGGCGCGAGTGCGCAGCTTCAGCAGGAAAGAGAGCACGGCTGAACGAGGGCGATGGAAAACGACGCGAAGCATAGCACTGCGCCGCGCCCGCGGGACCATCCCGTCGGGCGCGGCGCGCGAAGTGTCACGGGCGGGCAGCTCAGCCAAGCCAGTGCTGCACAGCCCAGGTGATCCCGTAGCCGCCGGCGATCAGCCACACGTACAGGATCAGGCCGGTCATCAGCGCGCGGGGGCCGGCTGCGCGGATCTGCGCCACGCGGGTTTCGATGCCGAGCGCGGTCATCGCCATCGTCAGCGCGAAGGTGTCGAGCACGTTCAGCGTGTGGGTGACGTCGGTGGGCAGCACGTTCAGCGAATTGACGATCACGAAGCCGAGGAAACCGAGCGCGAACCAGGGTACGGCCACCTTGCGCTTGCCTTGCGCGCCGCCGGCGGTGGCGCGTGCCGAGCGGGCGAGCCACCAGCCGAGCACCAGCAGCACCGGAACCAGCAGCATCACGCGGGTCATCTTGACGATCGTCGCGATGTGCGCGACCTGCGGGCTGATGTCGCTCGCCGCGCCGACCACCTGCGCGACCTCGTGGATCGTGCCGCCGAAGAACAGGCCAAGGCCGGCCGGATCGAGATTCAACAGCCCGGCGTGATAGGCGATCGGGTACAGGAACATCGACAGCGTGCCGAACAGCACGACGCTGCCCACGGCCATCGCGCTCTGATGCGGCTTCGACTGCAGCGTCGACTCGAACGCGAGCACCGCGGCCGCGCCGCAGATCGCGCTACCGGCGGCGGTCAGCAGAGCCGAATCGCGGTCGAGCTTCATGATCTTCATGCCGGCCCAGGTGCCGATCACGAGCGTGCTGACGACGACCAGCACCGACACCGTGAGGCCCGGCAGGCCGACCTGCGCGATTTCCTGCAGGCTCACGCGCAGCCCGAAGAACGCGACCGCGATGCGCAGCAGCTTGCGCGCGGAGAAGTTGACGCCGGCCGCCCAGCTGGCCGGCATGCCGTCGCGCAGCGCGTTGCCGTACAGCGCACCGGCGACGATGCCGACGATCAGCGGCGACAGGCCGAGCCCCGCGATCGTGGGAAGCTGGGACAGGCTCGTGACGGCGGCGGCGAACAGCGCGACGAACAGCACGCCGTTCAACTGGCCGCGCATCGACGGCGCGGCGGGGCTGAGATGGGGAGTCGGGGCAGTGGACATGGAAGCACCGTGATGGAGCGTGTTGCGATGCTGTAATCCTAATTTCGTTATATCGATATGAAAAATTGTGATTTGTGACGTAAACTATCCGGAAAGCCGATAATTTATCCCCATGACCCCGGATCAACTGATAACGTTCGCCGCCGTCGCCGAACACCTGAACATCAGCCACGCCGCCGTGGCGCTGCATCTGTCTCAGCCGGCCGTGTCGGGCCAGTTGCGGCTGCTGCAGGACGAATTCGGCGAGCCGCTGTACCAGCGCGAAGGTCGCGGTATCCGCCTGACCCCGGTCGGCGAACAGCTCGCGCAGTACGCGAAGGCGCAGCGCGACACGTTTGCACAGGCGCGCGCGTTTCGCGACGCGGTGCGCGGCCTCGAGGCCGGCACGCTGCGCATCGGCGCGAGCACGACGCCCGCGAGCTACCTGCTGCCGTACCTGATCGCCGCGTTCCAGCCGCGCGCGCCGCGCGTGGCGATCCACACGATGAGCGGCAACACGGCCGACGTGGTCGCGGCGCTGCCGACGCTCGATATCGCGATGATCGAAGGGCCGCCCGGCGAGGCGCTGCCGCCGGGCACCGCGGTGCATGCGTGGCGCGAGGACGAGATCGTGGCGATCGTGCCGACTGGGCATCCGCTGGCCGCGCCCGAATACGCGTCGGGGGTCACGCTTGAAGCGCTGGCCGCCCATCCGCTGGTGTTGCGCGAGGCGGGCTCCGCCGTGCGGCAACTCGTCGAGCGCGCGTTCGCGCATGGCGCGGCGCCGATGCGCGTCGCGTTCGAGATCGCGGGCGTCGAGGCCGTGAAGGAAGCCGTGCGCGCCGGAATGGGAGTCGGTTTCGTGTCCGCGATGTCGCTGCGTCACGACGATGCCGCGCTCGTGCTGCGCTCGCTCGCGCCCGCGCCGCTCACACGTCACTTCTCCATCCTCGTGCCGCACGGCGGCGCGCCGTCGCGGGTCGCCGCGCAATTCCTCGAGATGAGCCTCGCGCACGACCTCGCCTGAGTGGCCGAACCCGGCCCGGGCACGCGCGATGCGGGCCATCGGGTGCGCGTTCGCGTCGGGTTCCGTCTTAGGGATTTCCTCTATGGTGTGGGTCCGACGCGAAGCGCACCATCCGTCTCAAGCAAATGGAACCGGTTCCAATCCGGTGAAAAGGGCAACATGACAGACATCGTGATCGTGGCGAGCGCATTCGGGATGGACCGCGTGCGTCAGGAGGGCCACAGCGCATTCGTCGCGACCGCGGCGGCATCCGGTGCGACCGGTTTCGAGGTGCGGCGCGAACTGTTCGCGTCGGAAGACGACGCGGCACCCGGCGCGCTGGCCGCGCTCGGCGCGCAACTGACCAGCCACGGGCTCTGGTCGGTCTATTCGACGCCGGCCAACCTCTATACGGAAACGGGCGAGCTCGATGCGGACGCATTGCGCAGCACACTCGTGGAAGCCGACGCGCTCGGCGCACGCTTCGTGAAATTCCAGCTCGGCGGTTTCGCCGGCGACGCGCACGCGGCCGACATCGTCGCGCTGTCGCGCGGCACGCGGGCCCGCGTGGTGGTCGAGAACGGCCAGCTTCCGGTCGGCGGCGCGCTCGCGCAGTTCCGCGGGCTGTTCGACGCGCTGGCCGCGGCCGGCATGCCCGATGCGCTCGGGATGACCTTCGACATCGGCAACTGGCAGTGGCCGGGTGAAGCGCCGCTCGATTGCGCACAAGTGCTCGCGCCGCATGTGGAATACATTCATTGCAAGGCAGTCGAGGGTGAGGGCGCGCGTCGTTTCGCCGCCGCACCGGCGCCGAACGACCCACTCGTGACCGGTGTGCTCGCGGCGCTGCCGCAGCAGGCGCCGCGCGGCATCGAGTTTCCGTTCGACGCGGCCGACCTGGCGGGCGATGCGTGCCGGCGCGTCGCGTGGCTCGCCACCGCGTGACGGCGGCAGGATCCTGGAGAGTTCATTCATGAAAGCAGCACTCGATGTCGTGACCTACGGCGAAGCGATGGCAATGTTCGTCGCGAACGAGCCCGGCCATCTCGCGCATGCGACGCAATTCGCGAAGCGGATCGCGGGCGCCGACCTGAACGTCGCGATCGGCCTGTCGCGGCTCGGTTTCCGGGTCGGCTGGATGAGCCGCGTCGGCCGCGATTCGTTCGGCGGCTACGTGCTCGACACGCTGGCACGCGAAGGCATCGACGCGTCGTGCGTGACCGTCGACCCGCGTTACCCGACCGGCTTCCAGCTCAAGTCGCGCAACGACGACGGCTGCGACCCGACCGTCGAATATTTCCGCAAGGGCTCGGCCGCGAGCCACCTGTCGTGCGACGACTATGTGGCCGACTACGTGCTCGGCGCACGCCACCTGCACCTGACGGGCGTTGCCCCGGCGATTTCCGCGACGTCGTGCGAGCTCGCGTTCAGGCTGGCGCGTGAAATGCGCGCGGCCGGCAAGTCGATCTCGTTCGACCCGAACCTGCGCCCGACGCTGTGGCCGTCCGCCGACGTGATGACGAAGACGCTGAACGCGCTCGCATCGTTGGCCGACTGGGTGCTGCCGGGCATCGCCGAAGGGCGGCAACTGACCGGGCACGACACGCCGGCCGACATCGCGGGCTTCTATCTGGCGCAGGGCGCACGCGGCGTCGTGATCAAGCTCGGTGCCGAAGGCGCGTACTACCGGACGGCCGACGGCCGTGACGGAACCGTGACCGGCGAGCGCGTGCAGAACGTCGTCGACACGGTCGGTGCCGGCGACGGCTTCGCGGTCGGCGTGGTCAGCGCGCTGCTGGAAGGCAAGACGATCGAGCAGGCCGTGGCGCGCGGCAACCGGATCGGCGCACTCGCGATCCAGGTGATCGGCGACTCGGAAGGGCTGCCGACCCGCGCCGCGCTCGATCGAATCGAAAACGTCAGCAATCGCGCCGATCGCTTAGAGGAAACCTTCACCGCGTAATGAGAGGCCGGACACGGCACAATCCGCGGACTCATTTCGTCGTGCTAGCGCACGGCAACATCCGGGACCGGGACGCGCGCCGAAGCGTGCGTTCCGACATAGGAGACATTCTGATGGCCAATACGCTTGCTGCCCGCCGCTGGTGGACGATCATGCCGATCGTCTTCATCACGTACAGCCTCGCCTACCTCGACCGCGCGAACTATGGGTTCGCGGCCGCGGCCGGCATCAACCAGGACCTCGGGATCAGCAAGGGCCTGTCGTCGCTGATCGGTGCGCTGTTCTTCCTCGGCTACTTCTTCTTCCAGATTCCCGGCGCGATCTACGCGGAACGCCGCAGCGTGAAGAAGCTCGTGTTCGTCAGCCTCATCCTGTGGGGCGCCTGCGCGGCGCTCACGGGCGTGGTCAGCAACATCCCGTCGCTGATGGCGATCCGCTTCGTGCTCGGTGTGGTCGAGGCGGCCGTGATGCCGGCGATGCTGATCTACATCAGCAACTGGTTCACGAAGAACGAGCGCTCGCGCGCGAACACGTTCCTGATCCTCGGCAACCCGGTCACCGTGCTGTGGATGTCGATCGTGTCGGGCTATCTCGTGCACGAATTCGGCTGGCGCCACATGTTCATCGCCGAAGGCGTGCCGGCCGTGCTCTGGGCCGTGTGCTGGTGGTTCCTCGTGCAGGACAAGCCGGCCGATTCGCCGTGGCTCAACGCGCAGGAAAAGCGCGACCTCGACGCCGCGCTCGCGGCCGAGCAGGCCACGATCAAGCCCATGCGCAACTATGGCGAAGCGTTCCGGTCGCCGGCCGTGATCAAGCTGTGCGCACAGTATTTCTGCTGGAGCATCGGCGTGTACGGCTTCGTGCTGTGGCTGCCGTCGATCGTCAAGAACGGCTCCGACCTCGGGATGGTCGCGACCGGCTGGCTGTCCGCGCTGCCGTATCTCGCTGCGACGATCGCGATGCTCGCCGCGTCGTGGGCGTCCGACAAGGTCGGTTCGCGGCGCGGTTTCGTGTGGCCGTTCCTGCTGATCGGCGCGGCCGCGTTCGCCGCATCGTATGCACTCGGCTCGTCGCATTTCTGGATCTCGTATGCGCTGCTGGTCGTGGCAGGCGCCGCGATGTACGCGCCGTACGGCCCGTTCTTCGCGATCGTGCCGGAACTGCTGCCGAAGAACGTCGCCGGTGGCGCAATGGCGCTGATCAACAGCATGGGTGCGCTCGGCTCGTTCGTCGGCTCGTACTTCGTCGGCTACCTGAACGGGGCGACCGGCTCGCCCATCGCGTCGTACGCATTCATGAGCGCCGCGCTCGTCGCCGCGGTGATCCTCACGCTGTCCGTCAAACCCCAGGCGCGCGATCCGCATCCGCTCGCGACGCCGCTGCAAGGAAAATGAATCCGATGAAGCCCCGTATCGTCGCGTACAAGCCGCTGCCCGATGACGTCCTCGCGTACCTGCGCGAGCATGCGGACGTCGTGCAGGCCGACGGCGCCGCAGCCCTCGCCGATGCGCTCGGCGACGTGGACGGCGCGATCGGCGCGAGCCTGAAGGTCACGCCGCAGATGCTCGACCGTGCGCCGCGGCTGAAGGCGTGGTCGACGATCTCGGTCGGCTACGACAACTTCGATGTCGCGGATCTCACGCGGCGCGGGATCGTGCTCGCGCATACGCCGGACGTGCTGACCGAGTCGACCGCCGATACGGTGTTCTCGCTGATCCTCGCGTCGGCGCGACGCGTGGTCGAGCTGGCCGAGTGGGTGAAGGCCGGCAACTGGCATCACAGCATCGGCCCCGACCTGTACGGCACCGACGTGCAGGGCAAGACGCTCGGCATCGTCGGGCTCGGGCGGATCGGCGGCGCGGTCGCGCGCCGCGCAGCGCTCGGTTTCCGGATGCAGGTGCTGTACGCGAACCGGTCCGCGCATGCGGAAGCCGAGGCGCAGTACGGTGCGCGGCGCGTCACGCTCGACGAGCTGCTCGCGCAATCGGATTTCGTGTGCCTGCAAGTGCCACTGTCGCCGGAAACGCGTCACCTGATCGGTGCGCCCGAATTCGCGAAGATGAAGCGCGGTGCAATCCTGATCAACGCGTCGCGCGGGCCGGTGGTCGACGAAGCCGCGCTGGTCGATGCGCTGCGCGCGGGCACGATCCGCGGCGCGGGGCTCGACGTGTTCGAGAAGGAGCCGCTGCCGGCGGATTCGCCGTTGCTGCAGATGAACAATGTCGTCGCATTGCCGCATATCGGCTCGGCGACGCACGAGACGCGCCACGCGATGGCGCGCTGCGCCGCGGAAAACCTGGTCGGCGCGCTGGCCGGCACGCTGCGCACGAATCTCGTCAATCCGGATGCGCTCGCGCGCGCCTGAGCGGCGGCGGGTAGCGGGCCAACCATGGGCCAACCACGGGCCGACGCCCGGCCGGCAGGGCGCCGGCTTCGTTAGAGTCGATGGTCTTGGTGCCGGAGGGCTGGCTGCGTTATGATCGCCCGCGCGTCGCATCGACGGGCCGGCATCGCTGCCGGCCGCGTCCCGCGACGGGTATCCGCGCCAGGTCCGGTGCGGCCGACTGCTTTTGCACGTGACCGGGGCGGGTGCCGACGCGCCGGCGCCGATCGTCGCGAAGCAGGGGGCGGCGTAAGCGCTGAAGGGCTACGCTGGTTAACTGCGAAGCATGGGACCCGCGTAAGCGCTAAAGCGCCAACGCGGGTCGACCGCGAAGCATGGGACCCGCGTAAGCGCTAAAGCGCCAACGCGGGTCGACAGGAGATTCCACCGGGTGGCTTACGTTTCCAACAACAAAGGTCCGTCTGCTCACGAAGCGGCGCGGATCGTACGTCGCGAGGCACGACAGTGACCGAATCGCAACCAACCACGACGCGTCCGGCGACGATCAGCGACGTCGCGCGCGAGGCCGGCACCGGCAAAACCAGCGTGTCGCGCTACCTGAATGGCGAGACGCACGTGCTGTCCACCGATCTGCGCCAGCGGATCGAAGCGGCCATCGCGCGGCTCAACTACCGGCCGAACCAGATGGCGCGCGGACTCAAGCGTGGCCGCAACCGGCTGCTCGGCATGCTCGCCGCCGACCTGACCAATCCGTACACCATCGAAGTGCTGCAGGGCGTCGAGGCCGCGTGCCACGCGCTCGGCTACATGCCGCTGATCTGTCACGCGGCAAACGAAGTCGAGATGGAGCGCCGCTTCCTGCAGCTGCTCACGACCTACCGCGTCGAAGGGCTGATCGTCAACGCGCTCGGCGCCGACGAGGACGTGCTGCGCCCGCTGCGTGGCGCCGGCATCCCGGCCGTGCTCGTCGACCGGACGGTCGAAGGTTTCGAGGCCGACCTGATCGGCCTCGACAACGCGGATGCGATCGAGACCGCGCTCGCGCACCTGGTCGAACACGGCTTCGACGCGATCCATTTCGTCGTGCAGCCGTTCGAGCGCGTCAGCTCGCGGCGCTTGCGCGAGGCCGCGTTCCGCGCGGCACTGGCGGCGCGCGGGCTGACGGTGCCGTCGACGGTCGTGCTCGACCTGAACGAGTCCGACGCGACCGCGGCAGCGCTTGCCGACATCGATGTCCGCATCGACGACGCGGCACGGCGCGGCGTGCGCGCGGCGCTGTTCGCCGCGAACGCGCCGGTCGCGCTCGCGATCGCGCGCCACCTGCGTGCGCGTTTCGGCACCGCATGGCAGCAGAAGGCGGCGCTGCTGTCGATCGACGATCCGGAATGGGCGGAGCTGATCGGCATCACGACGATCCGGCAGCCGACCTACGATATCGGCTACAAGGCCGTCGAATTCGTGCACGAGCGGATCGACGGCGCGGCGGGCGATGTACGCGTCTCGCTGTTGCCGGGCGAGCTGGTTGCGCGCGCGTCGACCGCAAGCTGAGTATCATTCGGGGCAGCGCGTCAGGTGCGCTGCCCCGAACAAGGAAATACATGACTGTCGCTCCCGTCACGCTGGCGGTGCTGATCGCCGCCACGCTGATCATCGCGCTCCTGCCGCTCGTCCTCTACCGACTCCTGCGCAAGCCGCTGGCGCTGAACCGCCGCGATACGATCGTCGGCGTGACCGTCTTCACGCTGTTCGCGATGATCCTCGAGCGCGCGTTCCACGGGCTCGTGCTGAGCCAGACGCCGCCGGATGGCTGGCTCACGCAGCCGCTCGCGTTCGTCGCGTACAGCGCGCTCGCGACCGCCGTGTTCGAGGAAGTCGGCCGCTATCTCGGGATGCGTTTCCTGAGCCGCCGCTACGGCCCGTCGGCCGGTGACAGCCGCGGAATCGGCTACGGGATCGGTCACGGTGGTGCCGAAGCGTGGTTCGTCGGCGTGCTCGTGTGGGGCCAGTGGTCGTATCTCGCGTGGCTCGCGAGCCGCGGCCAGCTCGAGACGCAGCTCGCCGATCTGCCGGGCGATACCGTCGTGCGGCTGCACGTGATGCTCGCGACGTTGTCCGCGCAGTCGATCCTGCTGTTGCTGCTTGAACGCTGCGCGGCATTCGTGCTGCAGCTTGCGCTGTCGGTGCTGGTCTGGCGCGGTGTGCGCGCCGGCCGTGCGGGCGTACTGCCGCTCGCGATCGTGCTGCATGCGCTCGCGGCTGCGCCGGCGCTGCTGTACCAGGTGCGCGTGCTGCCGGCCGGCTGGGTCGAGGCCGCGTATTTCGTGCTGGCCGCGATCCTGGTCGCCGTGCTGGTGAAGACGTGCCGGCCGTCGCAAGCGGCAGCCTGACGGGAGAGACGGAATGGACGACTATCTGATCGAATGCCAGAGCGCGGAATTCGACGCGCTCGCACGCGTGATCTGCGATCTCTTTCCGGAGCAGACGCGTTTCGCCGAAAGCAGCGACGCGCGCGGGCGGTTCCTGTCCGTGCAGTGGCTCGCGATGCGTTTCGGCTCGGCGCCGAAGCGGATGACGCTCGATATCCGTATCGTGCCGGCCGCGCTCGCGCGCTATCTGGCGCTCAAGCCGATGCAGCGGGCACGCAGTCATGCGGTGCTGCATGCGTATACGGAGGCGATGCTCGGGTCGCTCGAGGAGCGGCACGCGGCCGGCGAGGCCGTCGAGCGCGATGCCGAACTCGAACTCGACGAAGACTTCGCGTGATGGTTTGCGCCGGCGCGATGCCGGCGCGCTGCATCATGCGTCGCGGTAGACCTGCGCGAAGCGCTGAGCCTGTACGACGCCGTAGTCGCCGGGCGCGTACTGCATCACCCAGTCGCCGGCGACGCCGCGCAGCGTGTCGCCGTTTTCCGAGCGGGCGATCGTGAACGGCTCGTCCATCCGGCGCGCGAGCACGACGGCCGGCCGGTTCCGGTAAGTCCCCGGTGCGCCGTGTGCGAGTGCCGGATCGGCGGGCAGGTATTTGGCGTCGAAGCGTGCGCGCGACACGACCCAGCGGTCGCCGGTCGAGCCGGTGATCAGCGCGTCGCCCGCCACATAGCGGTTCGGGCCTTCGAGGCTCATCAGTTCGCCGTCGGCATCCGCGAAGGAAACAGCGACGGTTTCGTCCTTGACGACGCGACGGGCCTGCGGGTCGGTACGCAGGTCGATGTGCTTGAGTTCGAGCATGGCGGGGAAGTGCGGGAAAGCTGGAAAAGCCGGCAGCTTATCCCGAATCCGGCGCGCCGTGTGACGCGCCGGTCGCCGTTAGGGCGCGGCGCCGTTCGGCCCGGACGGGCGGCACGGCGCCGGCGGGGCGGGTGTTACTGCTGCGCGGGGGCGCTGGCGGCCGGCGCGGCTGCCGCCTTGCCGTCCTTGCCCTTCGTCTTGCCCTTGCCGCGGTGCTCGCCGCCGTGGTGCAGCCAGCTACGGAACGTCGTGTCGGCCAGCGCCTTCTGGTCGGCCGGGAAGCTCTCGTACAGCGGTGCGAAGGCGTCGGCGAGCTTCTTCGCGCCGTCGGCGTTCGCCTGCGACAGTTCCGCATACTGCTTCATGTCGTCGAGCGCGGAAACGTCGTGCTTCGCCATCCGTTCGCGATAGAGGCGGCCCATCGTGTCGCCGTTGTCGCGCATCGTGTCGGCGAACGTTTTCCACTGGGGTTCCTGCGCCGACGTGATCTTCAGCTGGTCGTGCAGGTACTTGATGCGTTGCTCGACGCGCGCTTCGTGACGTTCCGCGCGCTGCTCGGCGCTCGGCGCCGAAGCCGCGGCCGTCGTGGCCTGGGCCGGCGCTTGCGGCTGCGCCGGGGTTTGCGCGAACGCGCTGGCTGCAACGACGAGCGTAGCGAGGGTGAGCGAGATTTTCTTCATGGTTGGCTCTCCGGGGTGGTGTCTTGCGAGCGGGCGCGGCGGCAACTGCCGCAAGCGCGCTTCTCGCGTCGCCCGTTATTAGTAGCACGTTGCGTGCGGCGCAGCAGTGAATGCGACACTTGCTTACATCCGATACGAATCGAAATTGAAAGGTTCGTATCGGATCCGGGCGAGGTCGTTTGGGCGCGCCGGCGTTCGGCGCTATCATCGCGTCACCTTCCACTCAGCCGGCGCGTCGTGCCCCGGCCCAGCCTCATGCGTCCACCCCGCCTCGACCAACTCGACGATCTCGACCGGCAACTCGTCGCGCTGCTGCAAGCCGATGCGCGTGCCAGCGTCGCGGATCTCGCGCGCCAGCTCGACGTGGCGCGCACGACGGTCGTCGCGCGCATCGCGCGGCTCGAACGCACCAACGTGATCGCCGGCTATAGCGTCCGGCTCGGGCAGGACGTGCTCGACGCGAGCATCTACGCGTATGTCGGCATCATCCTCACGCCGAAGTTCGGCAAGGACGTGTTGCGCAAGCTCGACCGGATGCCCGAAGTGCAGTTGCTGTGCGCGGTGAGCGGCGAGTACGACTACGTCGCGTGGCTGCGCGCCGATTCCCCTGAGCGGCTCAACGACCTGCTCGACCAGATCGGCACGCTCGAAGGCGTCGAACGCACGACGACGTCGATCATCCTGTCGCGCAAGATCGATCGCGGGACGATCGGCGGCTGACGCGCGTCAAGCGCGGTGTCCGTCGCGCCGTGCGTGCTGCATCGGCGTATCGGTACGGCTGTCGGGCTGCGTCGCCCCAGGCGGACGCGCAAGCGGAATCCGCACCGAGATGCGCAAGCCGCGCGATTCCGCTTCGTCCGCATACGCGAGCGTGATGTCGGCGCCCATCCGGTCCGCGACGATCTTCACGATCGACAGGCCGAGCCCGGAGCCGATCTGCGCGTTGCCGGGCACCCGGTAGAACGGATCGAACACGCGCTCGCGTTCGTGCGGCGCGATGCCCGGCCCGGTGTCGGTGATCGTCACGTACGCGTGCGTGTCCGTGCGTTGTGTCGACAGGTCAACACGTCCGCCCGGCGGCGTGTAGCGGATCGCGTTGTCGACCAGGTTCATCACGAGCGACACGAGTTCGAGTTCGTCGACGGGCACCGAGGTATCCGGGCCGTCTTCGATGCCGATGTCGAGGGTTTTCGCGTCGGCGAGCGGCATCAGGTCTTCCAGCACGCGGCGATAGACCGCATGAACCGACACGTCGCCAGGCGGCGCCGCTGGCGCGCTTTGCGCCCGTGCGAGTGCGAGCAGCTGCCCGATCAGGTGGCGGCTGCGGTCGAGCCCGCCGCGCAGCGCGGCGAGCCGCGCGCGCGCATCGTCCGGCAGGTCGGCATCGGCGAGGCGCTCGGCCTGCAGCGACATCGCCGTGAGTGGCGAACGCAGTTCGTGCGCGGCATCGGCGACGAAGCGGCGCTGCGCGGCGACCGACTGCGCGACGCGCTCGAGCATCCGGTTGATCGCGACGACGAACGGCCGCACCTCGACCGGCACGTGATCGGCCGGCACCGGGCGCAGGTCGTGCTCGTCGCGTGCATCGATGCCGGCGGACAGCGCGGCCACCGGGCGGAACAGCTTGCGCACGAGATCGGCGACGAGCAGCAGCAGAATCGGGACGAGGATCAGCAGCGGCAACGCGGTGCGCCACGCGCTTTCGCGTGCGACGTCGTCGCGCATGCCGGCTTCCTGCGCGACCGCGATGCGCTCGCCGTTCGCGAAGGTCCGGACCATCACGCGATACGTGCTGCCGCCGGCATCGACCGTATGCAGCCCGTCGGCGAGCGTCGGCGCCAGCGCGAGCCGCGGCGCGCCGTCGCCGCCGGGTTGCGGTGCGCCGCCGAGCGGCTGCACGAATACGCGCGACAACTCGTCGCTTTCGCGCGCGGGCCCGCCGGCGGCGGCATGGAGCGACGGCGCACGCTGGCGGTCGAGCAGCGTCGCGACCTCGCGCAGCACGTCGTCCTGCAGCTCGTGCGCTTCGTCGAATGCCGATGAAAACGCGAACGCGGCCGCGGCCGTCGCGACGACCAGGATCGCGGCCGACAGCGCGACCGACAGGCGGAACCCGATCGACTCGCTCAGGCGTTTCTTGAAACCATCCATCCCGCCCCCCTGACGTTCTTGATCACGGTGCTGCCGAGCTTGCGGCGCAGCGAATGGATCAGGAATTCGACCGCGTTGCTTTCGACTTCCTCGCCCCAGCCGTACAGGCGATCCTCGAGCTCGCGCCGCGACAGGATCGCACCCGGGCGCACCAGCAGCGCGCGCAGCAGCGAGAATTCGCGATTCGACAGCGGCACCGGCGCGTGCCCGTCGACGGTGGCCTCGCGCGTCGACGGATCGAGCGACACGATCCCGTTGCTCAGCAGCGGCGCGGCCGAGCCGGCCCGGCGCCGGATCGCGACGCGGATCCGCGCGAGCAGCTCGGCCATCTCGAACGGCTTCACGATGTAGTCGTCGGCGCCGCCGTCGAGGCCGCGCAGGCGATCGTCGAGCCCGTCGCGGGCCGTGACGATCAGCAGCGGTGCGCTGGCGTCCTTCGCGCGGATGGCGGCCAGCACGTCGAGCCCGTCGCGGCCGGGCAGGCCGAGGTCGAGCAGGATCAGGTCGTAGGGCTGCGCGGCGAACGCGGTCAACGCGCGCGCGCCGTCGGTGACCCAGTCGGTGGCGTACGACGCATCCTTCAGCGCCGCATGGACGGCCTCGCCGATCATCGGGTCGTCTTCGACGAGCAGTATTCGCATGCGTGTTCTCCGTGCCGCGCAAACGCCGCCAGCGTATGCGATTCCCGCGCGGGCGTCACGTGTCGCGTGCCGCGCGCGCGGCAATCCTCATTTGCCGCTGAACCGGTCGAGGGCCGCGAGCAGGCTCTTCATCGCGGCGGCCGAATCGGCCTGGGTCGGATGGTCGGCGCGCAGCGCGGAAAGCGCGCGGTCGATTTCCTGGTCGACCATGTGCCAGTCGGCGGCGGCGCGCGGCTTGAGACCGGCTTCGGCCGAGTCCCACGCGATCTCGAGATCCTTGATGCGCGTTTTCGCGCCGGGCAGGTCGCCCTTGGCGACGAGCGCGTTCACGTCGACGGCGATCGTGCGGAATTGCGACAGGTCGCCGAGCTTCGATGCGTGGGCCGCTGCCGGCGACGCTGCGGCCGAGGCGGGCAGCGAGCTCGATGCGTTCGCATCCTGCTGCTTCGAACAGCCGGCGGCGGCGCCCAACAGGGCAATCGTGGCCGCGGCTACGGCGAGACGGGAAACGGGATGGGGGATGCGCATGGCGTGTCCTCGATTCGATGAACGGAAAGTACGGAAAGAACGGAAAGGAAAGAGCGTCATTCGGCGGTACCGGCACGCGTGCGCGGGCCGCTGCCGAACTGCGCGACGGCGACGAGCAACACGATCACGGTCAGGAACAGCAGGCTCGTCCATGCGGCGCCGAAGCCGAGCCCGCCATAGGTGCGGGCCTGCGTGAGCAGGTCGCCGAGCGATGCGCCGAACGGGCGCGTCAGGATGTACGCGATCCAGAACGTCAGCACGGCGTTGACGCCGAGCCGCCACATCACGAACACGGCCGCGATCAACGCGCCGAAGCACAGCGCGCCGAGCGTGAAGCCGAGCCCGAGCGCCTCGGTCGCGAGATCGCCCGCGGCGGTGCCGAGCGCGAACGTGCAGAGGATCGCGGCCCAATAGAACAGCTCGCGCCGCGGCGTGACGATCGTCTCGATCGACAGCGTGCCTTCGACGCGATGCCACACGAAGAAGATCGCGGCGAGCGCGACGGCAAATGCGGCGGTGCTCGCATAGAGGCTGACGTTCAGGCCGTCGGTGAGCAGGTCGGTGATCTGCGTGCCGACGATGCTGACCAGCACCACCGTGAGCCAGTAGATCCACGGCACGTAGCGGCGCGTGCGCAACTGCAGCCACAGCGCGACTGCGAGCAGCGACGCCATCGCGATGCGCGTGACGGTCTGGCCGAGCCCCGCGTTGACCGCGAGAAAGTCCGCGCCGGTTTCGCCGACCGTGGTCGACATGATCTTGATGATCCAGAACGAGAGCGCGACGTCGGGCACCTTGTTCAGCCAGTGCGACGTGCGGTTGACGGGCAGGGATTGCATGCGATGCCTCCTTGGCGATCGGGTGGTCGGCATGCAGTCTGAAACGGAAGACTTAGGCCAGCCATAGCGAGGCCGGCGGCGGGAAAAAAGCGCCGTTTCGACGTTTCGACGAAATGTGTCGTCGAAGCGTCGAAATTATCGGTCGTTTCGCATCATTCTTCGTCTTGGAACTGATTTTGAGCGTCCCTAAACTGTGTTCATGGCTCAACGCCGTTCACAACACCAACCCATCATCAGGAGATAAGCGCATGAAAATCGCCATCGTCGGCGCAGGTCTGATCGGCCACACCATTGCTCACATGCTGCGTGAAACGGGCGACTACGAAGTCGTCGCGTTCGACCGCGATGCGGATGCGCTTGCGAAGCTGTCGCGCGAAGGCATCGCGACGCAACGGGTCGATTCGGCTGACGCGAACGCGATTCGCGAAGCAGTGAAGGGCTTCGATGCGCTCGTCAACGCGCTGCCTTACTACCTCGCGGTCAACGTTGCCGCCGCTGCGAAGGCTGCCGGCGTCCACTACTTCGACCTGACCGAAGACGTCCGCGCGACCCACGCGATCCGCGAACTGGCCGAAGGCTCCGACCGTGCGTTCATGCCGCAGTGCGGCCTGGCACCGGGCTTCATCGGTCTCGCCGCACACGAGCTCGTGAACGGCTTCAGCGAAGTGCGTGACGTGAAGATGCGCGTCGGCGCGCTGCCCGAGTATCCGACCAACGCGCTGAAGTACAACCTGACGTGGAGCGTCGACGGCCTGATCAACGAATACTGCCAGCCGTGCGAAGCGATCCGCGACGGCCGCAAGCAGTGGGTGCAGCCGCTCGAAGGCCTCGAGCACTTCTCGCTCGACGGCACCGAATACGAAGCGTTCAACACGTCGGGCGGCCTCGGCACGTTGTGCGAAACGCTGTCGGGCAAGGTCGAGACGCTCGACTACAAGTCGGTGCGCTATCCGGGCCACCGCGATCTCGTGCAGTTCCTGCTCGAGGACCTGCGTCTGTCGACCGACCGCGACACGCTGAAGTCGATCATGCGCCGTGCCGTGCCGTCGACGAAGCAGGACGTCGTGCTGGTGTTCATCACGGTGACGGGCGTGAAGGACGGCCAACTGGTGCAGGACGTGTTCACGCGCAAGATCTTCGCGAAGGACGTGTGCGGGATGCACATGAGCGCGATCCAGATCACGACGGCCGGCGCGATGTGCGCGGTGCTGGATCTGTTCCGCGAGAAGAAGCTGCCGCAGAGCGGTTTCATCCCGCAGGAAAAGGTGTCGCTGAAGGCGTTCCTGTCGAACCGCTTCGGCAAGCTGTACGAGGGCGGCACGATGGAGCGTGCGCACGCGGTGGCCTGACCACCTGCCATCCTCTGGCATGAGGGCCTTACGACGCCGGGAGCGCAGCAGCGCTTCCGGCGTTGTTTTTTGCGGGTAACGAAAACGAAGGGTCGGTCAGGCCGGCAGCGGCGGGACGATCGTTGCCGCCGGCGGAGGCGGCGCGATGCGGTACAGCAGCGCATCGACGTCCTTGTCGGAGGGGGCGGTGTTGTCGAACATCACGATGCCGTCGCATTCGTGGCCGGTCGGCACGAAGCGGCGCTGCCGGTATTCGTCCCAGTGCGCGAGCTTGTAGGCATCGTTCGGGTTGCCGCGCGCGACGATCCGCTGGTGCGCGACGTCTTCCGACGTGTGAACCCAGACGACCGTCAGCGTGACGTCGGGCGCGATGCCGAGCCACGCGCGGTCGAGAATGCGGCGATCGCGCACTTCGCGCGACAGCGGGCCGACGACGAGTGCGCCGATGCCGAGCGCGAGATTTTCACGGGCCGTGTCGAGCAGGCCCTGGTATTCGGGATCGCGCAGGTGCTTCAGGTAGAGCGGGCTGTCGCGGTCGTTCGGATCCTCGGTGAGCGCGCCCATCGCGGCCGAGCTGTAGCGGCCGTACAGCGTGTCCTTGTCGAGCAGGCAGAAGGCCTCGCCGGTCGCGCGCATCAGCGGCCCGATGAGCCGCTTCGCGAGCGTGGTCTTGCCGGTGCCGGCGTGACCGCAGAAGAACACCAGATGCGTCACGAAGCCTTGCCTCCCGACCGCGGGCTCGACGCGCCGTTGCGCTTGTCGCCGCGCGAGAAGACTTCCGCTTCCAGCCACATCGCGTTGATGATGCCGAAGCCGAGCGCCACGCCGATGCCGAGTATCCACGAGAAATACCACATGGGTCTGTCTCCTTGACGGTTGGGCCGCACGGCCGTGCGGCGTGTGGTTCGAAGTGTCCCGATACGCATGCTGCGGTGCATGCAGCCCGATCATGACCAATATCGCCGTGCCGCGCAAGCCGGGCCGCCCGCGCAGCAAACCGGTAAACTGATGCGCAAACCGCAATATCACGGACAACATGCTGATCAACTGTGCTGCATACCAGGACGGCCGCAAGCTGGCCGACATCGATATCGACGCCATCAGCGACTACGTGTCGAAGCCCGAATGCTTCGTGTGGGTCGCGCTGAAGGATCCGACGCCTGCCGAACTCGACCTGATGGGCGAGGAGTTTGGGCTGCACGAACTGGCGCTCGAGGATGCCCGCAAGGGGCATCAGCGACCGAAGATCGAGGAGTACGGCGATTCGCTGTTCGCGGTGCTGCATATGGTCGAACTGGACGACGACGATGAATTGAATGTCGGCGAGCTGAACGTGTTCGTCGGACCGAACTACGTGCTGTCGATCCGCAACCATACCGAGCAGGATTTTCGCGACGTGCGCAAGCGTTGCGAGCGCGAGCCGCATCTGCTCCAGGAAGGCTCGGCATTCGTGTTCTACGCGCTGATGGACCAGGTCGTCGACCGCTATTTCCCGATCCTCGAAACGCTCGGCACCGAACTCGAGGCACTCGAGGACCGCATCTTCGCGAAGGCCACGCCCGCGTCGTCGCGCGCGATCATCGAGGATCTCTATTCGCTGAAGCGCCGGCTCGTGATGCTGTACCAGCACACGGCGCCGTTGATCGAGCCGCTCGCGAAGCTCACCGGCGGGCGCATTCCGCAGGTCTGCAGCGGCATGGAGCCGTACTTTCGCGACGTGTACGACCATTTGCAGCGGATCGTGAAGACGATCGAAGGGCGGCGCGAGATGGTGGTCACGGCGATCCAGGTCAACCTCGGGATGATCTCGCTGGCCGAAAGCGAAGTGACGAAGCGGCTCGGCTCGTTCGCCGCGCTGTTCGCGATCCCGACGATGATCGCCGGCATCTACGGGATGAACTTCGCGAACATGCCCGAACTGCACCTGAAATACGGTTTCTACGGCTGTATCGCCGTGATGGTCGTCGCCGATTTCGCGCTGTGGTGGCGATTCAAGCGGGCAGGGTGGCTGTAGTCCCGCGTCGCGCCTAGCGCGGCGCGTGCTTGCCGATCACGACTTGCCACGGACGCACGCGCCACGATTTCACGACGCCGTTCTGCACGTACGGATCGGCGCGTGCAAACGACTCGGCCGCCTCAGGCGAATCCCCTTCGAACACGAGCACGGCCTGGTCGGCCGGGTCCGACAGCGCGCCGGCGAGCACGAGCTCGCCGCGCTCGGTCGCGGCCTGTGCCAGCGCGAGGTGCTGGGCGCGGAACGGTTCGCGACGGGACAGGTAATCGTCGACGAGTTCGTAGATCAACTGGTAATGCATGGTGGCTCCGGTAGGAATCGCGGCGGCCGGTGGGGGTGTCAGCGCACCGTCAGTCAGTCTGCTGCGGGCAGTATAGGGCAGGTGGACGGTAGCGGCACGACAGGAGCGGCGGCGCGCATTCGTGCCAATAAACGCAACTAACGGTCTGAGCGTCATCTGTCCTGAAGTCCCGGCCGCAACGCGCCTTCGATGCAGCCAGGTCTGCAGGCCGGCGCCGGCGGTCTGTCCCTACGCCTTGTAGCCGATCGTGCGCAGCAGCTCCTTGCGCCAGCGGACGTCGTCGTCATTTTCGACACCGAGCGGCCCAAAGCCGTCGACGACGCCGACGATCCCGCGTCCTTGCGCGGTTTCCGCGACGATCACGTCGGTCGGGTTCGCGGTCGCGCAATAGATCCGGCAGACCTCCGGCACGGCCTTGATCGCATTGAGGACGTTGACCGGATAGAACCCGTCGCCGAGGAACACGATGAACGCGTGACCGGCGCCGATCGCGCTGGCGTTGCGGCATGCCAGTTCGACGAGCGCCGCATCGGTGCCGGAGTGGCGCACCAGCCGCTTGCCCGACGCCTCGCAGAAGGCGAGCCCGAAGCGGATGCCGGGCACGGTGCCGACCAGCGCCTCGTGGATGTCCTCGACGGACTTGATGAAATGCGACTGGCCGAGGATGAAATTCACGGTCTCGGGCTTGTCGATGGCAACGGTTTGCAGTTGCAGCATGGCGGACCTCGTCTCGCGATGCGGCGCGTGCGCCGCAATGGGCTCTTCAAGCTTAATACGCGGCGGCCGGCGACGAAAGCCGCGCGGGCGGCCTATCCTTCGTTGTGTGTGGCGCGCGCTGCGCGAAGGCAACGGAGGCAGACATGGACGTGCGACAAGGCTTCGTCGACTGCGTGGGGCGCACGCCGCTGATTCGCCTGACGAAGCTCAGCGCCGAGACGGGCTGCGAGATTCTGGGCAAGGCGGAATTCATGAATCCGGGCGGGTCGGTGAAGGACCGCGCGGCACTGTACATCATCCGCGACGCCGAGCGGCGTGGCGTGCTGAAGCCGGGCGGCGCCGTCGTCGAGGGCACGGCGGGCAACACCGGCATCGGTCTCGCGCACATCTGCGCGGCGCGCGGCTATCGCTGCGTGATCGTGATTCCCGACACGCAATCGCCGGACAAGATGGCGATCCTGCGCACGCTCGGCGCCGAGGTGCGCCCGGTACCGGCGGCACCCTACCGTGACCCGAACAACTATCAGAAGATTGCCGGGCGGCTCGCGGACGAACTCGACAACGCCGTGTGGGCCAATCAGTTCGACAACGTCGTCAATCGTCAGGCGCACTACGAGACGACCGGGCCCGAAATCTGGCGCGATACGGCGGGCACGATCGATGCGTTCGTCTGCGCGACCGGGACGGGCGGCACGCTGGCCGGCGTGAGCCGTTATCTGAAAGAGCAGAATCCCGACGTCCGGATCGTGCTGGCCGACCCGCACGGCAGCGGGCTCTATGGTTACGTGAAAACGGGCGACCTCGGCGCGGAAGGCAGCTCGATCACCGAAGGCATCGGGTCGACGCGTGTCACCGAGAACCTGGCGGGCACGCCGATCGACGACGCCGTGCGGATCGACGATCAGCAGTGCGTGACGATGGTCTACCGGCTGCTGCGCGAGGAAGGGCTGTACGTCGGCGGATCGAGCGGCATCAACGTCGCGGCGGCGGTCTGGCTGGCCGGCTGGATGGGCCCGGGGCACACGATCGTGACCTTGCTGTGCGATCGTGGCGACATCTATCGCGCGCGGCTTTTCAATCGGGAATGGCTGCGCGAAAAGGGGCTGGACCCGGGGACTGAACCCTGGAGTTGAGCCCGTGTGCGGCGCGGGAGAGGCGAGGATTTCCATCCGCCCGAATGCGACCTATGCTGAACGAATCCGGAGCGAACTCCGTTCGCCCGATCGTTCAGACGAGGTGTGCCATGCCTGTGTCAGCCACCCTGCAGGATTGCCTGCGTCAGAAGTCATCGCGGTACGAAGTGGTGTACCACCCCTATAGCCATACGAGCATGGAGACGGCCGCTGCCGCGCATATTCCCGGCGATCGCCTCGCGAAAACCGTGCTCCTTGAAGACGACGAAGGCTACGTCGCCGCCGTATTGCCGACCACACATGCCGTGCGCCTGTCGGATCTCTGGGTGAAGACGGGACGCCATCTCGTGCTCGCCCGGGAGGTCGAGCTGCGCGAGCTGTTCAAGGATTGCGACATGGGTGCGCTACCGCCGGTTTGTATGGCGTACGGAATGAAGACGTTTCTCGAGGAACGTCTCGCGCAGCAGCCGGAAGTCTATTTCGAGGCCGGCGACCACGAAGCGCTGATCCATATGATGCAGGATGAATTCCTGATGCTGATGGAGACGGCCGAGCGCGCGCATTTCTCGCACAAGATGCAGGGCATGCAGTCCTGACGCGCGCGGCGCGTGGGTACGGGGCGATGCGAGTGTGACAACGCTGCGTGTCGGGGGATGGGGTGTGTCGCGAGATAGTTAATTCGATGTGCGAAATTATCTTGATTGCTTGGCGAGGATGAGTTAAGGCTATAACTTGTATCGCATTGCAGATTAACTGTCTGGATATCGATGCTGCTTCAGACGTTTTTAGGAAGCGGTGTAGACCAGCTCGATGCGGTCGACAAGCGTATCGGGCGACCGATGCGGACGTCGACGAGGCGAGGGCGCACTTTGCCGCTCCCTTCCCGGCCGGCTCATTTTGGTGCAGCGCGGGAAATATGCCGATATTTATGTTGAAGCGGCTTAATATCCGATTTTTCATATATCCATACAATTCAATTACCGTTTTAATAATAAAAGTTTGATTTGTGCTTACTGGAATATTATTTGAATAAACCCTCCAAACTTTGTATTCGGGTATCAAATAAAGTTTGACGTCAAAATTTTTTCCTTGCTATCTTCTGCTCCCAAGTGAACGGCACAAATGACATCACCGTGTAACGAACGGCGAACCGTCATGCGAAACACAAGGTGCCGCCCGCTCAGCTGACAATTGCCTGAACGTGCAGGCGCGTGGTTTTCCGGCTCAATGCCGGGCCGCGCCGGCCGGAACGATTCCTTGAAAAAGAATGAATTGGAATTCGAATGCAATTCTTTCAATTCGGATTGCTAATTGAATTTGAAATGAAATGTTCGCGTTGATGCGGTGGCGATGCCGACCTGGCTTCGCCGCCGGCAGCAATCCGAAACTGGGCGAATCGCTTGGGGGATGGGATGGTGGGCATGAAAGTCGAAGAACGTCTGGTTACGTCGAACAGCGGACTGGCTACGCTGGGCCGTCCGCGAGAGTTCGGCAAGAAGCAACAGAATCCGGTGCGCCGGTTCGGTGGCATCGGAATCGTCCTGGTGCTGCATGCAGTGCTGATCTACGCGCTGCTCAACGGCCTCGCGACGAAAGTCGTGCAGGTGATCCAGCATCCGATCGAAACCCGCATCATCGAGCCGGTCAAGCCGCCGCCGCCACCGCCGATGCCCGTGGTCAAACTCCCGCCGCCGAAATTCGCGCCGCCGCCGCCGCCGTTCGTCCCGCCGCCGGAAGTGCCGGTGCAGGCGCCGCCGCAGGCGACGATCACGCACCAGTCGGCCCCGGTACCATCCGCGCCGGCCGTGCAGGCGCCGGTCGTGGCGCCGCCGGCCCCGGCCAAGCCCGTCAGCCATGACGTAGGCGTGGTCTGCCCGAATTCGGACACGCTTCGCGCGTCGATCCAGTATCCGAAGGAAGCGCAGGAAAACAACATCACGGGCGACGTGACGATCGAGTTCGTCGTGGATGCGGAAGGGAACATTACGAACGAGCGCGTGGCGCAGTCGGCGGATCCGATTCTCGATCGCGCGGCCTACAACACCGTGAAACGATTCAAGTGTGTCGCGCAGGGCCAGTCGGTGCGGGTCCAGGTACCGTTCTCGTTCAATCTGAATTGATGCAGTGGGCGGCCCGGCGCGAACCGGGCCGGGGAAAACCATCTCGAACTGACGTGTTAAGTTCACCGAAATAATTGGAGTGGGGTATGACGAAGCGTTCACTGGCCGCGCTGGCGGCAAGCATCCTGATGTCCGTCGCCGCAATCGACGGGTTCGTTGCGCCGCAGCTTGCCCATGCGCAGGCAAGCGGCGCGGCCGGCACATCGGCGCAGGCCGCGGCGCCGTCGGCCGCACCGGCCCCGGCTCCGGCCGCTGCCGAGCCGGCTCCGCCGCCTGCGCCGGCCACGACGGAAGCAGTCGAGAATCCGTACGGGCTCGGCGCGCTATGGAAGAACGGCGACTTCGTCGCCCGTTTCGTGCTGATCCTGCTGGTGATCATGTCGATGGGAAGCTGGTACATCATGATCACGAAGTTCGTGGAACAGTTGCGCGCGAATCGCCGCGCGAAGCTGGCGGACGCGCAGCTCTGGTCCGCGCCGTCGCTGGCCGAGGGCGCCAAGCTGCTCGACGAGGCGTCGCCGTTCCGGTTCATCGCCGAAACGGCGATCGAGGCCGGCGAGCACCATGAAGACGCGCTGCTGGAAGCGGTGGACCGCAATACGTGGATCGACGTCTCGGTCGAGCGCTCGATCACGAACGTGTCGAACCGGATGCAGGACGGGCTGGCCTTCCTGGCCACGGTGGGCTCCACCGCGCCGTTCGTCGGGCTGTTCGGCACGGTCTGGGGGATCTATCACGCACTGACGGCCATCGGCATTGCCGGCCAGGCGTCGATCGACAAGGTCGCGGGCCCGGTGGGCGAGGCGCTCATCATGACCGCGATCGGCCTCGCCGTCGCGGTGCCGGCGGTGCTCGGTTACAACTTCCTGGTCCGGCGCAACAAGTCGGTGATGGAGCGGGTCCGCAACTTCGGCGCGCAACTGCACACGGTGCTGCTGGCCGGCAATCGGCGCCCGGGGCGCGCGGCGGCGTCGCCGGCAGCCGCGTCGCTTGCGAACTGATCGGCTGACGGAGACGCGCGATGGCCATGAACGTCGGGCAGGACGATAGCGACGAGGTGATCGCCAACATCAACACGACGCCGCTTGTCGACGTGATGCTGGTGTTGCTGATCATCTTCCTGATCACGATTCCGGTCGTGACGCACACGATCCAGCTTCAGCTGCCGAAGGAGACGGTGCAGCCGCTGCAGACGACACCGAAGAGCATCGAGATCGCGGTGAACCGCGACGGCGATTTCTTCTGGGGCGAGCAACTGGTGGATGCGCAGACGCTGCTTGCGAAGCTGAAGGGCGTGTCGCAGCAGCAGCCGCAGCCGAGCGTCCACGTGCGCGGCGATCAGAACACGCGCTACGAGTTCATCGGCCGGGTGGTCACGATGTGCGAGCGCGCGGGGATTGCGAAACTGTCGTTCATTACGGAGCCGCCTGCGCGCGGGGGATAGTCGCGCACGGGAATGGGGGTGAAACAGGGGGCCGGCGGCAGGTTTGAGGCACTGACGCTGGTCGACGGTGACCCACTGGGCCGGTGTAAGGGCAAAAGCGCTGGCGCGGGTCGACCGTGAAGTATGGGAGCTGCGTAGGTGCTAAGGCGCTAACGTGGATCGACCGCGAAGCATGGGATCGGCGTAAGCGCTAAGGCGCTAACGTGGATCGACAGGAGTCGACGATGGGAATGAATGTGCCTTCGGGCGGAAGCAACGCCGAACCGGAAGTGATGGTCGATATCAACACCACGCCGTTGATCGACGTGATGCTGGTGTTGCTGATCATGCTGATCATCACGATCCCGATTCAGATGCATTCGGTGAAGATGGACCTGCCGGTCGGTAATCCGCCGCCGCCGGCCACGCCGCCGGAAATCGTGCAGATCGACATCGACTTCGACGGCACGACGACATGGAACGGTGCGCCAGTACCGGACCGCACAGCGCTCGAGGCAAAACTGACCCAGGTGGCGGCGGAGCCGGTACAGGCGGAGATCCATCTGCGTCCCAACAAGCTGGTGCCGTACAAGGATGTGGCCGCCGTGCTCGCGTCCGCGCAACGCGTGGGCGCGACCAAGATCGGCCTGATCGGTAACGAACAGTTCATGCAATGACGACACGGACGAGCCGATGAACCAGCGACGATGGAAACGGATGATGGCGGTGACGGCGCTCGGCGCGGCAGGCATGCTCGGACGCCCGGCGTTGCCGGCGGACGCGCTGCGGCCTGATGTGGCGAAACCGTTGGCGGCCGCACAGGAGCTGTACCGGGCGCACAAGTATCGCGACGCGCTGGGCAAGATCGCCCAGGCGGCCGCCGTGCCGAACCGGACGCCGTACGAAACCTATATGGTCGAAGAGATGCGCGGCGCGGCAGCGATGGCGGCCGGCGACTCGGGCACGGCTGCGCAGGCGTACGAAACCGTGCTGAATTCGGGGCGGCTGTCGGGCGAGGATGAGCAGCGGACAACGGCGGCGCTGGCCGGCATCTACTTCCAGCAGAAGAACTATCCGCTCGCGATCCGGATTGCCCAGCGCTACCTGAAGGCAGGTGGATCGGATCCGGAAATGCGCACGCTGCTCACGCAGTCGTACTACCTGTCAAACGATTGCGCGCCGCTCGTGAGTCAGTTGAAAGCGAGCACGGACGCGCAGGCGAATGGCGGACACGCACCGGATGAAGGGCAGTTGCAGATGCTGGCGACCTGCGCACAGAAAGTGAAGGACGGCAACGCGTATCGCAGCGCGCTCGGGCTGCTGGTGGCCTACCACCCGAGCCCCGCGTACTGGGACGAAATGGTCACGGCCATTCGCGGCACCCCCGGCTATCTGCCGTCGCTCGATCTCGACATCTACCGGTTGCGGCGGGCAACGGGCTCGCTCGCGTCAGCGAACGCGTACATGGAGATGACGCAGCTCGCGCTGGTTGCGGGGTCGCCCGCCGAAGGCAAGCAGGTGATCGACCAGGGGTTCGCGTCCGGCGTACTCGGCAAGGATGCGCAGGCCGACCGCGAGAAGCGGCTGCAGGCATTGGCCGCGAAGCGCGCGCAATCGGGCGGCGACGCCACGACGCCTGCGACGCCGATCGATGCGGGCATGAACCTCGTCTTCGAGGGCCATCCCCAGCAGGGGCTGCCGATGATGGAGCAGGCGATCGCGAAGGGCGGAATCGAGCATCCCGATGCGGCGCGACTGCGGCTCGGCGAGGCGTACTACGTCGCCGGCCAGAAGGCGCGCGCGGTCCAGGTACTGCGCACGGTGAAGGGAACCGACGGTTCCGGTGACCTGGCGCGCCTCTGGACGGTGGTGGCATCCCGGTAACGCTACGGAAGGGTACGACGGCGCGCAACACGGGCGCGGTCGGCAAGCGGTGTGCCGCCGCGACAGCACCGATGCACGACGGGCAGGTCAGCCGATGGAAAGGGGCAGCCTTGTTGATTAGTAAACCGAACGAAATGTGCGAGGGATGCGTGGCCGCGCGACGCGGGTGCCATGCCGCGCCGCGCGTGGCTCTCAGGCCACGGAAGCGTGCAGCCGGGTATCGCGCCGGGCCGGTCGCGTCACGGCATGGGGCGCGTCTTGACGACATCAAACCGATTTCGACTGCGAGGGTCCGTCTTTCCATGGTTTTGCCCCCTGATGAGTCGGTGCTCGTCGCCGTGTCGCTAGGCAACAAGATCCGGGCGCTGCGCCAGCGCCTGAAACTCACGCTCGACGAAACGTCGACGATCGCCGGCATTTCGAAACCGTTCCTGTCTCAAGTCGAGCGCGGGCGGGCGACGCCGTCGATCACGTCGCTGGTCCGGATCGCGAAGGCGCTGGGCGTGACGATGCAGTACTTCATCGACACGCCGACGGAAGCGCGCTCGGTATGCCGGGGCAACGCGCTGCAGTATTTCCAGTTCACGAACTCGGCCAGCCTGTTTGCCAGGCTGACGAACCTGGTGGACGGCCGCAAGCTCGACGCGATTCTCGTCAGGATGCCGGCGGGGCAGTTGTCGTCCGAGATGACGACGCATGCGGGCGAGGAGTTCGTCTACGTGTTGCGCGGGCAGGTGGCGCTGACGCTCGAGGATTGCACGTTCACGCTGAACGAGGGCGACACCGCGCATTACGAATCGACGATGCCGCATGCGTGGCGCAACACGGCCGACGAAGAGGCGGTGATCGTCTGGGTCGGCACGCCCAGGTTGTTCTAGCGACGGCGGCCGCAGCGGCAAGCCGCCACGAAGGAGAAGTACCCGATCGGCAGTGGAGGGTGTGCATCAAGGCGCGCGCACCGGCTCGCCTTGTACGGAACCTGTTGTCCGTCGAATCGGGAGGAAGCAGGCAATGCGCTCAATGTAGGTGTTTAGTATGACGAATCGAAATAGAAAACGACGGTGATGCTGGATGGTGCGGGTGACCCGAGGCCGATCCGTTCGAGTCGTGGCAGCGAAAGCGTGGCAATCGCGGGTTCCGGTACACGGGCACCCAGGACGCGCAAGGAATTCACAAGGTTCCGGCGCACAGCAGGTGGGGTCTTACTACGAGCGAGAGGGAACGAGATGAAGCAGAGAGTTTTGGCGTTGGCCATCAAGAGGATAGTCTGGGCGGAGCTGGCGCTGACGGCCGCACTGGCGCCGCCGGCGTTCGCCCAGAGCCAGCCGGCGCCGGGCGCCGTCGCGATCGCGGATGCGGTCGCGAACGGCGCGCCCGTGACCGTTGCACAGGCGGGCGGTACGCCGGGTGCCGCCGCTGCCACGGGCACCGCGGCGCCCGATGCGACAGCAGGCGCGGCAGGCGCGGCCGCCGAGGCGACGCCCGCCGCACCCGGTGCGAACGGGCAGGGCAAGGTCGCGCAGATCAAGCGATTCGAAGTGACGGGTTCGCTGATCCGGCAGGCCGACAAGACCGGTTTCCAGCAGGTGCAGACGATCACGCCGAAGGAAATCCAGGCCAGCGGCGCGGTGACCGTCACCGACTTCCTGCGCGACGCGGCGGCCAACTCGGCGAACAGCTGGGGCGAAGGGCAATCGGGCAACTTCGCGGCCGGCGCGGCGGGCATCGCGCTACGTGGCCTGTCCGAGAAGTACACGCTCGTGATGGTCGACGGCCAGCGCGTCGCACCGTACGCATTCTTTTCGAACAGCGTCGACTCGTTCTTCGACCTCAACACGATTCCGCTCAACGATATCGAGCGAATCGAAATCGTGAAGACAGGCGCCGTGTCGCAGTACGGGTCGGACGCGATCGGCGGTGTCGTCAACATCATCACGAAACACAATTTCCGCGGCCTGCAGCTCGACGGCAGCCTCGGCAGTGCGATCAACGCCGGTAACGGCGACGGCACGGTGAAGTTCGGCGTGCTCGGCGGCTTCGGCGACCTGAACGCCGACCGCTTCAACGTGACGGCGGCAGTCAGCTACTACAAGTCGAACGGCTTCACGCTTGCCGACCGCGATTCGACGCGCAACCAGGACTTCACGGGCAAGCCGGGCGGCTTCTCGCTGCTCGCGCCGTCGTACTGGAACATGCCCGGCGGCGTCGCGCAGGCGCTGAGCGGAGGCTGCCCGTTCGGCGGCTCGGTGCGTCCGGCCGTGTCGAATTCGTTGTCGGCCGGGTCGCCGGGCACGGTCTGCGCGTACAACACGGCCGAAAGCACGTCGATCCTGCCGATGACCGAGCGCCTGAACGCGAAGCTCCACGGGGACTTCAAGATCGACGACAAGACGACCGCGTTCGCGGATTTCCTCGAGAGCTACAACACGACCACGACCAACGACGGCCTGTGGAACAACGTGATCGGCAATTCGCAGAACCCGGCGCTCGTCTGGAATCCGCAGACGAAGCTGCTGTCGCCGTTCAACTTCACGGTGCCGGTCAGCAACCCGTACAACACGACAGGCGCGGCCACGCCGCTCACCTATGCGTTTCCGAACACGGTCGCGCAGAAGACCTGGGCCAACTACTGGCGTGCGGCAGTGGGTATCAAGGGGTCGTTTACGCTGCCGTACGGCGACTGGGACTGGGCGACGTCGGTCAGTCACTCGCAGAGCACGGTGTCGAACGTGTTCACGAACCAGCTGAACGTCAATGCGCTGAACAACATCTACCAGAACGGGACGTTGAACTTCGCGAATCCGGCGGCAACGCCGAACGCGTTCAACGGGCTCTATCAGGATGCGAACAACCTCGGCATCTCGAAGCTCGACACGATCGACGCGACGGTATCGACGCCGAACCTGTTCCATCTGCCGACGGGCGACGTCGGCATCGGCTTCGGTGCGCAGTTCACGCACCAGAGCGAAATGCTGACGCCGGGCGCCGAATACATGAGCGGGGCCGTCATCACGCCGGATCTCGAGACGGTGGATGGCCAGCGCAACGTCGCAGCCGTCTATTACCAGATCAACGTGCCGATCCTCGAGAACCTGACGTTCAGCCAGGCGGGCCGCTACGACCACTACACGGACGTGGGCGGTGCCTTCTCGCCGCGCTTCGCGTTGCGCTACCAGCCGATCAAGGCGCTCACGCTGTATACGTCGTACAACCGCGGCTTCCGCGCGCCGACCTTCGTCGAGGACAGCAAGTCGCAGACGCTCGGCATCCAGGTCGATCCGGCCACCGGCCAGAACTACACGTCGATCACTGTCGGCAACCCGAACCTCGCGCCGGAACGCACGCGCAACTTCAACATCGGTTTCCAGGTGTCGCCGAGCCGCTACACGGATCTCGGCTTCGACTGGTACAAGATCCGCATCGACAACGTGATCGGCCAGGGCGCACCGTCGCAGATCGCGACCGACCCGACGACGGGCCAGCTGCTGTACAAGGTGATCCCGTACCAGAACCTCGGCTACCTCGACACGAACGGCTTCGAAGGCACGTTCCGCCAGGGCCTGCCGCTCAAGGGCTGGGGCACGCTCACGCTGTCGGGCGACTGGGCGTACATCAACAGTTACAAGATCGGCTTCCCGGGCGGTACGCCGGTCAACGGCGCGGGCAACAACTTCACGATCACGCAGCCGTTCGGCGGCAGCTTCCCGCGCTGGCGCGGCAACACGACGCTGGACTGGAACTACCGGAAGTTCGATGCGGCGCTGACGTGGCAGTTCACCGGCCCGTACGCGCAGAACCTCACGCCGGCGCCCGCGCCGTCGAAGGTCGGTTCGTACAGCCAGTTCAACCTGATGATGTCGTACACGGGCTTCAAGAATTGGACGATCTACGGCGGCATCAACAACCTCTTCAACCGCACGCCGCCGTACGACCCGATCTTCGCGAACGGCACGCTGGACCAGAGCGGGTACGACACGTCGGTGTATTCGTACATCGGCCGGTTCGCGCAGATCGGCGCGACGTACAAGTTCTGATGGCGATCGCGATGCACTGACAGGCTTTAGACCGGCCGCTCCACGTCCACTACCCCCTTTTCGGAGCGGCCTTTTTTCGCCTGGCGCCACGACGGCCCGCAAGCGGGACGCGCGGCGGCGCAGCTCATCCGATCGTGACCAACACGAACCATCCGCGGGACGCAGCCGGCATGCGGCGTCCGGCACAGGCATCGACCGCGCGCAGGCATCACGCCCGCACGCTTCCGGACAGACTGACCATGAGACAGTTGAAATGGCGACGGGCACGCGTACCGCGCCACGCGCACCTGAAGCGCACGCTTACGCGGATGCGCGCCGCCACGCGCGCCGCGCTGCTCGTGTGCGCCGCGTGGCTCGTGTCGGGCGGCGTCATGCCGCAGGCTGCGCTCGCGGTGCAGGCGATCTCGCAATACGATCATCCGAAGTATCCGCCGGGCTTCACGCATTTCGACTACGCGAATGCCGATGCGCCCGACAGCGGCACGCTCCAGTTCGAAAACTACGACGAAGCGCAAAGCTACGACTCGCTGAACCCGTTCCTCGTGCGCGGCGCGCCCGCGCCGGACATCAAGAACCTGATGTTCGACACGCTGATGCAGCGCAGCTGGGACGAGCTCGCTTCCGAATACGCGCTGATCGCCGACGACGTCGACGTCGCGCCGGACGGGCTGTCGGCGACGTTCCACCTCAACCCGGCCGCACGCTTCTCGAACGGCGACCCGATCACCGCGACCGACGTCAGGTATTCGTTCGATACGCTGACGAGCCCGCAGGCCTCGCCGCTGTACAACGCACAGTTTTCGATCATCAAGCGCGCGGTGGTCGTCGACGGTCACACGGTGCGCTTCGAGTTCAAGCACGCGGAGCGCGACGCTGCGCTGATCGCGGGCGACCTGCCGGTGTTCTCGCCGAAATGGGGGCAGCGCGCGGACGGCACGCGTCCGCCGTTCGACCAGATCGCGAACGTGCCGCCGATCGCGAGCGGCCCGTACCTGATCGACCAGCGCAAGAACGACAAGCAGATCAGTTACGTGCGCGACCCGCACTACTGGGCGGCGAACCTGCCGTCGCGACGCGGCATGTTCCGCTTCGCGCATGTGTCGTTCAAGCTGTACCTGGATCAGTACACGGCGCTCGAAGCGTTCAAGGCCGGCGACATCGACGCGCGCATGGAATACAGCGCGACGCAGTGGGCGCGCAAGTACGTCGGCAAGAATTTCCGCAACGGCATGCTGAAGCGCGGCGAGTTTCCCGACGGCCCCGCGCAGATGCAGGGTTTCCTGATCAACATGCGCAAGCCGATGTTCCAGGACGTGCGGGTGCGGCATGCGTTCGCGCTGGCGTTCGACTTCGACTGGATGAGCCGGATGATGTTCTACGGGCAATACCGCCGGACCAACAGTTTCTGGGAGGCGAGCCCGTTCGCGGCATCCGGCATGCCGAGCGAGAAGGAGCTTGCGCTGCTCGAACCGTTCCGTTCGACGTTGCCGCCGGAGGTGTTCGGCCCGATGGTCCAGCAGCCGTCGACGCTGCCGCCCAACTCGTTGCGCGCGAACCTGAAGGAAGCGCGCGACCTGCTCGCGCAGGCCGGCTGGCATTACCGCGACGGCGCGCTGCGCGACGCGAACGGCACGCCGATGACGATCGAGATCATCGACGACCAGCCCGGCATGGACCGCCTGATCCTGCCGTACACACAGGCGCTCGCGATGCTCGGCATCCACGCGTATCTGCGCGAGATCGACAGCGCGGTCTACCTGAAGCGTCTCGACAATTTCGAGTACGACATGACGACGTACATCTACCTGCCCGTGACGATCCCGGGGGCGGAGCTGACGCGCCGCTTCGGCAGCGCGGCCGCATCGCAGCCGGGCTCCGAGAACTATCCGGGCGTGAAGTCGAAGGCCGTCGATGCGCTGATCCGCGCGGCGCTCGCGGCCGACACGCTCGACGATCTCGAGACGGCGACGCACGCGCTCGACCGCGTGCTGATCAACCTGTACGCGCTGATCCCGCAGTACTACCTGCCGAATGCGCGGATCGCATACAAGGCGACGCTCGGCCACCCGGCGATCGTGCCGGATTCCTATCAGTACGAGGACTGGATCATCGACTACTGGTACGTGAAGCAGCCGGCGGCGACACCCGCGCCGGCGGCCTGACGGGAGAACGACGATGCTGGCATACATACTCAGGCGTTTGCTGCTGATGATCCCGACGCTGATCGGGGTGGTGACGATCACGTTCGCGGTCACGCAGTTCGTGCCGGGCGGCCCGGTCGAACAGGTGCTCGCGCAGTTGCGCCACGGCAGCGCACGCGGCGGGGAGGCGGGCGGCGGAGGCGGCGGCTACCACGGCAGCCAGGGCGTGGACCCGCAGCAGATCGAGCAGATCCGCAAGCAGTTCGGCTTCGACAAGCCGCCGCTCGAACGCTACGTGCTGATGCTGAAGCACTACGCGACGTTCGACCTCGGCCAGTCCTATTTCGCGCACCGCAGCGTGTGGGCGGTGATCCGCTCGAAGCTGCCGGTGTCGATCACGCTCGGGATGTGGACGGTGATCCTCACCTACCTGGTGTCGGTGCCGCTCGGCATCGCGAAGGCGGTGCGCAACGGGTCGCGGTTCGACACCGTGACGAGCGTGCTGGTGCTGGCCGGCTACGCGGTGCCGGGCTTCGTGCTCGGCGTGCTGCTGCTGATGCTGTTCGGCGGCGGCACGTTCTGGCAGGTGTTCCCGATGCGCGGGCTCACGTCCGACAACTTCGACGACCTGACGCTGATCGGCAAGGCGCTCGACTATCTGTGGCACATCGTGATGCCGGTGACGGCGTCGGTCATCGGCAACTTCGCGATCGTCACGATCCTGACCAAGAACACGTTCCTCGATGAAATCGGCCGGCAGTACGTGCTGACCGCACGTGCGAAGGGCGCGCCGGAGCGCGACGTGCTGTGGAAGCACGTGCTGCGCAACGCGGCGATCCCGTTGCTCACCGGGCTGCCGGCCGCGTTCGTCGGCGCGTTCCTGAACGGCAACCTGCTGATCGAGACGCTGTTCTCGCTCGACGGCATGGGGCAACTGTCGTACGACTCGGTGATCCGCCGCGACTATCCGGTCGTGCTCGGTTCGCTGTTCCTGTTCACGCTGATTGGCCTGCTGACCAAACTCATCGCGGATATCTGCTATGTCCTCGTCGACCCCCGTATCCAGTTCAACCGCCTGGACCACTGACCAGGTGTGCGCCGCGTGCGCGGCCTCGCCGTCGCCGTGGCGACGCACGTGGCTGCGCTTTCGCGCGCAGCCGCTCGGCTACTGGAGCCTCGTGATCTTCACGGTGCTGTTCGCGCTCAGCCTGGGTGCGGACCTGCTGTCGAACGACCGGCCGCTGATCGTGCGCTACGACGGGCACTATTACTTTCCGATCGTGAAGGACTATCCGGAGACGGCGTTCGGCGGCGACTTTCCCGCGATGACGAACTATCTCGATCCGTATATCCGCACGAAGCTCGAATCGCATGGCAATTTCGCGATCTATCCGCCGAACCGCTATCGCTACGACACGATCGACTATTTCGCGTCGCGGCCGTATCCGGCGCCGCCGTCGTCGAGCAACTGGCTCGGCACCGACCAGTTCGGCCGCGACGTGCTCGCGCGGCTGCTGTACGGATTCCGGCTGTCGGTGCTGATGGCGTTCGCACTGACCGTGTCGGGCGTGCTGGTCGGCGTGCTGACTGGCGCGCTGCAAGGCTTCTACGGCGGCCGCACCGATCTGGTCGGGCAGCGCCTGATCGAGATCTGGAGCGCGCTGCCCGACCTGTACCTGCTGATCATCTTCGCGTCGATCTTCACGCCGTCGCTGTGGCTGCTGTTCATCCTGCTGTCGATGTTCGGCTGGCTCGTGCTGTCCGATTACGTGCGCGCCGAATTCCTGCGCAACCGCGGGCTCGACTATGTGAAGGCAGCACGCACGATGGGGCTGACGAACGCACAGATCATGTGGCGCCACGTGCTGCCGAACAGCCTCACGCCGGTGATCACGTTCCTGCCGTTCCGGATGAGCGCGGCGATCCTGTCGCTGACGAGCCTCGATTTCCTGGGCCTCGGCGTGCCGCCGCCGACACCGAGCCTCGGCGAATTGCTGCAGGAGGGCAAGAACAACCTGGATGCGTGGTGGATCTCGATCGCGGCGTTCGCGGCGCTGGTGGTGACACTGCTGCTGCTTACCTTCATGGGCGATGCGCTGCGCAACGCGCTCGACACGCGTACGCGCGGTTCGGCATTCGGTGGAGGGCGGTGATGACGAGACCGTTGCTGCAGATCGACGGGTTTTCCGCGCATTTCGGCGCGAATGCGGCCGTACAGGACCTGAGCCTGTCGATCGGCCGCGGCGAGCGGGTGGCGCTCGTCGGCGAATCGGGGTCGGGCAAGAGCGTGACCGCACTGTCGATCCTGCGGCTCGCGCAGCAGGCGACGCTGTCGGGGCGGATGCTGTTCGACGGCGAGGATCTGCTCGCGAAGACCGAGCAGCAGATGCGCGGGATCCGCGGCGCCGACATCGCGATGGTGTTCCAGGAGCCGATGACGGCGCTCAATCCGCTGTACACGATCGGCAAGCAGATCGCCGAGAGCCTGCGGCTGCACGAGGGGCTGCGCCCGGGCGACGCGCGCGAGCGCGGGATCGCGCTGCTGCGGCGCACCGGGATTCCGGAGCCGGAGCGGCGCATCGACAGTTTTCCGCATCAGCTGTCGGGCGGGCAGCGGCAACGCGCGATGATCGCGATGGCGCTGGCGTGCCGGCCGCGGCTGCTGCTCGCGGACGAGCCGACGACGGCGCTCGACGTGACGGTGCGCCAGCAGATCGTCGACCTGCTGATCGAGCTGCAGGAGCAGGAGGCCGCCGCGCGCGGGATGGCCGTGCTGCTGATCACGCACGACCTGAACCTCGTGCGGCGCTTCGCGCAGCGCGTGGCCGTGATGGAGAAGGGCGTGCTGGTGGAGACCAACACGACGGCTGCGCTGTTCGCGGCGCCGCAGCATCCGTATACGCGCCGGCTGCTCGACAGTGCGCCGCAACGGGCGATCGAGCCGGTCGCTGCCGGCGCGCAGACGATCCTCGACGTCCAGCAGCTCGCCGTCGACTACCGCATCGCGGCAAAGGGCTGGCGCTCGGTGCTCGGCAAGACGACGTTCCGCGCCGTGCACGACGTGCAGCTGAGCCTCAAGCGCGGCGAAACGCTCGGGATCGTCGGCGAGTCGGGTTCTGGGAAATCGACGCTTGCGTCGGCGGTGCTCGGCTTGCAGCGGCCGGCGTCGGGCGGGATCGAGATCGACGGCATGCCGCTCGCGTCGCTGCGCACGACCCAGGGCCGCCGCACGCTGTACGGGCGCATGCAGGTAGTGTTCCAGGATCCGTTCGGCTCGCTGTCGCCGCGCATGACGGTCGAGCAGATCGTCGGCGAGGGGCTGGGCGTACACCGGCCGCAGGTGACCGGCGATGCAAGGCGGGCGCGGATCGCCGCGCTGCTGCAGGAGGTCGGCCTGCCGCCCGAGGCGATGCTGCGCTATCCGCACGAATTTTCCGGCGGGCAGCGTCAGCGGATCGCGATCGCGCGGGCGCTGGCGGTGGAGCCGGAACTGCTGGTGCTCGACGAGCCGACGAGCGCGCTCGACGTGTCGATCCAGAAGCAGGTGCTGAATCTGCTGACGAATCTGCAAAAGAAGTACAAACTCAGCTACCTGTTCATCACGCACGATCTGGCGGTGATGCGCGCGATGGCCCACCGGGTCATCGTGATGAAGGCGGGGCGCGTGGTCGAGGCGGGCGAGACGCTCGACGTGCTGCATGCGCCATCCCATCCGTATACGCGGGCGCTGCTCGCGTCGTCCATGCTGGCGCCGGAGCGCGGCCCGCAGGAGAGGCAAGAGAGAACCGATGATTGACGAGAACCGGGCGCCGGGCGCCCGAGCCGCGCAGGCGGCGCAGGCGTTGCGCAGCGACGCCGATTTCTGGTCGCTGCGCATCGTCGACGAGACGATCGACGAACATGCGGTGCGCAACGACGTCGCGCAACCGTTCTCTCGCACGCGCGAGCGCGGTGCGATGCTGACGGCCTGGGCCGGCGCGGGTGCGGGCTATGCGGCGACGCCCGACCTGTCCCCGGCCGGGCTGCAGGCGGCGCTCGACATCGCGACCGCGCGGGCGCGGGCCAGTGCGCCGTGGGCGCTGGTCGATCATCGTCACGCCGCGCGCCCGCAGGCGAGCGGCACGTATGCGTCGCCCGATGTCGATGCGGCACTGCCTTCGCGCGCGGAATGGATCGAGCGTCTCGCGCACGAATGCGCGGCGGCGAACCTCGGCGCGCGCATCGTCGAACGCGCGGCGAGCGTGATGATCGTGCACACCGAGCAGTGTTACGTGACGAGCGACGGCGTGCGGATCGACCAGCGCTTCCGCTTCCTGATGCCCGAGCTGCAAGCCGTTGCCCACGGCGACGGCGACACGCAGACGCGGTCGCTCGGTCAGTCGGGCACGCTCGCGCAGGGCGGCATCGACGTGCTGGCACGCTACGGCTTCGACGGCGCGGGCGTTCGGGTTGCCGACGAGGCGCTGCAGTTGCTCGCCGCGCCGAATTGCCCGACCGGCCGGCGCGATCTGCTGCTGATGCCGGACCAGATGATGCTGCAGATCCACGAGTCGATCGGCCATCCGCTCGAACTCGACCGGATTCTCGGCGACGAGCGCAACTTCGCCGGATCGAGTTTCGTCCGGCCGGAGATGGTCGGCCACTATCAATATGGCTCGCCGCTGCTGAACGTCACGTTCGATCCGGAGCCAACGGCCGAAGCCGCGTCCTATGCGTTCGACGACGACGGCACGCCGGCGCGCAAGCAGTACCTGATTCGCAATGGCGTGCTCGAACGGCTGCTCGGCGGGGCGCTGTCGCAGCAGCGTGCGGGCCTGCCGGGCGTGGCCAACTCGCGCGCGTCGGGCTGGAACCGCGCGCCGATCGACCGGATGGCGAACCTGAACGTCGAACCCGGCGACCAATCGCTCGATGCGCTGATCGCGGGCACCGAGCACGGGATCCTGATGCGCACCAACACGTCCTGGTCGATCGACGATCACCGCAACAAATTCCAGTTCGGCTGCGAATTCGGGCAACTGATCGAGAACGGCCGGCTCACGCAGGTCGTCAAGCGCCCGAACTACCGCGGCATCTCCGCCCAGTTCTGGCGCAGCCTGCGCGCGGTCGGCGATGCGAGCACGTTCGGCATCTACGGCACGCCTTATTGCGGGAAGGGCGAACCCGCGCAGATCATCCGTGTCGGCCACGCCGCGCCGGCCTGCGTGTTCGCCGGCGTCGACGTATTCGGAGGGGCGTGATGACGGGATTCGATCCGATGGCACGCCAGGCCGGAATCGACTGGCATGCGTATTTCTCCCGGCTCGCCGACGACGCACAACGGCTGACGACGCCGGCCGAAACCGTGCTGCTCGGCTTCTCCAGCGAAACCTCCGACTTCGTCCGCTTCAATGGCGGCAGGATCCGCCAGACCGGGCGCGTCACGCAGGGGCGGTTGTCCGTGCGGCTCGTCGACGGGGCGCGGCAGGCGCACTCGGCGCTGACCGTGTGCGGCGATCCGGCGGCCGACCTGCGCGAACTGGCGGATGCAATTGCCGTGCTGCGCGACGGCCTGCGCGATGCGCAGGACGACCCGCACTTGCTGTTCGATACGTCGTCGTGGGTGCAGGAAACGCGCCGCACCGGGCGCCTGCCGGATGCGGACGGGCTCGCGCGAATCGTGGCCGAATGCGCGCGCGGGCTCGACTTCGTCGGCTTTTACGCGGGCGGCACGCTGGCGCGCGGCTTCGCGTCGTCGACCGGCAGCCGTGGCTGGTACGAGGTCGAGAATTTCAACTTCAGCTGGTCGCTGTACGACCCGAGCGGCCGCGCGATCAAGACTGTTTATGCGGGCGACGACTGGCGCGATGCGGCGTTCGCGGCCAAGGTCGACGCGGCCGCCGCGCGGCTGCCTGTGCTCGGCCGCACGCCGAAGGCGCTGGCGCCCGGGCGCTACCGCACCTATTTCGCGCCGGACGCCGTCCACGAAATGACGAGCCTGCTCGGCTGGAGCGGCTTCTCGGCGCGCGCGCTGGCGAGCGCCCGCAGCCCGCTGCATCGTCTGTACGCCGGTGAGGTCGCGCTCGATCCGCGCGTATCGATCACCGAGGATTTCTCGCTGGGCATCGCACCGCCGTTCAACGCGGACGGCTACCGGCGCGACAGCGTGCCGCTCGTCGTCGAAGGGCGGGGCGCCGGGCAGCTCGTATGCGCACGTACCGCGCGCGAGCAAGGGTGCGCGCCGAACGGCGCGGACAACGGCGAATCGCCGCAGTCGCTGACGATCGCGGGCGGCACGCTCGCCGATGCCGACGTGCTGGCCGCGCTCGACACGGGGCTCTACGTCGGCAACCTCTGGTACCTGAACTTCTCGGATCCGATCGCGTGCCGGATGACGGGGATGACGCGGTTCGCGACGTTCTGGGTCGAAGGCGGTCGCATCGTCGCGCCGGTCGAAGCGATGCGGTTCGACGACAGTTTCTACCGGCTGTTCGGGTCGGAGCTCGAGCAGCTCGGCGCGGCACCGGCGCTGCTGGCGAACGACGACACGTACGGCGAGCGCGCCACCGGAGGCGCGCAGCTGCCGGGGCTGCTCGCGCGTTCGTTCGAGCTCACGCTGTAGCGCGTTCGCCGACACTTGCCGATGCCGTCATTCTTCATCGACCGCCCGGTATTTGCGTGGATCGTCGCGCTCGCGATCGTCGTCGCGGGCGTGCTGGCCATTCCGCAACTGCCGATCGCGCAGTATCCGCGCCTGGCGCCGCCGCGGGTGGTGATCACCGCGTCCTATCCGGGCGCGTCGACCGAGACGGTCGATGCCGACGTCGGCAGCATCATCGAGGAAAGCCTCGACGGCGCGGACGGGCTGCTGTACTACGAGACGAGCAGCGACGGCCACGGCAACCTCGAGATCGACGTGACGTTTTCGCCCGGTACCGATCCGGACATCGCGCTCGTCGACGTCAACAACCGGTTGAAGCAGGTCGAGCCGCGGTTGCCGCAGCAGGTCGTCCAGCAGGGAATCGGCGTGTTCAAGGCGGCGAACACGTTCCTGATGCTCGTCACGCTGACGTCGACCGACGGCATGCGCGATTCCGCGCAACTCGGCGATTACCTGAACCGCTACGTGCTGCGCGAGCTGAAGCGCGCGCCGGGTGTCGGCGCGGCCGAGCTGTGGGATGCCGACGAGGCGCTGCGGGTCTGGCTCGATCCGGTCAAGTTGCGCGAATACGATCTCGGCGCCGACGACGTGATCGCGGCGATCAGCGCGCAGAACGCGACGGTCACGGCCGGCGCGATCGGCGACGCGCCGTTCGTGCGCGGCCAGCAGCTCACCGCGACGATCGTCGTCAAGGGGCAGCTCGCGTCGCCGGAGGAGTTCGGCCGGATCGTGCTGAAGTCGAAGCAGGACGGCTCGGCGGTGCGCGTCGCTGACGTCGCGCGCGTCGAAATCGGCCGCGACGACTATTCGTTCTATTCGCGGCTGAACGGCCGGCCGGCGGCGACCGTCGGCATCCAGCTCGGCCCGCGCGGCAACGCGCTCGAAACGTCGAATGCGATCCGCGCGCGGCTCGCCGAGTTGTCGCGGACGCTGCCGCCGGGCGTCGCGGTCGAGATTCCGTTCGACGGCGCGCACTTCGTCAAGATCGCGATCCACGAAGTCGTGCTGACGCTCGTCGAGGCCGTCGTGCTGGTGTTCGGCGTGATGTGGCTGTTCCTGCGCGACCTGCGCTACACGCTGGTGCCGACCGTCGTGATTCCGGTCACGCTGATGGGCGCGTTCGTCGCGATGTGGGCGTTCGGGCTGTCGATCAACGTGTTCACGATGTTCGGCCTCGTGCTGGCGATCGGCATCCTGGTCGACGATGCGATCGTCGTCGTCGAGAGCGTGCACCGCGTGATGGAGGAGGGCGTGTCGCCGCGCGATGCCACGCGCCGGGCCATGAAGCGGATCGGCGGGGCGATCGTCGGCGTGACCGCGGTGCTGACCGCCGTATTCGTGCCGATGGCGTTTTTCCCGGGCAGCGTCGGCGGCATCTACCGGCAATTCGCGGTGGCGATGATCGCGTCGATGCTGGTGTCGTCGTTCATGGCGCTGTCGCTCACGCCTGCGCTGTGCGCGAACCTGCTGAAGCCGGTCGCGCGACACGACGGCGGCACCGGCCGTGCGCGGCGACGTGGCATCGGCGCGCGTCTGGCCGACCGGTTCGGCGCGGCCTTCGCGCGCGCCGAATCCGGCTATCGCCGCGTCGCCGTGTTTGCCGTGCGCCGCACCGGCATGGTCGTGGCGGTCTATGCGGTGCTCGTGATCGGATGCGGGCTGCTGTACTGGATGATGCCGGGCGGCTTTCTGCCCACCGAGGACCAGGGGCAATTGCAAGTGATGATCCAGTTGCCGGCAGGCGCCACGCAGGCGCGCACGCTCGCTGTCGTCGAGCGTGTGGAGGCCATCCTGCACGGGGAGCCGGCAATTGCGAACGTGACGAGCGTGATCGGCTGGAGTTTCGTGGGCAGCGGGCAGAACGTCGGGATGGCGTTCGTGGAGCTGAAGGACTGGGCACAGCGCGACGTCGACGCGATGGCGTTGCGCGACCGGCTCAACGCGCGCTTCGGCGCGATCCTCGACGGCGACGTCGAGGCCGCGCTGCCGCCGTCGGTGCGCGGCATCGGGCATTCTGACGGATTCACGTTCCGGCTCGAGGATCGTGGCGGAGTCGGGCTCGACGCGTTGAAGGCGGCTCGCGAGCAGCTTGCCGAACGCGCGAAGGCGGATCCGTTGCTGTCTGCCGTGCATTTCGAAGACCTGCCGGATGCGCCGCGTATCGAGCTCGATGTCGATCGCGCGAAGGCCTATGCGCTGGGCGTACCGTTCGAGCGGATCGCGGGGCTGCTGGGCGGCACGTTCGGCTCGAACTACATCAACGACTTTCCGGCGTCGGGCCGGATGCGGCGGGTGATCATCGAGGCCGATCCGGTCGCCCGCGCGACCGATACGCAACTGATGGCGCTCACCGTACCGAACCGCACCGGCGACATGGTGCCGCTGTCTGCCATTGCCGCGCCGCACTGGACGATCGGACCGGTGATGCTGAACCGGTACAACGGCTATCCGTCGCTCGACATCAGCGGCCGAGCAGCGACCGGCACGAGTTCGGGCGCGGCGATGGCGGAGATGGAGCGGCTTGCTGCCGTGCTGCCGGCCGGGATCGGCTTCGACTGGGTCGATGCGGCGCGCGAGGAGCAGGTCGCCGCGCGGCAGACGCCGCTGCTCGTCGGGCTGTCGGTGCTCGCGGTCTTCATGGCGCTGGCCGCGCTGTACGAAAGCTGGACGATTCCGCTGTCGGTGCTGACGATCGTGCCGCTCGGCATGATCGGCGCGATCGCGGCGGCGCTCGCGCGCGGCATGCCGAACGACGTGTACTTCAAGGTCGGGATGATCACCGTGGTCGGGCTGGCGGCGAAGAACGCGATCCTGATCGTGCAGTACGCGCGCGACCTGGCCGGTCGCGGCGTGCCGTTGCGGCAGGCGGTGGTCGACGCGGCCGCCGCGCGATTCCGGCCGATCGTGATGACGTCGATGGCGTTCCTGCTCGGGGTCGTGCCGCTCGTGCTGGCGACGGGCGCGGGCGCGGAAAGCCGGCGCTCGATCGGCACTGGCGCGTTCGGAGGCGTGCTGGCGGCGACGGTGTTCGGGCTCGTGTTTGCGCCGGTGGCGTTTCGGGTCGTGGCATCGGCTGGCCGGCGCGGCCGGCGGGTGGCGGTGACGAGGCGCGACGATCGACAGGCAGAGACAGTAGGGGAGTGACGCACCGCCGCCAGCGGATGGCCGGGCAAGCTTGCCACCTTGATCCAGATCGCGCTGTTTGCCGCCCAGCACGGCATGCACTGGGTCAACCTTGCGCTGCCGCCGGCGAACAACTCCACCACGGGCTCGGATCGGGACTTGAATCGCCTGGGATTCTGGCTCGGTGCGGGAGCGCAATCCAATGTCGATCAGGCGGCCGACGTCGTGCCGCCGGAATCGGATCTGGCCACGGCGCGCCATCTGGGTCAACGCGTGGCCGAGGTTGCGATGCAACTCGTGCGCGGGCGGGCTTGTTAAGGACGGTCGATGGTGAGGCATCGACCGCATGCGGTCCATTCAGGAGATTTCGATGACGTGCGAAAAGTGTCGCAGCTTTGGTGGAACGCGCTCCAACTATGAATATCTGGGTATCAATATTTCCAGGCACGCGGAGTTGTACCAGTGCAAGCATTGTGGGCAGTTTCTGGAGATTGTCGCGGAAGCGCGAGCGCCGTATTTTCTTACGCTTGAGCAGGCCAAGGAACATTTCCCGGATGCTCGCAAAGCGATCGACGAAATCCGCTGATGGCCAGGAAGTCGGTACTGGTTTGGTATCGTGATTGGACGAACATGACTTTGGAAATGGGAGCGAAATTGCTTGGAGGACGGGTCAGTGGGCCGTCTGCGACGCCAAAAACATGATTTGACATAATCATCATTATCGCTTTTTCGCACTGTGGTGGCTAGATTGAAATGTCGCATTTGGCCCTCGGTAAGCTTGCCGGTTCCCCGTCAGATCATGGAGCCGACGATGCACCGAACAGCTCTGGTGACATTGAACATGCGAGAACTCGACCGTCTGAAGGTAATCCAGGCCGTAGTGGATTTGGGCCTGAAGCCTGGCCGCGCGGCCAAATGCCTGGGCCTGGACGGTCCGGCAGATCGAGCGGCTGGTGATTCGATACCGGGAGTCTGGCGCGGTGGGCCTGACCTCGCGCAAGCGTGGCGGTCCTGGCAACCGGCGGCTGGATGCGGAGTTGGCCCAGCGGGCCCTGACGATCATCCGGGATCGCTACGCTGATTTCGGGCCGACACTGGCGTGCGAGAAGCTCCGGGAATGCCACGGCATCCAGCTCGCCAAGGAAACGGTACAGCGGCTGATGACGGAAGCTGGTTTGTGGGTTCCACGCGGGCAACGACCGCCGAAGGTCTATCAGCCACGAGCACGGCGTGCGTGCCTGGGCGAACTGATCCAGATCGACGGCAGCGATCATCGGTGGTTCGAAGAACGGGCGCCGGCCTGCACGCTGCTGGTGTATGTGGACGACGCGACGAGCCGGCTGATGATGCTGCACTTCACGCAGACCGAATCGACCTTCAGCTACTTCGAGGCGACGCGAACGTACATCGAACGGCACGGCAAACCTAGTTCTACAGCGACAAGGCCAGCGTGTTCCGCAACGTGAAGCCAGGCAAGACCGGTAACCGTGTGACGCCATTCGGCCGCGCGATGTACGAACTGAACATCGACATGTTCTGCGCAAACAGCAGTTCAGCCAAGGGGCGTGTGGAGCGCGCACATCTGACGTTGCAGGACCGATTGGTCAAGGAGATGCGATTGCGCGGGATCAGCACGGTGGCCGACGCGAACGCTTACGCGCCCTCCTTCATGGCCGCCTACAACGCGCGTTTCGCGAAGCCGCCGAAGAGTGACTTCAACGCACATCAGGCAAGAAGAAGCAACGCGAGATCACGCAGGCCGACGTCGAGCATGTGATCGTGGATCTGGCGCAACGTAGGCAAACCGCAAAGTCAGCGGACAAACCTGGCCGTCGGTCTGCAAAAGCCGGGGAAACAAACGTAAGCGCCCTGCCCGTTCAGGCGCCGACCTTCGACACTGCGTCGACGATATCGTCCTTGCCTCAAGGTGGAGGCGCAGCGGGCCATCACTGCGGAGGCTGATACAGCCCGCACTGGTGCAGAGTTGCTACGGCGAGTGCTTACCGACCGGTGCTCACCCTTTGTTATCAGGTTCAGTTGAATTTCCGCTGAAAGTCAGCCGATTGAATTTCGAGAATATCTATCTAAGGACAGGCAGCGCCTGCACAATTCGAAAATCAGCCCAGGATGTTCGGGTTCGTTCGCATGATGCGACTACACAAGAGTTCCAGAAAGTGGTCGCACAGTCCGTAGTGTTTTAACGCGCCAGCAGTTTGGATGACATACTCAGAATTCGTTCCAAATAAACCTTTCGCGGACGTGACGATGCGCTCCAAATCATCGATGTTATTTATACTGCAATATCTGTCGCTGTCGAGATTGCTCTGATAACACAGTGCCGACACAACTTCACCAGTGACAAGTTGGATCGGCATATTTTTTCAATGTATACGTCTTTATTTAGCTCGCGTTTCCGAAGCTTTGCGAATTCATCCATCTCCATTTCGGGAACGAAATATGCTACTCCGGCACAAGAGCCTCCTTCGCACAGTCCAAACACCAGTCCGGGGAACTGTTCAGAGCCTCGATAGCTGCGCGATTCGATACAAAGACGCCTGTGATATTCAGTCTGCACTCCAACTCGATTGATTTCGGCAGTAATGTAGTCCAGGTCACCATATCCCCCGCCGATAACGCCTAGCCCTCGGGCTTTCGTAACTGCAGCAGCCAGTGCTCCTCCCGATACTCCACCCATCGGAGCCAATATGATTGGATTCTCGATTTGAAAAAATCTGTAAGCCTGGTTTTGAGTCGCCTTATAATATCAAGGGCGGATGTAAGAAAAATCGTCAATCGGCCGACGTCTGATTTATTTCAGCAGATTTCTGTAGACCGGTGTCTGGATGACCAGCGCTTCAGAAACAAAATCAACAAATGCTCGCACCTTGGGACTCACTGCACGGCGACGAGGGAAAATTGCGTAAACCGACATCGGATCAGCCCGCAATTCCGGCAAAACGTGAATGAGCGGATTGTCGTGAGGCGTTTGCTCCGCGAAGAGGGATGGTAGCCAGCCAATCCCTGCGCCCTCGCGCACAGCATGCAGAATCGCAATCATGTCATTGACGATCAATCTCGGTTTGATTGCGGCCGGCTGCGTTCCTGTGAAATTAACCCACGGCGACGTGCCGTTCGCCCAATGCTTGTCGACGACGTCGTGCCTGATCAGGTCGGTAAACGTCTGGGGAGCTCCGTTTCGAGCGATGTACGCGGAGCTCGCATAGAGATGCAAATTGATTTCGGCCACTCGTCTTGCGGCAAAACTCGAATCAGCGAGCGTTCCCGCAGTGATCTGAACATCCCAGTCTTGAGTGGAGAGATTCGCAAAATCCTTCAACTCTAGAACCACATCTATCTTCGGGAAATGCGCGAGAAATGAAGGAAGAAGCGGGATGAGCAGCGAATGGCCCAGCCAGTACGTCGCTTGCACGGTAAGCACCCCACGCACGGTCTCCGTGGTCGTGGCCACGACGTCGGTTGCCTCGTCGATCTCGACCAGTATTCGCAATGCCCGGTCGGCAAATAGTACGCCGGCTTCGGTTAGCACCACCCGTCTGCCATTGCGCGCAAGCAACGGCGTGCCCAGGCTGCTCTCCAGCCGGGCTACATCGCGACTGACCGTTGACTTTGGTTTGCCAAGTCTTTGTGCCGCAACCGTGATGCTGGCCACTCTCGCGACTTCCGCGAACACCCGCAACTGGTTGAGATCGTCAATAAATGATTGTTCGCCCATGTGAACTATATGTTCCATTTGCCGGGGTTGTCTACGGGAGTAGACTAGCATAAAACTATATCCGCTTTACTTTTATAGATATGACGTTTTGTCATATAGCCGGATATATCTCTGGCGGCGATGGACCTTACAGCGGAGAAAACATGAGGGAAGCGGGAATATCAGTAGAAGACGAGGCTTCTAGCGAGGGAATAAAATCCGGGGGCGGCGTCAACTGGCCTTTAATGGCCCTGGCTCTCGCAACCTTCGGTATCGGAACGACCGAATTCGGACCGATGGGTTTTCTGCCGTCTATCGCGGAAGATCTGAGGATATCGATCCCGAAAGCGGGGCAGATCGTCAGTATGTACGCCATTGGGGTCATGGTGACCGGCCCGATAATGACACTGGCACTGACGCGCCTGAGAATGCGCACGGCCTTGATGATTGCGATGGCTATTTTTACCGTCGGCAATCTACTTTCGGCATTGGCACCAAATTATACGACGCTGCTGATCGCCCGGTTGCTGACAAGTTTCAATCACGGTGCCTTCATCGGCCTTGCTTCAATCATGGCGGCAAGCCTGGTACCCCGGGAGCGCAAAGCTCGTGCCATTGCCACGATGTTCATGGGCATCACGATTGCGAATATCGGTGGCGTACCTGCCGCAACTTGGATTGGCCAATACATCAATTGGCGCTGGGCGTTTGCCGGAACAAGTGGCTTGGGGATTCTCGCCATTGCCGCGTTGTGGCTGGTGCTGCCCATGGGTTCCCCCGGGAAAACGCCCAACGTAAAACAGGAGTTACGCGTACTGGCTCGACCGTCGGTACTGATTGCGATCGCAACATCCGCGACCGGCTCTGCTGCGATGTTTACGCTCTATACCTATATCGCCCCGATACTGATCAATATAACGGGTGCGTCAAAATACTTCATCACCATCGCTCTCGTTCTGACCGGCGTGGGATTTACCATCGGAAACGGAGTCGGGGGCTGGCTGGCCGACTGGTCCATCGATAAAGCGACTCGCATCATACTCGGAGCACTGATTATCATCATGCTCGCAATGCCGATCGCACTTCCCAGCCACATTTTCACTGCACTCGCCTTGCTGGCATGGGGAGTCGCGAGCTTCGCCATTGTCCCGCCCATGCAAACCCGGGTCATGCAGTCGGCGGCTGAGGCGCCTGGGTTGGCGGCGTCGATCAATGCGGGCGCATTTAACTTCGGGAATGCAATGGGGGCAGTGATCGGTGGTTGCGTCATTAGCCTGAATCTCGGTTATAGCGCAGTGCCCATCGCCGGTGGACTCATTGCCCTGAGCAGCTTAATGCTCGCCATGTTTGGCCGCGAGCACGCAAGTTAGTAAAAATCGGCCTGCCGGGTGCCATCAAACCCGGCAGCCCCGGCAGCCCGCCGAGTTACACGTGACATGTATTCCAAATCAGTCGTTCCATAACCCGCATCGACCGGAACCTGACGAACAGGTTTCTGACTGTCGAGTGATACGATACCCACCGAATGACCCCGTTCGGTTACCTGTTTGACTGCCTCGATCTTGAACTCATCCGTGTACCGCTTGCCGCTCATACTGACCTCCTCGGTTGCCATAAATTATGGCTCGAAGATGTCTACGAAAGGCTGGCCGGTCCAGCGCAAGGGCAAGCCTGAGACATTTCTCGGACCTCGAGTCCGTTAGTTAGATTAGGACCCTTGCGGCGAAATCCATCGGGGCCGGCAGGCACGACCTGCAATCGAGTCCGGATATAAGTCCGCAACCACCCTCCTCGCCACGATCAAAAATCACCTTGCAAATGGGAGGCGACCAAATAAGAAATGTCCGCTTTCGGGCCGCGTAAACTGACCGGCCGCCGGCTTCCCGGCGCCGGAGGCTGCGATGGCTGCAACGGAACGGATCACGATCACGCAACGCCAGCTTGACCGCTTCGTCGCGAAGCTCCTTCGTATAGGCTGCTCTTGGAATTCGATTCATCTATGCCTCCGTTTCTCGATTTTACGAAACGTTGGCTTCCATTTTTTTCGGCCGGCCTCATTCGGCAAAGCGAACCGGAGCGTGGACGACGATGCGGCGGCAGGCACCGGCGCGGTCGCGCCGGCGACCAGCAGCGTCATGTTCGCCGCCGCTTCAAGTGCGGCCAGAGCTTTGCGAGGATGCCTTGCAACGCATCGCGGTCATGCTCGTCGAGACATTCGACCAGCGACGCGCACATCGTCCAGAACGCCGGCAGCACCCGGGCCAGCATGTCGCGTCCCTCGTCGGTCAGCGTCAGCGAAATGCTTCGTCGATCGTCCTGATTGCGGTCGATTCCCCTCCCCCAGCCTTCGCTCAGACACGTTTTGGAATCGGCCAGTTTTGAAATTAAATAAGACTATTGTGATAAGAAAAGTTATCCAAATGGTGTCGCCATGATCGAAACCAGACCATTCGAAAACGCCGGTCCGGCAACTCCACCGGACCGGAAAAAGCGTGAAATGACCGCGGCATGGCGCGCGTGGTCGCAACCCGGGTGAATGTCAGCGCCGCGTGGCGAAGACGTTGATGCCGGTCAGTTCGGCGGACAGCGCCCAAAGGCGTTCGGCCTCTCCGGGATCGATCGCGTGCGGTCGCACCCCAGCTTCCTCGTCGCTCGTGGTCACGATCGCGATGTCGCAATCCTCGCAGTAGACCCCGCCGAGATGCGCCAGGCGTGACGACGTCGCCGCCCACACCTGGGTCGCGGCACCTTGTGCGGTTGTCTTGAAGGTCGGATCGATGGGCGCCCCGTGCTCGTCCACCCAGCCTTGCGCCATCATTTCCGCGTGGGTCAGATGCCGCTGCAGCGGCGTGGCGATCTTGCCCGGATGCAACGAATAGGCCCTGACGCCGCTGCGCGCGCCGAGCGCATCGAGCTGCACCGCAAACAGCGCGTTTGCGGTCTTGGACTGTCCGTATGCCAGCCATTTGTCGTAGCCGTGCGCAAACTGGACGTCGTCCCAGCGGATCGGCGACAGCCGATGCCCCAGCGACGACACCGCGACGATGCGTGCGCCGTGGCCATGCGCGAGCACGGGCCACAGTCGGTTGACGAGCGCGTAATGGCCGAGGTGGTTGACCGCGAACTGCGCTTCCCAGCCATCGCCGACGCGCGTCTCGGGGCACGCCATGATGCCCGCGCTGTTGATCACGATGTGCACGTCGCGTCGTGCGTCGACGAAGCGCGCGGCGAATGCGGCTACGCTGCCCAGATCGGCGAGGTCGAGCGCGGTAATCTCGACGCCGCTCAGGCCGTGTGTCGCGGCGCGCGCGGCCTCGGGATCCCGTGCGCCGACGACGACGTTCGCACCCGCCAGTGCGAGTGCGCGCGACGTTTCGAGGCCCAGGCCCGAATGGCCGCCCGTCACGATCACGGTCTTGCCGCCCAGATCGAGGCCGGCCAGCACGTCGCTGGCAGTCGATGCGGAACTGAAACCGGAATGCACGGGTATCTGATGACTCGTCATGGAAGACTCCTGAAGTGATGCATGACGCTCGCGGCCGTGCGTCGGCCGCGTCGATGCATGGCATTCATTGTCGGGTGACGTTCCTGGACTGTGAATGCAATAAAATCCGGTTTTTCGTCGAGATCGTCCGAGGGATGCATGGATCCGCTATCGGAGGTGCTGTCGCTGCTGGAAACGCGCGACTCCTATTTCACGGGCCTGCGCGCCGGTGGAGACTGGGCGATCGCCCTTCCCCCGCCCGACGGGATCAAGTTCAATGCGATCGTCGAAGGTTCGTGCTGGCTGACGGTCGATGGTGCCGGTCCGCCCGTCCGGCTGCGCGCGGGCGATTGCTTTCTGCTCACCGCGCCTCGCGCGTTTTGGCTGGCGAGCGATCCGGCCGTCGCGCCGGTCGCCGCGGCGGAGGTGTACGTGAATACCGAGAGCGGCATCGCGCACTACGGCGAGCCGACGAATTGTTTCCTGATCGGCGGCCGCTTCTCGTACGAGGACGGTGCGCAGCTGTTGCTCGGCGGCCTGCCTCCGGTGGTTGTCGTGAACGGAGAGTCGGAGCAGGCGGCGGTGATGCGCTGGGCGTTGCAGCAGCTCGCACACGAATTCGGCGCGTCGTCGCCGGGGGCGTCGCTCATGGTCAGGCAGCTCGGGCACATGATGCTGGTGCATATCCTTCGGCTCTACGTGACCGAGGGCGCGCCCGACAACACCGGATGGCTCGCCGCATTCGGGGATGCGCGGGTCACGGCGGCGCTCAGCGCGATTCACGCGGCCCCGGCACGACGCTGGACCGTCGAGGATCTTGCCGCGTGCTGTCATGTATCGCGTTCGACGTTCGCGCTGCATTTCAAGCGGCGGATGGGATTCGGGCCGCTCGAGTACGTGCTGCGCTGGCGGGTGCAGCTCGCGATGCGCGAACTGCGGCGCTCGAACGTGTCCGTGTCGGCGATTGCGCAGCAGCTCGGTTACGACTCGGATAGCGCGTTCGGACACGCGTTCAAGCGCATCGTGGGTTGCTCGCCGCGCACCTATCGCGGTCTCGGCAGCGCCCCGGCCGGCTGAAGCCCGCCTCCAACCCGGGGCAGGCGACGACAGCCGGCTCGCGAATCTATCGCCGTTCGCGCTGCACCCCGATCACCACGCTATTTCCGTCGGACACCGTTACTGCCCGCGCTCCCGGCCGGTGACGCGGTTCACGCATGTGCCGCGCGCCGGCAGCCTCCCTCCTCCCCATTTGTTCCCCCGACGCAAGACTGTTGCTCCACGGTGGGTGTTCGAAATCGTGACCGGCGCGCCTACAGTTGGCCCATCGGATTCAACGATCCGGTCGGCACTGAAGCCGAGAACCATTCACCTATCGAGGCATATCATGAGCGCATCCAAAGTCATCATCGTCACCGGCGCATCGCAAGGCATCGGCGCGGAAACGGTCAACGCATTCCGGGCCCGCGGCCATCGCGTCGTCGCAACGTCACGTTCGATCGGGCCGTCGAACGATCCCGATCTCGTCACCGTCGCGGGCGACATCGGCGATCCGGCCGTCGTACGGCGCGTGGTCGACGCCGCCATCGAACGTTTCGGCCGCGTCGACACGCTCGTCAACAACGCCGGCGTGTTCATCGCGAAGCCGTTCACGCAATACACCGCGGACGACTATGCGCAGATCACGAGCGTCAACCTCAGCGGTTTCTTCCACGTCACGCAGCATGCGATCGCCGCGATGCAGAAGCACGGCAGCGGCCACGTGGTCAGCATCACGACGAGCCTGATCGATCACGCGAACAGCAACGTGCCGTCGGTGCTCGCGTCGCTGACGAAAGGTGGATTGAATGCGGCGACGAAGTCGCTCGCGATCGAGTATGCGAAGGCCGGCATTCGCGTGAATGCGGTGTCGCCCGGCATCATCAAGTCGCCGATGCATGCGCCCGAATCGCATGCGACGCTCGCGTCGCTGCATCCGGTCGGCCGCATGGGCGAAATGAGCGACATCGTCGACGCGATCTTCTATCTCGACTCGGCGCCGTTCGTCACGGGCGAGATCCTGCATGTCGACGGCGGCCAGAGCGCCGGGCATTGACGCGTGGCGTCGAAATCGCGAGCCGGCGCGCCTATCGCGATGCGCCGGCCCGTTTGGCGCGTGTCGCGGCCACCGGCCTGGCGGGCGCGTGCGCCAGATGCTCGACGAGAAAATCGACGAATACACGCACGCGCGACGACAGAAAGCGCGCATGCGGATACAGCAGCATGAACGGCCGCGACCGGCCGCCTAGGCCGGGCAGCACTTCCACAAGCGTGCCGGCGCGCAGATCCTGCTCGACGATGAAGCGATAGGTCTGGAACAAGCCCGCACCGTTGCGCGCGAGCGTCACACCGGCAATGTAGTCCCCCGACGTACTGTAGCTGCCGGTCGTGGCGACATCGATTCCCTCCGATCCATCGTTGAACAGCCACGGAATCGGCCGCCCGCTGCTCGGCAGCTCGAACTGGATGCATTCGTGCGCATGCAGGTCGTCGATGGCGGTCGGCATGCCTGCGCGCTTCAGGTAGCCGGGCGTCGCGACGACCACGAGCTCGGCGTCCTCCAGCTTGCGTGCGACCAGGTTCGAATCGGCGGGCGCGCTGCCGCGGATCGCGAGATCGTAGCCTTCCTCGGCGAAGTCGATGTTGCGGTTGCTCAGGTGGGTTTCGACGCGCACGTCCGGGTACCGCTCGCGAAACGCCGGCAGCAGCGGCAGCACGCGATAGTGTCCGTACGGCGTCGGCATGCTGATCCGCAGCAAGCCGGCGGGCGTGGCCTGCTGGCCGGTCGCCTCGCGTTCCGCGTCGACGAGTTGCGACAGCGCGTCGCGGCATTGCTCGAAATAGCGGCGGCCGGAATCGGTCAGGCGGATCTGGCGTGTCGTACGCACGAACAGCCGCACGCCGAGACGCTCCTCGAGCCGCGCGACCGACCGGCTGACCGCGGCCGGCGTGACGCTCGCCGCGTTGGCCGCCAGCGTGAAGCTGCCGAGTTCGGCGGCGAGACAGAACAGCTCGATGCTGCCGAGCAGCAGATCGTCGAATTGTCGTTGCATGGGGCGATTCCTGTCGTCTCCGGCGTGTGGCGCGCGATGACGCCGAGTGTGCATGAATCTCGCGCGGGAAACCAGCAGGCGCGCATCGCGCGATTCGTTACACCGCGTCGTGAATCAATTGCGCCGCCGACATTTACCGGTTTCGGCCGCATGACTACAGTGGTTCACAGGCAGCACCGATCGCCCGAACCCTTATCCCGCAAGGAGCACGACATGACCGTCGAACAGAAGCTGGCCGACCTCGGCCTCGCGTTACCCGAACCGCCGAACCCGCTCGGCAGCTATACGGCCGTCAGCGAAGCCGGCAACCTGCTGTTCATCTCGGGACAACTACCGCTCGTCAACGGCAGGATCGCCTATACCGGCCGCGTCGGCGAGCAGTTGAGCGCCGACGAAGGCAAGCATGCCGCCCGGCTCGCGGCGCTGAACGTGCTCGCGCAGATCCGCCGGCACCTGGGCGGGTTCGAACGCCTGCGCAAGATCGTGCGCGTCGAGGGGCACGTGAGTTCGGCCGACGGTTTTTTCGGGCAGCCGGCCGTGATCGACGGCGCGTCGGACCTGTTCGCCGCCGTGCTGGGCGGCAAGGCGGGCCATGCGCGCTCGGCGTTCTCCCAGCGTCAGTTGCCGGCCGATGCGGCCGTGATCCTCGTCGTGATCGCCGAGATCGACCCGGCCTGACGCTTCGGCCGCCCTGCGGGGCGGCCAGTCATTTCCGGAGGGTGTTTTCGCCCGCCCTGCCCGGATGCGTTGCTTGTGCCGATCCTTCGAATATCAGGGATCGATCGCCGGAATCCTTGTCTGGCAAAGCTGCACACGTTCCAGATACATTGAAATACAAAATATCGTATGCGATCTAATCGAACGCGCTTGACATGAGTGATCGCCGCGACGAAACTCCATCGCATGCGATCTAATCGCATCGGAAACAAGCCAGTCAACTGACGGAGCAAATGATGAGCAAGATCGAAACAGTGCTGTACACGGGCAAGACGCATACGACTTCGGGCGGCCGCGACGGCGCGGCGCGCAGTTCCGACGGCCGCCTCGACATCCAGTTGTCGTCGCCGGGCAGCGCCGGCACCGGCACCAATCCGGAGCAACTGTTCGCGGCCGGCTGGTCGGCCTGCTTCATCGGCGCGATGCAGCTTGCGGCGCGTGCCGCGAAGGTGACGCTGCCGGCCGATCTCGCGGTCGACGCGGAAGTGGATCTCGGCACCGCCGGCAACGCGTACTTCCTGCAGGCCCGGCTGAACGTGAGCGTGCCGGGGCTCGATCGCGACGTCGCGCAGCACATCGTCGATGCCGCGCATCAGACCTGCCCGTATTCGAAGGCGACGCGCGGCAACATCGACGTCGACATCCGTATCGCTTGAACGATGCATCGGGCGGCCGAGCGCCGCCTGCCGAATGCCCGATTTCCTTTCTTTCTTTTCGAGGTGAATGATGAATACCCGACTGATCGCCGCCCTGCTCGTCGCTGCTTCGGCCTCTGTTGCCGCACCGGCGTTCTCCAGCGAAGCCACCGTGACGCGTGCGCAGGTGCGCGCCGAGCTTACGCAACTGCAACAGGCCGGCTACCCGTTGAATCGCGCGACCGACGCAACCTATCCGGACGATCTTCAGGCTGCACTCACGCAGATCCATGCGGCCGATGCGGTCGCCCGCACCGAGCAGGCTTCCGGCTACGGCAGCAACGGCGATGCGGCGACGCAATCGGGCCGCCGGCATGCGGTCAGCGTAGCCGATCGCTCGGTGTATTTCGGTCATTGAGCGCGGCGCATCGTCGATACGCGAACCCTGATTCCTTTCTATCCCCGTCCTGTCGAGGTAAATGATGAAAACCCAATTGATCGCCGCCCTTTTCGTGGCCGTTTCCGCATCCGCTGCCGCACCGGCGTTCGCCGATGTAGCCGTCGTATCCCGCGCGCAGGTGCGTGCCGAGCTCGTCCAGCTCGAACAGGCCGGCTATCGGCCGGGTCGCGCGAACGATCCGCACTATCCGGACGACCTGCAGGCCGCCCTGACGCGCATTCATACGAACGACACCGCAGTGGCCGATGCAGCGACGTCCAGCTATGGCAGCGATGCGGTCGCCGCGACGCAGTCGGGCAGCCGGCCCGCCACGCGGATCGTCGAGCGCTCGATCTACTTCGGCCATTGAGCATGGCGTGGCGGAATCGTCGAGCCCATCCGGGCAGCTCGGTACGACGTGCGAGAAACGGGGCGCGCGAGCACGACGCGCGCCTCGTCGGTCTTCCGCAAGAAACAGCGTTGCAGGTCGACCTGCGCCCCGCGCGTGCGTCGGCTCGGGATTCGATGGCGCGCGGCGCCGATGTGGTTGCCGACTCCAGCAACCAGCCAGTGTGGAAGAAGCGACCGCAGCGGTGGCAGGCCGAACAGCCCCCCTGCCCGAGCGCGTTCACGATGATGGACGTCCCTCCGTCGATGGCCCGGCGCCGCTCGAGTCGAGTGATGGCGCATGGGGAAATTGGGCGATGTCGAGGCCGTGCAAAGTGGTTGCTTGCGCAACCGCATCCAGCTGCGGCCGAGCACCTGGCCACGGATGCCGGACCTTGTCGATCCGGCGTTCGAAGCGATACACGATGGCGGGCGGAAAGTTCATCCACGCGACGCCGATCCTGACGGCGCGAATGCGCATGGCCTCCAGGTAGCGCGCCGGGATCGGGCAGCGCGGCACATACGTGAACTGGTAGAACGCGCCATCGGCGGCCAGGTGACGCGCGAACGCGCAGTGAACGATCGCCACGGCCTGTTCGACCGGCATCGCGACGAGCGGCAACCCGCTCACGATCGCATCCGCGCGCGCCCCGCCGAAAAAGTCGCCCGTCATGCCGAGTTGCGCGGCATCCATCTGCATGATCCGCAACGCGGGAAACTGCTGTCGCAGCGCGTTCGCGAAAGCGGGATCGGCTTCCACCAGCACCAGCCTGTCGCTCGCGACACCACGTGCGAGCAGCGCGCGCGTGAACACGCCGGTGCCCGCACCGAGTTCGATCACGGTGGCGCCGTCGCGCGGGATATCGGCGGTGATCAGCGCGGCGAGCGCCGGGCCGGACGGCGCGAGCGCGCCGACCCGGCGCGGATTGCGCAACCAGGTACGCAGGAACAGCATCCATTCAGGGATTCGCATCGACAGGCTCCAGGCGGGTTCGATCGGGTAACGACATGTCCGGCTAGGCGGCCGCTTGCGCGGCCAGGTAGCCCGCCGTGATGAACAGCGTGTTCCATAGCGCGATGCCGGCTGCGGCGCCCGACGCGAATCGCGCGAAGCTCGTTTCCAGCAAGCCGGCGAGCGCCGGGGCGACGAGCCGGACGAACGGCACCAGTTGCGACCAGAGTGCGAGCCGCGTGGGCCGCGTGCGGATTCCGTCGATCAGCGCGTCCATTCTTGCGGGCTGCAGCCTGCCCAGCGGTGCGACGCGGCGCAGCAACGTCAGCACGCTGTCTTCCGGCCACAGGTTGCCGAGCGCGTAATGCAACAGGCAGCCCGCGAAGCTGCCGAGCGCCGTGACGACGATCGCTTCCGGCAGGGTCCATGCGCCTTGCGCGCTGGCGACGCCGATCATCGTCAGGAGCATGTGGGACGGCAGCACGGGGATCAGCCGTTCGATCAGCGACAGGCCGACGAGGCAGGCGATGCCGTTGGCGCTGGCCAGGCTGAGTGCGAGGCCGAACGGGACGAGCGTGGCGAGCTGGTTCATCGCGCGGCTCCCGCGCGGCGGGCGCACAACGTGCACAACGTGCACAACGTGCACAACGTGCACAACGCGCGCGACCTTCCATGCCAGAATGGCCCGCACCGGAGCGGTGCGAAGCTGGTGCTTCGGGCCGCATTGCATTGCAGCAACGAAATTGAAGGGCGTGACACGGTCATCGCGAGCCTCTCGAAAAAACGCCAGATGCATTGCACCGGCAATGCGGCGAATGGCACGCATCGTGGCCCCCAGGCTTTAAGAAGTTTTTAATCGCGGTCGGTCAGGCTGGCGACCTCGACATTCGAGGAGCGAAACCGATGCATATCCTGCTGGTGGAAGACGATGTCATGCTGGCCGACGCCGTTTGCGCGGGCCTTCGGCAGAACGGCTGGCGCGCGGACTGGTCGGCCGACGTGCCGGCCGCGCGGCTCGCGCTCGTCGGCCATGACTACGACGCGGTGCTGCTCGACCTGCAGCTGCCGGGCGCGTCCGGATTCACGCTGCTTGCTGCGATGCGCGCGAACTACGACCCGACGCCGGTATTGATCGTGACCGCGCGCGATCAGTTGAGCGATCGGATCCGCGGCCTCGACGCCGGTGCCGACGACTATCTCGTGAAGCCGTTCCAGCTCGACGAGCTCTATGCGCGGCTGCGCGCGCTGACGCGCCGCAGCCAGGGCCGCGTATCGGAGCGTCTGATCTACCGCGACGTACACGTCGATCCGGCGCGCCAGGCAGTCACGCGGGCCGGCGAACCCGTTGCGCTCAGCATTCACGAATACCGCACGCTGCTCGCGCTGATGGAGCGGCAAGGCCGCGTCGTCACGCGAGCGCAGCTCGAAGAGCGCGTGTACGGCAACGACAGCGAGATCGAAAGCAACACGATCGCGGTGTACATCCATCAACTTCGGCGCAAGCTCGGCGACGAACTGATCGTGACGGTGCACGGCTTCGGCTATCGCGTCGGGGAGAGCCCCGCATGAAGTCGCTACGCGTGCGCCTGCTCGCGACCGTGATGGCGGCGGTCGTCGTGTTCTGGGCGAGCTGGGGGGCGTTTCTCGGCATCGGCCTGTGGCGTGAACAGCGCGGCTGGCGCGACAGCATGCTCGAGAGCGCCGCGCAACTATTGCTCCTGTCGTTGCCGGATGCGATCGATCGCCTGCCTGCGGCGAACGCCCAGGCGGTCGTACCGAACACCGCGTATGGCAAATACGACGTCGCGTTCCAGGTCTGGGTCGACGGTCGCAACGTGATGCACAGCGCGGATGCGCCGGGGCCGGCACTCAAGGCCGACCTGCGGGACGGATACGGGGTGAGCGCCGGGCGTGGCGCCGCGCACGACGAGACCTGGCGGGTCTACTCGCTGTCGGATCCGGCGGGCCGGATTCACGTTCAGACGGGCGGCCCGGCCACGACCTGGCAGGAGAAGGCGAACAACGCGCTGCAACTCGGCCTGTTCAATACGGCGGTGATGCTCGGGATGCTGGGCGTCGTGATCTGGTGGGTGATTCGCTGGTCGTTCGGGCCGGTGCGCGAGGTCCAGCAGGCGATCCAGCGGAAGGCCGCGTTCGATTTCTCGCCGTTGCCGCTGGTGACGCTGCCGCGCGAACTGCGGCCGCTCGTCGAGTCGTTCAATCGCCTGCTCGCGCGGCTGAGTCAGGCCGTCGATACCGAGCGCCGTTTCATCGGCGATGCGGCGCACGAGTTGCGCACGCCGCTCGCGGCGTTGTCGGCCCAGGCGGAAGTGGCGTTGCAGGCGAACAGTCTGGCGGACAAGAACGAAGCACTGCGTCGGCTGGCAACAGGCGTCGAGCGCAGCGCGCGGCTATCCGGGCAACTGCTGGAACTGGCGCGGCTGGATGCCGGTTCGCGCGCCGAACAGCATGGGCCGGTGGAACTGTCGCGGCTCGTTGCGCTGATCGCGAGCGACTTCGACGCGGCCGCGCATGCGCGCGGACAGACGGTGCGGATCGCGGTCGACCCGGTGCGCGTCTGGGGCGATCTTGACGAGATCGCGATTGCGGTGCGCAACCTGCTCGACAACGCGCTGCGTTACGGCCGTGACGGCGGGCGGGTCGAGATCACGTGCGCCATCCCTGCCGATGCGGATGGCGCGCGGGTCAAGCTGCGTATCGCGGACGACGGGCCCGGCGTGCCGGTCGGCGAGCGCACACGGATCTTCGAACGCTTTTACCGCGTACCGGGTACGGTGCAGCCGGGCAGCGGTATCGGCCTGTCGCTCGTCGCGCGCATCGCCGAGTCGCACGGCGGGTCGGTCGAGGTGACGGCCGGTATCGGCGGGAACGGGCTGGCGGTGATCCTGTCGTTCCCGATCTGGCTGGATCCGGAACGTTGGCAGCGCTAGTGCGGCGTGCCGTGCCGGCGACGCGGTCGATAACGTTACGCCGCGCCCTGCCCTGCCCGGCCCGGCCGATCACGGTCTATGCTGTGCCACCGACACCTTCAATCGAGGAGCAGCCGATGTCCGATGCAACGACCGGAAACGCGACAGGCCGTGCGCACCCGCTCGACCAAGTGGTGTGGAATGCGCTGACGGGCCGGCAGCGCCGCTTGGCGCTCGGCAACGACCGGGCAAGGCGGTTTCCGGCGGCCATCGCGCCGTTTGCGGCGATCGAGGACACGAGCGCCGCCTCGTTCGACGCGTTGCGCGCCCTGATTGCCGCACACGGGCCGGCGGCGCTGGTCACGCCGGACGAGATCGAGCTGCCGGCGGGATTGTCGGCGATCCGGCGCGCGAACCTGCTGCAGATGGTCTGGCAAGGGGCGCTCGACCCGGCGCCCGAATCCGGACATGTCACGCTCGCCGAAGCCGACGTGCCGGACATGCTCGCGCTGACCACGGCCGCGCAGCCTGGCCCGTTCGGCCCGCGCACGTTCGAGCTCGGCCACTACATCGGCATCCGCAGCGAAGGCCGGCTGGCCGCGATGGCCGGCGAGCGGATGCGGATCGACGGGTATACCGAGATCAGCGCCGTGTGCGTGGATGCCGCGTTCCGGCGGCAAGGGCTCGCGGCACGTCTGATGCGGGCGTTGATTGCGGAGATCGATGCGCGCGCGGATACGCCTTTCCTGCACGTCCTCACGTCGAACCAGGTCGCGATCGAGCGCTATCTCGCCCTTGGTTTCGCCATCCGCCGCGAGATGCACCTGCTGGTGCTGGGCGACGCGCACGCATGACGACGCGGCCGGCACGATACACGTGCCGGCCGCCGCTTGTCCGGGCGGTTATTCTTCGGTCGACCGGATCAGGTTGCCGCGCAGCGTGACGATCGCCTTTTGCATCTTCGCGAATTCGTCCGGCTTCAACCCGGTGGCTTCGACCAGATTCATGTCGAGCCCCTTCTCTCGCAAGCGGCGGCCGCTCTTCGTCAGGCTGACGAGCACCTGACGTTCGTCCGACGGATCGCGGTGCCGCTCCAGGTAGCCCATTGCCTCGAGCTTCTTCAGGATCGGCGTCAGCGTATTGGATTCGAGGAACAGCTTCTCGCCGAGCTGGCCGACCGTCTGGTTGTCCTGCTCCCACAGCGCAATGATCGCGATGTATTGCGTATACGTGAGGCCGAGCGCTTCGAGGATCGGTTTGTAGGCCTTGCCGAACGCGAGGTTCGCCGAGTAGATCGCAAAGCACAGGAACTCGGACAGCTTCGGCGCGGCGGCGGATGGGGCTTCGGTCGGTTTCATGAACGTCCTCCAGCGACGCGAACGGTCGCAGATGGACGCATTATATATCGCGTGCGATCTTATCGGAAGCATGATAATCGGCCTCGATGAACCGGCGGAGTGGCGCGATGCTGCCGGCGCGCCGTCAGTCCGCCCTGCGGCGCTTGCCGGTCTGTGTGCGGTTAACAGACAGCAGCGTGCATTGCACCGGATGCGCGATTTCGGTCGCGAGCCCGCCTGCTGCGAACAGCAGGATCATCAGCCAGCGTTTCATGCGCCCTCCACGACCGAGAGGCTCGCGCCGTCGGCGACCGTCGCGTCGAGCGCATACGGGTCGATGCCGTCGAGACAGCCGAGATTGACGCGCCAGCAGGCGGGATCCCTGCGCGTCTGATGGAACGGGTAGACGCCGCAATGGCTGCAGAAATAGTGACGGGCCGTGCGCGTGTTGAAGCGGTAGCACGTCAGCGCGCCCTCGCCTTCGAGGATCTTCAGTTCGCTGGCGGCGAACATCGGGCTCATCAACGCGCCGCGCCGGCGGCACAGGCTGCAGTTGCAGCGCGCTGCCGGTGTAATGGCGGTTCGGACTTCGAATTTGACGGCCCCGCAATGGCAGGATCCTTTGAACCAGGTTGCAGACATGATGCACTCCAGAAGAGGTCATGCCTGCTTTATAGCGGACGCCCGAACGTGCGTTGTATCGCGATGTATCCACGGTCCGTACAGATACAGAACATTGCAAATCGGCGGCGATTGGCGTGCGTTTGCCGATCGCCGGCATGTGGCTGCGGCCCGTTGCCTGCGAATCGCGCGATCAATCCAGCACGTGCTGCATCCGCTCGATCGCCGCCCGCGTTTCGCGTTCGAGTGCGGCGAACAGCTCGGCCGCCGGCAGCGACCGCACGAGCGGCGCCGCCTGCCCGGCCCATTGCGCGCCGTAGCCGAATTCACCCTTCGCCTTCGCGGCCGCATGCAGCGCCTTGCCGGCGTCGTACGCGATCGGATACGCGGGCGTGGCCGGCGCGTGCGGGTCGTCGCCGAGTGCGGTCAGCCGGTTGGCGATGCCGCGCGCGATCCGGCCTGAGATCGCGGCCGTGAACGTCGTGCGGCGCGCCGCGTCGCCGAGCAGCGCGCGACGATAACCGTCGTCGATCGACGTCTCCGGGCACGCGACGAACGCGGTGCCGAGCTGGGCGGCCTGCGCGCCGAGCGCGAGCGCGGCTGCGATGCCCTCGCCGTCCATGATGCCGCCGGCGGCGATCACCGGCAGCGCGCATTCGCGCACGATCAGGCGCGTGAGCGCGAACGTGCCGAGCCGATCGTCGTGCGCGGTCGAATCGAACACGCCGCGGTGTCCGCCCGCTTCGATCCCCTGCGCGACGATCGCGTCGATGCCGGCGGCGGCGATCTGCTGCGCCTCGTCGAGATTCGTCGCGGCCGCGAACAGCGTGATGCCCGCGCGCTTGAGCGCGGCGATCACGTCCGCGGACGGCAGGCCGAAATGGAAGCTGACGACGGCCGGCTTCTCTTCGACGAGCATCGCCTGCATCGCTTCGTCCACGACGAAACTCGTATAGATCTCCGACAGCGATGCGGGCGGCGTCGCGCCGTACTCGCGGAACGCCGGCGCGAGCCACGCGAGCCACGCGCGTTCGACGGCCGCGTCGGCGTGCGCCGGCTGGTGGCAGAACACGTTGATGTTGAACGGCCGGTCGGTGAGCGCGCGCGCGTCGCGGATCATCTTGCGGGCGCCGTCGGCGTTCGTCGCACCCACGCCGAGCGAGCCGAGCCCGCCCGCATTCGACACGGCGGCCGCCAGCGCCGGCGTGCTGACGCCGGCCATCGGCGCCTGGACGATCGGTGCGCGGATGCCAAGCGCGCGCAACAGCGTCCGGTTGTCGGTCGATTGATTCATGTTGCTTGCCTCCTGCAAGATCCGTCATCGAAATGCTTCGGCCGGATGCGGGCCGAAACGCGTGGGTCGGGTTCGGATCGGTGCGCGTTCGTCGTGCTTGGTGCGCAACCGGTCACGTGAAAGCGATGTCGACAACGATGCGCCGTCGTGCGATGCAGTGTCCGCGACTGCGGCGTCCGCGATGCGCGGTGAACGCGTACGTCGTCGCCGCTTCCCGGCGCGCGCCTCCGCAACTGCGCCCATCCTACGCCAGCCCGCGATCCGCCGGCCAGCCGCTATCGGCTGCGCGCCCAATGTGCGAGCCCCGCGCAGACTGCCAGCAGCGCGCCCGTCACGAAGAACACCGAATGCAGCCCCAGCGCGACGCCGATCTGCCCGCCGATCACCGGGCCGATCACCTGTCCGCTGAACTGCGCGGACTGCAGGTAGCCGAGCATCTGCCCGGTCGCACGCTCGTCGACCGATTGCCGCACGAGCTTGCCGATCGACGGCAGCAAGCCCGCGAGCGTCATGCCCATCAGCACGCGCAGCGCGCCAAGCTGCCACCAGTGCGTGACGAACGCCTGCGGCACCATCGCGAGCGCGGTCAGCAGCAGGCAGCCGATGATCACGTTCCAGCTGCCGATCCGGTCGGCCAGCGCGCCGAGGCGTGCGGCGGTCAGCATGCTGCCGAGCGCCGAACACGCCATCACGACGCCGGCGATGCGCGCGAGGTGATTGCCACCGACCCCGAGGCCGCCGATATACACGGTGATGATCGGCTCGATCGACATGTTCGCGAGCAGCACCATCATCGCCGTCACCAGCAGCGCGGCGACCGCCGCGCGATTCGTGCGGTGCGGCGTGCCGGCCGCGGCGCTCGTGGTGCGCGTTCTTGGATCGGTGCCCGCGTGGAAGTCTTCCTTCACGACGAAGATCGTCAGCAGCGCGGCGACGGCGATCATCGCGCCACCGGCGAAGAACGTGCCGCGAATGCCGAGCCAGCCCGGCAGCAGTCCGCCGACGAGCGGCCCGACGAGGTTGCCCGCGAGCGCCCCGGTCGACAGGATGCCGAGCGCCCAGCCGGCGCGCTCGCGCGGCGCCTGGGTGCCGACCATCACGGTCGACGCCGACGCGTAGCCGCCGACGAGCCCCGCGAGCAGCCGCAGCGCGACGAGTTCGGCCACGTTGTGCGCGACGCCGATCAGCGACATCACGATCGCCATGCCGATCGCCGCGCGCACGAGCATCGGCTTGCGGCCGAAGCGATCCGCGAGGCGGCCCCACAGCGGCGCGGTGATGGCCGTGCCGAGAAACGTCGCGCCGAACGCGATGCCCGACCACTGGATCACGGCCGACTGCGCATCGACGCCGAGTTGCCGCACGTACAGCGGCAGGAACGGCAGCAGCATGCTCAGGCTGACGAGCGTCGTGAACGAGCCGAACACGCAGACGGCGAGATTGCGCCGCCAGTAGCGCGCGTTGCGCTCGGCATAGCTGGCGGCGGGCCGTTCGGCCCGGGCCGCGGCGGGCGCATGCGAGATCGTGCTCATGGCAGCCTCCCCGTCACGGTCATCGGTGCGGGAAAGCCCTGCGCGGCGAAGCTCGCCGGCAGCGGCACGCATGCGAACCGGGCAATGCCGATAGCGGACACCACGCGGTGCGTCAGTCCGGCCGCACGGGCGCGACGCGGGTCGGGAAGCGCTTGATGCATGTTGACCTCCATTCGCTGAACGGACGCCATGCGCGTCCATCGGTTGAAGGAAGTCTAGATTGAGTCGAATCCCGGGAGAATCCCCGTCACGCGAAAGCCATTCTTCCGCGTCCCGGTTCAATCGCCGTCGGTGATGGCCGCCAGCCGCGCGAAGTGCTCGCGCAGGCGCGGCGCCGCGAAATCGACGAATGCGCGCACCTTCGGCACCGATAGGCGTCCGTAAGGCGTGACGAGATGGATCGGCAACGGCGCGTGCTCGCTGTCGCGCAGCACGATCCGCAGCGTGCCGTCCCGTACCGGTTCGGCGACGTGATACGAAAAGAGCCGCGTGACGCCGTGCCCGGCGACGGCCGACGCAACCGCGCCGCGGATCGTGTTGATGATGAAGCGCGGCGTGAACGGGACGACCTGTGGCAGCGCCGCTGGCGTGGACGGCGGAAAGCTCCACGAATCGAGGCCGAAATGCGTCATCGAGATGATCCGGTGCTGCGCGAGATCGGCCGGCGTCTCGATCGCCGGATGCTGCGCCAGGTAATCGGGCGAAGCCACGACGACACGGCGCACCGCGCCGACCGGAATCGCGACCAGCGTCGAATCGGTCAGGTGCGCGATTCGCAGCGCGACGTCCATCCCTTCGTCGATCAGGCTGACGGGACGGTCGAGCAACTGCAGGCGGATCGACACGGCCGGATGGCGTTCGATGAATTCGTCGAGCAGCGCACGCAGCACGTCTTCGCCCGCGGCGACGGGCACGGTGACCGTCAACAGGCCGCGCGGCGCCGAGCGTTCGTCGGCGACCAGCATGTCGGCTTCCTCGAGATCGGACAGGATGCGGCGGCACGCGGCCGCATAGCGTTCGCCAGCCTCGCTCAGCCGGATCGTCCGGGTCGTGCGGTACAGCAGCGCGGTGCCCGTATGTTCTTCAAGGAATGCAATCGCGCGGCTGACCGCCGCCGGCGACCGGCCGAGCTTCCGGCCCGCGCCCGCGAGGCTGCCCTCGTCCAGCGTGGCGACGAACACCTTCATCGCATCGATTCGATCCATGGTCTGGGCGGGCTGGGCGCGAACGGTCGTGTGAGGGGCGGCAGGCAAGCGAGCGAGCGAGCGAGCGAGCGAGCAGTCTACCGCACGCCGGCGCGGTGCTTGGCCCGGGGGATACTGCACTTGCGGTTTTGGCCCTACAATGCGCAGGCGAAGTAACCGCATGACCGGCCGTCAGGATGCCGCGTTCCTCGAACGCTGCGTCCGACATTCAAGCGGTTCCGCTGAAAAACGAACAACATCCAAAACAGCACTCATGAAAAGAAGAACATTTCTCGCGCTGCCCGCCGTGGCAGCGTCCGGCATGCTCGCCGGCTGCGCCGATTTCGGTCCCGCCACGAAAGCGTGGATGAAGGATTCGGAATACGACGAAACCTTGTCGACCTTCCTGATTACCGCGGACGGCAAGCAACTCGTCGTGCTCGGCCAGAAGTATCACTACATCTTCGAGATGCCGCCGGGCCTCGCGACGGTGCTCACCGCGCCCTATCGTCCCAAGATCCACACGGCGTTCAACGATTTCGAGACGCACGGCGACGCGATCACCGGTCGCTACACAATGAGGCTGGACTACCCGGATGCGCCGACCGGCTCCGACGTCCGCGAGCGTGCGCTCGCGGACGGTTTCAAGAAGGACCATGGCTACCTGACGTCGGAAGGCACGATCAGCGGCAAGCGCTATCTGCCGAACGATGTCACGCCTTCGTCGGTTCCGCAGGCGTTCAATCGTCCTTACCATGTCACGGTGACGGACAAGCTGACGGCCGTCGGCCACGGCGCCAAGCTGGCGTTGTCGCCGATCGCGATGGCGGCCGATGGCGCGCTGGGCCTGCTCGGCCTCGCCCTGTTCCCGATCGCGCTCACCACCTTCATCATCATCGCAAGTTGAGACCGGAATCCACGATGAAATCCCCTGCCCGAAAGATGTTCCGGATCGGCTGCGTGGCCACCTGCCTGGCCTTCGCGCAGCACGCCTGCGCCGAAGGCGACTGGGACGCAGCGCGCCATGTCCGGACCGACTGGGTGTTCGCGTCGATGAAGGAAAGCGACGTACGGCCCGCGCTCGATCGCGCGCTGAAGGATCAGGTGCGCTGGGCCGACCTGCCCGGCAACGCGCCCGATGCGGGCGCGTTCCGCTGCACGAAGCTTGCGTTGCCGCCGCCGTCGGCCGAAGCCCAGGCCGCGTTCGACGCGGCGCCGTCACCGCGCGGCCGCGAAGCCGACATCGCGTATGCGAAGGCGGCATCGCTCGGTTCGTGGCGCGCGGCCGCCCGCCTGGCGAGCAGTTCGCTCGACGACGAGGATTGGGAAGGTGCGCAGCCTGCGATCGCGTGGCTGCTCGTTCATCACGTGCCGGCCGGCTACAACAAGCTCGCGGATGTCTTGCAGGCGATGTCGGGCTACGACGGCGAAACGCCCGGCGAGGGCATGAGCGGGATGATCGCGTCGCTGCGCTGGCGCGCGGCCCGTGAAGGCGACCCGGTCGCGCAGATGGAGATGGCCGACCTGTTCGACAAGCTGGGCAAGGCCGATCTCGTCACCGCGCTGCGCGCCTGCGCGACGCAGCAGAATCCGGCGCTGAAATGAAACGAGCCGGTACGCCGCGATGACGTGCGGCGTACCGGCTCGTGTGGTGACAGTGTCGCATCAGACTTCGTAGCGCACTGCGTGCGCTTCGGTGGGCAGCGGCAGATCCCAGCGCAGCAGCATCGCCTCGAGCGCACGATTCGTCAGTGACGTGTCGCGCCGCGCGTTGCGACGCAGCAGCGCCGCGCGTGGCTGTTCGAGGTAGACGAGCGTCACGTCGGCGCCGTACGCAAACAGCAGGTCGAGCGTCTTCTTGCGCATCAGCGGCGACAGGTTCGTCGCGTTCCACACGAATGGTTGCTGTTCGCGCAACAACGCCTTCGCGGCGTCGACCGCATGGTGCGCGACCGCGCCCTCGTTCTGGCCGTGGCGTAGCCCCAATGCATCGCGTGCATCGTCGAACGACACGACCGGCAGATCCGGATGATGCCGCGCAACCCACGTGTTCTTGCCCGACGCGGGCAGGCCCGACATCACGACGACCCGCGAGCCCGGCGTGCGGTACAGCGGATAGTCGGGATGCACGTCCGCGCCGCGAAAATAGCTGAGCGCCGTGTGCGCATCGGCGAACGCGCGTGGCTGGCCGTAACAGCCCTCTTCCCGCGCCAGCTCGCGCAACAGTTCGATGTTGTCGAGCACGCGCTGCGTGTCGTCGCAGATGCGCCCGCGAATGTCGGCTTCGGCGAGCAGGCACAGCAGCGGCAGGCTGACCTGCCACGACAGCTCGCGCGCGATGAACTCGGGCGTGCCGCGGCGCGACCCGCTCATCGCGAAGAACGGCACCTGATGCACGGCGATCATCCGGCAGATCGCCTCGCGCACCGCAAACGGCATGCCGGCATCCCACAGCGCGATCCGTGCATCGATTGCGCCCTTGCGCGAGTGGCCGGGATGGCCGATCGCCCCGGTATCGGGATCGACGACCGTCGTGCTGTACTTGGCGATGTCGTGCAGCAGCGCGGCGAGGAACACGATCTCCTGATCCGCGCGCGACGCGGCCTGGTACTCGGGCAGCGCGAGCAGCGCATCGATCACCATCATCGTATGCGTCCACACGTCGCCTTCTCCGTGGTGCGCGGGCTCCTGCGGGGTCGTCTTCGCGTGTTCGAGCGCGGGAAACGCCGCGAGGCACGCGCGATAGTCCGGCTGCCGGCCGGGCGCAGGCACGAGCGCCTGCAGTTGTTCGTACTTCATGATCAAGACTCCTCTCGAAACGGCGCTCGGCCGTTCCGCATTCATTGGTTCGGCTGCGCAGCGGGGTTCGATGCCCACGTGACCGTCGGGCGCGGCGCATACAGGTCGACATCCGGCGCGAGCAGGTTCGGGATGAACGGCTGCTCCGAGTGATGGCGCGCCGATTCGAGAATGGCCTGCACGAAATCGTGGCGCACCCACTTCAGGCGCGCGGTCGTCGTGTCGTCCGTCTCGACCTTCACGTAGAGCCCTTCGGAGCGCTCCGACTTGTCGCACTGCTGCCATGCCCGCGCGAGGTCGAGCCCCTGCCGCCGCACCGTTTCCTCGAACGCGCGACGCCAGTCCGGCGTCTTCGCGAGCGACGGGCCGAGCAATGCCTTCAGGTCCGCAAGCCGCGCCGGCGCGATGCCTTCGTACAGCACGGGCACCGACAGCACGGGCCCGTCGGCGAGCAGCGCGCGACGCGCGGGCGTCGACAGGAAGCGGCCCGTCGTGCGGTCGAACACGTCGAATTCGAAGAAGTGATGCGGCAGCGCGTCGTAGAACACCGCGTGCTTCTTGCTCATCGTCTCGCCGTACATCACGTAGCGATCGCCGAGGCGATCGAGCAGCCAGCCGGCATGGGCGGTCGCCCAGGTCTTCACGAACCCGAACTGCCGCTCGCGGCCGCCGCCGGCCAGGTAGTGGCCGCGCGACTGCAGCAGCAGTTCGCCCGCGGGGCTGAAGCTGATGCCCGTGTTCGCGCCGTCGAGCTTTTCCTCGACGACGAGATGGGCGCCCGCGAGGGTGCGATAGGGAACGTGGTCGTGACCTTCGTCGCCGTCCTGCAGGCGCGAGCCTTCGAGATGCGGCGTGCGCGGGTAGCGGGCGAGGTCAAGCGATTGCGCGTAGGCGCGAAAATCCAGCGTCATGGTCTTTCTCCGGAAACAGGGGAAAAAGCCGACGACGTGAACGAACGATGGGGTGTGCGTTGCGGTGTCAGTGCGGGTCCGGGCGCGTTCCTGCGATCGACGTTCCGGCGCTGCGAGGCAGGCGGAAACGGGCAGGACGACACGCGGCCGGGACGGCAGTCGTCGGCGTATCAGGCGAAGGGACGAATGTTTGCGGGCACTTGGATCACCGATTCGATGAGGGTTCAGGGATGAAGCAGGCGGATGCTACGAAACGGCTTTTGCGCTGTCAAGCGTGGTTGGGCACATCCGTGGTGGCTGTCTGCGGACGTGGCATGCCGGCTGCGGCGCGTCGGGCGCGACATCGACGAGGGAATGATCCGGATTCCTATGTGTGTGTTTTTCGCAACATCGAGCGACGATTCGATGGACAGCGCTGCGCTGCCCGCTTGCTGCGACCGTCGCGAGCATGCTAGAGTCGCCGCCATTCCGATCAACCCCTCACTCGCAAGGAGAAAAAATCATGACGTCACGCCAACACTCCTCCCGTCGCGGGTCGTAGTTCGGGTTTTTCGCGTCCGTTCGTTTCATCGTTCACGCCAAGCAGCACCACGCATCGCCATCACGGCGATGAGCCGGGTCGTTCCGATCCGGTCGTGCCGCCCTCTTCCCGACTTCCGATGTCGGGCAGCGCATCTGTGCGCTGCCTGCGCCATGGCCCGCCGTTCTTCCTTTTCATCGAACGGAAACCTCCATGGGCAATTCCATGCAATACCTGGCCAAGCACATCACGCTGTGCGCTTGTGCCACCACCTGGATCGAAGGTGAGGCGATCCGGCAGCTCGAACACGCTGCCACCCTCCCCGGCATGCGGCGCGTCGCCGGCATGCCCGATCTTCATCCTGGACGCGGCTACCCGGTCGGCGCTGCGTTCTTCTCGACGGGCCGGCTGTATCCGGCGCTGATCGGCGGCGATATCGGCTGCGGGATGGCGCTGTGGCAAACCGCGCTCGACGCGCGGCGCGTCAGCGCGTCGAAGCTCGCGAGCCGGCTCGGCTCGATCGACGCCACGCCCGATGCCAGCTGGCAGCCGCGCATTGCGGCCGCCGGCTTCGCGGATCACGCGTTCGCGGCGTCGCTCGGTACGATCGGCAGCGGCAATCATTTCGCGGAGGCGCAGCGGATCGACGCGGTGTACGACGCGGATGCCGTCCAGGCGCTCGGTCTCGACCGCGACCGTCTGCTGCTGCTCGTGCACAGCGGGTCGCGCGGCTTCGGCCAGTCGATCCTCGAGCAGCACATGCGCGAGCACGGCTACAACGGCCTCGACGACACCGATGCCGCCTGCACCGCGTACCTCGCGCGTCACGATGCGGCGTTGCGCTATGCGGGCGCGAATCGCGACCTGATCGCGCGGCGCATGCTGGCGCGCTGGCGTACCGACGGCCAGTGCGTGCTCGATGTGAACCACAACCTGGTGAGCCGCGCGAGCGTCGACGGCGAGCCGGGCTGGCTGCATCGCAAAGGTGCGACGCCGGCCGATGCGGGGCCGGTCGTCATTCCCGGGTCGCGCGGTGACTACAGCTACCTCGTCGCCCCGGTACGGCCGGACGATGCGGCCAGCCTTGCGTCGCTTGCGCACGGTGCGGGCCGCAAGTGGGCACGCGGCGATTGCAAGGAGCGCCTCGAACGGCGCTTCACGCCGTCGCAGCTCACGCGCACGCCGCTCGGCAGCCACGTGATCTGCGAAGACCGCGAACTGCTGTACGAGGAAGCGCCGCAGGCCTACAAGCCGATCGACAGCGTCGTCGACGCGCTCGAGGCGGCCGGCCTGCTGCGCAAGCTCGCGCGGCTCGCGCCGGTGCTGACCTACAAGACGTCCGCGGAGGCTGACCGATGCTGATGCAGATTTCTTCGGCGCACGGCCCGCTCGAGTGCCAGCTCGCGGCGGCCAACGCATTGCGGCGCCTGCAGGCGGAAGCCGACGCGCAGCGCGTTGTCGTCACGGTGCTCGATGCGCAGCCGGGCGAACGGCCCGGCACGCTGCGCTCGGCGCTGCTCGATCTCGACGGCGCTGGCGCACACGCGCTTGCCGACCGCTGGACGGGCACGCTGCAATGGATTTGCGCGAGCCCGTACCGGTTGCGCCATCCACGCAAGAACTGGTTCATCGGCGTCACGCGCTGTGCCGACGCACAGCCGCTGCCGGATGGCGATGTGCGGTTCGAAGCGATGCGCGCACGCGGGCCCGGCGGCCAGCACGTCAACAAGACGAGCTCCGCGATTCGTGCGACCCATGTCGCGACCGGCCTGTCGGTGCGTGTGGAAAGCGAGCGCAGCCAGCACGCGAACAAGCGTCTGGCGCTGCAGTTGCTGCAGGTGCGGTTGCAGCAGGAAGCCGACCGTCACGCGTCCGATGCACGCCGGCAGCGGCGCATGCAGCACTTTGCGCTGGAGCGCGGCAACCCCGTGCGCGTGTTTTACGGGGCGGCGTTCGTGCCGGCTGACTGACCACGTGGGCCTGGCCGCCGGCGGCTGTTGCGCCGGCGGTCACGCAACGGCGCTCATGGTTTTCCCGGCCTGCCGGTGGCGCGCAAGCGCAACCGGATCCGGGGCGTCAACGCGCGCCACGCAGGCTGCACGGGCCTGCCGCGGCCATGCCGGCCGCCGCGTGTTCCGCACCCTTTCTGCACAGGAAAGGATGCTTGAAACATCCGCAATTATCACGTGCCGCGGATTTGCCCACCATGTGCCGGACGATCGGTACAGCCCGCCTGTCCGGCCCTTTCATGGGCCTTGCGGTGCCTGCCGCCACGTCGTGCGGCCGGGTGCAGTGCGCCGGTCGCGAACGGCCGGGCCACGCGCCACGGCGTATCGATAATCAGGAGACACGATGAACAGCCATTCCCTCGATCTCGGCGGCAACGCGGGCGGACCCGCGTCCGCACGACCACCGGCCGCTGCCGCCGGCGCCGGCGCCGATGCGTCGGCCGGCCCCGCCCGCCGTGTCACGCTCGGCGCTTTCATGGACGACCTGCCGGTTGGCGCATTGCACCGGTTCGTCGTCTGGGTGATCGGCATCGGGTTGTTCTTCGACATGTACGAGATCTTCCTCGTCAGCACGATCGGTTCCGCGTTGCAGAACGAATACGGGCTGAGCCGGCAGAGCACCGATTTCAAGCTGCTGCTGGCATCGGCATTCATCGGCATGTTCGTCGGTGCGATGTGCCTCGGCAGCCTCGCCGACCGCATCGGCCGGCGCAAGGCGTTCCTGCTGACGCTCACGTGGTACAGCGCGTTCTCGCTGGTCGGCGCGTTTTCGGTGAACGCCGACATGCTCGTCGCGTGCCGGTTCCTGACGGGGATCGGCGTCGGTGCGATCTACCCGGTCGCCGACAGCTTCCTGTCCGAAATCCTGCCGAAAGAAAAGCGCGGGCGGCTCGCTGCGTGGGCCTATACGACTTCCTATGTCGCGGTGCCGCTCGTCGGCTTCCTCGCGCTGTGGCTGAACCCGCTGCATGTGGGGGGCGTGGCCGGCTGGCGCATCATCCTCGCGATCGGCAGCCTCGGCGCGGTGTATGTGCTGCTCGTCCAGCACCGGTTGCCGGAGAGCCCGCGCTGGCTGCTCGCGCAGGGGCGCACCGCGGATGCGCACGCGGCATTGCGGCGCTTCGCGGAAGGTACCGGCGTGCGCGTGCCCGAGCAGTTCGCGGAACCGGTCGAACCGCAACGGCCGCTCGGGCTCGGCGAGCGTATCGCGCTGCTGCGTCGCGAGCCGTATGGTGCGCGCTACCTGATGCTCGCGATCTTTCACCTGTTCCAGGGCTTCGGTTATTACGGCTTCGGTACGCTGGCCGGTACGGTCGTGAAGAGCCGCGGTTTCGATGTGACGGACAGTACGCTGTTCATTGCGCTGTCGTTCATCGGTTATCCGATCGGCTCGCTGCTGTCGATTCCGCTGCTCAACTGGATCGAACGCCGCACGCTCGTGATCGTGTCGATCCTGTCGATCGCCGTGTTCGGGCTGTGCTTCGCATACTCGGGCCATACGATGTTGATCGTCGGCTTCGGGTTCCTGACGACCTGTGCGTCGAACGTGTTCAGCAACGCGTATCACGTGTACCAGGCGGAGATTTTCCCGGCGCGCGTGCGTTCGACGGCGATCGGCAGTACCTATGCGTTGTCGCGGATCGTCAGCGGTGCGCTGCCGTTCGTGTTGCTGCCGGTGCTCGGCAGTTATGGCGCGGGTGCGATGTTCGGGGTGATCTCGATTGCGCTCGGTATCGTCGCCGTCACGCTGCGCGTGCTCGGGCCGCTGACGACGCGGCGCAGCCAGGACGAGATCAATCCGGTGTGAGCGTGTTTCGATGCGGGGGCGCGGGAACGCGCTCCCCGCATCATGTCTGGTCGCTTCGCGACAAGGACGCTACGACGACATTCCCGCTCGAGAAACGACGACCGTAAATTCGATCCCCGATTCAAAATCCAGCGTCGTGGTCGAGAACCGCGGATCGTCGTCGAGGTAGTGCTTGTACGGTCGAACGGCCTCCTCGGCCGTGTACATGTTGTCGGCCAGTACGATCGATCCCGGGCGTAGCAGGTGCTCGATCTCCTTGAACACCTTCAGATAGACGTCGGCCCATACGTCGATGAATACCATGTCGAACGTACCGTCCAGCTCGGCGACGATCTCGAAGACATCGCCCTCTCGCACGTCGACATAGGCGTCCAGGCCCGCCGTTCTGACGTGATCGCGCAAACGCGTGCACTTGAGCGCATCGCGTTCGGTCGCGACGACCACGCCGCTGCCCAACGTGCGCAGCGCCTCGGCAAAATACAGCGTGGACACGCCGCATGAACTGCCGAGTTCGAGGATTCTCGCCGGTCGTTGCGAGAGCACCAGGTTGCGTAGAAATCCGCCCGTTTCCGGCGACACGGCCAACGACAGCGGACTGCCTTCCGGGGACGCGAAGTCGTCGCTGGACAGCCCGAACGTTTCGAGAAACCGCCCCCGCAGACGCGGTGCGATCGCTTCGTAGTCTTCGGCTAACGACAGAAAATCCTCGTTCGATCCCTGGAACTGTGCGCGGGCGCGGGCGACGATTTCGGTCCGGCTCTCTTCGTGGAGCCGCCGCAGAAGAACGGTGGTGGGTGAAGCCATGTGCGTTCCTTGACGAAATTGATCACTTCGACGATGTATCCAGCGACCGCCTACCCGTCAGGGTTGCTGCACCGTCACTCGATAGCGGCGATACACGGATGTTGCTATGCCGTTCGGGCGAGCGTGATCGCGTGTTCGGGGCACGCCGTCACGCACAGTCCGCATGACCGGCACGAATGCGCGTTCGGCGCGTAGGCGACTTTCATTCCATGCACGCGCTGCTTCAGGCGATGCATCAGATCGAGGCCGACGTAATCAGCCTGGTCGATGCGCCGGACCTCGAACACGTTCTCGGGGCAAACCGCGACGCAATCCCCTTTGCCTTCGCAACGTTTCAGATCGACGACCGGCACGATCACGCCCGGTTTCTGTTTGCAGTCGCCCGTTGATTTTTCGCGCACGTTCACTCCCCGTCGGGCCGGTTGCTGCCGGATCGCCACGCGGTCCGGAAATGCTCGCGCTCTTCGGGCGTCATGGATTCCCACTTGCGCCAGTGGCGCCGACCGCGCCAGCCGCGGTGTCCACGGAAGCCGCCGAACAGGATGCGGCTCAACACGAGCAGGCCCAGCGCATGGGCGAAGTCGATCGTGCGGGCGCCGATGAATAGCGCCGGCATCACCCAGTTCCACAACATCATGACGACCCATCCGAGCACCGCGATGGCGATCACCACGAGCAGCGCCTTGCCGGCACATCTGATTCGAAAATTCATCTGTCGACTCCTCTAGGTATTGTCCAGTTCGTCATAAACAGGCTGCAGCCGGGCACGCAGATGCAGGACCGCATAGCGTTTGCGAGCGAGCAGCGTATTGAGCGCGATGCCGCTTTGCGCGGCCATCTCCTTGAAGGAGCGGCCCTCCAGTTCGTGCGCGATGAATACCTCGCGCTGATTCGCCGGCAACTCGTCGAGCGCATCCTGCAGGGCCTTGAGCAAGAGCGTGCGCGCGTAGAGCGCCTCGGGGCCGGCATCGTGCGCGGGTAGCGCGAGGTCCAGGCGATACTCGTCGTTCGCGTCATCCTCGGCGTCGAACAGATCCGCCAGCGGCTGCTCCTTCTTCTTGCGAAAGCGGTCGACGATACGGTTGCGCGCGGCACGGAAAAGCCACGCGCTCGCCTGTTCGATTGGCGCGGGAAGCCGGTAAGCCTGAACGAACTCGTGAAACACATCCTGCAGAACGTCCTCGGCATCGTCCGGGTCGCGTATCCGACGCCGGATAAAGCTCACGAGCCTCGTTCGTTCACGCATCACGATCGCGGTGATGTCGCGGTCTGGATCGGTCATCGTGCGTGAAGTGAGTGGCGGTCCATGTGCCTGAAGACGTTTCAGCCGCGCGAATATTGTGTCGAGTGTGAAAATTTACTGCGCGAGCGCGCAGGCTTTACGGGGGGATAGCGTGTGCGGCGCCACGCCCGGGGAACACGCGTGTTGTCCGGCCCGGCGGTCATCGCTGACGCAACTTGGCGCCGTGTAAAGAGAGTGAAAGAAACGGGCCGGCGACGACGGTCAAAAGGTCACGACCAAGCGTGCATGGCCTCCGACTGCTGCCGGACCCAGGCGGCGGCAACCGACCGCGGCTGAGTGACAACGCTCGGCGAACGTCTCGTGCGAGAAAGACTTCGCGTTTCACGCAGCCTCGATCCAGATCGGCTCGGCAGGATGATGCTCTTGAATGACGGCAACTGCGTGCACCATTTCCTGGACGTCTCCTGCGCGCGCATGGCCTGTGAAGTTCGTGACGAGCATGCCCGTAGAGCGAAGTGCAGCCATCTCTTCTTCAGTCAGTACGCCAGCATCCACCCACAGGCGGTGAGCCTTGTTGTCGCGCCATAGACTTTCGAATGCGTTGACGCCGATCCTGGAGCAGGCAAAGAACACCATGTGCATCTCCGTCGTTGTGCAACTGGCCAAGTATCAGGCATCCGGCTCCGCCGGGATCGCTTTTTGTCGTAGCGCATCGGTCAGTGCCTGACCGGCGTCGGTGATGTGTGCGGCCAGGCGCTCGCAGGCTTCGTCGACCCGGCCGGCGCGTGCCGCATCGAATATCTCGACATGCTCGTTGTCGGAGCGCGCACGCCAGTCGAGCCATTTCCACGCGGCAAACAGATGGCGCGCGCTGGCCTGGTGCAGATCCGCGATCACGGAGACGACCCGCGGCATGCCACACGGCGTGGTGATCGCCTGATGAAAGCCTCGATTGATGCGTTCGAGCGCGGCGATGTCTCCCGATGGTGCGTCGGCCTCGAGAAAGGACGCAGCGCGTGCCAGGTCATCTTCGGTGTAGCGGGGAATCGCGTACCGGAGCGCGAGCGGTTCGAGCGCAGCCCGCATGCGGGAGACCTCAATGACCGCCTCCACATCGAGCGGCGCCACGCGCACCCCACGCCGAGGCTCCGCGATGACCAGCCCTTGTGCCTCGAGCCGACGAAACGCTTCGCGGACCGGCACATGGCTCGTACTGAACGCGTCGGCCCACTCGTCCTGCTTGAGTCGCTCGTCCGGCGCAAGTTCACCCGAAACGATCCGGGCGGCAATCGACTGCGCGATATGCGCCGCGATCGAGCGATCGTCCTTGACATCGCCATTCATCTCAACCACCATCAGAATAGATTATCTATTATCTATAGTAACAGATCGGGAGACAGATATGCGCCACCGCCGCCCCGCCCGACTGCAGGAGATCGCCGGTATCGGCGTCGACCGCATGGGATCTATCGCGGACCACTCTGGCCGCGACGTGCTCCGGCTGGAGAATCTCGATACGGATATCCCGCCGCACGCCGATGCGCTCGCGCGAACGCGCGCGGCGGCGAGCGAGGATGCCGCGAATTCGTATCTGCCGTTCGTCGGCCAGGACCGGCTGCGCGCCAGCGTTGCAGCGCACGTCACCGTGCAGACGGGCGTGAACTACCGGGCCGACAACGTCATCGTATCGGCGGGCGGCCTGTCCGGCATCCTGAACGTCCTGCTGGCAGTGCTGGAAGTCGGCGACGAGGTCATTCTGACCGACCCGACCTATGCGGGGCTGCTCAACCGCGTGCGGCTGGCCGGCGGCTCACCCGTGCAGATCCCGTTCAGCTTTCACCCGGGCGCGGAATGGAAACTCGATCGCGCGGCGATGTCCGCCGCGTGTGGCCCGAAGACGCGCGCCATGCTGCTGATGTCCCCGTCGATGCCTTCCGGCGCGGTGCTTGACGAGGAGGACTGGGTCTTCGTCGCCGGTTTGTGCGTGCAGCACGACCTGTTGCTGATCGTCGACAGCGCGATGGAGCGGTTGTTGTTCGACGGGCGCAAGGTCGTTCATCCGGCTCGGCTGCCCGGCATGGCCGAGCGCACGATCACGGTGGGCTCGGCGTCGAAGGAGTTGCGGATGATCGGCTGGCGGGTGGGCTGGATCGTGGCGCCGGATGCGCGCATCCCCGATCTGGTTGCGGTGTCGCTCGCGAACGTGGTCGTGCCGGTCGGCATCGCGCAGGAGGCCGCCGCCATCGCGCTCGAGCGCTCGACGATCGACCTGCCCGATTACGTCGCGGAACTGCAGCGTCGACGCGACGCGATTGCCGCCGAGCTTCATGGCCTGCCGTTCGGCATGCCTGCGGGCGGCTGGTCGATGCTGCTGCGCGTGTCGGATTTCGGTCTCACGGGTGAACAGATGTCGGAGCGGTTGCTCGAACTGGACGTATGCGCGACGGCGATGACGGGCTGGGGTCGGCAACACGGAGGCGCCTATATCCGTTTCGTCTTCGCGAACGAGCCGGTGAACCGGTATGCGGGATTCGGCAAGAAGGTCATCGAGGCACTCGGGATGTGAGGATGCCTGATGAAATTCATCTGCCCGAGGTGATGCGGCCCGAGAACGGAACGTCATCAAAAAGCTCGGGAGGTGAGTTCATGGCGAGTTAGCACGCAAGGGATGCTATCCGGATGAGCTTCGATATCAAAAGGCGGTCGACGTAGCCGACGCAATCGGCAACGTGATTAACCGCCCTATTGAAGCCATTCGGACGTTCGGGAAGCGGACGTTCGAAGCAACATCAGATCTCGACAGTGATCGACCGCGTGACCACCGCGGTGCCTCCGGCCATCAATCGCGAGATCCTGCCGCCTTCGACATCGAGCATGACTTTGATGACGCTCGGCGAAGGTTGCGGCATCAAATGCCCTTGTTCAATGAGGATTTTCGTGTCGCCTACCCCCATCCGCTCGAATAGCAAGCACGCCAGCGGCCCGGCTGCCGTTCCGGTCGCCGACTCTTCCGCAATGCCGAAACGCGGCGCGAACATGCGGGCGCCCGCGTGGCGCCCGGGTATTTTCGTCGTCGTCGAGAAGACGTAGTAACCGATCAAATCCAGATCGTCGCTGATCGATTCAATCGCTCGCTGGTCCGGACGAATCGCAGCCACGGACGGCTCGTCGGGCAACGCAATCATCAGGAAGCTGTTGCCGGTGTTGACGACGGTTGGGCTTTCGACGCTATAAATTTGTGCCGTCGATACGCCCAGCGATTGAGCGATTCTTGCGGAGAACGGGGATTCGGCTTCGATCGAGCGATAAATCGGGGAACGCTGCTCCATCAGAACGGTATTGCCATCGATCATGATGTCTCGGCATCCGTCGATCGTCTCTTTCGACGACTGGCCGTCATCCACCCTGCCGATTGCTCTCAACAGAGAAAACGTGGCGATGGTGGCATGGCCGCAATGAGCGATCTGCCGCGTCGGCGTGAAAAATTCCACCTTGACCGTCGCAATATCCGATTTCGACACGAATGCGGTTTCCGACAATGCGGCCTGCTGGGCAACATACAACTTCTGGTTTGCCGAAAGCGCATCCGCATCAATCACCACGCCGGCAGGATTGCCCCCGGCATGTCCGTCTGTCAACGCATTGACGATTTGAACTTCAACTCGCACAAGTCCTCCCAATGGACGAAACGCAAACCAGGCGCGATAAACACCTGCGCTCGTATCGACTCTCGATGATCTCGAGGCCGGCGCCGACTGACTGTGACCGGTCGACGCTGCGCATTCAGCAAGATCTGCGAGCCGGTCCTTTCCTGCCTAATTGTTGCTCGTGGTGGTTGACCCTTGCAGCTGGATATCGTCCCCGCACCACGTCGCCCGCATCCGCTTGCCGTTGCCGAGATCGACCACGGTGTCCTCGAGTGTCGTATCGTCAGCAGTCTTGAAAAGATACCGGTAGTGCGTGTTTTCATAGCCGATCGAATAGCCGGCCGGCAATTTCTGTGGCGCGATGGGCCGGAGCGGACCAAACCGGTGCGCGGGCGTCGGCGCGGCGAGCTTCGCGAGCGCGCCGCACAGCGGCCCATCGTCCCTCGACAATGCACTCCGCAGGTTGATGAACCCGAGGTCGTCGGCCAGGTAGCCTGCTACCGGGCCACTCAAATGACCTGCGATTTGCACGCTACTTTTCATGACGCCTGCGCCGTAGCTTTGATGCAACGGGTCAAGATCGAAGATCTGCTTTCCACCGATACCGAGATACGACGAGCCCGATATCAGAAAATAAACGAAGTCGGGCACATTGGCGATGCGCTTGATATCGTCGAACTCGTGGAAATACAGCACATCCAGGCCACTGCGGGCTACCCGGAACTCGTCCGGCTGGACATTGTGGACGCATTTCAAATCGGGGGCGCCGGGCACCGGGCACACCGGAACCAGCATCTGGAACGTGGCCGCCCGCACGCCGTCAAGCGGCTTCCGGCCCAGGTAGACACGCTCGCCGTCGCTGATGATGGCGGGTTGGAGTGAGGCCGGCGGGCTCAGCAGCTTCAGCGGCGCCTTGATTTCAGGCCGATAAACGGGGCCCTCGAGGGCGTCGACTGAAAATACGCGTCCAGCATTGACTGCGAAGGTATTACCGATAACTTCGACCGGACCAGGCACCATCTTCGGGTCCATTCGCTCTTCCAGATACACGTGGTTGCGGTCGTACGCCCACCCGTCATCCGCTTTTGCGCCCTTGGGCACAAAGGTCTTGAAGGTCGCGGGATCGGCGCCTGGAATCACGTCGGCGCCGTCGAATACCTGCTGGCCGTCAGTGGCGTGGAGTCGATCCAGAATGCGCAGCGCCGAACCTCGTTGCGTGAGCAGATAATAATGTCGTGCCTCGTCGTCTTCATGACGGCGCATATGCGACGGTAAAAGACAGGCCAGATCGGGTACCGGCCCGCCGTGCGAACACGCATCATGTAATTCGTGCAATTCCGAGATGAAATACCCCCGGCCATTGATCACGCCATACTGGTCGCTCAGCATCTTGACTGACGGATGCTGGCACGGCCCCTCGCGTTCGGCGGTCAGCGCGCCCATGCTTTTGCCAGCACGCGCCTGCGGATACCAGTATTCCCGACAGATAGTGTCCGTGTATGCCCGTGCCGAACCGGCGAGGCTGAACATGAGCAATCCGAGTGCCAGCACGATTACGTCGCGCATTCGGTCGCTCGATCGCGGGCTCACGCGAACCCCGGCTTGCAAGGTATTTTCGTTCATAAGAGTGGGTTCGGTTTAGCTCGACTCCATATCGTCGACGTCCGATTGTCAGCGATCCGCGCCGGTATGTCGAACGCCCCGTCGTGGCCGATCGTAGTCGACGCCAAAGGCGTCACGAGAAACGCCCGATTACCGCCATTCGTTTTGAAATTTTGAAATCGCTGAGAAGCGAGCGCCCAGGTAATGCAAGCCTCGCGGGGCGATTGCACCCGAAATGGCAGCAGATTAATATCGTCGAATTCTCGGGACGAACGTGTAACCTTTATGCGCATACTCGTAATGGGCGGGACACTGTTTCTCGGTCGGCACATTGTCGAAGCGGCCCTGCAGCGCGGGCACGATGTAACGATATTCAACCGGGGGCAACAAAACCCGTCGTTATTTCCCGAGATCGAGCGTCTCGTTGGCGATAGGGATTCGGATCTCTCCGCCTTGGCGGGTCGGCAATTCGACGCCGTGATCGACCCTTCCGCGTATCGCCCTGAACACGTCGACCTTGTGCTTTCTGCGCTGAAGGCCCCGCCGAAGCACTACACGTTCATTTCCAGTATTTCCGTCTATCGCAGCTTCCCGCCCGGTACGTGCTATGACGAGAACGCGGACACCCTTCCGGGCCACGAAGGTTATGGTGCGCTGAAGGCCAGAACGGAAGCGGCCATTCAGTCGGCCATGCCCGGGCGCGTCGCGATTCTCAGGCCGGGGTTGATCGTTGGCCCCTACGATCCCACCGGCCGGTTCACGTACTGGATTCGCCGCGTCGCGACAGGGGGCCGCATCCTTGCACCCGGGCGGCCCGATCGCCCGATCCAGTTCATCGATGCGCGGGACGTTGCGCAATGGTGCGTGCAGATGGCGGAAAGCAACGCGAACGGCGCATTGAACGCAGTGGGTCCCGCATCGACGTTGACGATGGAGCAGTTTCTCAGCCGGTGCATCGAGGTTGCCTCGAGCCCCGCACAGCTGGTATGGCTCACGGATCAACAGGTTCTCGACGCGGGTATCGAAGGATGGACGGAGCTTCCGCTCTGGATCGCGGAAAGCGATGCTGAGGCGGGCGGCATATTCCTCGCCGACAACAGCCGCGCGCTACGGAGTGGTCTCGCGTTTTCGCCTCTCGCGCGAACTATTCAGGACACGCTCGACTGGGCGCGGGAAGCCGGCGCCGAGACCGCGTCGCCATTGCTGGTCGGCGCGCTGAGCGCACCGAAGGAACACGCCACGCTTGCGCGCCTCGGTGCTGCTTGAGTCGGCTTCCGCGACGATTCAAGCATGAACCTCGGAACGAGCACGGGTGATCACGCGCCCTGGAGGCCATGCCGCGGCTCTTGCCGACCGATTCACCGTGCCGACATGAAATCGAACAGCTTCGCGATATCGGTCGTCAGTACGCTGCCCGCCTTCACGCCAACCCACAGCGTTCGTGTGGCCCACGCATCGTCGAGCTTCACGACCCCGAGCCGCGCCGCGCGCTCGCCGGTCACCGCATCGCGCGGCAGGATGCCGATGCCAAGCCCCGCTTCGATCATCCGGCTCACGCCGTCGAAATTCGATACCTGGATCCGCAGCTTCAGCGAGCGCTCGACCGCGAACGCGGCGTCGGTCATGCGCGCGAGCAGCGAACTGCCGTCGCTGAGCCCGACGTAGTCCTCGTCGAGCGTATCGGCGAAGCGGATGCCGTCGCGCGCGGCGAACCGGTGCGTGCGCGGCACGAGCAGCACGAGCTCGTCGCGCCGGTACAGCCGCCGTTCGATGCCGGGGGCCGGGACGTTGTCGGCGAACACGCCGAGATCGGCCTTGCCGGACGCGAGCGCGTCGACGATCTCGTGGCTCAGCCGCTCCTCGAGGCTGACCTTGATGCCCGGATTGTCGGTGAGGAACGCGGCGAGATCGGCCGGCAGGAACTGGACGATCGCGGACGTGTTGGTCCACACGTGGATATGGCCGCGCACGCCGGCGACGTAGTCGCTCATCTCGTGCGCCATCCGGTTGACCTGCTCGATCACCTTCGCCGCATGGTCGAGCAGCGCACGGCCCGCGGGCGTCAGCTCGACGCCGCGCGCATGCCGGACGAACAGCGCACTATCCGTCACGCTTTCGAGTTCGGCGATGCGCTTGCTGACCGCGGACAGCGTGAGCTGGCCGTGTTCGGCCGCTTTCGTCAGGCTGCCGTGCTCGGCAACGAGCGCGAACACGCGCAGCGACTGCAGATCGAAATGAAGCGGGTTCACCATGTCGTGGGTCCTGGGAAGGCCGCGCCGGCGCATGCCGTCAGCGCGGCGGCCTAGCGCCGATCATACGCCCGGCCGTGTGAGCGCGAAATGGTACGCCTGGCGCGGCGCGAACGACCGCAATGCGGCAAGCATCGCGCCGTCCGGCTTCGCGAGATCGTCGAGCACGTCGAAGTGCTGCATGCCGGGCAGCACGACGTGGACGCTCCGCTCGCCCGCTGCTTCGCAGGCCGTCGCGTAGTCGCGTGCCTGCCGGACGAGTTCGGGCAGCTCGGCGTCGCCGACCGCAACGACCGTCGGCGCGCCGGGCCCGATATGGCGCAACGGGCTGTACGCGTCGACCTCGTGCGCGGTGAGCTGCAGCTTGTCGTTCAGGCAACACAGCGAGATCGGTTCGAGATCGACGAGCGGGCTGATCGCAAGCGCCGACACGACGGCCGGATGCGCGCGGTGCACGGCCGTCAGGTGGCCGCCTGCCGAATGGCCGCTCAGGTGGATCGGCCGCTGCGCGGTGCCGAGGCCGTCGGGATCGTTCGCGAGGTAATCGAGCAGCGCACCGATCTCGCCGACGATGTCGGTCATCGTCGCGACCGGCGCAAGCGTGTATTCGGCGAGTATCACGTCGAAACCGCACGCGAGCGGCCCGCTCGCCGCATACGCGAAATCCTCTTTCGCACAGTGCTGCCAGTAGCCGCCGTGAATGAACACGAACAGCGGCGCATCGGGCTGACCGCACGACAGCCAGTCGAACCGCTGCGCGGGTCGTGCACCGTAACGCAGGTCGCGCCGGCCGGATACCGCTGCATAAAGCGCCGTGCTACGCGCCTGCATCGACACCAGCAACGCCGGGAAATCGGGCACCACCTTCGTGTTCAGATAGGCGGCGTCGAGCGCCGCGCGGTCCATGCCGCGATAGAGGATCGTCATCGGGAATCGCCTGGTCGGGTTGCGGAAAGCGCGGACGCAAGCGTCGCGTCCGGTGCGAAGGCGGCCTCTCGGTCGCCGATGCACGCATTATCCGCAGCGTGCCACGGGCCGGCTATCCGGAATCGGCGAGCGCGGAATCCGGCTGTCCGTTTTCGGCGGGAGATCGGCGCGGCATGCGACCGCACCGACGCGCTCCTGCGGCACGCGATACGGCCAGCGCTGCGCCGACGGTCAGATCAACTCGGAGATCTCGATCAGGTTCAGGTCGGGATCGCGCACGTAGACCGACCGGATCTTCTGCGTTGCGCCCGTGCGTTCGACGGGCCCTTCGACGATCGGCCATTCGACGCGTGTCAGGTGCGCGATCACGTCGTCGAGCGGCACCGCCGCGATGAAGCACAGGTCGAGCGCGCCGGGCACCGGCACATGCGCTTTCGGTTCGAATTCCGCGCCGCGCACGTGCAGGTTGATCTTCTGGTTGCCGAAGCGGAACGCGAGCCGGCCGGCGCCGAAGGTTTCGAGCTGCATCTGCAGCACCTCGGTGTAGAAATGCCTGGTCCTGTCGGGATCGACGCAGGTCAGCACGAGATGGTCGAGGTGGTCAATCAGCGCCATGAAATTCGCTCCGGTTCGTTGTTCATGAGAAAGCGCGTTGCGCGGGCATGTCGCCGGCGTCCGCGCGCGGCGGCGGATGAAGGTCCGAGCGGCGCCCGGCCTTCAGGAGCTGGCTCGGCACGTCATGACCGATCAGCGCCGGCAGCCGTGCCGACGCGGCCAGCACGGCCGCGAGATCCACGCCCGTATCGTAGCCGTCGAGTTCGAGCATGTGCACGAGTTCTTCGGTGCACGCGTTGCCGGTCGCGCCCGGCGCATACGGACAGCCGCCGAGGCCACCGAGCGATGCGTCGAAGCGGTCGATCCCGGCATCGAGTGCCGCGAGCGTGTTCGCGAGCGCCATTCCCCGCGTGTTGTGGAAGTGCAGCGTGAGCTGTAGCGCACCGAAGCGTTCGCGTGCACGGGCCGACAGGTCGCGCACCTGAGACGGAAACGCCATGCCCGTCGTATCGCACAGCGTGAAGCCGTGCACGCCGAGATCCGCGAAGCGCTGCATCCACGCGAGCACGCCTTCGACCGGCACGTCGCCTTCCATCGGACAGCCCATCGCGGTCGACAGCGACACGTTGATCGCGCCCCCCGTGCCGCGTACCGCGTCGATCACGTCGCGCAACTGCGCGAACGATTGCTCGCGCGTCATCCGCAGGTTCGCGCGGTTGTGGCTTTCGCTCATCGACATCACGAGGTTCACTTCGTCGACGCCGCACGACAGCGCGCGCTCGGCGCCGCGCACGTTCGGCACGAGCACCGTATAGACCACACCCGGTACGCGCGCGATGCCGTGCATCACGGCCTCCGCGTCGCGCAACGCGGGGATCGCTTTCGGCGACGTGAACGACGTGACCTCGATCTTCGCGTAGCCGCACGCGCTCAGCGCATCGACGAGCGCGATCTTGTCGTCGGTGTCGACGAATGCCGCTTCGTTCTGGAAACCGTCGCGTGTCGCGACTTCGTGAAGGTAGAGCCGTTTGCGTTGCCCGTTCATGTTGTCTGCTCCTGTTTCCGCTTCTCAGATCACGCCGCGCGTGCGCCAGTCGTCGCGCGTCGCCGCATCGATGCCGAGCGAGTCGAGTACCGCGTCGGTATCCGCGCCGAGCGCAGGCGCCGCGTGCTCGATACGCCCGGGTGTCGCGCCGAGCTTCGGCACGATGCCGGGCACGAGCACGGGCGTGCCGTCGGGCAGCGCGGCATCGACGAGCATGTCGCGCGCGCGGTAATGCGGATCGGCCGCGATGTCGGCCACGTCGTAGATGCGCCCGGACGGGATGCGCGCTTCGTTCAGCGCGGCCAGCACGGCGTCGAGATCGTGCTGCGCGCTCCACGCGCCGATCGCCGCGTCGATGCGTTCGACCTGCGCGACCCGCCCGTCGTTGTGCGCGAGCGCGGGATCGTTGCCGAGATCGGACCGGCCGATCAGCTCCATCAGGCGCCGGAAGATGCTGTCGCCGTTGCCGGCGATCAGCGCGTACTTGCCGTCGCGGCAGCGGTACGCATTGGTCGGCGCAATGCCGGGCAGGCTGCTGCCGGCCGCCTCGCGCACGGCGCCGAACGCCGAGTATTCGGGCAGCAGGCTTTCCATCAGGTTGAACACCGATTCGTACAGCGCGACGTCGACGACCTGCCCCTTGCCGCCCTGCTGCTCGCGATGCCGCAGCGCGAGCAGCACGCCGATCACGCCGTGCAGCGCCGACAGCGAATCGCCGAGCGAGATGCCGACGCGCACCGGCGTGCGGCCGGGCTCGCCGGTCAGGTGCCGCAGGCCGCCCATCGCCTCGGCGATCACGCCGAAGCCGGGACGGTCGCGGTACGGGCCCGTCTGACCGAAGCCCGACACGCGCAGCATCACGAGCCCCGGATTGATCGCGGACAGCGCATCCCAGCCGAGCCCCCAGCCTTCGAGCGTGCCGGGCCGGAAGTTCTCGATCAGCACGTCGGTCTCGGCGACGAGGCGGCGCACGACGTCCTGCCCTTCGGGCGTACGCAGGTCGAGTGTGAGCGAGGTCTTGTTGCGCGACTGCGCGGCCCACCACACCGACGTGCCGTCGTGCAGCAGCCGCCATTTGCGCAGCGGATCGCCGAGCCCGGGCGGCTCGATCTTGAGCACGTCCGCGCCGAATTCGGCGAGCATCCGGCCCGCGAACGGCCCGGCGATCAGTTGGCCGAGTTCCAGCACGCGGATGCCGTCCAGGGGGCGTGTCATGGCTGTCTCCGATGAAATCGTGGTGTCGATGACGGCGATCATGACGGCGTTCGCGCCCGGCGAACATCGATCGATGCTCAACCAGCCTTTCCGAAACGGAAAGGCGTGTGCCGCGCACCTTCCCATCTGCGGTGCATCAGCCTTTCCATCCGGGAAAGCGCACTCGCGCAACGGTCAAACGACGGCATGCGCGCCGCCGGCAGAATCGAACCCGTTCCGCGCCCGCCGGGCGCCTGTCAGCGAGCCCCGCCATGTTTTCTGTTTCCTCTCCCGCGACGATCGTGTTTCTCGACCGCGCGACGCTGTCGCCGCACACCGTACTGAAGCCGTTTCCGTTTCCGCACGTGGTGCGCACGTTCGACCGGACGGCCGCGCACGAGATTGCCGCGCGCATCGGCGACGCGGACATCGTCGTGACCAACAAGGTACGGCTCGATGCCGCCACGCTTGCCGATGCGCGGCGCGTGCGGATGATCGCGATCGCCGCGACGGGCACCGACATCGTCGATCTCGACGCGTGCGCGGCGCGCGGCATCGTCGTGAGCAACATTCGCGGGTATGCGGTCCGCACGGTACCCGAGCACACGTTCGCGCTGATCTTCGCGCTGCGCCGCAGCCTCGTCGCGTACCGCGACGCGGTGCGCGCGGGACGCTGGCTCGACAGCGGGCAGTTCTGCTTCTTCGATCATCCGATTCGCGACCTGGCCGGCTCGATGCTCGGGATCGTCGGCGACGGCGTGCTCGGGCGCGCGGTGGCCGGCATCGCCCGCGCGCTTGGCATGCGCGTGCGGTTCGCGGCGCACGGCGAGGCGTCGGGCGACGACTACGCACCGCTCGACACGCTGCTGCGCGACAGCGACGTGATCACGCTGCACTGCCCGCTCACGCCGGCGACGCGGCACCTGATCGACGCGGCCGCGTTCGCGCGGATGGCGCGCCGGCCGCTGCTGATCAATACCGCGCGCGGCGGGCTCGTGGACGAAAGCGCGCTCGTCGACGCCTTGCAGTCGGGGCAGATCGCGGGCGCGGGGTTCGACGTGGTCACGCAGGAGCCGTTGCCGGCCGCGCATCCGTTCCACGCAATCCTGTCGCATCCGGCGTTCATCCTGACGCCGCACGTTGCGTGGGCAAGCGACGAAGCGATGCAGGCGCTCGCCGATCAACTCGTGGACAACGTCGCCGCGTTCGTGGGCGGCACGCCACGGCATATGGTGTGACGGGCGTTGTGCACGGTGTGGCGGGCGGTCATTTGAACCGCGCAAACAGAACGGCCCCGCTCGATTGCTCGAAGCGGGGCCGGCTGAATTCGGGGGGCTGCTGACGTCAGCGACTCGGCACGTGGCGGGCTCGTGCATCCGCCCGGTCTTGCGGCCGGTTGCGAATTCCCGATGGGCTCTATTTCAAGGAATCCGGGCCGCCAACGCTGTAGCGCGCGTCTGAAACTGAATCGGGCGAATCCTGGAAACGCCGTTTCGACAGCGGCGCACCGCTATCGGCGCGCATGTCAGTAAGCGGACATCTCGACGCAAGGATCGACCTTGGACGGCGAGCAGATGACCGAATACTTGGCGCTCTCGCGCATCAGCGCTTCGCCTTCGTGCAGCGCGATCTTGATCTCGGGGTGACGCTCGTACGCGAGGAATGCCGAGCACACGACGGCGGACATCACGACGAGGGAAAACACAAATTTTTCAAGGGTTTGGAAACGTTCAGGCATGGTTCGACCTATCTCTTAGGCCGTGATTATATCTCGAAATAAGGGTTTTCCCTATAAGGCGGCCCGCATACCGAGGATGCGTTCAATCGCGCGCGTACACGGTGCTCGCGCCCTTTTTCTCCGTTAATCCGCGCTTAAGCACCGGTCGAACAAGATGGGTGGACCGGTTGCGGTGTCCGCGCCGCGCCGGCCACCCTGTCCTGTTCGGAGATCCTGAAGATGAAACCCGCCCTTTCCCTGCTCGTCCTCGCAGCCGCGATCGCGGCGCCCGCCGTGTCGTTTGCGCAGACGGCCAATGGCCCTGTCACGCGCGCCGAAGTCGTCGCGCAGTTGCGCCAGGTTGAACAAGCCGGCTACAAGCCGCTGAAAGGCCAGTACCCGGAAGATATCCAGGCGGCCGAAGCACGCATCGCGCAGTCGTCGGGGATCGGCGCGGAAGCCGGTGGGTCGGCCGCGTCCGGCCGTCCGGCGCTGCCGGCAACCGTATCCGGCCAGCCGAGTCGAGGGCGCTGACCCGCCCCCACCCCCGCCCCGGTGCAGGCCGCGACGTGCGCGCGGCAACCGGTCGATGGCGTGCCGTCAGCCGAGCAGAAGGAACCGTGCGGCCTTCAGGCGCGGCAGACCGCGCATCGCGGGACGGAAGCGACCAGCCCGCCGCCCGCTTGCGTCACTGCGGCGCCGACGCGCCGCTCGCCGCATTGCCGGGCCACGCCTTGCCGATCTCGTCGACCAGCGATTTTGCGGTGCCCGTCACGATCGCCGCGTCGACGCCGGAGGTCTGCCACGCGCCGTCGGCGGCCTTCACGAAGGTCAGGTTCGCGCGCGACGGCTTGTAGTCGGCATTGCGCCACGTGACCACGACGTCGCACGAGTAGGTGCGATCGCCGAGCTTCTTGCAGTCGCCGTCGGGTTTCGCCGACACGACATCGGCCGAGACGGGCAGCGGCTGGCCGAACAACGCGTTCAAGCCGCCGTGGTTTTCCGCCTCGAGCGCGCGGCGCACGGCAGCGTCGACGTCGCTCGAACCGGGGCCGTCGTGGAGCAGGTTGCAGGCGGCCAGCAGCGTCGATGCCCCGGCGAGTGTCAGCAGCGTGTGGAACTTCATGGATATCCGTTATCGGGTGAACGCCGCGTAGTCTGCAACGTCCGCGTGTCGGGCGCGGTATCCATTTGTAACCAATTGCACGGATGCGCAAGCGGCATCGCACGCCCGTGCGTCGCCCTCGCCTACTGCCGCTCCTGCTTCACGCGGCTGACGAGCTGCGTCGGGCTCACGAACTGCAGCGCGATCACGACCCACACGAGCGTGATGGCCATGTAGACCATCGCCATCGCGTCGATCGACTGCGGCGCGCGCACGCCGGTCGAGAACACCGCGTAATACAGCGCGACGACTAGCGTCTGCGTGCTCGGCCCGGCGGTGAAGAAGGTCAGCTCGAACATCCCGATCGTGCGTACCAGCACGAGCAGCCCCGCCGCGAGCATGCCGGGCACGAGCAGCGGCAGCAGCACGTAGCGGAAATAGCGCCACGTGTTCGCACCGAAGATGCGCGCGGCGGCTTCGAGATTCGGGTCGATCTGCTCGATGAACGGCGTCATCACGAGGATCACGAACGGCAGCGCCGGCACGAGGTTCGCGAGGATCACGCCGGGCAAGGTGCCCGCGAGCCCGACCTTGTACATCACGGTGGCCATCGGGATCCCGTACGTGACGGGCGGCACCATCAGCGGCAGCAGGAACACCAGCAGCGCGAAGCGCTTGCCGCGAAACTGCACGCGCGCGAGCGCATACGCGGCTGGCACGCCGAGCGCGATCGACAGCAGCACGACCGCGCCGACGACCTCGACGGTCACCCACAGCACGCTCGCGAGCTGGAAGTCCTCCCACGCCTTCGCATACCAGTGCAGCGTGAAGCCCTGCGGCAGCGGCGTGCCGAACCAGCGGGTCGCGATCGAGTTCACCGCGACGGTCGCGATCAGCAGCATCACGTTCAGCAGGAAGAACGCCATCAGCCCCCAGACGAGCGCCTTCCACGCACGGCCGGCCAGGTTGCTTTTCATCTTGCGCGGTTTCCTTGCATCGACGGCCCGCGCATCGGACGCATCGTGTTTCGGCGGCCAGGTGCGCGCGGCATGATTGTCGGTCGCCATCAGCCCTTGCCTCCCGTCACCGCGCCGGTATAGAAGAAGCGGCGCGCGCCGAGCATCGAGGCGACCACCAGCAACTGCACGAAACCCATCACGATCGCGATCGCCGACGCGAGCGAATAGTCGTAGCTCTCGAACGCGGCTTCCGCCGCCGCGATCGAGATCACGCGCGTGGGCCCGGCCGGCGCGCCGAGCAGCACGGCCGACGGGAACACCGAGAACGCCTGCACGAACGACAGGCACGCGGCCATCGTGAGCCCCGGCACGAGCAGCGGCAGGTAGATCTGCCGAAACTGCTGCCACGGGTTCGCGCCGAGCGTCGCGGCCGCGCGCGCGAGCGTCGGGTCGATGCCGCTGATGTACGACAGCATCAGCAGGAACGCGAACGGAAAGCCCGACACGATCAGCGACAGCAGCACACCCCAGTAGTTGTGCGTGAGGCGCACTTCGTCGGTGTACAGGTGCAGCCCCTGCAGCGCCTGCGGAAACCAGCCGTTCGGCCCGAAATACGTGAGCATCCCGTCGGCGACGAGCACCGTGCCGAGCGTCACGGGAATCACGAGCAACGTCGTGACGAACTTCTGGTACGGCGAATGGCGGCGCAGCGCGAACGCGACGGGCACCGCGATGCCGACGTTGAGCAGCGTCGCCGGCACCGCGAGCTTCAGCGTGACGAGCACGGTCGGCCACATGGCCGTGTCGGTGAAGAACTGCACGTAGTTCGCGAGCGCGCCGCCGCCGTTCATCGGCTGAAACGACAGCACGAGGCCGTACGCGAACGGATAGATGAACAGCGCGACGATGAACGCGAGCGCGGGCGTGACGAGCCAGGCTTTTGAGTCGCGCGGGGTGCCGGCCGAGAGCGTGCTCATGCGGTCTCCCGGTGTAACCGGGCTGCGGCCACGCCGCTCATTTCGGCGCTCCCGGGTAGACGAGTGTGCGTGACGGCGCAACGCGCAGCCGCAACCGCTCGCCTTCCGCGAATTCGCCGGCCACGCGCGCCCAGATCGCGCCGAACGGCGTGACCGCGCGGATCAGCGAATCGCGGCCGCCGTATTCGACCGTTTCGACGGTCGCATCGAACGTGTTCGTGTTGTCGCCCGCATCGTCTGCCCGCTCGATGTCGTCGGGCCGCAGCGCGACTGTCACGTCCTTTGCATCGAAGCCATCCATCGGCACACCGGTGAGCTGCGCGCCGCCCCCTGCGACCTTCACGTAATCGCCGGCCATCCCTTCGAGCATGAACGGCAGCACGTTGCGATAGCCCATGAAGCGCGCGACATGCAGGTTGTGCGGACGCGTGTAGACGTCCTTCGGCGTCGCAACCTGCTGCACGACGCCCTCCTTCATCACGACGATGCGGTCGGCCATCGACAGCGCTTCGTCCTGATCGTGCGTCACGTAGATCGTCGCGCGTTCGAGCTGCGTGTGGATCCGGCGGATCTCGGCGCGCATCTCGATGCGCAGCTTCGTGTCGAGGTTCGACAGCGGTTCGTCCATCAGCACGAGCGGCGGCTCGATCACGATCGCGCGTGCGATCGCGACGCGCTGCTGCTGCCCGCCCGACAGCTGCCCGGGCAGCTTGCCCTCGTGCCCGACGAGCTGCACGAGTTCGAGCGCCTGCTGCGCGCGCCGCCGCGTTTCCTGCTTCGGCACGCCGCGCATCTTGAGGCCGAAGCCGACGTTGTCGAGCACCGACATGTGCGGAAACAGCGCGTAGTTCTGGAACACCATCCCGAAGCCGCGGCGCTCGGGCGGCAGCACGTCGATGCGCGTGTCGTCGAGCCAGATGCCGCCGCGCGTGAGCGGCTGCAGCCCCGCGATGCAGTTGAGCGCGGTCGACTTGCCGCAACCCGACGGGCCGAGCAGCGCGATGAACTCGCCGCGTCGGATCTCGAGATCGAGCCCGTTCAGCGCGGCGACCTGCGCGCCTTCCGCATTGGTGAAGCTGCGGCACACGCCATCGAGCCGCAGCCGTTCGAAACTGTGTTTCATCCGGCCCACTCCGTTGACGCGGGCGCCTCGGCGCCTGCGGGTTCATGCGTCACTTCGACTTCTGCGCGCCGATTTCACGATCCCACTTCTGGAACGCGGCGACCATCGCCTGCGCGCTGAGCGGCTGCACGTGCGGGCGATCCGCGAGCAGCTTCGCGTACTCGGGGCGGCCGAACTTGCGGACCACCTCCTGGCTGTGCGCGGGCGCCATCTCGAGCGTCACGCCTTTCACCGCCGGGCCCGGATAGAAGTAGCCGTCGTCGTAGGTCATTGCCTGTTGCGCCGGTTCGAGCAGGAAGTTCATCAGCTTGAACAGCACGTCGAGCTTCTCTTTCGGCACGCCCTTCGGGATCACCATGTAGTGCGCGTCGTTGACCCACGTCATGTTGTCGAAGGCCTGGATCCGGAACTCGGCCGGCACGATGCCGAGTGCGCGCGGGTTGAGATCCCAGCCGGTGACGGTCACGGTCATGTCGCGCGTGCCCTCGCCGAGCTCCTTCATCACGGCCGACGTGCCGCCCGGGTAGTACGGCACGCAGTCGTTCAGCGCCTTGAGGAACGCCCAGGTCTTGTCCCAGCCGTTGATCGGATCCTGCGGATTCTTGTCGCCGAGCACGTACGGCAGCCCCATCAGGAACGTGCGGCCGGGGCCCGAGTTCGCCGGGCGCGCATAGATCAGCTTGTTCGGGTGTGCCTTGCACCATGCGAGAAGCTGATCGGGCGTCTTCGGCGGGTTGCTGACCTTCGCCGGGTTGTATTCGAGCAGCGGGCCGGCCGGCATGTAGGTGACTTCGAGACCGAAGCCCTGTGCGAGATCCTGCATCTTGCGCGGGCCGGGCGCGTATTTGTCGAGCACACCGGGGAACGCGGCCGCGTCGTCGGGCAGCAGCTTCAGCCACAGGTTCTGCTCGATGCCGGCGGCCAGCGCGTCGGTGCCCGTCAGGACGAGATCGATGTCCGAGCGCCCCGCCGCCTGCATTGCCTTGATCTTGCCCGGCAATTGCGGCGCCGGCGCGTTCGTGAACGTGACGTTCGACACAAGATTCGGGTTCTTGTCGCGGAAGGCCTCGATGGCCTTCTGCGTGAGCTGCAGGTTGCCCGCGACATCGACGATGTTCAGCGAGACGGGAGCGGCAACGGCTGCCGCGGCCGACAGCGTGAAACCCAGGGCGAGTGCGATCCGGCGGACACGGCGAGCGATCGTGGTGGCGTTCATGTCTCCTCACTTCGGTCGGTGGATGGGACCTTTCTTTTCAGGAAATCATGACGGCGTTATACGATGTCGGTCAACAAAAAACCACCGTGCACGGGGCGGGATTTTCCCTGACAAACACCTTCCGTTTGTTGAGGATTTGTGTGTCGACCGCTGGTGTGGCGCCGTGCGACGTCGATTGTGCGGCGTGTTAAGACGTCGTATCTCGGCGGGCGGCGAAATGGAATCGGTTCGGGGCCGTATCGCGGCCCGACAGCGACAGGTTGCGCGCCGGCTGCCCGGTCGGGCGCGGCGCGCGGAACACAGGGATATTCAGCCAGTCAGGCCGCGCCGAGTGCGGCCACCTCCCCGATCAGCCGTTCGGCATCCTGCCACTCGCCATACCCGGACGCCGGGTTCAGGTGCCCGACATCGCCCAGATCGACGAGCTTGCTGCCCCACCCGGCCGCCAGCGCCTCGACGCGCTCAAAACGCGCGAGCGGATCGTTGCGGCTCGCGGCGACGACGCTCGGAAACGGCAGCCGTTCGGTCGGTATCGGCGTCCAGCCGTTGGCTTCGATCGCATCGGACGCCGGATAACCGGCGGGCATCGGCGACTCGAGATCGGCGGGCGCCGCGAGCAGCGCGCCGTGGATCTTGCGCGTGGCCTGCCGCGCCCAGTGCACCGTAATCATCACCCCCGCGCTGTGCGCGACCAGGATCACGGGGCCGTCGATCTCGGCCAGCGCCGCATCGAGCGCCGCGACGCGTGCGGCGCGGCTCAGCTTGTCGGCTTCGAGCGGCGCGACCGAGCGCGCGTTCGGCAGGCGCCGTTCGAGGTGCGTTTGCCAGTGGTCTTCGACGTGATCGCGCAAGCCGGGCACGATCAGGATGGCAGGGGTGGTTGTCAGGGTCATGCAGTCTCCGAAGCGTTCAGGAAAGGTGGGACGCGCGCCGTTCGCGTTCGACGCGCGCGAGATCGGCCACGTAGCTCGCGCGTCCGATCGCGAACAGCACGGCGGCCATGAGCGGCACGACAGGAATCCATTGCAGCGCGCCGACGAGCCCGGCGTGATCGGCGACCCACCCCGTCAGCAGCGGGCCCGGCGCCATGCCGAGCAGGTTGTTGGCGAGCGTGAGCGTCGCGAACGCCGATGCGTGGATCGCGGCCGGCGTCAGGTTCGCGACCATCGCGCCCGACGCACCGGACGCACCCGCGCCGACCAGCATCCCCACGCAGATCAGCGCGAGCTGCAGCGGCCCGGGCGGCAGCCGGAACGCAATCGCGAGGCACACGCCCGTGAGCACGCAATACGCGATCGCGGTCAGCCACTTGCGCTTGCCGTCGGTCTTGCCGACGCGGTCGGTGACGATCCCGCAGCCGACCATCCCGACGCCCGCGAGCAGCACGAAGCCGGCCGCGAGCACGGCCGCACGGTCGGGCGCCATCGCGTAGTAGCGGTTCAGGTAGCTGGGCAGCCACGCGAACAGCGCGCCCGGCACGAACAGGTGCAGCCCGCTGCCGAGATACGCGCAGATCACCGAACGCGACGCGAACAGCCCCGACATCAGCGCACGCGCGCTGCCGCGCAAGTCACGCGGCGCGCTGGCGTCGCGCCGGCACGGCTCGATCCGATAAGCGGCGAGCCGCCGTTCGGTCACGACGCAGCGATAGGCGACGAGCAGCACGATGCCGAGCGCGGCCATCACGCCGAACGACCAGCGCCAGCCGAGATGCGCGCCGACCAGCCCGCCGAGCGCCATCCCGAACACGGAGCCGAACGCGCCGCCGGCCATGAACGCGCCGGTCAGCGTCGCGCGCAGGCGTGCCGGAAAGATGCTGAGGATCAGCGCGACGCCGACACTGCCGTATGCGGCTTCGCCGAGCCCGACGAGGCCGCGCGCGACCAGCATCTCGGCGTAGTTGGTCGACAGCGCGCAGCCGAGCGTCGCGACGCTCCACAGCGCGGCCATCAGCACGATGCTGCGCACGCGGCCGAAGCGGTCGGCGAGCACCGACAGCGGAAACGTCAGCAGCCCGACCAGCAGCGCGACGACGCCGGACAGCGAACCGAGCTGCGTGTCCGACAGCGCCCACGCGTGCTTGAGCAGCGGGAACACGGCGTTGAGCACCTGCCGCGACATGTAGTCCGACAGCAGCAGGCCGACGGTCAGCCCGAACACGAGCCACGCATACGCGGGCGCGCGCCGGCCGGCGGCGGCGACGTCCTGCATCGACGGCTCGACATGATGGATCAGCATGCGTGTCTCCTCCGGCACCGGAGCGGTCGTGCTCCGGCGCGGCTTGCGTGGCCCCGCTCCGTTGACCGGAGTCCGCTCCCGCGCGCTGCGCAGGGGTGGGTGCCACGCCACAACGATCGGCGGGCGGCGGCCGTCACGGCCGCCTACCCGGATGCGCGGATGCGCGGCGCGTCAGGCCGCCCGCAGCGGCACGTTCGCCTGGCCCGGCCGGCGGTTCGGCGCCATCCCGAGGTGCGCCAGCGTCTCGTCGATGCCGTCGTACTGCACGCCGATCCGGTAGATCGCCTTCGCCTCCTTGCCGGTGGCGATGTCGCGGCCGAGTTCGCGCGCGATCCGTGCACACTGCTCGACCTGCTGCACCGACGTCATCCGGTTGCCCTTCTGGTCGATGATCGTGTCCTCGATCCCGCAGCGCGGATGCAGGCCCAGCGCCATCGCGACCGTGTTGATCGGCAGCACGTTCTTCATCAGCGATTCGAGCGTGATGCACGCGCCATCCGGGCAACGCCGCACGAATTCCATGAAGTTGTACGGATTCGGGCCGTCGAAGCCGCCGCCGATGCCGACCCACGTCACGTTCAGCGGGCCGCGATAGACGCCGCGGCGGATGATCCGTTCGAGCGTTTCCAGCGCGTGCATGCCGGTGAGCTGGAAATGCGGCTGGATGCCGGCCGCCTGCAGGCGGCGCAGGTGTTCGTCGACCCAGCCGGGGCCGGCCGGCACGGTCATCTCGCGGTACGCGTCCCAGTACGCGGCATCGTTCAGCGACGTGCCGGCGATGTCCTTGCGGTTCATCAGCTCGGTGATGTTCATCTGCACGGTGTTGATCGCGACCGTCACCTGGTCGGGCTTCGGCGTCAGCTCGGCGAGCATGTGGCGCGTGTCGTCGGACAGCCATTTCGCATCGGCGCCCTCGCCTTCCGGCGCGAACGAGATCGAGCCGCCCACCTGCAGGATCATGTCGGGCACCGCCTCGCGCAGCCGGCCGAGCAGCTCGTTGAACTTCGACAGCCGCTTGCTGCCCTTGCCGTCGAGTTCGCGCACATGCATGTGCAGCACCGTCGCGCCGGCGTTGTAGCAGTCGACGGCCTTCTGCACGTGCTCGTCCATCGTCACCGGAATGTCTTCCGGAAAATCGGCGGGCATCCATTCGGGGCCGTACGGGGCGACCGTGATGACTACCTTGTCCTGGTTTTCCGGGTGCAGCGAATCGTCGAGAAATTGCATGTCGTCCTCCAGTGGAAATCGTTGTATGTCGGGCGTACGGGCGTGCGTATCCCGCCGCGCCGGGCGGCAGGCCCGGCGCGTGGTTCAGGGTTGCGAATCGGTTACGGTGCGGACGCGCTCAGAACGGCACGTCGCCGACGATGCCCGCGCGCTCCATCCGGCGCACGCACGGCGGGTAGTCCATCACCGCGTAGTGCTGGGTGCTGCGGTTGTCCCAGATCGCGACGCTGTTCTTCTTCCAGCGCCAGCGCACCTGGTATTCGGGGATGTAGGCCTGGCTGATCAGGTATTGCAGCAGTTGCCCGGCGCCCGGGTTCGCGTCCTGCCCGAAGCGCACGCGCTCCGGTGTATGGAAGTTGGTGAAATGCGTGGTGAACGCGTTCACGTACAGCACCTTCTCGCCCGTTTCGGGATGCGTGCGCACGACCGGATGCTCGGCGTCCGGGTATTGCGCCTTCAGCGCGAGGCGCTTGTCGATCGGCATCGCCGCGCCGAAGCTCGCCTCGATGCTGTGGCGCGCGCGCAAGTCGTCGATCTGCTGCTTCACGTGCTCCGGCAGGCGCTCGTACGCGAGCACCATGTTCGCCCACATCGTGTCGCCGCCAACCGGCGGACCGTCGACGCAGCGCAGCACGCAGCCGAACGGCGGCGCCACGCGCCAGCTCGCATCGCTGTGCCACGCATTCTCGTAGCGGTCGTTCGGCTGGTCGGGCGACTTGTAGATCCGCACGAGCCCCGGGTGCTCGGGATCGCTGCCGGCCACCGGATGATCCTCGAGCTCGCCGAAGCGCCGCGCGAACGCGACATGTTCGGCGCGCGTGATGTCCTGGTCGCGCAGGAACAGCACGCGATGCCGGAGCAGCTGCGCGCGGATCTCGGCGAACAGGCCGTCGTCGTGCACGGCGTCGGCGAGGCTCACATCCAGCAGTTCCGCGCCGATCGCGCAGGTCAGGGGTTCGACTCGCATGCGCGTCTCCTCAGACGATGAACACCGACGAACCGGTCGTCTTGCGCGATTCGAGATCGCGGTGTGCCTGCGCCGCGTCCTGCAGCGCGTAGCGCTGGTTGATCTCGATCCGGATCCGGCCGGCCGCGACGTGCGCGAACAGTTCGCCGGCCAGGTCGTTCTTCTCGGCGGGATCGGCGATGTAGTCGGCCAGCGCCGGGCGCGTCAGGTACAGCGAGCCCTTCATCGCGAGGCGCTGCGGATCGAACGGCGGGATCGGGCCCGACGCGGTGCCGACGCACACCATCAGCCCGCGCCGCTTCAGCGAATCGAGCGAGCCTTCGAAAGTGTCCTTGCCGACGCTGTCGAACACGACGTCGACGCCTGCACCGTCCGTCAGTTCGCGCACGCGTTTCGCGACGTCCTCGCGGCTGTAGTCGATCGTATGGTCGCAACCGTGCGCACGGGCGATCCCGGCCTTGTGCTCGCTGGAGACGGTGCCGATCACCGTGAGCCCGAGCAGCTTCGCCCATTGCGACACGATCAGCCCGACGCCGCCGGCGGCTGCGTGCAGCAGGATCGTGTCGCCCGGTGCGAACGCGTGGATGCGGCGCATCAGGTAGGCCGACGTCAGGCCGCGCATCGTCATCGCCGCGGCCGTTTCGCACGTGATGCCGGCCGGCAGCCGCACGAGCGGCGCGGCGGGGATCAGCCGTTCGGTGCTGTACGCGCCGAGCGTGTTCAGGAAACCCGTGTAGGTGACGCGGTCACCGACGGCGACATTCGTCACGCCGGGGCCGACGGCCTCGACCACGCCGGCTGCCTCGACGCCGAGGCCGGCCGGCAACGGCACCGGATACAGGCCGCTGCGGAAATACGTGTCGGCGAAATTCAGGCCGACCGCGTCGTGCCGCAGGCGTACCTGGCCGGGGCCCGGGTCGCCGACCTCGACTTCCTCCCAGCGCAGGACCTCGGGGCCGCCGGTTGCGTGGAATCGCACTGCATGTGCCATCTTTGTTCTCCGTATGGTGTCAGTCGGATGCGCGTCGCGCACCGTCGGGTTCGTTCGGTTCGTTCGGTTCGTTTGCGCGTGGCGGCTGCGCGGCTGCGCCGTCCGCCAGCGATTCATCCAGTCCCGCCCAGTCCGCGTCGCCCAGGTAGCGCCGCGCGGCCGGGAAAATCACGCCTTCCATCCGCCCCATCTGCTCGAACGCGCCGTGCGCATAGCGGGCGAGCGCCGCGTCGAACGCGATCGACGGCAGCCCGTCGGCGGCGATCCGCAGGAGCGCATCGAGCGCTTGGGCGTCGCGCCGCCGCTGGCGGTCGAGTTCATCCAGTTCGGCCGCGACGCACTCCGCGCGGACGCGCAATGCCGCGAAGAGGCGCGCTTCGGCGGCCGTGCCGACCCGGGCGCGCTGCAGGGCGGCGAGCGATGCCAGCACATCCTGCGTGTCGGCCCGTTGCTGCTGCGCGTTCACGTCCACGTCTACGTCCGCGCCGGACGCCGTCAGCGCATGCAGCAACCCGCCGACTGCGCGATGCGCATCGAGGCAACGCGCCATCACGCGCGCCTCGGCAGGCGATCGCCGCGACGGGCACACGAGCACCGGCACGCCGCTCGTCGTGAGCAGATGCTGCCGTTGCGCGCAGGCCGCTGCATCGGCATCGTGCGGCAGCGCCGCGACGCCGATCAGGTCGCAGCCGAGTTCGGCCGCCAGCACGCCGGGCGCTGCGTCGCAGGCCCCCGGACGGCCGGCCCCCGGTTGGCCGGCCCCCGGTTGGCCGGCCCCCGGTTGGCCGGCCCCCGCGATCGCATGGGACAACCCTTGCGCCCGCGCGGCGGCTTCCACTTTCGCACCGTGCTCCGGCAGCCGCGCTCCGGATAAACGCGAGTCCGGCGCGGCGCCGGTCAGCATGAACGTGACCCGGGCGCCGACCGCGCGCGCCAGTTCGAGCGCATGGCCGATCGCGTCGATGCCGCCGGGCGTGCCGTCGACCGTCACGAGCAGATGGCGGTACATCGTGCCGCTCCGCTTATCCGGCGAGCGGCGCGCTGCGCCGCGTGCCGGTCGATACGATGTTCATGGGTGGGCTCCTCGTGGTGTTCGTCATGCATCGGAACCCATGCTATCGATGCGGTGCCGGTGCGGCCCCACTCGTCGCGGGGGGGATTGACGGGCGAACGCGGTTCGACCGATCCTTCCCCCCACACCCACCCCGGACGCTGGCCCGCACGGCACCGCCGGATTCCGACTGCTGCCCCGATGGCCTACCCACCCGATCGCGCCGACGCGCCTCCCACCGAACTGGTCCTGAAGACGACCGCGCCGCGCGTGCCGGCGCAGTTGCTGGCCCGCGCGCGGCTGAGCCTCGCCGCGCCCGCCTTCGACGGCCGGCCGGTCACGCTCGTGCAGGCGCCGGCCGGTTACGGCAAGACCTCGCTGCTCGCGCAATGGCGCCGCGAAACCCTCGCGCTCGGCCGCGCGGTCGTGTGGCTGTCGGCCGACGAACGGGACGATGCGGCCCGGTTGCTGCAGGGGCTCGTGCAGGCGGTACGGACCGGCTGCGCGCGGCCCGGCTTCGGGCGCCTGATTCCGGTCGGCGCGGCCGACGCGGCGCGCGCGCTGGAGGGCGTGACCGCGTGGCTGGCCGAAGTCGCGCAACTGTCGATCGATGCGCTCCTGATCGTCGATGATGCGGAGCGTCTGCCGCCAGCCGGCCTCGATGCGCTGACCTACGTGCTGCACAACGCGCCGCAAAACCTGCATGTCGTCGTCGCCGCGCGGCGCGGGCTCGATCACGTGGCCGGCGACCTGCTCGCCGGCGGGCAATGCACGCTCGCGGGCCCCGACTGGCTGCGCTTCACGCTCGACGAGACGATCGCGCTGGTCGGCGCGCGCTTTGCGCAGCGGGTCGATGCCGACGCCTGCGCGCGGCTGTTCGAACGCGTCGACGGCTGGCCGCTCGGCCTGCAGCTCGCGATGGCTGCGATGGCGCACTCGGCCGATCCGCGTCAGGCGGTCGACGCGCTCGCCGCCCGCGTGGACGGCACGCGCGACCGGCTGGTCGAGCTGCTGCTCACGAACCTGTCGGCCGACGACACCGCGTTCCTGACCCGCACGAGCGTCGCCGATCGCCTGCATCCGTCGCTGTGCGCGGCGCTGCTCGACGACGCGGACGCACCCGATCGTCTCGCGCGGCTCGCACGCGACACGCCGCTGTTCATTGCGTCGGACGATTCGGACTGGTGCCGGCTGCATCCGCTCGTCCGCGACACGCTGCGCGACCGCCTGGCCGCGGGCCCGGATACCGAGCGCAGCGCGCTGCATGCGCGTGCGGCCGCATGGCTCGACGCGCACGGAATGACCGAGGAAGCCGCCCGCCACGCGTATGCGGCGGGCCAGTTCGAGGTGGCGTACGCGCTCGCGCAGCGTTGCCTCGAAGATGCGATCAAGCAGGGCCGCATCAACGACGTGCTCGACTGGCTCGCGCTGCTGCCCGATGCGGAGCTCGACAAGCGTCCGACGCTACGCGTCGCGGTGGCATGGGCGTTGGCGCTCGGCGAGCGCCATGTCGAGGCGCGGCGCCAGATCGCGGGCATCCTCGCGGATCCCGGCACGCCCGCGGCGATGCGCTACGAATGCGCGTTGATCCTCAGCGCGGCCGCGTATTACGCCGACGAAATCGACCGCTTCGTCGAGCTGTTCGAACCGTGGGCCGATTTCACGCCGCCGGCGGCGACCTGGCTCGCGCAAATGCACGCGAACCGGCTGTCGGCACGCGCGATCATCGTCGGCGAACCGGCGCAGGCGCGCCGCTTCCAGCACGCGGCGCCGCGCGGCGAGACGGCGGCCGGGTTCGGCTATGTCGCGCGCTGGGGCGAACTGATCACGGGGCTGAGCTACCTGCGCGAAGGCCAGGTCCGGCTGGCCGACGACGCGCTGTCGCCGACGCTGGCGCGCGCGGAAGCCGATCTCGGGCGCCGCCATCCGCTGACCTGCATGCTCGCGGCGATGTGCGCGGCGCTCGCCTACGAGGCCGATCGCGTCGACCAGGCCGCCGCGCTGCTCGCGAACCGGCTCGACGTGCTCGAGCATACGGGCACGCCCGATACCGTGCTGCTCGGCTATCGCACCGCCGCGCGCATCGCGCTGCTGCGCGGCGTCGAGCACCGTGCGATCGACCTGCTCGAAGCGCTCGATGCGATGGGCGTCGCGCGCCGCCTGCCGCGCCTGTCGGTCGCGAGTCTCGCCGAACAGGTGCGCATCCACGCGGCGCGCTATCGCGAAGCGACCTGCCATGCGCTCGTCGAGCGGATCGATGCGATCGCCGCGGCCGAGTTTCCGTCGCACGGGCCGTTGTGGCGGCGCCCTGTCGTGCTGCTGCAGGCGACCGCGCACGCGGGCGCCGCGCTGGCCGCGCGCCGCTGGGACGATGCGAGCGCGGCGCTCGACGAAGCCGCCGTGCTGGCCCGCGAAATGAGCATGGGGCAAGCGCGCATCGAGATCATGGCGCTCAGTGCGTTCGCGCTCGAACAGTCGGGAGGCGCCGGCCGCGCGCTGCTCGACGAGGCGATGAACCTCGCGGACGTGTTCGGGCTGACGCGCACGCTCGTCGACGCACACCCGGCCATCGCCGACTGGGCACGCCGCGCGGGCGACGAAGCTGCCGCCGGCGCCGGCCCCGCGCGGCACACACTGCCGCAGCCGCGCATCGTGCCGCCCGCCCCGCGCGCGGCGGCCAGCCCGCGCGCGGTGCCGAGCGTCGTGCTGACGCCGAAGGAGCGCGCGATTCTCGAGCTGCTCGCGCGCAACCTGTCGAACAAGGAGATCGCGGTGGCGCTCGCCGTCGGCGAGGAAACCGTGAAGTGGCACCTGAAGAACCTGTTCGGCAAGCTCGACGCCAGCTCGCGCAAGCATGCGGTACGCCGCGCGCTGGTGTTGGGTCTCCTCGAAAGCGCGCCCTGACGTCGTAACGCCGGTTCCGCGAATCGGGCGCGTTGCCGCGCCCGCCTTCCTCCGATTCTCCGCAACCCTGCCCCCCGCGCGTGGGGGGGAGCGGCCGCCCGCCGTTGCGTAGTCTTTCCGCACGGCTCGCACGGGCGATGCCTGTCACACCTGCCCGCCCGCCTCGATGTTGCCCCGCTTCACCCGGCTGGGCTCGATCCCGACCGGTCACGACACGAAACCCTGGAGACTTGGATGAAGACGAAACTGGCCGCGCTCGCGGCGCTTGCCGGCTGTTCGGCGCTCGCGCATGCGCAATCCTCCGTCACGCTCTACGGCGTGATCGACTCGGGCCTGATGTACCAGAGCACGTCGGCGGCGTCGTTCAGCCCGACCGCGCCGAATACCGGCAAGGTGTTCCGCATGAAGGACGGCGGCATCTATTCGAGCTTCTGGGGCATCAAGGGCAGCGAGGACATCGGCGGCGGCTACAAGATCAACTTCAAGCTGCAGGGCTCGTTCGACAGCAGCACCGGCAAGCTGCAGCTGAGCGATACGCCGGGCACCGTCGCGATCTTCAACCAGGTCGCGTCGCTCGGCGTGTCGGGCCCGTTCGGCACGTTCACGGCCGGCCGCCAGATCGTGCCGATGATCTACGCGATGGCCGACACCGACGTGCGCAACGCGCAGTTCTTCGGCAGCGTGCTGATCGCGTGGCTCGGCCTGAACACGGCGGCCGGCTGGCCCGGGACGAGCACCAACGCCGCGATCGGCGCGCTGTACGACAGCAACGCACTCGTCTACCAGTCGCCGACCTTCGCGGGTGCGTCGATCGCGCTCGAATACGCGCCGGGCGGCGTGGCCGGGCAGTTCCAGGGCGGCACGCGCGAATCGGTCGTGCTCAAGTATGCGAACTACGGGCTGAACGCATCGGCCGTCTACTACAACGGCCACGACACGAACCCGGCGCCGGGCGTCGCGCCGACCGGCGTCGACAACAACCGTTTCATCTACTTCGGCGCGAAATACACGATCCACGATTTCTCGGTGTCGGCGTCGTACGGCAACGGCCGGAATCCGTCGCACGCGGACAAGGTGAACCTCGACATGCTGTCGGCCGGCATCGGCTATCGCTTCACGCCCGCGCTGCAGGTGACGTCCGCGGTGTATTACCTGAAGGACCGCAACCAGTCTGCAAACAAGTCGACGGCGGTCGTGCTCGCGGCCGACTACAGCCTGTCGAAGCGGACGATGATCTATGCGCAGGTCGGCCACGTGAACAACCGCGGCACGATGGACCAGATGCTCGTGTACGGGCAGCCGGTCGCGCCGGGCGTCGGCACGACGGCCGCGATGGTCGGGCTGCGGCACAACTTCTGATCTCTGCCGGCGGCGGCTCCCGGCGGTGTAGCGGCCGCCGTCGGCATCGATCGCCGGGATCGGCTACAGTGGGCGTTTTCGGCGCGCTCCGCTCCGCCGCCGCACCACTGGCCGTGGCGCGCGGCAGCATGGACGGAGCGCGGATCATTCACTTCGACGAGCGAACCTCCATGCCCGACCTGTCCGCCTTCCCGATCACGCAAAAGTGGCCGGCCCAGCATCCCGACCGTCTCCAGCTCTACTCGCTGCCGACGCCGAACGGCGTCAAGGTGTCGATCATGCTCGAGGAAACCGGCCTGCCGTACGAGCCGCACCTCGTGAGCTTCGACACGAACGACCAGCTTTCGCCCGCGTTCCTGTCGCTGAATCCGAACAACAAGATCCCGGCGATCATCGATCCGAACGGCCCGGACGGCAAACCGCTGCCGCTGTTCGAATCGGGCGCGATCCTGATCTATCTCGCGGACAAGACGGGCCAGTTGATTCCGAAGGATCTCGCCGGCCGCTACGAGACGATCCAGTGGGTGATGTTCCAGATGGGCGGCATCGGGCCGATGTTCGGCCAGGTCGGCTTCTTCCACAAGTTCGCCGGCCGCGACTTCGAGGACAAGCGCCCGCGCGACCGCTACGTCGACGAATCGAAGCGCCTGCTCGGCGTGCTCGACGCGCATCTCGCGAACCGCCAGTGGATGATGGGCGATACCTACACGATCGCCGACATCGCGATCTTCCCGTGGGTGCGCAACCTCGTCGGTTTCTACGAAGCGGGCGATCTGGTTGGCTTCAGCGAGTTCCGGAACGTCAAGCGGGTGCTCGACGCGTTCGTTGCGCGTCCGGCTGTCGCGCGTGGGCTCAATATTCCGGCGCGAGGCTGACCGGCTAAGCGGTCGCACGCCGTGCGGGCCGCGAAGTGCAAGGCCCGCCGCATTACGCGGCGGGCTTTTTTGGGTTTATCGCGAATCCCCGGCGAACGGCGGGATTAGAAGAATGGGTACGCCGTTTCTGGAAGAAGCCTACGCCACGCCTTATATCGGCGACCTCGATGTCGTCTCGCGGGCAGCGGCGCCTCGATGACCGTGCAACAACAGGAGAACCCGATGATCAAAGTCAGTGTCATGTACCCGTACGCCGCAGGCGCGCGATTCGATCACGCTTACTATCGCGAAAGGCATATGCCAATGGTGAAGCAGCGGCTCGGCGCTGCATGTCTGTACTACACGGTGGACAAGGGCATCGCAGGCGGTGCGCCGGGCACGGCCCCTGCATACGTGGCCAAGTGCGACTTCGTCTGCACGTCGGTCGAAGCTTTCCAGGCAGCCCGCGACCCGCACGCGCAGGAGATCATGGCCGACATCGCCAATTACACGGATATACAACCCGTGCTGCAAATCAGTGAGGTGGTCGTGGAGCGTTCGGACATCTGACCAAGGTTCGGATCTCGCGAAGCACCGCCTCCGCGTATCGCGTACCCGGGCAACAAGGCGGTGCTTGTCCAGCGCTCCACCCCTTCAATGACCCACGTGGTCGCAAGCATGACCTCGCGCTTTACGCCGACCATGCGGTATGCACCCTCACCGCCCCTCGTACCTGGCGTCGAGGTCATCACGGCTTGGTACGGATCGCTTTGGCGCGCATTCGCGGATTGCCACGTGGACCGCGATGGGCGCCTGAGTTTGCCGGCGGGTCGCACGAGAGCGCTCGACGTTCGCCGTTCGGCCAGTTGCCGGAGATCACGACCGGCCGGTGCCGGCCAGTAGTCGCCGGTCGCCATGACCGTCACGTGGTCATTCAAGCGGCCATTTTGTGTGGGTTAGCTGACAGTTCTTGCTGTGACCATTGCTGTCTTTACCGCCGAGTCATCCGTCTTATCGGACGGGAGCGCCGTCATCGCATGGTCCCTGTCTGCCGTCTCCTTTGCACCCTGAAGCCCGACTCGCGGCTATCGTGAGAGCCAGGCCCGCATCTGGTTCGGTGGACGTTGTAAGTTCCCGAATCCGGACTATGCTACTCGGAGCAAGTCGCCGACGAATTCATGATTAAAGGACCTCGGTATGCTTACTGCAGAATGGTATGGCGCATGTCGCCGTCGTATGGTCCTCGTCGCAGCCTGTATTCTCCTCGTCTCGCTCGCGCATACCGGATATGCGCAGGTTGCGCGCATGGAAGTCATCCCGTTTGAGTCACTCACATTGACAGACCAGGAATTCCTGGTCGGCCGCGAGGATGGCAAGCCCGTCACCATCGCTGGCGAACTGCGTCTGCCTCGCTCAGGCAATGAGCGGTTTCCACTGGTTATCCTGCTGCACGGTTCAGGCGGCGTCGGCAATTATGTTCTGGATTGGGAGCAGGAGTTTCTTGCGCTGGGCGTTGCCACCTTCGTCATTGACAGCTTCGCGGCTCGCGGCATCGTCAATGTGAACGACGACCAGTCCCAGCTCGGTCGCTTGGCGCAAACCGAGGATGCGTACCGAGCGCTCGCACTGCTGGCCACGCACCCAAGAATTGACCCCAGCCGGATCATGCTGATGGGGCTTTCCCGAGGCGGCCAAAATGCGCTTTACGCGAGCCTGACGCGTTTTCAGCGGATGCATGCTGATGCGTCGGGCGCACATTTCGCGGCCTATGTTGCTTTCTATCCGGATTGTACCTACGCCTTCCGAGACGACGAAGACATTGTGTCTCAGCCGGTGCGCGTGTTTCACGGTACTGACGACAATTACGCGCCTGTTGCGCCATGCCGAGCCTATGTCGAACGGCTAAAAGCCAAAGGCAAAGACATTCGCCTTACGGAATATCCCGGCGCCGGTCATGTGTTCGACGGACGCGCGTTCAGGCCGCCGGTGAAGTTGCGGCAAGCCCAGACAATGCGCAATTGCCGATGGGTGGAAGGTGACAACGGCCAGATTTTCAATGCTAAGACCAACCAACCTTTCTCGTATGACGACCCCTGTGTCGAACGTGGCGCCACTATCGCGTATGACGAGACGGCAGCGAAGGCAGCCCGACGGGCGGTGGCGGAACTTGTTGCTGCCACACTCAAACCGGCACGCCCGCCGAACTAATTCCGTAACGATGACATGGAAGGCGCGACTGTGAGGCGGGGGAGCCAGACGCAGTCGATTTCTTCGACGCTGCCACTGGCCGCTTTGTCGCAAACAACTGACACCCGAGTCAGCTGGCCGGCGCCTCCCACCTTGCCGAGATACGTGTCGCCGGCCGACAGCGTAATCCAAACGAGAATGAAACGGATCCTTGTTGGGGGTTTCAGGGGTGTCGTGACTCAGTCCAGTTCTGGGCCGGATTAGGCGCAGGCAACCCCTGAGTGCGGATGCGCGCTGACAGGGCCGAGCCGCGCTCGCGCAGGAAATCGATCAGCAACTGTGGATAATCCGCCCGGACTGCTGCGTGAACGGACGGCCGCTCGGCGAGCCGTTTCCGCCACGCGCTGACCCTGGGCACGCCCGCGAAAAATCCGAAATCGTCGATCCGCTCGAACACATCGAAGTAGCGGAACACCGGACCGAAAGCGGCATCGACGATGCTGAAGCGCTCTCCACCAAAATACGGACCGGTGCTCAGAGCGCTCTCCAACTGCTCGATTCGCGCGCGAATATCTCGGACTTTTGCGTTCAGGGCCGATTCGTCCGGAGCGATGTAGAAGCCCCCGATCGCGTTCAACAGTGCCGACGAAAACTCGATCCACGCGCGGTGCCGTGCGCGTTCGAGCGGGCCGAGCGGATGCAGCCGCGGTTCGAGCGTCTCGTCGAGATAGTCGCAAATCACGGCCGACTCGAAGATCGGTACGCCAGAGACGACCAGCACCGGCGTCTTGCCTAACGGTGAAATCCCGCGAAACCAATCAGGCTTGTTGCTCAGGTCGACGTCCGTGCGCTCGAACGACACTCCTTTTTCCGTCAGCACGATCACTGCGCGCTGCACGTACGGACAAAGCACATGACTGACGAGGTGATACGAGGTGGTATTCATGACATCGCCCCCTCGGTCTCAGGCCGCACCGGGCGAGAAGCGCGCGCTGCGATGCAACGCCAGCGCTCCATCGCCAAGCAGCCAGACAGCGACTGACGCGATGATCAGGAACACCGGATATTCCCAGCCGCCCCCCGGGCTCGTATGCACCCAGCCGTTGCGCAAATGAACCGATGCCGCGCATGCCATGACCGGCACCAGCAGCAGTGCGATCTGACGAGCGTAGATTCCCAGTATGAGCGCGACGCCGCCCGCCAGTTCGGCAGCGAACACGGGGTAAGCCAGAAAGCCCGGGAAACCGACGCTCTGAAAATATTGCGCAGTGCCCGGCAGCGTGAAGACAAGTAATTTCAGCAATGCGTGAGCAATCCACATCACCCCCAACGCGACGCGAAGCAGCAAGACGCCATACGTGGCAGAGGTATCGTTCGCAGCAGTCAATGAATTCATGGCCGTGCCTTTGAGAGAAGTTAGCAGACAGGCGCCCAATTTATCATTGCGCATACGCGCTCGATACTCACACGATTACAATCATGCATTGCGAAAATGCAATGATCTGGAACCTGAGAATGCAGTTCAAACTGAGTGCTGTGGACCTTGAAACGATCCTGACGCTTTCCCGCGCCGGCACGCTGGCACAGGCCGGCGAGCGGCTGGGGGTGGATGCGTCGACGGTTTTTCGCAACCTGCAACGGATAGAGCGCGGCCTGGAGCAGCGCCTGTTCGAACGCACACGCTCCGGCTACCGTGCAATGGAACTCGCGCTTGCGCTGGCCGAACATGCCGAGCAAGTGGAAGTGCAAATCGAGTCGGCCCGCTCGATCGCGCAACACGTTCCCGAGCAGGTGGCGGGTACGGTTCGGATTACGACGACCGACACGATCCTGCACGCACTGGTGGGGCCGGCGCTCAAGCGGCTGGAAGCCACGCACCCGTTGCTGGCGTACGAATTGCACACCGGAAATGAAATTGCCGACCTCGGGCGCCGGGATGCCGACATCGCTGTTCGCGTCACGACGCAGCCACCGGAATACCTGGTCGGCAAGCACGTCGGCCCAATACAGGTTGCGCTTTTCGCGTCCAGCTGCCGTACCGCGCCGGGTTATGAAGACGTCATGGCGGGCAAGGCGCGCTGGATTGCCCCTGACGATTCGTTACCGGGCCATCCGTCCGTCATCTGGCGCAAACGCCATTTCCGGAAGGTGATTCCACACTACAAGGTCAACAGCATCCTGACCGTCATGGAGCTGGTCGCCCTGGGCATGGGCGTAGGCATCTTGCCCACCTTCCTGACGCGCAATCGCACCGACCTCGTCCAGCTGACCGACGTGCTGCACGATTGCCAGACCGAGCTGTGGGTGCTGACGCACCGGGAATCAAGGCACTTGCGGCGGGTGTCGGCCGTGTTCAAGCACTTGTCCTCGACCCTGAGGATCTGATCGGAAAAGCGCAGCTTCCCGTGGCCGACCGAGTGCTCGCCTGCCCTGCTCGAACAGTTGCAGCGACACTAACGTACGGCGAGGCTCGCCCTGCCCTGCGAGCGGCTGACGACAATGAATGTCATCCGCAACTCCGGCCAGCAATGGTTGCGTTGCGTGTCGGGACCATACCTCGAGCGACCGCTTTCCAGGACTCAACGGACGCTCCCATGCATGCGCCGACGGTCCGCAACGGGTCGGCAAGCGACGCCCACGAAAATTCACGAAGGAATTTTTTACCCGCCGCGTACGTGTGCGTCACGCATTCCTCAGCGCTACTTTCCTTCCGCCCCTTTCGGCACCCCGTCTCCCAGCCCCGCCAGCAGCTTTTCCAGCAGTTGCGACAACTGCGCCTGTTCCGCGTCCGACAGCACGGCCAGCAGTTCACGCTGGTTGTCGATATGCGCGACAACCGCCTCATCGATCAGCGCACGACCGGTATCCGTCAGTGCGACGAGCGTGCCGCGCCCGTCGGCCGGGTTTGGCCGGCGCTCCACCCAGCCGGCCTTCTGCAGCCGGTCGATGCGTGCGGTCATCCCGCCCGACGACATCATCAGCGCGTCGTACAGCGCCGTCGGCGTCAGCGCGAACGGCGCTCCGCCGCGCCGCAGCGTCGCGAGCACGTCGAATTCGCCCGGCTGCATCCCGTAGCGCGCAAACAGCGGATTGAGACGGTCGCGCGCGATCACGAGCGCGGCTTCCTGCAGCCGCCCCATCACCACCATCGACGACGCGTCGAGATCCGGACGCTCGGTGCGCCATTGTGCGAGCGCATGCGCGGCTCGATCCATTAACCCTCCTCGGCTTGGCAGTTATCTTGACGTCGAGATAAATCGGCGTTTATCTTGATGTCGAGATACTTTACATGAAAAACGCGCGGCGCCTCACCGGGGCCCGCGCACCGATTTCGAGGGCCTCTTGATGAAACGCTTCACTTCCCCCGGATGGCGGCTGGCCGCCATCGTGCTCGTCGGGCTGAACCTGCGGCCGGCGCTTGCCGCGGTCGGCCCGCTGCTCGACATGATCCAGCGCGCAACCGGCATCGGCGACGGTGCGGCCAGCCTGCTGACGACGATCCCGATCCTGCTGATGGGGCTCGGCGCGCTGAGTGCGCGACGCTTGCAGCGCGTAACCGGCATCGCGGGCGGCGTCTGGCTCGGCGTCGCGCTGATCGGGCTGGCCTGCGTGTCGCGCGTCGGCGCGCAGCACGCGTGGCTGCTGCTCGCGAGCGCCTGCTGCGCGGGCGTCGGGATCGCGATGGTGCAGGCGCTGCTGCCCGGCTTCGTGAAGGCGCATTTCTCGACGCGGATCGGCGGTGCGATGGGCGTCTATTCGACGTCGATCATGGGTGGCGCCGTGCTCGCGAGCGTCGTCGCGCCGTTCGCCGCGGCCCGCTGGGGCTGGCTCGTCGCGCTCGCGGGCTGGGCGCTGCCGGCCGCGGTGGCCGCGCTGGCGTGGCCGCTGGCCAGCCGCGGCGGCGACGCGCTCGCCGGCGGGCCGGCGTCGGCATCGAATGCGCAACCGTCGCGCTCGCCGCGTGCGTGGCGACTCGCGCTGTTCTTCGGCATCGCGACGGGCGCGTACACGCTCGTGCTCGCGTGGCTGCCGCCTTACTACATGCGGCTCGGCTGGTCGCCGACGGCGGCCGGCAGCCTGCTCGGCGGCGTGACGCTCGCGGAAGTCGTCGCGGGGCTGACGATCTCGGCGATGATCGACCGCCTGCCCGATCGCCGGCCCGCGCTGCATGCGGCGATCGCATCGCTGTTCGTCGGCTTGCTGGTGATGCTGGCCGCGCCCGAAGCGCTCGCGCTGCCGGCCGCGCTGCTGATGGGTGCGGGGATCGGCGCGCTGTTTCCGCTGTCGCTGATCGTCACGGTCGACCACGCGGCGACGCCGGCCGATGCCGCATCGCTGACGGGGTTCGTGCAGGGCATCGGCTACCTGATCGCCGGGCTGTTCCCGTTCGCGGCAGGCATCGTGCGCCAGCATCTCGCGGACCTGTCACCCGCGTGGATCGCGATGGCCTGCCTGTGTGTCGCGCTGTTCGCGCTGGCGGCAGGCTTTGCACCGAAGCGGGCGCTGCACGCCGCGCGCGCGTAGCGGCGGCCGCCGCTCAGTTGACGGGCTCGCAAAACGGGATCTTGTCGCGCAGCGCGTGGCCTGCGGCGACCGGGTCCCGCCCTGCCGGCAGCGTGACGGAAACCGACGTATGCCCGGTTTTGCTGCGCGGTTCCTGGCCGGGCCAGTGGCTCTCCTTCCACGTGGCGATCCAGTCGAGATTGCCGGCGCTCGCTCCGGGCACGAAGCGCAGCCGCAGCGAACCGTCGAAGTCTTCGCTGCAATGCGGCGAGTGCTGATAGTCGTGCTCGGAGAAGCAGGCCCGAATCTGCTTGTCGCAGCTGAACGGGAGCTTCGAGACGCGTGGCGTGCGGGCATGGCCGCCGTTCGGCCGCAGTTCGACGAAGTCGGCGTTTTCCCAGCTTCCGCCTCCGCCTGAATAGCTTTCGGACCAACCGGCCAGCACCGCGACCGCGAAGCGCTCGCCGCCCAGCGGGTACAGCGCGGGGTAGATCTGGAGCGGTGGCGGATCGCCGTCGCCTGCGCCCCGGTCGGCGGGCTGGTAGTCGGAGAAATTCCACTGCTGAACGACCTTCCAGCCGGCGGCAGGCACGAAGCTCACTTTCAGCAGCTGCGGGCCTGGCAGGATCGCGTAGTAGATGCCCGACGCGTCGTTCCTGACCCGGTACAGCGACGGCGCGTTGTCCGCATCGCCTGACTGGCCGGGCGCGCCGCACGATGCCGACGCCAACGCGCAAACCTTGCGCGGCCAGTCGCGATCGGGCACGGCGGTTTTCGCGACCGCGACGAACGGCACGGCGCGGGCTTCGGTGGCTTCACCGGCGGCGTTGACCGCGGATGCCGCCAGCAGCGCGGCCGTCAATCCCGCCAGGCCGACAATGCCCGATCGAATACGGGTACCCATTCAATGGTGTCCTTGTAAGGTGGTTGGCGCGCCGTGATCCCGCGAAGTGGCCCAGTCTGCCTGAAAGCGCCCGCCTCGCCCAGACACTGCACCGTTCTCAGTCGCCCGCTTCCTGTTCCGCCAGGAACCGCCGATAGGCGCGTTCAGACGGGCAGCGCCGCAGGTCGCACGCGTCTTCGTCGCACTGACGGCACACGCGGATCGCGCTCGACATGTCGTCGGCGAGCGCGCCGACCAGTTGCTCGCAGATCGGCATGAGCTGCGCGCATTGCTCGGGCGTTAGCGTGCGCGTGAGATCCGCGATCGCCGTGCCGCGCGCGGCAAGCACCTGCTGCACCGCATCGTGCCCCGCCTCGGTCAGCGTCAGCACGACGGTGCGCTTGTCGTCGCCGGGCTCGCGCGTGACGAGCCCTTCCTGCGCCATCCGCTCGGCAAGCCGCACGGCCGACGAATGCACGAGCATCAATTGCCGCGCCAGCGCGTCGATCGTCAGCGCATGAGATTGCGACAGCAGCACCAGCGCATCCACGCTCGACCCGTGCAGCCCCGTGTCGCGCGCGATTGCGTCCTCTACCCGATCGTTCAGCCCGAGCGCAAGCGCGCCCAGTAAATTGTTCAGGCGTTGCTTTTTCACGTAGGCGCTCCTAGTATATGTGTGCGTCACGCATATAATTTAACCGATCGTTTCACCGATGTCAGCCGCGGCGCGGCCCGCTCGATCCGGGCGGCCGCACGCCCGCATTCTACGGGTCGACAGGCCGAGTGGAGTCCACGCATGAACGGCAACACGCGCAAGACCGGATATCTGATCATGGCGACGCTGTGCTGGGGCGTCGCCATTCCGTTCAGCAAGATGGTGCTGCCGGCCCTGTCGCCCGCGTGGCTCATCGTGCTGCAGATCGCCGCCAGCGTCACGGTGCTCGCCTGTCTCGCCGTCGCGCAACGCGTGAGCCTGACAGGCATCGCGCCGGCGCAGCTCGCCGTCGTCGCGCTGATCGGCATGCTCGAACCATGCGGCGCGTACTACCTCGGGTTCGTCGGCATGCAATCCACGTCCGCGTTGCACACGGCGGTGATCTTCGCGCTCGAACCGCTCGGCATCCTCGCGTTCAACATCGCGCTGTTCCGGTTCAAGGTCGACAGGCGGCTGCTGGTGGCGGGCGTCGTCGCGTTGCTGGGTGTCGTCGTCATCACGCTCGGCGACCCGTCGGCGGACGGGCACGCGTCGCTGCGCGGCGATGCGTTCGTGTTCGCCGGCGTGATGGTGGCCGCGCTGTACGTGTCATTGTCGACGCAGGCCGTGACGCTTCCGTCCACGACCGCGATGCTGCTGATCCAGCAGGCCGGCTCGCTGCTGCTGGCGCTCGTGCTGCTCGGCGTCGATGCGGGCCGCGGCGGCCCGCTCCGGTTGCCGGCGTGGCCGGCCGTGTGGCCCGCGCTGGCGATCGGCGTGCTGCAGTTTACGCTCGCGTTCCTGTTCTATTTTCGCGGCGCGCGCGACAACGCATCGTACTGGAGCGTGGTCGTACTCAACCTGATTCCCGTCGTGGGCATCGCCGCGTCGATCCTGATCCTCGGCGAATCGGCCTCGCCGATCTATTTCGTCGGCGGCGCAATCACGATCGGCGCGGCGCTCTACACGCACCTGCGCGAACGCCGTACCGGGCTCGCGCCCGCCCGCGCGTGATCAGCCCGCGCTCGCGTACAGCGTCGAATCCGCGAACCCTTCGGCGTCCAGCACGCGCCCGATCAGGATCAACGCGGTGCGCTCGATCTGCGTGCTCTGCACCCTGGCGACGATGTCGGCGAGCGTGCCCGTCACGCGTTCCTCGTCGGGCCAGCTCGCGCGATAGATCACCGCGACCGGGCAATCGGCGCCGTAATGCGGCAGCACTTCGTCGACGATGCGGGCGAGATGGCGCACGCCGAGATGGATCGCGAGCGTCGCGCGGTGCGCGGCGAGCGAGCCGAGCGCTTCGCCTTCCGGCATCGTCGTCTTGCCCGCGAAGCGCGTGAGGATCACCGTCTGCGCGACGCCGGGCAGCGTCAGCTCGACGCCGAGCGTGGCCGCGCACGCGGCCGTGGCGGTCACGCCAGGTACGATTTCGTACGGAATCCCGAGCGTCTTGAGGCGGCGGATCTGCTCGCCGATCGCGCCGTACAGCGATGGGTCGCCCGAATGTACGCGGGCGACGTCCTGCCCTTTCGCATGGGCGCCGGCGAGCAGCGCAACGATTGCGTCGAGGTCGAGCTCGGCCGTATTGACGACCTGTTCCGCGCGATGGCCGTCGAGCACGGCGGCCGGCACCAGCGAGCCCGCATACAGGATCACCGGGCACGTGCGCACGAGGCGCTGGCCCTTCACCGTGATCAGCTCCGGGTCGCCGGGACCCGCGCCGATGAAATACACCGTCATCGAAAAATCTCCGTCAATTCATGGGATGACTGGCCGCGCGGCGTCATGCGCGCGCGGCCGGATCGAGCGCGTCGATGAGCGCCGCGGCCGAGTCGAACGCACGGTCGGCGTCGGGCAGCGGCGGCCGGCGCAGCATCACGACCGGCAGCCTGCGTTCGCGCGCGACGTCGAGCTTGGCTTCGGTGGCCGCGCCGCCGCTGTTCTTGCTGACGACGACGTCGATGCCCATCAGCGCGAACAGCGCGCGCTCGCCGTCGAGCGTGAATGGCCCGCGCGCGGCGACGATCTGCGCCCGTGCGTTGCCGGGATGCGCGTCGAGGCAGCGCACGAGCCAGAACTGGTGTGGCGGGATCGCGTCGAGATGCGCGAGCGGTTCGCGGCCGAGCGTGAACAGCGGCCGCTTGAACGGCGCGAGCGCGGCTTCGATGCCGGCCCAGTCGTCGACCATGCGCCAGTCGTCGCCGGGTTGCGGCGACCACGGCGCGCGGCGCAGCGCCCACAGCGGCACGCCCGCTTCACGCGTCGCGGCGGCGGCGTTCGCGCTGATCTGCGCGGCATAGGGATGCGTCGCATCGATCACGAGACCGATGCCGGCGCTGCGCAGATACGCGGCCAGCCCGGCAGCACCGCCGAAGCCGCCGACGCGCACGTCGCAGCGCAGGTCGTCGGGCACCTTGCCGAGGCCGGCCAGGCTGTAGACGTGACGGGGCCCGAGTGCGCGTGCGATTTTCAGTGCGTCGCCGGTGCCGCCGAGCAGCAGGATGCGCGTGCTCATCGCGCCTCCCCGACGAAGCGGCCCTGCCGGTCGATCGCGAACATCTCGACGGCGACCGACGGCGGCACGATGTCGCGCGCGACGCGCAGCGCGTGCGCGCAGACGAGATCGCCGAGCGGCACGCCGTCGGCGTGCGCGAGCTTCAATGCTTCCTGGCTCGTGTTCGCGGCACGCATTGCGGCCTGCAGCGTGTCGCTTGCGCCCGCCTCGGCCGCCCACTGCGCGAGCAGCGGCAGGTCGATGCTCGAATGGCGGCTATGCAGGTCGAGATGGCCGGCGGCGAGCTTGCTGAGCTTGCCGAAGCCGCCGCACATCGACAGCCGCGCGATCGGTGCGCGCCGCAGGTGCTTGAGCACCGCGCCCGCGAAATCGCCCATCTCGATCAGCGCCATGTCGGGCAGTTGGTAGTGCGCGCGCATCGCGTCCTCGCTCGCGTTGCCCGTGCACGCGGCAATGTGCGCGATGCCGTTCGCCCGCGCGACGTCGATGCCCTGGTGGATCGACGCGATATAGGCCGAGCAGGAGAACGGCCGCACGATGCCGGTCGTGCCGAGGATCGACAGCCCGCCGACGATGCCGAGGCGCGGGTTCATCGTCTTCAGCGCGAGCGCTTCGCCGCCTTCGACGCCGATCGTCACGTCGAAGCCGCCCGCATAGCCATGCTCGGCCGCCAGCGCCTCCAGGTGCGTCGTCATCATCTGTCGCGGCACCGGGTTGATCGCCGGTTCGCCGACCGGCAGCGTCAGCCCCGCGCGCGTGACCGTGCCGACGCCGGGCCCCGCATGAAACCGCACGCCGGGTACGGCCGCGAGCGCGACACGCGCGAAGATCAGCGCGCCGTGCGTGACGTCCGGATCGTCGCCGGCATCCTTGATCGTGCCGGCTTCCGCACCGTCGGCGGTGGCCCGGCAGAACTCGAGCCGCATCATCACGCGCTGCCCCTTCGGCAGCACGATCTCGACCGCATCGTCCGCCAGGCCCGCGAGCAGCAACCGCGCGGCGGCGAGCGACGTCGCGGTCGCGCAACTGCCGGTCGTATAGCCGAAGCGTAGTGGCGCGGGCTGTTCGGGGGTCTCGTCGCGCATCACGCGTCCGTTGCGTTCGTCGCGTTCGTCATGGCCGGCGATTCGGTCGTGTCGGCCGCGTCGGGCTTGCGCACGTCGTACAGCGTGACCGGCAACGGCTGCCGCCACGTATCGAAGCGGCCGAGCGGCTCGGCATGTGCGAGCGACACGCGCGTGAGCGTGCCGCCGTGCGCATCGCGCCAGGCGGCAAGCGCCATCTCGCCCTGCAGCGTGACCGCGTTCGCGACCAGCCGGCCGCCGGGCTTCAAGGATGCCCAGCAAGCATCGAGCACGCCCGGCGCGGTCGCCCCGCCGCCGATGAAGATCGCGTCGGGCGCGGCGAGCCCCGCGAGCGCATCGGGCGCGCGGCCGGCGACGAGTTGCAGGCCCGGCACGCCGAGCGCGTCACGGTTGTGCTCGATGAAGCGCTGTCGCTCCGCATGCGCTTCGATCGCGATCGCCTGGCAGGACGGATGCGCGCGCATCCATTCGATGCCGATCGAGCCGCTGCCGGCGCCGACGTCCCACAGCAGCTCGCCGGGCGCGGGTGCGAGGCGCCCGAGCGTCATCGCGCGCAGGTCGCGCTTGGTGAGCTGGCCGTCGTGACGGAACGCATCGTCGGGCAGGCCCGGCGTGAGCGCGCGGCGCGGCGCGTCGGGGCCGGCCTGGCAGTCGAGTGCGACGAGATTGAGCGCGGCCGTTTCGTCGACGCGCCAGTCCTGTGCCAGCCCGTCGAGACGCCGCTCGAGCGGGCCGCCCAGATGTTCGAACACGCTGACGCGCGTCGGCCCGAAGCCGCGCGCGACGAGCTCGGCCGCGACGGCGGCCGGCGTCCGGCCGTCGGCACTCAACACGAACAGGCGGCGGCCGGGCAGCAGGTGACGCGCGAGCGTCGCAAGCGGCCGGCCGACGAGCGAGACCGCGCCGACATCCTGCAGCGCCCAGCCGAGGCGCGCGGCCGCCAGCGACAGCGACGACGGCGCGGGCAGCACGCGCCATTCGTCCGGGGACAGCGTGCGCGCGAGCGTGGCGCCGACGCCGAACAGCATCGGGTCGCCGCTGGCGAGCACGCAGACCGGCGACGCGCGCCGCGCGAGCACGCCCGCGAGATCGAATGGCGACGGCCACGCTTCACGCGCGGCCGGCAGCCGCGCGGGCAGCATGTCGAGATGCCGCTTCGCGCCGACGACGAGCGTCGCGTCGAGCAGCGCGCGGCGCGCGCTGCGTCCGAGCCCCGCGTAACCGTCGTCGCCGATGCCCACTACCGTCAGCCACGCCGTCATGCACCCTTCCCCATCGTTCGATTTCCTACCGTTTGTTGCAATGCGCGGCTGCCGGGCCGCCGCGCGTTGATCCGTTCATGTGCGGTGCGCATCGCCCGCCAGCCGGTGCGATGCGGCTACAACTACGACGTCAGCCGAGCGGCACGCCGACGACAAACGTCAGCAAGGCCAGAATCATGCCGCCGATCGACGCGATCAGCAGCCAGCCGAGCAGCAGCCACATGAGCGAGCGTGCATCGGTTTTCCGGTACAGGAACGTTCCGCCCGCCACGATCGGCATGCCGAGACCGGCGAGCGCGACATTCTTCGGCCACTCGGCCAACGGTGCAAGCGGGATCAGCATGCCCTCGAGCAGCATCCATGCCGGGATGGCCAGCAAGCCCAGTGCAATGCCCATGCCGAACAGCTCCGTCCTGGCGAGTTTCATCGCGAATGCCGGCAGTCGCCGATCTGATGTCGAGCTGCCAATCGTACCATTTGCGAGACAGTGCAAACCCGGCTGCGGCCGTGCTGCGACGCGGTTGCGCGGCGAATTCCCGATGCCGGATCGTCGTGAAAATCGGGTATCCTACGGCCGTTCGTTCGCCGGTGCCCTTCGGGGCCGAAGAGGGAACACAGGGCGCGCCACGCGCCGCTGTGGCTGCCCCCGCAACTGTAGACAGCGAGCCGATCTCCCCCTCATGCCACTGGTTCCACCGGGAAGGCAGGGAGCCGGCGCGGACCTGTCAGCCAGGAGACCTGCCGGCCTGAAAGTGCGTGCGTGCCAGTCGGCGTCGGGCGGGGTGTACCGATGCGTTGGCCGCGGCGCGACACTGTCCCGGTACCCCGTTGAGTTCCGCCCCCGTTTCGATTCCTGCGTCGCCCGTCACGCGCCCGTCGGCCTGCCCGGGGCTCGTGCGCGTAGTCGCGGCCGCCGACGGCGGGCTGTGCCGGATCAAGCTGCCGGGCGGCCGGCTCGATGCGCGCCAGGCGCGTGCGATCGCCGCCGCCGCGCGTGCCTTCGGCTCCGGCACGATCGACGCGACCAATCGCGCGAATCTCCAGCTACGCGGCATTCGCGACGGTGCGGCCGACGCGCTGACGCGCGCGTTGCTCGACGCGGGTCTCGGCCCGTCCGTCGATGCAACCGCAGACGCTGCCGCCGATGCGGTCGCGCTCGCCACGAGCGACGACGTCCGCAACCTGATGCTCAGCCCGCTCGCCGGCCACGACCCCGCCGCGCTCATCGACAGCCGCACGCTCGCCGCGCCACTCTTCGACATGCTGGCGCGCGAGCCACGTCGCGGCGAACTGTCGCCGAAATTCTCGATCCAGCTCGACGGCGGCGAATCGGTGGCGGCGCTCGATCATCCGCACGACATCTGGCTGGCCGCATGGCGTCGCGGCGACGGCGCAGTGCGCCTCGCAGCCGGGCTGGCCGGCTGCCCGCCGGTCGCACATGGCGATCCACCCGCTTCGGTCGATGTAGCGCCCGATCAAGGTGTCGCGCTGGTGCGCGCGCTGCTGCTCGCGTTCCTCGATCTTGCGCCGGCCGACGTCACGCGGATGCGCGCCCTGCTTGCAACATGCGGTGAACGCGCGCTGCTCGAACGCGCGCAGCACCATGCGCCCTTCCCGCTCACGGCCGATCCGGCGCTCGCCGGCTGGCGCCGCTCGCACACCGACGAGGCGCTGCGTTTCGGCGTACGCCCGTCGCTCGATGCGGCGCGCTGCAACATCGGCGCACAATTCGCGCTCGGCCGGCTCGATGCAACCCAACTGGAACGGCTCGCCACGCTGGCCGAAACCGACGGCGACGGCACGCTGTCGATGACGCCCTGGCAAGGCGTGTTCATGCACGGCGTATCGCGCGAGCGCGCGCCGGCCTCGCTCGATGCGCTTGCGTCGCTCGGCCTCGTCTGCGCGCCGTCCGATCCGCTCGCGACGCTCGTCGCGTGCACCGGCAGCGCGGGTTGCGCGAAAGCGCGCGCCGACACCAAACACGACGCGCTCGCACTCGCCGCGCGCATCGGCCACGCGGTCGACGTGCACCTGACCGGCTGCGAACGCCACTGCGCACTGCCGCATCCCGCGACGCACACGCTCGTCGCGGTTGCGCCCGCGCACTACGACCTTTACCGGCGCGACGCCGCTGCGGGCCTCGGTGCCCCACTCGCGCGCCATCTGACGATTGACCAGGCCGCGGCCCGACTGACGGGCGCGCGGCACAGCCAGGACACCACCGATGCTTGACTACATTCGCGATGGGCAGGAAATCTACCGCCAGTCGTTCGCGACGATCCGCGCCGAGGCCGACCTGTCGCAGGTTCCGCCCGACCTCGAGAAACTCGCGGTGCGCGTGATTCATGCGTGCGGGATGGTCGACGTCGTCTACGACCTGCGCTTCTCGGCCGGCGCCGGCACGGCGGGCCGCGCGGCCCTTGCCGCCGGCGCGCCGATCCTGTGCGACGCGAGGATGGTCGCCGAAGGCATCACGCGCGCGCGGCTGCCGGCCGACAATCGCGTGATCTGCACGCTCGGCGAGCCGGAGGTGCCCGATCTCGCCCGGCATCTCGGCAACACGCGTTCGGCTGCCGCACTCGAACTGTGGCGTCCGCATCTCGCGGGCAGCGTCGTCGTGATCGGCAATGCGCCGACCGCGCTGTTCCACCTGCTCGACATGATCGACGCCGGCGCGCCGCGCCCCGCGCTGATCCTCGGTTTCCCGGTCGGCTTCATCGGTGCGGCCGAATCGAAGGCGCTGCTCGATGCCGACAGCCGCGGCGTGCCGTACGTCGCGCTGCTCGGCCGGCGCGGCGGCAGCGCGATGGCGGCTGCCGCAGTCAACGCGCTCGCGACGGAGGTCGAATGAAGCGCGCACGCGGACGCCTGTTCGGGGTCGGCGTCGGCCCCGGCGATCCTGAACTGATGACGATCAAGGCGCTGCGCGTGCTGCAGGCCGCGCCGGTGGTCGCGTATTTCGTCGCGAAGGGCAAGAAAGGCAATGCATACGGCATCGTCGAAGCACACCTGCAGGACGGGCAGACGCAACTGCCGCTCGTCTATCCGGTGACGACCGAGGCACTGCCGCCGCCGCTGTGCTACGAGACGGTGATCGCCGACTTCTACGATACGGCCGCCGAAATCGTTGCCGCGCACCTCGACGCGGGCCGCGACGTCGCGGTGATCTGCGAAGGTGACCCGTTCTTCTACGGTTCGTACATGTACCTGCACGACCGCCTCGCGCCGCGCTACGACACCGAGGTAATCCCCGGCGTATGCGCGATGCTCGGCGGCACCGCCGTGCTCGGCCAGCCGCTCGTCTATCGCAACCAGAGCCTGTCGGTGCTGTCGGGCGTGCTGCCCGAGCACGAACTGCGCGAGCGGCTTGCGCGGGCCGACGCGGCCGTCGTGATGAAGCTCGGCCGCAATTTCGACAAGGTGCGGCGCGTGCTCGACGGGCTGGGGCTCGCGAAGCGCGCGCTGTATGTCGAGCGCGCGACGATGGCGAGCCAGCGCATCGTGCCGCTCGACGAAGTCGATCCGATGGCGTCGCCGTATTTCTCGCTTCTCGTCGTACCGGGGGAAAAATGGCAAGGATGACGACGCCGCCCGCGATCGTGATTCTCGGCACGGGCGCGCTCGATACCGCGCGGCGCATCCAGGCGCGCTATCCGGGTGCGCTCGTACATGGCCTCGCGTCGCGCGTCGCGGCCGACGTGCCGTTCGACGATCTCGGTGCGCACTTGCGCGAACTCTATGCCCGCGGCCTGCCGATCGTCGCGCTGTGCGCAGCCGGCATCGTGATCCGCTGCCTCGCCCCCGCGCTGGCCGACAAGGGCGTCGAGCCGCCCGTGCTCGCGGTGGCGGAAGACGGTTCGGCGGTCGTGCCGCTGCTCGGCGGGCTGACGGGCGTCAACGTGATCGCGCGCGAAATCGCCGCATGCGTCGGCGTCGCGCCGGCGATCACGACGAGCGGCGAACTGCGCTTCGGCGCGTGCGTGCTCAATCCGCCGGAAGGCTATGCGCTCGCCGATCTCGCCCAGGGCAAGCGCTTCGTGTCCGATCTGCTCGCGGGTGCGTCGACGCGCATCGATGGCGCGGCGCCGTGGCTCGACGATGTCGCGCTGCCGCGCGACGACGCGGCCGCGCATGCGATCCGCGTGACACCCGATGCATGGCCCGGCACGCGCGACGAACTCGTGATTCATCCGCGCAGCGTGGTGGTCGGTGTCGATGCACCGGCTATCCACGGCGATGAAGCGCTCGCCGCGCGCATCGACGCCGCACTCGAAGCGCACGGTCTCGCGCGGCTGGCGCTCGCGGCCATCGTCGCGCCCGCATCGGCAATCGGTGATGGCGGGCTGGAAGAAGCGGCGCAAACGCTCGACGCACCGCTGCGCTTTGTCGATACCGACGGTGACGGCGGCGCGACAACCGATGCGGCCGCACTGCTCGGCCGCGCGTTGCGCGTCGTGCATACGCTGCGCGCGACGACGAACGGCATCGCATGCGCGGTCGCGTCGCATCCGGTCGATCCCGCCACGCTCGGCCGCGCGCGCGGCCGCCTGACGGTGCTCGGGCTCGGCCCGGGCGGCGCCGCGTGGCTCACGCCGGCCGCGCGCGCCGCGCTCGCGGAAGCGACCGACATCCTCGGCTACACGACCTACGTGGACATGGCCGGCCCGTTCCGCGACGACCAGCGCGTGCACGGCACCGACAATCGCGAGGAGATGCAGCGCGCACGCCATGCGTTCGAACTCGCGGCGGAGGGCCGGCGTGTCGCCGTGGTGTCGTCGGGCGATCCGGGTGTGTTCGCGATGGCCGCGGCCGTGCTCGAAGCGCTCGACGAAGCGCGCGATCCGCACTGGGCGGCGGTCGACCTGCGCGTGGAGCCCGGCATCTCGGCGTCGCTCGCGACGGCCGCGCAGGCTGGCGCGCCGCTCGGCCACGATTTCTGCGCGATTTCGCTGTCCGACAACCTGAAGCCGTGGGACGTGATCGAGACGCGGCTGCGGCATGCGGCGCAGGCCGATCTCGTGATGGCGTTCTACAACCCGATCTCGCGTGCGCGGCCGTGGCAGCTCGATCGCGCGCTCGATGTCGTGCGCGCGCACCGCACGGCCGATACGGTGGTCGTGCTCGGCCGCGACATCGGCCGGCCGGGTGCGACGCTCACGACGACGACGCTCGGCGCGCTGCGCAGCGACCAGGTCGACATGCGCACGATGGTGATCGTCGGCTCGTCGACGACGCGCCGCTTTGCGATCGGCAACGCACGCGAATGGGTCTATACGCCGCGCTGGTATCGCTGAACCCGGTCAGCGCGTCGGCGTGACGCCGCGCGTGCCGGCATCCGCGATGCCGGTCGCGCCACCCGCTCGCCAGAACCGGTACACGAGCACACCGACGATGGCCTGTGCCGCGACCACGAACGCGACGCAGCCGGCCCATCCCCACCGATGCCAGCCGGGCACCGGCAGGATCGAGCCGAGGCTGCCGCCGAAGTAATAGCAGGACAGGTAGATGCCGATCGCTGTCGAGCGCGCGCTCGACGCCGCCTGCGAGATGAACGTGTTGGCCGACGCCTGTTCGACGAACACGGCGGTCGAGCTGAGCGCGAGGCCCGCCAGGATCACCGGCACGGTGTCGGACAGCGTCAGCAACGCCCCGCCGATCGCGAGCGCGGCCGCGGCAAGCCCCGGCGCGCGCGGGCCGCGATGCCGCGCGAGGCGCCCAGCCAGCGGGGTCACGACCACCGCCACCAGAAACACCGCATAGATCGCGCCGATCCCGACCGTACCGAAGCCGAACGGCGCGCGCGCAAGGCGCAGGCCGACGAACGTGAACGTCGCGACCTGCGACGCGAGTACACACGCGCCGATCGCGAACGACGCGAGCAGCGGGCCGCGCGTGACGATGCGCCAAGACGGCCCCGCACCGGCATCCGCTTCGTGCTCGGCGCGCCGCGCGATCGCACCGGACGCCGGCAGGCTCGCGTAGATCGCGATGCCCGTGACGAGACACAGCGCCGCGACGACGTCGAGCGCATGCCGCCAGCCCCAGATCGACGTCATCAGGTTGGTCGCGAAGCGGCCGGCGAACCCGCCGAGCGTCGTGCCGGCAACGAACAGCGCACTGATCTCGGCCGACGTGCCGCGATCGAAGCGCTCGGCGATATAGGCGATCGACAGCGCGAAGACGAACGGCATGACCAGGCCGGCCGCGAAGCGCGCGCCGAGAAACGACGCGAAACTGCCCGCATGCGCGGACCACACGACCGGCAGCGCGACCGCCACGGCCGCCAGCGAGATCGCGATGCGTCGCTCGATGCGTGCGGCCAGCACGCCGACGAACGGCGCGATAATGGCGACGGCCGTCGTGGTGGCGCTCACGCCCTGCCCTGCACGCTCGGCGCTCACGCCGAAGGTGGCCGCGAGTTCGTGCAGGATGCCCTGCGTCGAATACAGATTGAGAAACGCGGCAAAGCCGCAGAGAAAGAACGCGATGCGCGTGGTCCTGTCGTTCATCGGAGCGGCCTGGTCGTCGATGCCGACAGTCTGACGAGCGCGCCGCATGCACGCCAATACCGTTTTCATCGCGATTGATACCGGAACGACAACAATGCTCGACCTGCGCCGCCTTCGCTATTTCGTGGTCGTTGCCGACGAACTGCATTTCGGGCGTGCCGCGTTACGCCTGCGCGTCGCGCAGCCGCCGCTGACCCGCCACATCGCCGCGCTGGAAAGCGAGCTCGGCGTGCGGCTGTTCGAGCGCTCGACCCGTGCGGTGCGGCTGACGCCCGACGGCGAGCGATTCCTCGAACATGCACGCAACGTGGTCAGCGCGGCTGCCGAGGCCGAGGCGAGCGCGCGCAAGCTGGCGCAGGGCATCGCCGGGCGCATCGTGATCGGCTACGCGAGCTCGATTCCGATGTCCGACACGTTCCCGGACATCGTCCGTCAGGCGAGCCGCACGATGCCGGACGTCGAGCTCGCCTTCCGCGAAGCGTCGACCGCCAGTCAGCGCCAGCAGATCGCCGACGGCGCGATGGACGTCGGGTTCGGCTGGTCGTGGGCGCGTGCGCCCGGTGCAGCGGTGCCGTCGTTCGTCGTCGCCCGCGAACCGCTCGTCGCGGCCGTGCCGGCCGGCAATCCGCTTTCGGAGCGCACGCGCGTCGACTTTGCCGCGCTCGCCGGCGAAACCTTCGTGACCTTCCCGCCCGGCTTCGGCTCCGCGCTGACGACGGCGCTCGACGATCTGTGCGCGCAGGCCGGTTTCGCGCCGCGCATCGGGCCGACCGCATCGCAGATCACGACGCTCGTGTCGCTGGTGGCCGCCGAGCGCGGCATCGCGATCGTGCCGGGTTTCACCGCGACGCTGCAACGCCCGGGCGTCACCTACGTACCGCTGAGCGACACGCGCCGGGTCGAACTGATCGTGTCGTGGCGCGAGCCGTTTGCATCCGCATGCATCGAACGTTTCGTCGCCCTCGCCCGGTCGCTCGAACCGCCTGCGTCGGCCTGACCGGCGCGCGCGCCGTACATCGGCACGAGGCGGAAAAATCGCCCGCCCGGCGTTGCGCAACGGTGTCGAATCGGCAAGATCGTTACGTACCGGGAATCAAATAACAAAAAGAACTCCTGACTATTCCCTATCGGGCGCGAATCCTCCAAGATGGGCACGCCGTCGGGCCGGCACACCCGGTTGCCTGCCGGGCGGCGATACGCGGGCCAGCGTATCTCTCTTCCACTTGGAGAACACCATGCACAACAATGTGTTGCCGTGTTTCATTCCGCGCGCGCTTGCCGCGGGTTGCCTGCTCGCCGTCGCGAGCGTGTCCCAGGGCGCCGGCGTCTATGCGCCCTATGTCGACGTGACGCTCTATCCGACGCCGCTCGTCGACCAGATCGGCGTCCGGCAAGGCATCCAGCAATTCACGCTCGCGTTCGTGGTCGCGGGCAGCGGCTGTACGCCCTCGTGGGGCGGCGTGCAGCCGATCGGCAATGGCGCGAGCGGAGGCCTGCTGACCGCGCTGTCGACGTCGATCGCGAGTTATCGCGCGAAAGGCGGCGAAGTCGCCGTGTCGTTCGGCGGCGCGAACGGCACCCCGCTGATGCAGGCGTGCTCGACGGTCCCCGCGCTGGCAAGCGCGTACCAGACCGTGATCGACACGTACGGCCTCACGCACATCGACTTCGACATCGAAGGCGTGTCGCAACTCGACACGGCCGCTGTCGCGCGCAACTTCCAGGCGGTCACGCAATTGCAGGCGAGCTATGCGGCGAAAGGCAAGCCGCTGCACGTGACGCTGACGCTGCCGACGATGCCGACCGGGCTTACGCAGGACGGCCTGAACATCGTCAATGCGGCGATTTCGAACCAGACCGTGTTCGATGCGGTGAACGTGATGGCGATGGACTACGGCCCCGCGAATCTCGACATGGGCGCGGCCGCGATCAGCGCCGCGCAGGCGCTCTATTCGCAACTCGATACGTCCTTCAAGTCGGCCGGCCAGCCGAAGACCAATGCCCAGCTCTGGCAGATGGTCGGCGTCACGCCGATGATCGGCGTGAACGACGTGCAGGGCGAAACCTTCACGCTCGCGAATGCGCAGAGCGTGCTGAACGCGGCGGTCGCCAACGGCTACGGCTTCTTCGGCAACTGGTCGGTCGGCCGCGATCAGGCGTGCCCGTCCGGCGGCACCTATGCGTCGCCGACCTGCTCGGGCGTCGCGCAGCAGCCGTACGCGTTCGCGACGATCTTCAAGCAGCTCGACGGCAAGTGGGGAACGGGCGTCACGCAGGATCCGAACTACGGCGGCGGCTCAAACGGCGGCACGCCGCAGCCGGGCGCACCCTGGGCGGCCGGCCAGGTCTATACGGCCGGCGCGACGGTCACCTACCAGGGCACCACGTATCAGGCGCAATGGTGGACACAGGGCGACGTGCCCGGCCAGGCTGCCGTGTGGAAGGCGGTCGGTGGCGGCACCGCCACGTGGTCGGCGACCACCGGATATTCAGGCGGCACCTGCGTGATGTACCAGGGCGCGAAATACTGCGCGAAATGGTGGACGCAAGGCGACAACCCGAGTGCGGGCGGTGTGTGGGTGAAGTCGTGATGCCGCGGAGCGGCCGTCGCTAGGCCAGCGCGTCAGGGGCCGTTCACGACGATCGCGACCGGATCGCCGGCGGACGGCTCGCAGGCCGGCGCGCCCTGCCCGCCGTCAGCCGCGCGCGTGTTCGGCCAGCAGCCTGGCCTTCGCATCGACGAGCAGCGCCGCATGCGTATCGCGATGCTGGCGGATCCGCTCGGTCGGCCCGACCACCGACAACCCGTACCAGTCGCCGTCGAGCGTCAGCGCGACCGCGATCGCCGACAGCTCGGGCGCGCTCTCGCCGAAGTTCTCGGCCCAGCCGAGTTCGCGAAACCCGGCGGTTTGCGCGACGAGCGCGGGCAGGTCTGCCACGGTCGAAGCAGTGAAGCGCTCGAACGGCAACTGCGCGCCGAGCACCTGCTGCGCATCGCCGGCCAGTTCCGCGAAAATCGCCTTGCCGATCGAGTTCGCATGCAGCGGGCGCAGCTCGCCGGGCGCACGCGTATAGCGGATCGCCTGCTCCGATTCGACGACGTCGAGGTACGTGATCGACACGCCCTGGATCTTGCCGAGCACGGCCGTCTCGCGGCTCGCGTCGCGCAGCGCGACCAGATGCGGATGGACGATGTCGACGACCGGATCGGTCGCGTCGATCGCGGCGGCGATCGTCTGCAGGCGGCGCGTCGGGTAGTAGCCGCCGCGCTTGCGCACTTCGTACAGGTAGCCGCGGCTCACGAGCGTGCGCGCCATCGCGAGGCAGCTCGACGCCGGCACATTGAGCAGGCGCGCGAGTTCGGTGAGCGGCAGCGGCCGCCGTTCGGCGGCGAACAGCTCGAACAGGTCGAGCGTGCGGGCAACGAGTTTGACGTCCATGACGAGCGCTTGATTCGGAACGGGAAACCGCGCACCGGGCCGGCCGCCGGGTCGGACCGGTCAGTACGACTTCGGCAGCCCGAGCACCTTCTCTGCGATGTAGCACAGGATCAGTTGCGGGCTCACGGGCGCGAGCCTCGGAATCATACACTCGCGCAGGTAGCGCTCGACATGGTATTCCTTCGCGTAGCCCATCCCGCCGTGCGTCGCGACCGCCGTCTGACATGCGTGGAACGCGGCTTCCGCGCCGAGGTATTTCGCGGCGTTCGCTTCCGCGCCGCACGACTGCCCCGCGTCGTAGCGCGTCGCGGCCTTCATCACCATCAGCCACGCGGCCTCGAGCTGCATCCACGCCAGCGCGAGCGGATGCTGGATCGACTGGTTCTGCCCGATCGGCCGGCCGAACACGACGCGCTCGCACGCGTACTGCGTCGCGCGGCGCAGCGCGGCCTGCCCGAGCCCGATCGCCTCCGCGGCGATCAGGATCCGCTCGGGATTCAGCCCGTGCAGCAAATAGCGGAAGCCGTCGCCTTCGTGACCGATCAGGTCGCCTTCCGGCACGCGCAGGTTGTCGATGAACAGCATGTTCGAATCGACCGCCTTGCGGCCCATCTTCTCGATCTCGCGCACCTCGACGCGAGACCGGTCGAGATCCGTATAGAACAGGCTCAGCCCGTCGGTCGGCTTCGCGACCTGGTCGAGCGGCGTCGTGCGCGCGATGATCAGCATCTTGTTCGCGACCTGCGCGGTCGAGATCCAGATCTTGCGCCCGCTCAGCACGTAGTGGTCACCGTCGCGGCGTGCCTGCGTGGTCAGGTGCGTGGTGTCGAGCCCCGCGTCGGGTTCCGTCACCGCGAAGCACGCCTTGTCGCGCCCGGCGATCAGCGGCGGCAGGAAGCGCGCCTTCTGCGCATCGTTGCCGAATACCTGCACCGGATTCAGCCCGAAGATGTTCATGTGGACGGCCGACGCACCGGACAGGCCGGCACCCGATGCGCTGATCGTGCGCATCATCAGCGCGGCCTCGGTCATCCCGAGCCCGGCACCGCCGTAAGCCGGATCCATCGCGATGCCGAGCCAGCCGGCCTCGGCGAGCGCCGCGTGGAAATCGGCCGGAAACCCGCCCGCGCGATCGCGTTCGAGCCAGTAGTCGTCGCCAAAGCGCGCGCAGATTTTCTCGATCGCGCTTTCGATCGCGCGCTGGTCATCGGTCAGGTCAAACTGCATGGAATGCTCTCCCGGAAAAAGCGGAGCGGCCGCGCCGCTCTCAAGGAAACGCCAGGCGGCGCCAGGGTTTCCGCGCCGACCGACGTCCCCTCGCGGGGTGCGCCGGCACGAAGCGGCAGGCCTGGGCCGCTCACAACGGAAATACCCCGACGATCACGGCGGCGAACACCATCAGCACCGTGGCGGCAAACAGGAACGGAATCGTGAATTTCTGGTGCTCGGCGAGCTCGACACCGGTCAGGCCGACGATCAGGAACGTCGCAGGCGTGAGCGGGCTCACCGGGAAACCCGTCGTCATCTGGCCGAGCAGCGCGGCCTGTGCCATCTGGATCGGCGACACGCCCAGCAGCTTCGCGCTTTCCGCGAGCACCGGCAGCACGCCGAAGTAGAACGAATCGGGGTCGAACAGCAGGCTGAGCGGCATCGACAGCAGCCCGAGCACGAACGGCATGTGGCGCGCGTGCTCGACCGGCACGTGCGCGACGACCACGTCCGCCATCGCCTTCAGCATCCCGGTGCCGGACATGATGCCGGTGAACGCGCCGGCCGCGAGCAGCACGCTCGCCATCATCAGCGCGGCCTTGGCATGCGCGTCGATCCGCTCGCGCTGGGCCTGCACGTCCGGGTAATTGATCACGAGCGCGGCGACCGTGCCGAGCATGAACATCACCATCGGGTCGACGATGCCGGACACGAGCGTGACGAGCACGACGAGCGTCAGCACGAGATTGATCCGGAAGCGCTCCGGCCGGCGCAACGCGCGTTCGGCATCGGTCAGCGCGCGCGGCGCGATCGCGAGCGACGCCGCACCGGCACGATCGAGCCCGAGCCGCTTCGCCTCGCGCACGCCGAGCACGTATGCGGTGCCGAACACGAACACGAGCCCGACGATCTGCACCGGAATCATCGGCATGAAGATCGCGGAACCGGGAATATGCAGCGCCGCCGACGCGCGCAGCATCGGCCCGACCCACGGCAGGAAATTGACGCCGGCCGCCATCGATGCGACGCACGCGAGGATGCGGCGATCCATCCCGAGCCGCGTATAGAGCGGCATCATCGCGGGCAGCGTGACGAGAAACGTGACGGCGCCCGAGCCGTCGAGATGAATCAGCAGCGCGAGCAGCGCCGAGCCCATCACGATCCGCGGCGGATGGCAGCCGATCACGCGCAGCACGCCCGCGATGATCGGGTCGAGCATGCCGGCATCCGTGAGGATTCCGAAAAAAAGAATCGCAAAAACGAACATCCCGGCGATCGGGCCGATGTTCTGGACGCCGTGCACGATGAACTTGCCGGTCGCAAGCCCGAAACCGGCCGCGAGCGACGCGGCCACCGGCACGACGATCAGCGCAACGAGCGGCGACAGCCGCTTCGTGATGATCAGGCTGAACAGCGCGACGATGGCGATCGCGCCGATCCATGCAAGCATGATGCGTCTCCTCTTCAGCCGGTGCGCCCGTGCGGGGCGCGGCGTGGGGTTCGAAGGGGCGTGCGGTACGCTTGGCCGTGCGGCGCCATCGGGCGCGCGGCACGGCCGGCGGCCGCGATGCCGGTCAGTCCCGGTGTGTGTCGTGGTCGTGGTTGTCTGCGTCGGCGAACACCTGCGCCGCGTGCTCGTTCAGCGCAGGCGGCGGCCGCCGGTACGTGGCCGGCGTACGGCCGAGCTTGATCGGCGACGCGATGCCGCGATGCCGGCCCAGTTCGACTTTCATCTCCCGATGCGCGACATGCGGATGGTCGAGCGCGGCATCGAGCCCGAGCACCGGCGCGCACGGCACGCCGCGGCGCATCAGCTGCTCGGCGAGTGCCGCGCCGTCGTGTCCGGCCAGCGCCGTCTCGAGCAGCGTGCGCAGCGCGGCGCGATTCGCGCTGCGCGCGCGGTTGTCCGCGAAGCGCGGATCGTCGAGCCAGTCGCGCGTGCCGAGCACGTCGCACAGCCCCGCGAACTGCCCGTTGTTGCCCACCGCCAGAAAGATGTCGACGCTCGCCGTCGGAAAGCTGTCGTACGGCGTGATGTTCGGATGCGCGTTGCCGGTGCGCACGGGGGCATTCCCCGAATGGAAGAAGTTCGGCGTATGCGGATGCAGGATCGACAGCGCGCAGTCGAACAGCGTCGATTCGACGAACTGGCCGCGGCCGCTCGCGTCGCGCTCACGCAGCGCCATCAGCACGCCGAGCGCCGCATTCAGCCCGGTGACGAGATCGACGATCGGCACGCCGACCCGCAGCGGCGCGCCGCCGGCTTCGCCATTGACGCTCATCAGCCCCGCGAGCGCCTGCACGGCCGCGTCGTAGCCGGGCAGCCCGCCGAGCGGGCCGTCCGCGCCGAAGCCCGATACCCGGCAATGGACGAGGCGCGGAAAGCGCGCGTGCAGCGCGTCGAAGCCGAGCCCCCAGCGCTCCATCGTGCCGATCTTGAAGTTCTCGACGATGGCGTCCGCATGTTCGAGCAGGCCGAGCAGCCGCTCGCGGTCGGCGGCCTGCGTCAGGTCGAGCGCAATGCCGAGCTTGTTGCGGTTCACGCCGAGGAAGTACGACGCGGTATCGCCGTCGAACGGCGGGCCCCAGGTGCGCGTTTCGTCGCCGGACGGCGGTTCGACCTTGATCACCTCCGCGCCGTGGTCGGCCAGGATCTGCGTCGCATACGGGCCGCCCAGCACCCGCGACAGATCGATGATGCGCAATCCCGCCAGCGCGCCCTGCTGCTCGTGTTCCGCCATGCGTCCCGCTCCTGGTTCCGGTTGATCGGACTGCCGGCTCCGGCGGCCCGGCGCCTGCGGCGCGACCTTCCGGATTGGGCAAATAATTCTTGTGTGTGAATTTATATTCACACTCAGGAATTATGTTGTCAACCCCGGCGGCACCCTGAGTCCGGGCGGATGACGCCGCCGCGCGCAAGTGGGGGCGACCCCGAACACGGGCCGGTTGCGGTAGCGCCCCGCCTTTCGCTAAGCTGGCGGAAACCTTCATCTCGAAAAAATAAGGCGGATTATTCATGAAACGGATGCTGCTGGCGGCCTTCATGCTGGCGTCGACGCTGGGCGTCGGACATGCGCAAACCCAGACGTTCCATTTCGGCGAAGGACAGACCGGGATGCCGGGCGCAGCGCCGACCGCACGGCCCGCGCCCGCGCGCCGGCACGTCACGCCGCCGCCGTCCCACCATCGGCGTGCCGTTCACAAGCGCCGCCATCCGAGCCACGTGAAGCCGACGCGCAACGGGATCTATACGCACGCGTGATGCGTCAGCGGTCCTGCAGCGCCGTGCACGGAACTGTCACGAACCGCCGGTAGCATCGTTGCGGCTGCCTGTACGCCGTCGCGGCCGGCTGCCGAATGACGCGCCGCCGACGCGCATTTTCTCCACGATTCAGCACCTGTTTTGCCGAACATGAGTACCGGGCCGGACACACTCGCCGTCATCAAGGAACGCGCCACGATCGTGTGCCGTCAGCGCAGCAGCGTGCTGCTGGTCGCCCGCACCGCGTCGCGCTGGTCGCTGCCGGGCGGCACGATCCGGCGTGGCGAGACGCCGCTCGATGCGGCACTGCGGGAGCTCGCCGAGGAAACGCGGCTGGAGGGGCTCGCGCTCGATTACGCGGTGCAGTTCGGCGGGCTGACGAAGCTCCATCACGTGTTCGTGGCCGACGTGCCGGCGCACCTGACGCCGCGCGCGAGCAACGAGATCGCCCGCTGCAAGTGGTTCACCGACGACCGCCTCGACACGCTGCGTGCAAGCGTGCCGACGCGCAAGATCATCGAGTTGCTGCGGCTCGACGGTTTTTCGGCGATCGCGAACGGCCGGCTGCGCTGACGTCCACCTCGCCCGTGCCGGTCACCCGCGCAGGAACGGGCCGGCCTTGCGCTCGAGCAACGTGACGAGTTCGGGCTGCATGGTCGCGTAACGGTCTGGAATGTCGAGGCACACGATCTTCTTGTGCCGTACCTGCGCGCCGAATTGCGCCGCCAGCCTCGCCTTGTGCGCCCGCTCCATCACGAACACGACGTCGGCCCAGTCGAGCTGCTCGGCGGACACGCGCGTGTCCGCATCGGGCGCGAGGCCCGCCGAGTCGGTGTCGACACCCGGCCACGCGGCGAATACCGCTTCGGCCGTCGGGCTGCGCAGCCGGTTGCGGCTGCAGATGAAAAGTGCCCGCGTCATGTCGTTTCGACGGTGCCCGGCGCCTGCCGGCTCACCCCTGCGGAATCGTGCCCGGCCGGACGTACGCGAGCATGTGCGGCACGTAGTCGGCCTTGCCGAGTTCGACGCCGTGGTGGCGCAGGATCGCGTACGCGGCGATCGCGTGGAAGTAGAACTGCGGCAGCGCCCAGTCGCGCGCGTACTGTTCGCCCGTCATGTCGAACGCGATCCCGTTCGGCATTTCGAGCGCGATCGGCAGCGAGGCACCGCCATCGAGCGCATCCGGCGCGAGTTCGTCGAGAAAGGCGAGCGTGCCGGCGATGATCGCCTGCGCGTCGGCCAGCGTGCCGGGCTGCGCATCGGCATTCCATCCCGCTTCGCGCAAGGCCAGCAGCGCAGCCGGCAACGGTTCGCCACGCAGCCGGTGGACGGGCTCCATCGCCTGGAAGCACGAGAAGCGCACCTGTGCGGCAAGCGGATACATGTCGGGTGCCAGCTTCAGCGACATCGCCGCGTCGGGCGCGTCGCCCGCGGCCTGCCGGTGTGCGACGGCCTTGTCGAGCCACGCGGTCTGCGCGCGCAGCATCTGGGTGAAGGTCGGAACGAGAAGTTGAGTCGGTGACACGCGTGCGCTCCTGTGTTGTGGTTTGCGCCACGATAGCAGTGTCGGCGCGAACCTGCATCCCGGCCTGAGCGATGAGCGCGATTAAATGCGGATCCGGTGATGTGACGCATGGTCCGTGCAGGTGTTCGTCCACGCATCCACGCAGGATGATCGCCGCACGCGGCTGGCGCAACGCACCCTCAGGGCTTGCCGTGTCGCGCCAGGAACCGGTCGAGCTGCGAGGCGAACGCCTTGCCGTCGCGTGCGCTGAATGGCGCCGGCCCGCCCGTGTCGATGCCCGCGCTGCGCAACTGATCCATCATCGCGCGCGTCGACAGGCGTTCCTCGATGTTCTCGCGGCTGAACCAGTTGCCGCGCGGGTCGAGCGCATGCGCGCCCTTGTCGAGCACGGCGGCGGCCAGCGGGATGTCGGCGGTGATCACGAGATCCCCCGCTTCCACCAGCTCGACAATGCGCGCATCGGCCACGTCGAAGCCGGCCGGCACCTGCACAGCCTTGATGAACGGCGACGGCGGCGTGCGCAGAAACTGGTTCGCGACCAGCGTCACACAGATTTCGGCACGACGCGCGGCGCGAAACAGCATGTCCTTGATGACGGCCGGACACGCGTCGGCATCGACCAGTACTTGCATGGCGGGTGTTTCCAGAGAGCAGCAGAAGCGGCGATCATAACGCACCGCTGGCCGCCCATCAGCCGGCGCGGCCCGTGTACAGCGCGTCGGCCGTCACCCACTGCGCGCCCCAGGCCGCGGCCAGCCGCGCGCCCTGCCCGATCCGCACGGCCGCATCGTCGAAGTCGACGAACACGACGTGATCGGCCGCCGCGGGTTTCGCGGGTATCTCGCGCGTGCGTCCGTCGGACAGCACCCACAGCCAGCGCTGCTTGCCGGGCTCGCGCCGCGCCGCGCGCGCGAGCAATTGCGCGGCGGCCGCGATGCCGTCCGCGAGCGGCGTGCCGCCGCCACCTTCGACGGGTTCGAGCCAGCGCGCATTCCACCAGCGCGGCACGGCCGGGCCGAAGCGGCGCGCGGCGCCATTGCCGCCGAAACAGATCAGCGCGGTTTCGACACGGTCGCGCGCGGCCTGGTCGAAATACGCGACGATCAGCCCCTTCGCCAGTGCGAGCCGCTCGTGCGACAGCATCGACGCCGAACAATCGAGCACGAAGCAATGCAGTGCGTCCGGCGTGCCGGCCCGTTTCCGGAAGCGCAGATGGCCGCGATGCAGCGGGCCGCCGCGTTTCCCGGCAAGCGTTGCCGGCCATGCAACGGTGGTGCCGGCACGTGCCGTGCCCGGCACGCGCGCGGCTGCGCCTGATTGCCATCGAGGACCGCGAACGGTGTTCGCAGCGGCGCCGGCTCGATGGCTCAGCGCTTTTTTAGCGGCAGCGGCACCACGCCTTTCACGTCGTGCAGCCCGGCCGGTTCGGGCGGCAGGTAGCCCCAGTCGCCCTGCGCTGCCGCGGCATCGTTCTGCGCGGCGCCCGATGGATCGTCGGGGCGCTCGCGCGCATCGGGCGGCGTGTGACCGTCGCGTTCGTCGTTTTTCTGCGGCGCTCGGGACGATGGCGGCGTCCCCGCATGACGCCGGTGCCGCAGCACCGCGTCGGCCACGCGCTCCACATGCGACACCGTCACCGCATCGGCCTGCTCCAGTGCGGCGAGCGCGCGCGCCGCGCGCAGCATCACGAGATCGGCACGCAGCCCGTCAACGGCCGCGTCGATGCACAGCGCGCTGACGCGCGCATGGACGGCATCGTCGAAATCGAGCGCCGCCAGCCGTGCACGCGCCGCGTGAATCCGGTCGCCGAGTTCGCGCTGTGCGGATACATGGCCTGCGCGGAACGCGTCCGGATCGAGATCGAACGCGAGCCGCGCCTTCACGATCCGCTCGCGCTGTGCGGCGTCGAAGCAATTCTCCAGTTCGACCATCAACCCGAAGCGGTCGAGCAACTGCGGACGCAGCTCGCCCTCCTCCGGATTCATCGTCCCGATCAGCACGAAGCGCGCATCGTGCGCGTGCGACACGCCATCGCGCTCGACGATGTTCACGCCGCTCGCGGCGACATCGAGCAGCGTATCGACGAGCCCGTCGGCGAGCAGGTTCACTTCGTCGACATACAGCACGCCGAGATGCGCCCTCGCGAGCAGGCCCGGCCGGAAGCGCACGCCATTTTCAGCGAGGGCATGCGCGAGATCGAGCGTACCGGTCACCTGCTCGTCGCTCGCCGACAGCGGCAGCGTGACGAACTGCCCTTCGGGCAACAGCTCCGCGAGGCCGCGCGCCGCGGTCGACTTCGCGGTGCCGCGCGGCCCGCTGACGAGCACGCCGCCGAGCGACGGGTCGATCGCGGCGAGCAGCAGCGCCTGCTGCAATGCGTCCTGCGCAACGAGCGCCGCAAACGGAAACACCGCGCGGGCGCGGTGCAGCGTCGGATCGGTCATCGCCGTCCCCCTTCCTGGAGTTGTTCGCTCGCGAGCCAGACCGCTTCGATCCGTTCGCGATAGTCGCCCGGATGCTGCCACAGGCCTCGCAGCATCGCCTCGACGAAGCGTTCGCAGATGCCGTGCAGCGCCTTCGGATTGTGCCGTTCGAGGAACGCGCGGGTGGCGTCGTCGAACAGGTACGCGTCGGCGACGAGCGCGTACTGGTGGTCGGACAGCACGCGCGCGGTCGCGTCATAGCCGTACAGGTAGTCGACGGTCGCGGCCATCTCGGCCGCGCCCTTGTAACCATGGCGCTTCACGCCATCGAGCCATTTCGGGTTGACGACTCGCGAGCGGATCACGCGCGCAATTTCCTCGCGCAGCGTGCGCATCTTCGGCGCGACCGGGTTCGCGTGGTCGCCGTGGTAGATGCTCGGCTGCTGACCGGACAGATGCCGCACGGCTGCGGTCATCCCGCCCTGGAACTGGTAGTAGTCGTTCGAATCGAGGATGTCGTGTTCGCGGCTGTCCTGGTTCTGCACGACGACGTCGATCGTCGCGAGCCGCTCGCCGAACACGTCGGCCGCCGCGTCGCCCGCGCTGTTCTGCGCATACGCATGGCCGCCCCACTGGCGGTAGGCATCGGCGAGATCGGCGTCGGTCTGCCAGCGGCGCTGGTCGATCAGGTCCTGCAAGCCCGCGCCGTAGCTGCCCGGCCGTGCGCCGAACACACGCCAGCCGGCGCGGCGCCGCGCTTCGTCCGGTGCCACGCCCTGCGCGACCCACTTCGCGCGCTCGCGCTCGATGCGCGCGCGGATCGGGTTCAGCTCCTCGGGCTCGTCGAGTGCGGCCACCGCCTGCACGGCCGCGTCGAACAGGTGCATCAGGTTCGGGAACGCGTCTCGGAAGAAGCCCGACACGCGCAGCGTCACGTCGATGCGCGGCCGGTCGAAGATCTCGATCGGCAGGATCTCGAAGTCGGTCACGCGGTGGCTGCCGTGCGCCCATTTCGGCCGCACGCCGAGCAGCGCGAACGCCTGCGCGATGTCATCGCCGCCCGTGCGCATCGTCGCCGTGCCCCAGACCGACAGGCCGATCGCGCGCGGATAGTCGCCATGATCCTGCAGATGGCGTTCGATCAGTTGCTGTGCGGATTTCAGGCCGAGCGACCACGCCGCCTGCGTCGGTACCGCGCGCGTGTCGACCGAGTAGAAATTGCGACCGGTCGGCAGCACGTCGGGGCGGCCGCGCGACGGCGAGCCGCTCGGCCCCGGCGGCACGAAGCGGCCGTCGAGCCCGCGCAGCAGCTGACGCATTTCCTCGCCGCCACACGCGTCGAGCGCGGGCAGCAGCATCTCACGGACACGCTCGATCACGGCGAGCGTGTGCGGCCAGTCGCCGGGAGGCGTCGCATCGGTACCTGCGTTACCGCCGTCGGCTGCGCACAGTCCGTCCAGCCACTGCTGCGCAAGCCGTTCGAGCCGCTCGCGCGTATCGCCCGCATGGCGCCACGGCGATGCGTCGAGCGCCTGCAGGATCGCCGGGCGCGGGCCGACCCACGGCGCGGCCCAGTCGGCCGCGAGCGGATCGAAGTCATCGCCGAGTGCGAGATCGCGCGCGAGCGCGCCGATCAGTCCTGCGCGTGCTCCCTTGCCGTCGCCGACCGGAAAGCGCGCGAGCGCGAGCAGCGTGTCGCGCCGCTGGCGCTCGGCCGGCGATACGCCGAACACGTGCAGTCCGTCGCGAATCTGCGCTTCCTTCAGTTCGCACAGCCACGCGTCGACGCGCGTGAGCAGCGCATCCTCGTCGCCCGTATCGCGTGGCGGCGACACGCTCAGTTCGTCGTGCAATCGGTGTTCGGCGATCGTCGCGAGGATCGTCTTGCGCAGCAGCTTCGCGCGCCGCGCATCGACCATCAGCGCTTCGTAGTATTCGTCGACCTGCCGCTCGAGATCCTGCAGCGGGCCGTAGTTTTCCGCGCGCGTGAGCGGCGGCATCAGGTGATCGATGATCACCGCCTGCGCGCGACGCTTCGCCTGGCTGCCCTCGCCCGGATCGTTGACAATGAACGGATACAGGTGCGGCAGCGGCCCGAGCGTCAGGTCGGGCCAGCACGCGTCGGACAGCGCGACGCTCTTGCCCGGCAGCCATTCCAGGTTGCCGTGCTTGCCGAGGTGGATCACCGCGTCGATGCGATAGGCGTCGCGCAGCCAGAAATAGAACGCGAGATACGCGTGCGGCGGCACGAGATCCGCGTCGTGGTAGCTCGCGTAGTCGTTCTCGCCGCGCGAGCGCGACGGCTGGATGCCGACGAACACGTTGCCCGCGCGCCAGCCGGCGATCGTGAAGCGCCCTTGCCGCAGCGTCGGATCGGCTTCAGGCGGGCCCCAGCGCTCGTTCAGCGCGTCGCGCACGGCCGCCGGCAGCCGCGCGAAACGGGCGACGTAGTCGGCCAGCGGGAAGCTCTGGAAGGCGGGGCGCAACGCATGCACGGCCGCGTCGTTGGTCACGCCTTCGGTGAGCCGCGCGATCAGCGCGTCACCGTCGGGCGGCAGGTCGGCCACCGCGTAGCCCGCGTCGCGCAGCGCCGCGAGCACGCGCAGCGCGGACGCCGGCGTGTCGAGCCCGACGCCGTTGCCGATCCGACCTTCGCTTTGCGGATAGTTCGCGAGAATCAGCGCGACGCGCTTGTCGGCGTTGTCGCGCGTGCGCAGCCGGCACCAGCCGCGCGCAAGCGCCGCGACGAACGCGATCCGCTCGGCGTCCGGCTGGTAGCGCACGACGTCGACCTCGGTATGCGGGCAGCGGTACGCGAGCCCCTTGAAGCTCACCGCGCGCGTGACGATGCGCCCGTCGACCTCGGGCAGCGCGATGTGCATCGCGATATCGCGCGCATGCAGGCCCTGGTTGTCGGCCACCCACGCGTCGCGATTGCCGCCGGACAGGATCACCTGCAGGACCGGCGCGTCGCCGGCGAGCACGTCGTGCTCGGGGCTGTCGATCGCGCCGGCCGCGAACGCGGTCGTGTTCAGCACAAGCGCGGCGTCGTGCGTGTCGCAGAGCTGCGTGATGACTTCGCGGCTCACCGCGTCCTTCAGCGACGTGACCGCGATCGGCAGCGGATTCAGCCCTTCGTCGATGAGCGTATCGGCCAGCGCGTCGAACACGGCCGTGTTCGCGGCCTGCCAGTGCGCGCGATAGAACAGGATCGCGACGACGGGCGCGCCGGGCGTCCAGCGCGACCGCCAGTCGTCGACGCTCGCGCGGTCGCGCGCCGGGTGATACAGCGCGGCGGCCGGCAGCGGGCGCGGCAGTTCGGGCTCTTCGCCGAACCCGAGCGTATGGAATGCAATGCTGCGCAGCAGCGCCTCGGCGTTGTGCACGCCGCCTTCACGCAGGTAGCGCCACCACAGCCGGCACAGGTCGGGCGCGACCGTGCTCTTCGCGACGAGGTTCGGGTCTTCCTGCAGGTCGCCCGAGAACATCGCGAGCTGCTGCTTGCGTTTCGACGCGAGCGACACGGCCTGCTCGATTCCGTACGGCCAGTACGCCTCGCCGCCGAGATGATCGATCACGACCGACTTCGCATGCTGCAGCACGTCGTCGACGTAGAAGTCGACCGACGCCGGCTGCCGCAGGAACGTGACGTTCGCGAGCCGCACGCTCGGGAAGCCGGCCGGCAGGTGCGGCACGACGCTCGCCAGCAGCGACAGTGTCGTGTCGGCCGAGCTCAGGATCACGATGTCGGCCGGCTGCTGGTCGATCCGGACGACGCCCTGCGTGTCGTCGACGAAGCCGCCCGGCGTGGTGCGCAGCAAATGCATCGTGTGTTACGCCTGTTGCGGCTCGGCCGCGCACGCGGCGTCGAACGCGCGTTGCAGCGCGGCCGCGTCGAGATCCTCGCCGATCAGCACGAAGCGGCTCGCGCGCGTTTCGCCGTCCTGCCAGCGACGGTCGAAATAGCTGTCGAAGCGGCGGCCGACGCCCTGGATCACGAGGCGCATCGGCGCGCCGGGCAGCGCGGCGAAGCCTTTCGCGCGATAGATCGTGTGCGCTTCGACGACACGCTGCAGCGCGGCGATCGTCGCTTCGCGCGTGCCGGCGTCGCCCGACACGACGACCGAGTCGAAATCGTCGTGATGGTGATCGTGATCGCCGTCGTCGGCCGAGCCGTGATGGTCGTGACGCAGGTGGATCGTTTCTTCCGATGCCGATTCGAGACCGAGCAGCATCGCGAGATCGAGCTCGCCGCGCGTCGCGCGCACGATCTTCACCTGCGGCGGGATTTCGTCGCGAATCGCGGTTTCGATCTGCGCGAACGCTGCGTCGCCGACGAGATCGGCCTTGTTCACGATCACGAGATCGGCGGACGACAGTTGATCGGCGAACAGCTCGTGCAGCGGCGATTCATGATCGAGGTTCGGATCGGCGCGGCGCTGCGCGTCGACGGCCTGCGGGTTTTCCGCGAACTGGCCACTCGCGGCGGCCGGCCCGTCGACCACGGTCACGACCGCGTCGACCGTGAAGCTGTTGCGGATCGTCGGCCAGTTGAACGCCTGCACGAGCGGCTTCGGCAGCGCGAGGCCCGAGGTTTCGATCAGCACGTGGTCGATGTCCGCACGCCGCTCGACGAGCGCTTCCATCACCGGATAGAACTCTTCCTGCACGGTGCAGCACAGGCAGCCGTTCGCGAGTTCGTAAAGCTGGCCCGACGCTTCGCCCTGCGCCCCCTCGGCATCCTCGCAGCCGATGCCGCAGCCCTTGAGGATTTCGCCGTCGATGCCGAGCTCGCCGAATTCGTTGACGATCACCGCGATGCGGCGGCCTTCGGCGTGCTGCAGGATGTGGCGCATCAGCGTCGTCTTGCCGCTGCCGAGAAAGCCCGTGACGATCGTGACGGGAAGCTTGCGCATGGTCATGGTAGGTCCTGTGTCGAAAATGGAATCAGCCCGGGATCGTCGCGTCGATGGCGGCGTGGCAGTTCATCTGGCGGATCGCGGGCATGCCGCCGCGCGATCCGGACGGACAGTCGCGGGACGGGCGGAACGACGAAGCGGACATGGTGCTTCCTTGCGAACGGTCGACATCGTGAATGCCAACACGGCTGCCGCCGGCCCGGTGCGCGCCGCCTGCCGTTCGCCACGCCGGCCGGCGCGGGTTGGCGCGACGGCGGATCGGCGGAGGAAGCGGGCAACACGCGGGCGTCGGGCCTGCTGCGGCCGTGGACGATGCGCCGCCTCCCCGCGGCGCTGAACCCCAACGTTTAGGCCGGTATCCGGGCTGACGAACACACCGCTTCGCCTTCCCGGATGCACGCGGCATCCAGTGGCGGTCGTCCGCATGCGCGCGGCATGCGGCGAAGCGGCGTTGCGTGGCGCTTCTCGCGCGACGCGTTCGCTTACCGTTGCGGGGGCAGCACAGGTTGGCTCGACTGCGGCGCAGGCAGGCTCCCTGTTTCCCGTTTAACTGCGCGCGCCGGAGCGGCGCGCGCGAGCACCAAAACGCGTGCGAGTGTAGGCGGCGCAGGCGGGGAGCGTCAAGGCGGAGCGGGCCACCGGGCCCGGTTCCGGATGGCCGGCGCACGTGGCCGAACGCCGTGCGCAGTGGTTCGCGCGGGTGGATCGCTGTGCTATCGTATGCGCCGCGTTCGGTGCTCGCATGCGTATTCCGCGCCTGCAGTTAAACGGGAAACAGGAGGCGGACCACCGCCCGGCCTGTGCTGTCCCCGCAACGGTACGCCGCCCGCGCGACGCGCTTCCCCGCGCACGCGCCCAGGCCGCCCACGATGCCACTGCCCTTCAGCCGGGCGGGAAGGCCGCGGCCTGGCAAGCGGCCAGCCCGGATACCGGCCGACGCAAGGGGCGAGCCCGAGGCTCGCCGAACGCCCGATCCGCGGGGGACGGATGGGGTGCGCATTCCGCCCGCGGCCGCGCGGGCTTCGTTCGATCCGTCATGCGTTTCCTGTCTGCTGGCCGCCGCCGTGCCGCCCGCCTGCCCTGTTCCACTGTTTCGACACGGTGCGCACCGTGCCGCGCCCGATGAGCCGCGCCTGGCTCATCGGCGCCGGCCCCGGCGACGCCGACCTGCTGACGCTCAAGGCCGTCCGTGCGATCGGCGCGGCGGACGTGCTGCTCGTCGACGATCTCGTGAATCCCGACGTGTTGCGCCATGCGCGTGCCGATGCGCAGATCGAGCACGTCGGCAAGCGTGGCGGCCATGCATCGACGCCGCAGGAGACGATCGTCGCCGCGATGCTCGCGCATCTGCGCGCGGGCCGCAGCGTCGCGCGGCTCAAGGGCGGCGATCCGTTCGTGTTCGGCCGCGGCGGCGAGGAACTGGCCGCACTCGGCGCGGCGGGATTCCCGGTCGAGGTCGTGAACGGCGTCACCGCGGGCATCGCCGCGCCGGCCGCGCTCGGCATTCCGGTCACGCAACGCGGCGACGCCCAGGGCGTGATCTTCGTCACGGGCCACGGCGCGGGCGCCGGCGAACCCGACTGGCGCGCGCTCGCGGCCACGCGCATGACGATCGTCATCTACATGGGCATTCGCCGCCTCGACACGATTGCAGCCGCGCTGCGAGAAGGCGGCCTGCCCGGCGATACGCCGTGCGCGGCGATCGAGAACGCGACGCGCCCCGAACAACGGCACGTGCTCGCGACGCTCGACACCCTCGTCGAAAGCATCGGTGCGACTGGCATCGGCTCGCCAGCCATCGTCGTAATCGGCCGCGTCGCGGCGTTCGCCGACGATCCCGCGGTACGTGCCGCGCTCGGCAGCGGCGCATGATGCGCGTCGCGCTCGGCGTCGGTTTCCGCGCGGGCGTCACGGCTGCGCAGCTCGATGCCGCGATCCGCGCGGCGCTGACCCTGTACCCGGGCGCCGAACCGGCGCTCGTTGCGACGCTCGCCGACAAGGCGCGTGCCCGCGCGCTGCGCACGCTGTGCGCACGACGCGGCTGGCCGCTCGTCGCGTTCGACGCGGCACGGCTCGCGCGCCACCCGGAACTGGCCGCAAGCGGCCCGTCGGATGCCGCGCTCGCCCGCTTTGGCGTCGCGGGCGTGGCCGAGCCGTGCGCGCAGCTGGCGGCGCCGCACGGCCGGCTGCTGGGCCCCAAATCGATCCGGGACGGCGTGACGGTCGCGCTCGCCGGCCCGCTCTGAACCCTTTGTTTCGCTTTCTTTCGACAGGACCAATCCGATGAAAACCGACGCCGAATCCCATCAACGGATGACCGAACGCCGCCGTGCCGGCCATGAGAAGAAGCAGGCCGCCGCCGTCAACGAAAAGGGCCTGCTGATCGTCAATACCGGCAATGGCAAGGGCAAGAGCACGGCCGCGTTCGGCATGGCCGTGCGCGTGCTCGGCCACGGCATGCGGCTCGGCGTCGTGCAGTTCATCAAGGGCGCACTGCACACGTCCGAGCGCGACTTCCTCGGCGCGGTAGCCGAATGCGATTTCGTGACGATGGGCGATGGCTATACGTGGAACACGCAGAACCGCGACGCCGACATCGCGACCGCGCGCAAGGGCTGGGACGAGGCGCGCCGGATGATCGAGAGCGGCGACTACCGGATGGTGATCCTCGACGAACTGAACACAGTGCTGAAGTACGAATACCTGCCGCTCGACGAAGTGCTCGCGACGCTGGCCGCGCGCCCTGATTCGGTGCACGTCGTCGTGACCGGGCGGCACGCGCCCGATGCGCTGATCGACGCGGCCGACCTCGTCACCGAAATGCGGCTCGTCAAGCATCCGTACAAGGAACAAGGCGTGAAGGCGCAACGCGGCGTGGAGTTCTGAGCGTGCCGGCCTGCCCCGCGCTGTTCGTCAGCGCGCCCGCGTCGGGCCAGGGCAAGACGTCGGTGACGGCCGGCCTGGCGCGGCTGCACCGCCGGCTCGGCCGGCGCGTGCGCGTGTTCAAGACCGGGCCCGACTTTCTCGATCCGATGCTGCTCGAACGTGCGAGCGGCGCGCCCGTACATGCGCTCGACCTCGGGATGGTCGGCGAGGCCGGCTGCCGCGCGCTGCTGGCCGACGCCGCGCGCGAGGCCGACCTGATCCTGATCGAAGGCGTGATGGGGCTGTTCGACGGCACACCGAGCAGCGCCGACCTCGCGGCCGCGTTCGGCGTGCCGGTCGTCGCGGTGATTTCCGCGAAATCGATGGCGCAGACGTTCGCGGCGATCGCGTTCGGGCTCGCGCGGTTCCGGCCGGGGCTGCCGTTTCACGGCGTGCTGGCGAATCGCGTCGGCTCGGCGCGGCACGCGGAACTGCTGCAACAGGCGCTGCCCGACGACCTGCGCTGGCTTGGGCACGTGCCGGCCGATGCGGGCATCGCGCTGCCGGAGCGGCATCTCGGCCTGTACCAGCCGAACGACATCGACGACCTCGACGCGCGGCTCGATCGCGCGGCCGACGTGCTCGCGCAAACGGCGCTTGCCGAGTTGCCGCCGGCTGTTGCGTTCGCGGAACCGGACCTGGCCGCACCGCTGCCGCGCGCGCTTGCCGGCAAGCGGATCGCGGTCGCGCGCGATACGGCGTTTTCGTTCGTCTATCCGGCGAATCTCGCGTTGCTGGATACGCTCGGTGCGGAACTGCGGTGCTTCTCGCCGCTTGCCGACGAACCCGTGCCCGACGATTGCGACGCGCTATTTTTGCCGGGCGGCTATCCGGAACTGCATGCGGCGACGCTGGCGGCGAATGTCGTGGCCGCGCAGACGATTCGCGCGCATGCGGCGGCCGGCCGGCCGATCGTCGCGGAATGCGGGGGGATGGTGTATCTGTGTGAATCGCTGACCGACGCGGACGGCCTGACGACGCCGATGCTGGGCGTGCTGCCGGGCCATGCGACGATGCAGCGCCGGTTCGCGGCGCTCGGCATGCAGCAGCTCGATACGCGCACCGGGCCGATGCGCGGACATACGTTTCATTATTCGCGGCTCGCGACGCCGCTGGAACCCATCGCGCACGCCGCGCGCCCCGACGGCGCGCCGGGCAGTGGCGAAGCCGTGTATCGCCACGGCGCGATCGTCGCGACGTACATGCACATGTACTGGCCGTCGAATCCGGATGCGGCGGCGGCGCTGTTCAGCGGGGAAGCGTGGTGACTTGCGGCGACGGAATGACGCGGCCGGGCAAGCCCGCCGTCACGGCTTCTCCCGTCCGGGCGCTTCCGATCTCGATGTCCGGATCACGATCCCGTCCGGCGAAAAATGTGCATTGAACATCGCGTCGCCCGATACGCCACCTTCAGCCCAGTGCCAGCTCCAGACTTCTTCGTGGCTCAACGCGTATTGCGAGACCGACGTCGGCTTGCCGAGCAGTTGCCGCACGTCGTCCTTCGTCATCCCCGGCACGACCTTCGCGATGTTTTCCGCGCTCAGCGCCTGCGTGATCGACATGAGCCTGCCGTCCGGCCCGAAGTCGAGCATGTACGTGCTCGTCCCGAACGGGCCGCGCGGATACTCGTACCGCTGCGAGCCGTCTTCGTTCTGCCTGACCATCTCGGGCTTGCCCGCGGCGCGGAGCACGTCGTCGACCGTCGACACGCCCCGCTGCAGACTACCGAACGCCACGTTGTCCGGCTTGATCGCGTTGACCGCATCGGCCATCTTCTGATCGTCGCATCCGGTCAGGAGGAAGCCGAACGCGCAGGCCGTCAGCGCGATGAGGATAGGTTTTCGCATGTCGTAGGGGCGGTATCGATTGAGCAGGGCCGGCGCCCATGGCCAAGAGGCAGTGCGGGCCCGGGTGTGAGCGGTCGAGCGACGCGTGCCCGGCCGTGCAGGCCGGAAAACACCGTTCGTTCAGCGAGCGGCGCAGCCGAATTCTCGTTGCTGCCGGCGCCCGGAACGGATCGCGCCGTGCGGGCCGTCCGCGTGTGCCGACGCCCGGTCCGACGCGAAACGGAGCGTAGCACGCGGCCCTGCAACGCCATGTCAAGGACCGTCAAATCCCGATCCCGCCGGGGCAATGCGATGCCGATGGACCATGCGGGCGCCGCGCGCGGGCCGCAACCGTCACACCAGAAACGCCTCGGCCAGCTTCACCCAGTACGACGCGCCGGTCGGCAGCGCCGCATCGTTGAAGTCGTAGCCCGGGTTGTGCACCATGCAGCCACCCTCCCCGTCGCCGTTGCCGATGATCAGGTAGCAGCCGGGCCGCTTCTCGAGCAGGAACGCGAAATCCTCGCTGCCGGTGAGCGGCACCATCCCGTCGATCAGGTTCGCGTCGCCTACCCATTCGCGTGCGACGTTGCGCGCGAAGGCCGTCATCTCCGCATCGTTGACGAGCACCGGGTAGCGGCGCTGGTAGTCGATCGTCGCGGTCGCGCCGAACACGGCCGCCTGCGCATGCACGACTTCCTTGATACGCGTCTCGAGCAGGTCGCGCACCTCCGGCTTCAGCGCGCGCACCGACAGGCGCATCTGCGCACGATCGGGAATCACGTTCGGCGCCTCGCCCGCGTGGATCGCGCCGACCGTGACGATCGCCATGTCGAGCGGCGACACGTTGCGCGACACGATCGTCTGCAGCGCGATGACGATTTGCGCACAGACGACCACCGAGTCGACGGCCTTGTGCGGCACCGCGCCGTGGCCGCCACGGCCCTGTACGTCGACGATCACCGTATCCGACGACGCCATGAACGGCCCCGGCAGGAAACCGAACTTGCCCGTCGGGAACCCGGGCATGTTGTGCATCGCGAAGATCGCGTCGCACGGGAACTGCTCGAACAGCCCTTCGTCGAGCATCTTCTTCGCGCCGCCGAGCCCTTCCTCCGCCGGCTGGAAAATCAGGTTCAGCGTGCCCGAGAAGCAGCGCTCGCGCGCGAGATGCTTCGCGGCTGCGAGCAGCATCGCCGTGTGGCCGTCGTGGCCGCACGCGTGCATCTTGCCGGCGATCTTGCTCTCGTACGGCAGGCCCGTCGACTCGTGGATCGGCAGCGCGTCCATGTCGGCGCGCAGGCCGAGGCGCTGCGTGCCGTTGCCGACCTTCAACTGCCCGACGACGCCCGTCCCGCCGAGCCCGCGATGCACCGTGTAGCCCCACGACTGCAATTGCGCCGCGACGAGGTCGCTCGTCGCGAATTCCTCGAAACCGAGCTCGGGGTGGGCATGGATGCGGTGCCGGATCTCGATCATTTCGTCGGCGAGGCCTGCGGGAATCACGCTGTGCGTCACGGTGTCGTCTCCTGTCCTTTGGGGAATATGCGGGCAAGGATAGTCAGTTCGATGGCAACCCGGAAGACCGAGAGTCGTCGTGGTAGCAACCGATGGTTGCCATAGGGGAATGCGATGCACGACGAGCGCAAGCCCGGCCATCCGGACGACTGCCGCACGGGATCCGAGCGCGCGAAACTGTACGCCATCCGCCCATTTCCTGCGTATGAGAGCCCGATGACTATCGAATGGCATCCATAAATAGCCCATACATATCAATGGCTTGTGAATTCTTGTTCACTTTTTGACGTCCGTACATTTTTTGTGTACGCTAACAAAAAAGTGAACATGCGATTCCCTTCGATGCCCGCGAACCCTTCCCTCTCCCTGCCGGAACAGCACGTGCTCGACGAAGCCTGCGCCGCGTTCGAACGCGCGACCCGGCGCTTTCGCGCGCGGCCCGTGCGCGTGCCGGCCGCCTACAAGGCGCGCGCCGACGCCATGATCCGCTTCGACGTTGCGGGGCAGGTATTCGAGATGCCGGTCGCGGTGCGCCTGCACGTCGAATCGCTGGCGGGCACGCTCGCGGCATTGCGCCGCGGCGGCGGCAACGCAGCGCCCGGCGAGCGCCCGTTGATGCTGGTCGCGCCGCATCTGTCGGCCGAACTGGCCGCCGGCCTGATCGACCAGGGCATCCCGTTTCTCGATACCGCCGGCAACGCATGCCTGATTCAGCCGGAGGCAACCGTGATGATCGCGGGCCGGCCGAAGCCCGCACGGGCACCGCGCCGGCAGTCGTCGCGCGCGACGACGCCGAAGGGGCTGGCCGTGATGTTCGCGCTCGCGACGCAGCCCGGCCTCGTCGCGCAACCGTATCGGGCGATCGCGGCCGCGTCGGATGTCGCGCTCGGCACGGTCAATCTGGCGATGGACGATCTGATCGCGCGCGGCCTCGTCGGGCAGCGCCGCAACGGCGAGCGCCTGCTTCCCGACTGGCCTCGCTTCGTGCAGGAATGGGTCGCGTTGTACCCGAGCCGCTTGCGCGCGAAGCTGCCGAGCCGCCGGTTTGCCAGCCTCGCGCCCGACTGGTGGCGCGGTTTCGATTTCGCGGCATTCGATGCGCGGCTCGGCGGCGAGCCGGCGGCCGACCTGCTGACGCACGACCTGAAGCCGGCCACGATCACCGTCTATACGCACGGCACCGCGTCGAACCGGCTGCTGCTCCAGGGACGCCTGCGTCCGGACGAGCGCGGCGAGGTCGAACTCGTCGAAGCGTTCTGGCCGCCGTCTGCCGCGCTCGACTGGCGCGAGCAGGAAGGACCGGTCGTGCCGCCGCTGTTGATCTACGCGGATCTCGTCTCGTCCGGCGACAGCCGCAATCTCGCCATCGCGGATCGCATCCATGACCGGTATCTCGCCCACCCGCCCGCTTGAAGTCGACGCACGCCGGCCGCTGGAGCCTGCGGCGGTCGCGTTGCTGCAGGCCGTTAGCTCGGCCTGCGCAAACCTCGACGCGGCGTTCGTGGTCGCCGGCGCTACCGCGCGCGACATCCTGATGTGGCACGTGCACGGCATCCGGCCGGTGCGTGCAACGCGCGACGTCGACGTTGCCGTGTGCGCGGTGAGCTGGCCATTTCACGCGCAACTCGTCGAGGCACTCGTCGCCACCGGGCAATTCACGCGCGCATCGAAACAGCAGCAGAAACTGCTGTTCGACAACGGCGCGCACGGTTTTCGCACGGAGCTGGACCTCGTGCCGTTCGGGCCGCTCGAAATGCCGCCGGGCGAGATTGCGTGGCCGCCCGGCGGTGAATTCGTGCTGAACGTACTCGGGTTCCAGGAAGCGGTGGACACCGCACAGCCGGTGTCGATCGACGCGCATACCGTGGTGCCGGTGGCCAGCCTGCCGGCGCTGACGCTGCTGAAGCTGCTCGCGTGGAAGGACCGGCGTGCGCGCCAGAACAGCGACGCGTACGACCTGCTGTTCCTGCTGCGGAATTTCCACGACGCCGGCAATCGCGAACGTATCTGGGATGATGCGCCGGACCTGCTCGAGACCCATGCGTTCCAGCCGGGACTCGCCGCGGCCGCGCTGCTCGCGCGCGAGGCGCAGCAAATTGCTTCGCCGCCAACGCGCGACGCGATCCGCGCGCTGTTGTCGGACGCAGCGACCTATGCCGCGCTCGGCCAGGATCTGCTGGCACGCGCTTTCGCACTGTTGCCCGGTGAATTCACCGACGACGTCGACCGGTATCTCGATGCGTTCCGTACCGCCTTTCTCGTCGATCAACCCGCGCCACGCACGTGACGCGTCGCTGCGGAACAGCAGCGTGCGCGTACGGATACGAAGCTGCGCTCAGGCCGCCCAGTCTTCGAGCGCCAACCCGGCGACACGGCCGAACTCGCGGCTGTTGTGCGTGACGAGCACCGCACCGGCCGCGATCGCATGCCCGGCGATCGACGCGTCGTTCGCGCCGATCGGCGTGCCGCGCGCGGCAAGATCGGCACGAATCGCGGCCGTTGCATCGACGGCCGCGGTATCCCACGACAGCACGCCATCCAGCCGCGAAACAAAGGCCGTCACGAGTTCCGCATGCTTCGGTGACGCCTTCCTGCCAACCGCGCCGAACCGCATTTCGGCGTACGTAATCGCCGAGACGACGATCCGGTGTTGCGCATTGACGCACGATTGCAGCCGCGACAGCACCACGGGAGGCCGCTCGCGCATGATGAACGAGCAGATGTTCGTATCGAGCATGTAGAGCGTGGTCACTGGCCGGACTCCGTCGGCGCGGCGCCACCACCGGACAGGTCGAAGCGGCCGGACTCGATGACGACCGGACGTTCGGCGAGGAAGTCGGCGTCGGCCAGCGGTTCGCTCGCGAACGAGAGCCACGTGGGCCGCACCGGCCGCAGCAACAGTGTGTCGCCCTCGCGGCGGATCTCGAGTTCCGTCACCCCCTCGAACTCCATGTCCTTCGGGATGCGGATCGCCTGGTTACGGGCGTTCTTGAAAATGGAAACGGTGCGCATGAGCCACTCCATGGGAGATCGATGCGTCCATTCTAGGCATATGTCGGCATATGTCAATTTGACGGGGTGCGAATCGGACGTCGCGCCCCACGCTGTCGAGGGTGTCGGGTTCATGTTGCCGGCCTGTCGTGGATGAGAAGAGCGATCCATTCTTCATGACGCAGGCCGGGCGGTCCATATCCCGGACGGCCGATGCACGCGCATCGCAAGGCCGCACGCAACGTCGCACCGACGCTGCGCGCCCGCACCGTCACGGCAACCGGAAAGTGTCGAAGAATGTATCGCGCTCGATCACGGTGAGCGCCGCGCGCTTGTGCGGGAAATCGAATTCCTTCAGCGTGTAGAACCCGAGCCGGTGCATGTACGCGATGTGCCGCACGTGATCGACGCGCGGCTCGCCGACGAGCCGCTGCGTGCGCGGTTCGTCGACGAACATGTAGTGCAGCACCCCGCTCCACCATGCATGCAGCTTGCCGGCGCTCTGGAAGCGCGAGTCGCCGATCAGCAGGTGCAGCCCGCGGTCGTAGTCGTGTGCCTCGTAGAACGGCGCGAGACGGTCCTCCTTCGCCCAGTAGAACTCGAAATAGCCGAACGGCGTGTCGTCGAAATAGCCGATCATCGGGTGCATGTGCGGATCGGCGAGCCGCTCCGCGAGATACGCCGCGTGCTCGTCGCGCGTGCCGCGCTGGTCCCAGAAATGCGCGACGCGATCGAGGTTCATCCAGTCGCTGAACAATTGCGCATGTTCGTCGATGTCGACGGTGCGCAGGCTGAACGTCATCCCGACCTGCGGCATGTCGCGCGTATAGATCTCGCCGGCCGGCGACGGCGGCCGCACCGGGTGCCGGTGGCCGTTCGTGATCGTGTAACGCAGCGGCATCCCGCCCGACGCAGGCGCCTTCAGCCACGGCCGCGGGTTCTGCCAGAACGTCGCGCGCGACACGGTGAGGCGCAGCGTGTCGCCGGCAACCTGCGCACCGTCGATCACACCCTCGCGCACCGCGCGTGCGACGTACGACGCAACGGCCGCCGCATCGGTGCCGCCGAGCGGCACCGTGACCGTCGCCGCGTCGTAGCGCGTGTCGGTGTTGAACAGCGCGACGAACGCCGCGAGCAATCCGTCCGGCGCATCGTCGGGCCGCCACGCGTCGAGCGTGCGCTCGGCGACTGCCCTCGCCGGCCCGCGTGCGGCGCCGTCGAGCGCGGCGGCCACGTCCCCTTCGACGGCGTCGGCCGTGCCGGCCGGTTTCGTCAGCGTGTCTTCCATCACAGTGCTCCCGCGTCGTGGCGGTCGGCGAGGACGTGCAGCCCCCGCTCGAGCGCCGGAAACAGGCTGCGCTGGAAGTTGTTCCAGCGCAGTTCGAGAATCGTGTCGTCCGGCGCGATCGACGTGTCGAGCACGTCGCAGATCACCTCGCCGGAATCGATGCCGTTGTCGACGTAGTGGAACGACGCGCCCGTCATCATCACGGGCTCGACGGTCGACGTCGCGCCGCTCGCCCAGTCGACCCGTTCGCCGCGCGCGCCGTGCAGCGCGTCGAGCGTCGCCCATGCGCCGCGCCGCTGGTACGGCGAACCGTCGGCGGTGATGCCCGGATGAATGTTGGCGATGCGCCGGTGAAAGCGCGCGCCGGGCCGCACGAGTTCGTCGAGGATCACGAGCAGCCCGTCGAGCACGACGACGTCGGCTTCGAGTTCGAGCAGGCGTTCGAGCAGGCGGCGCTCGAACGCCTGCTTGGCCGCAGCGCGCTCGCGCGCGTCGCGCGGCAGCCGCCGGTACGTCGACGGAATCGAGCAGAACAGTTCGTCGACCGGCCGACCCTGCACCGCCAACCCTTCCGGCAGGATCCACGGGCGGCCCGGCGCGCGGGCGAAGCCGTAGTCGGCGACTTTCGCGCGGTCGGCCGGCGACCCGTCGTCGTCGTCGACGATCACGCCCTTCAGCGTGTAGCGCTCGCCGAGTGGCGAGTCGTTCAGGCGTTCGACGAGAAATTCGAGCGGTGCCTTCATGTAGCGCGTGCCGCCCTGATAGGCGACCGGCTGCCCGGCACGATCGGCCGCGCCGTTGCGCAGCGACTGGATGTAGACGAGATTTTTCTTCGGCATGGATGCGTCGTGGAAAAGCGGACGAAGGCGCCGCAGCCGGCCCGCGCCAGCCATGAAGGCCGGCCGGCGGGCCGCGGCGCGCATCGTCACCAGTTGTATTTCGCGGTCGCGATCACCGTGCGGTCGGTACCGAAAATGCAGACGTTCATCGACTGGCAACCGCTGACGTAATGGCGGTTGAAGAGGTTCGTCCCGTTCACGGCGAAGCGCCAGTTACGCGTGTCGTAGTGCAGGCCCGCGTCGAACAGCGTGACGCTCGATACCGTCAGCGAGTTGTCGGCCGCACCGGCCGAGGCGCTCTGGTAGCGAATGCCGCCGCCGAGGCCGAAGCCCTCGAGCGGCCCCGTGTGCCACGTCCAGTCGGTCCACAGCGACGCGATCTGGCGCGGACGCGGCACGTCGACCGGCCAGTTGTTCAGCGACACGTCGTTGGCCTTCACGTTCTTCACGTCCTGATACACGTACGACGCGATCACCGACAGGTTGCGCGTGACCTTGCCGGTCGCGCTCAGCTCGATCCCGCGCGAACGCACTTCGCCGGTCTGCACCGACTTCGTGATATCGGTCGGCGCCGGCGTGAGCACGTTGGTCTGGTTGATCTGGTAGATCGCCGCGTTCAGCATCAGGTTCTTGCCAGGCGGCTGCCAGCGCAGCCCGGCCTCGATCTGCTTGCCGCGCGTCGGCTGCGCCAGCCCGCCGCCGAGCATGCTCACGCCGATCATCGGATTGAACGACGTCGCGTAGCTGATGTACGGCGACAGCCCGTAATCGCCCTGATACGTCAGACCCACGCGGCCGGTGAACGCGGTGACGTCGGCCTTCGACTGCGTGCCGCTGGCGCGGTCGTCCATCCGCATGTTGACCCAGTCCTCGCGGCCGCCAAGCGTCAGCGTCCAGCGGTTCCACTTGATCTGGTCCTGCGCGTACAGGCCGAACGTGTTCATCGTCGTGTACGTGTTGGTACGGGACGTCGCGTCGGGATCCGCGAACACGCCCATCGTGACCGGCAGGTAGACCGGGTTGTACAGGTTCAGCGGCGGCGCCGCGGCCAGCCATTCGCTGTCGGTCGCCGTCTGCCGGTTGTACTGGAAACCGAGCAGCAGCGTGTGCTCGAGCGGGCCGGTGCCGAAGCGCGCCTGCGCGTTGTTGTCGATGTCGAAACGACTGTAGTTCATCTGGAACAGGCCGGCCCAGCGCGACACGTCGGTCGTGCTGCCGTCGACGAAGCCGTTCCCGAACACCGACGCGTTGTCGAGCGACAGGTGCATCCAGCGCACGTTCTGGCGCAGCGTCCACATCGAGTTCAGATTGTGCTCGAACTGATAGCCGAGCGACCACTGCTTCTTGCGGTAATAGTTGAAGTTCCCGTCGCCTTCGTAGATATCCTTATTGATCTGCCCGTTCGGGTTCGGCAGCACCGTGCCCTGCGCGGGCAGGAAGTTCGACGAGATGTCGCCCCAGTCCTGCAGGTAGGTCGCGGAAACCGTCAGCGACGTATCCGCGTTCGGGCGCCAGCGGAACGACGGCGCGAGCGCAATGCGCTGGTCGTTGTTCGGGCCGGTCACCGCGTTGCCGTCGCGCGCGACGCCGACGAACCGGTACGCGTACTTGCCGTCCGGGTCGAGCTTGTCGCCGACGTCGATCATGAACTGCTTGCGCGCATAGTTGCCGATCTGCACACCGGCCTCGCGCACGCGCTCGCCGTCGGCGAGCTTGGTCTGCACGTCGATGATCGCGCCGGGATCGCCCGCGCCGTACAGCACCGAGGTCGGCCCGCGCAGCACGCTGATGCTGTCGATCATGTACGGATCGACGCGCCAGCTCGCCAGGTTCAGCGTGTTCGGCACCTGCAGCCCGTTCACATACGCGGTCGGCGTGAAGCCGCGCAGCGCCGCGTACCAGTCCGAACGGTTATCCGAGCCGTACGACGAGAAACCCGGCACGTAGCGCAGCGCCGCGTTCACGTCGGTCGCGCCCGTCATCTCGATCTGCTGCGCGGTGACGATGTTGATCGTCTGCGGAATCTCGTTGATCGGCGTATCGGTCTTGGTGCCGGTCCGGCTGCGCTTCGCGACGAGCCCGACCGTGCCGTCCCCTGCCGAGGCCGCGTTGACGTTGATCGTCGGCAGCGTGCCGGCCGCCGCGCTGGCCGCCCCACCGTTCTGCGCACTGCTGGCCGACGCCGCGGCGCCCGCGTTCACGGCCGGCGCCGTCTGGGCATACGCGTGCCCTGCCGCCGCACCGAACGCCACGCTCGCCGCGGCTGCGATCGCACGCAAACGCGTGCCTGTTGCCCACTCCATCTTTCTCTGCTCCAGTTTTTTCACGCGGTCTCCGACCGCGCCTTTGTCAAAGAGCGAAAGCCATCCGGCTTGCGCTCACCCCGTTGTCCTGTCGTTTTTCATGCGGTGCCCGGGCCGCGCCTTCGTCATGGGCGGGTGCGGTTCCGTGTTCGAGCGATGCGCAGATTTCGTCCGCGCGGCGCGCCAGTACCGACAGCAGCGTGTCGGACAGGCCGTGGCTGTCTTCGCAGCAGCCTTGCAGGTAGATGCGTGGCGCGAAGTGCTCGGGCGTCGCGAGCAGGTAGTCGCGCGCGACGTCGCCGCGCACCAGCGCATCGCCCAGGTGCGGCGCGAGCCCTTCGAGCAGCGCGGAATGCGTGTCGCGGCGGTAGCCCGTCGCCAGCACGAGCGCGTCGAAGCGCTCGACGCGCGCGGCGCCGCTCATCCGGTCGCGCAGCGTCAGCTCGATGCGGCCGTCGGCGCCGCGCACCGCAGCCTCGATCGCGCGGTTCGCGAGCAGTGCATGACGCGGCGTCCCGTCGATGCGCTGCAGGTACAGCATTTCGTAGATCTGTTCGATCAGCGGGCGGTCGACCACCGCGTAGTTCGTGTCGCGATAGCGCTCGAGCAGTGCACGGCGCGCGTCGTGCGGCTGCGCATAGACGACATCGGTGAACTCGGGGCTGAAGATCTCGTTGACGAACGGGCTGTCGTCCGCGGGCTTCAGTGCGCCTGCGCGCATCACGAGGCTCGCGTCGACATGCGGGAAGCGGCGCGCGAGATCGATGAACACCTCGGCCGCGCTCTGCCCCGCGCCGATCACCGCGACGCGGCGGCGCTCGCCGTCCGGCGATGCGACGAGCCGGTCGATGTCGGTCAGGTACGACGACGAGTGGATCACGCGGTCGCGGCCGAGCGTGGCGAACGCGTCCGGAATCGCCGGCGTGCCGCCGACGCCGACCGACAGCGCGCGCGTGACGCGCTGGCGCTCGTGGCCCGCGGCGTCGCGCGACAGCACCCGCAGCGCATCGATCTTCGCGCCATCGCCACGCACGGGCTCGATCGCGAGGACGGTCTCGCTGTAATGGACGCGATCGTCGAACGCCTCGGCCACCCAGCTCAGGTAGTCGTGGAACTCGACGCGGGTCGGATAGAAGTTCTTCAGGTTGACGAATTCGTTCAGCCGGCCGCGTTCGAACAGGTAGTTGATGAACGTGTAGGGGCTTTTCGGATCGCGCATCGTGACGAGATCCTTCAGAAACGAGATCTGCATCCGGCAGTCGTCGAGCAGCATCCCGCGATGCCAGCCGAATTCAGGCTGGCGCTCGACGAAGCAATGGGCAAACGTCCGCGCGCCGCTGCGCTCCGCGAGGCGCACGGCCAGCGCCAGATTCGACGGCCCGAAGCCGACGCCGATCAGGTCGAATACGGTTTCTCTCTGCATGTCTCAGCTCCCTTGTCGGTTAATCCGGCGCGTCAGACGTGACGGCCGGAGAAGAACGTCTCGCGCAGCGCGCGCATCCACAGCGGCTGCGCGTCGGCCAGCGCAAGACGGCGCTGCCGCGCGAAGCCATGCCGCGCGAGATGGTCGGCAACCCGCACGTGGCCGGCCGGAACGGCACAGCCGACCGCTTCGGTACGCGGGTCGTCGAGAAACAGGTAATGCACGACGGACGGCAGCCAGCCGGCCACGCAATGCGGGCCGCGCCAGCGCGATTCGCCGACCAGCATCCGCAGTCCGCGGTCGTAGTCGCGCGCTGCGACGTGCGGCGCGAGCGCGTCTTCCTTCAACCAGTACGCTTCGAAAAACGCGAACGGTTCGCCGTCGAAGCAGCCGACGAGCGGAATCACGTGCGGATCGGTGCCGGGCGCGGTGCCTTGCGCGCCGTCCGTGCCGGATTGCGCGGGTTGCATGGGTTGCGCGCCCGGCCAGCCGTCGCGCACGCGCGGTTCGCCGAACCAGCGCGCGAGTCGCTCGGTGTCCTCGGCGGGCTGCCAGCCGCGCAGCGTGAAACGCACGCCGAGCGCCGGCAGGTCGCGCGCGTAGACCTCGCCGCGCGGCGCGGGCGGCCGGCGCGGATGGCGGCGGCCGTCGGTGAGCATCGGCAACGTCGCGCATGGCAGATGCGGGCCGACGAGCCACAGATCGGCCTGCTGCGCCCAGCCTTCACGCATGCAGCGGCCGCCGTCGGCGAGCACGCCGCTCGCGCGCAGCGCGTCGAGCGCGACCGCCGGCCACGCGGCCGGGTCGAGCCCGATCGCCGCGTGGCGCGCGCTGTCCGAAAACGCCGCCGCCAGCGCGGCCAGCAGCGCGCGCCGCTGGTCGGCCGGCGCCGCGCGATGGTTGTACGCGACGAGGCGCAGCGCGCCGTCGTCGCCGAGTTGGGCGCGCAGCAACTGCGCGCCGATGCCGTCGCCCTGCGCGACGCGGATTTCCGCACCGTCGCGCACGGCGAACAGACCGTCCGCGAACGCGAGGCGGTAGGTATCGAGCATCGTGAATCCGTCCGGACGTACTTCAGCCAGCATGGCGTGCCTCCTGTCCCGTTTCCGTGAGCGCATCGAGTCGCGCGCCGAGCGCCGCGAGCGTCGGCGACGCAAATACGTCGGCAACCGTCAGCGTGTGACCGGCGCGGCTGGCCGCATCGACGAAACGCACGACGTCGAACGAGGTCGCGCCGGCTTCGAACAGGTCGGCGTCGGGTTCGGGCGCGGCCGTCGCGAACGTGTCCGACCACAGCGCCGCGAGCACGGCAGCCGCATGCGTCGTACGTGACGGCGTTGCCGCGCATGAACGGCCTTGCGCCTGTGCGCGACGCGGCGCTTGTGCAACGGCACGCTCGTCGGGCACGCCGAGCGCAGCTTCCGACGCGCCCGCGAAGCGCGCGACTTCGTCGTGATAGAGATCGACGAGTGCATCGACGAAGCCGCGCTCGAGCAGTTCGTCCGCATACGAGAACGCGGCGCTCACGCGACCGTCCGGATGCTCGACGACGTCCAGCTCCAGCGTGAACACGACGCGATGGCGCGCGTCGTCGAATCCGGCCAGCGACAGGCCGGCCCAGTCGCGCGCCGCGGCACCGGCCGGGCGCAGGTAGTTGAACATCACCTGGAACAGCGGATTGGCCTGCGCGGCACGCGGCGCGCGCAGCGCCGCGACGACGTCCGCGAACGGCACGTCGGCGTGCGCGTAGGCCGCGAGCGCCGTGTCGCGCACTTGGGCGAGCAGGTCCGTCCGGCGCGCGGCCGGGTCGATCCGCGTGCGCACGACGACCGAATTGATGAAGAGGCCGAGCGCGTCGCGGGCCGCGTCGCCCGTCAGCTCGCGCGTCGACGCGAGCACGCCGACCGGCTGGTCGGCCACCCCCGTCGCGCGGAACAGTGCGGCGTTGAGCGCCGCGTGCAGCAGCATCGGCAGCGTCGCGTGCGCGGCCGACGCCGCGTCGCGCGCCGCGCGGATCAGCGGGCCGTCGAATTCGAACGCGATGCGTGCCGCGCGCCATTGCGGCACGGCCGGCGCGTCCGCGCGCTGCGGCAGCACGCGCGCCGGCAGATCGGCGAGCGCATCGCGCCAGTAGGTGACGCGGGATGGATGGCACGGCGCGGGTAGCACGAGTGGCACGGCCAGTTGGATGGCCGCTTCGGCCGGCACGGTGGCGCCCTTTATGCGGGCGACATAGCGCGCACGAACCGCATCGAGCCACAGCTCGATCGATTCGCCATCCGACACGATGTGATGAATCGTCACCGACAACACGTGATCGTCTACGCCGAGCCGCAGTACCCGCGCGCGCCACAGCGGCGCATCGGCTGCGAGGTCGAATGGCGTGAGTGCATCCTCGTCGGTCAACGCCGCGGCGCGAGCCAGCACATCGGTTTGCGCCGACAGGTCGATCACCGGCAGTTCGACAGCCACGTCCGCGTCGATCCGCTGGCCCGGCAGCGCGCCGTCACGCGCAACGAGCCGCGCGCGCAGCGCGGGATGCACGGCGGCGACATCCGAGAAGGCGGCACGCAGCGCATCGACGTCGAGCGGGCCGCGCACACGCAGCGCGACCGGAATGTTGTATGCGGCGCTGTCCGGCTGCGCACGCCACAGGAACCACAGGCCGAGCTGCGCCGGCGACAGCGGCCACACGCCGTGTGCGTCCGGTTTGGCTACCGCGACACCTGGCGCCGCAGCACCGGCATGCGCGGCGCGCGGCGCATCGGCCACCTGCAACGCGTACTGCGCGAGCACCGGCGCCTCGAACAGCGCGCGCACCGGCACGTCGCGGCCGAGCCGCTCGGCCACGCGCGTCGCGACGCGCACGGCGGCGAGCGAATGGCCGCCGAGATCGAAGAAGTGATCGCCACGGCCCACGCGCTCGAGATTCAGCACGTCGCACCAGATCGCCGCGAGCGCGGCTTCGTCGCCGTCGTGCGGCGCTTCGTACGCGCGTTCGACACGCACCGGCGCCGGCAGCCGGACGCGGTCGACCTTGCTGTTCGCGTTGCGCGGCAGCGCGTCGAGCACGATCAGTTGCGCCGGCACCATGTAGTCGGGCAGCGTCTGGCGCAGGTGCGCGTCGAGCGTCGCGGCTTCGACCGGCTGCGCGGCTGCCCGTGCGTCGGCGGTCAGTTCGACATACGCGACGAGCTGCGCGAGTGCGCCCTGCCCGTGCACGATCGCGCACGCTTCGCGCACCGCGTCGTGCGCGGCAAGCTGCGCCTCGATCTCGCCGAGTTCGATGCGCAGCCCGCGCAGCTTCACCTGATGATCGACGCGGCCGATGAAGTCGAACACGCCATCCGCGCGACGCCGTACGAGGTCGCCCGTGCGGTACAGCCGCGCGCCCGGCGCGCCGTACGGATCGGGCACGAAGCGCTCGGCCGTCAGCGCCGGGCGGTCGAGATAGCCGCGCGCGACGCCGATCCCCTCGCCGCCCAGGTACAGTTCGCCGATCACGCCCACCGGCAGCGGATGCAGCCGCTCGTCGAGCACATGCGCGGTGCGTGCGCCGACCAGCGTGCCGATCGGCAGGTACGCGGCGTCGCCGAGCTTCGCGAGATCGTCGCCGGGCCGGAACATCCACAGCGTCGGCGTGATGACCGTCTCGGTCGGGCCGTAGCCGTTGACCACGCGCACGTTCGGCAGCGCGCGGCGCAGCATCGCGAACGCCTCGCGCGACGTCGCCTCGCCGCCGACCGTCAGCGAACGCAGCGTCGGCGGCGCACCGTGCGCGAGCGCCCATTCGGCGAGCTGCGCGGCGCAGCCGGGCGGCACGTAGGTCATCGTCACGCCGTCGCGGACCATCATCGCGCAGGTCTGCGCGGGCGGCCACAGCACGTCGGCCGTCACCGACACGGCGGCACCCGACATGTATTGCGAAAACCAGCCTTCGTGCGCGCCGTCGAAGTTGACCGACTGGAACAGCAGGAATACGTCCTGCTCGCCCGCGCCGTAGCGCTCGGCGATCGCCGCGCAATGCAGCGCGAACGACGCATGGTCGACGATCACGCCCTTCGGCTTGCCGGTCGAACCCGACGTGTAGATCGCATAGGCCGCATGGCCCGGCAGCACGTCAGGCAGCACGACGTGCGCGGCTGCGTCGAGTGCATCGACCTCATCGGCGCGCCACACGCGCAGATCCGGCAGCTCGGGCAGCGACGCGGCGCTCGCGCCGTCGGTCAGCACGTGCTCGATGTGCGCGTCGCCGACGATCTGCGCGAGCCGTTCGCGCGGATGCGCGGGATCGAGCGGCACGAACGCGGCGCCCGACTTCAGCACCGCGATCAGCGCGACGAGCAGGTCGACCGAGCGCTGCAGCGCCACGCCGACGCGCATTTCCGGGCGGACGCCGGCCGCCACCAGTTGGCGTGCCAGGCGGGCCGCACGTGCGTCGACTTCGCCGCGCGTCAGCGCGCGATCGATGTCGGCCACGCCGCGCGCGTCGGGTCGTGCTTGCGCATGCGCGGCGATGCGGGCATGCACGGGCACGAACGGTTCAGCGTCGGTCGCGCCTGCGGGTGCGTTCCATGCCAAGAGCTGCGCGCGCTCGTCGGCTGGCAGCCAGTCGAGATCGCCGACCGGCATGTCGGGGCGCGCAAGCGCATCGGCCAGCAGCGTGACGAAACGCGCGGCCAGCCGGGCGATCGCGTCCGCATCGAACAGGTCGAGCGCGTAGATGAATGCGGCGTCGAACGTACCTTCAGGCGTCGCTTCGACGGACAGCGTCAGGTCGAATTTCGCGGACGGCGTGCCCGACGGCAGCAACGCGGCCGACGCCGTGCCGAGCGCAGGCAGCGCGCGGCGCTCGCCATACGCGGCCATCACCTGGAACAGAGGATGGTGGCTTGCGCTGCGGGGCACGCCGAGCGCGTCGACCACCTGCTCGAACGGCACGTCCTGGTGCATCTGCGCGTCGACCAGCGCACGCTGCGTGCGGGCGACCAGCGACGAGAAATCGCCGTGCGCGGGCACGTCGACGTCGATTGCCAGCGTGTTGACGAAGAAGCCGATCAGGCCGGCGACTTCCGCACGTTCGCGGTTCGCGGCCGGCACGCCGACGCAGATGCGCGCGTCGCCGGTCGCGCGCGCCAGCAGCGCATCGAGCGCGGCGAGCAACACCGCGAACGGCGTGGCACCCGATGCGGCCGCGAATGCGCGCAGTTGCGCGCCGATGCGCGCGTCGAGCGAAAACACATGGCGTGCGCCGCGCGCACTGCGGCGGGCGGGTCGTGCGGTCGCGCCCGGCAGCGTCAGCACGCCGCGTTGCGGATCGAGCCGTTCGCGCCAGAACGCGAGCTGGCGGTCGCGTTCGCCGGCGTCGAGCCAGCGGCGCTGCCACAGCGCGTAGTCGGCGTACTGGATCGGCAGCGGCGCAAGCGGCACCGGCCGGTCGGACGCATACGCGCGATAGAACGCCGCGAGTTCCTTGAGCATCACGCCCGACGACCAGCCGTCCGACACGATGTGATGCACGGTCAGCGCGAGCCAGTGATGGGTCGCGTCGAAGCGCACCAAGTGGGCACGGACGAGCGGCGCCGCGCCGAGATCGAACGGCTCGGCTTCATCGGCCGTCGCGACGGCTTCCGCGCGCGCCGTGCGCTGCGCGTCCGGCAGCGCTTCGAGATCGGCGTCGCGCCACGGGCAGCGCAACGGCGCGTGGATCGTTTGCGCGACGCCGTCCTGCGCTTCGTCGAAGGTCGTGCGCAGCGCTTCGTGGCGCGCGATCAGCGCGTCGCACGCAAGGCGCAGCGCATGCGCGTCGAGCGGGCCCGTCAGCGCCAGGCGCTCGGTGATGTGATACGCGTCGGGCGCATCGATCAGCCGCGCATGCAGCCACAGCCGCGTCTGTGCAAACGACGCCGGCACCCGGTCGCTGCGCGGCGTGCGCGGAGGGATCGGCAGCACGCGAAAATCGATGCCGGCCGCGCCGAGCTTGTCGATGAAGACCGCGCGCTGCGCGTCGGGCAGTTGCGAGAAACGCGTCGCGAGCGCGAGCCAGTCGGGTTGAACCTTCGTCATCCGTCGTCCTTATTGGGTTTCCAGTTCGCCGAGCAGCGCGTCGATCGCGCTTGCCGCATCGGTCGCGCCGCATGCCGCACAGGCCGCGTCGATCGCCTCCGCGCAGCGCGCCAGCGTGCGCGTGTCGAACAGCGTGCGCAGCGGCAACGCGAGCCCCCAGTGCAGGTTTGCCTGCGCATGGGCCTGCGTCGCGAGCAGCGAATGGCCGCCGAGCAGGAAGAAGTCGCCGTCGCGGCCGATCGCGTCCATGTGCAGCACGCGTTGCCAGATCTCGGCGAGCGCGCGTTCCGTGTCGGTCGCGAGCGCGACGTCGGCTGCCGTTTCGCGTACCGGTGCGGGTAGCGCATGGCGATCGCACTTGCCGTTTGGCGTGACGGGCAATGCATCGAGTTCGATCAGTTGCGACGGCACCATGTAGGCCGGCAATTGCGCGCGCAGCGCGTCGAGCAGCGCCGCACGGTCGAGCGGGCCCGCGTCGCCGCATGCGACATAGCCGATCAGTTGCTCGTCGCGCACGATCACGACTGCATCGTTCACGCCGGGCGCCGCACGCAGCAGCGCCTCGATTTCGCCCGGTTCGATCCGCTGGCCGCGCAACTTGACCTGCGTGTCGACGCGGCCGAGGTAGTCGAGCGCACCGTCGGCGCGCCGGCGCGCGAGGTCGCCGGTGCGGTACATGCGCGCGCCCGGCACGAACGGATCGGGCACGAAGCGCTCGGCGGTCAGCGCAGGACGGCCGAGATAGCCGCGCGCGAGGCCTGCGCCGGCGAGATACAGTTCGCCGGTCGCGCCGGCCGGCACCGGCTGCCATGCGGCATCGAGCACATGCAGTTGCAGGTTCGCGATCGGATGGCCGATCGGCACCGCGACCGCATTTGCGTCGTCGGGGCCGCAGGTCCAGTGCGACACGTCGATCGCGGCTTCGGTCGGCCCGTACAAGTTCACGAGCGTCGCGTTCGGCAGCAGCCGCGCCATCTTTGCGACGAGTTCGGGCGCGAGTGCCTCGCCGCTCGCGACGATCAGGCGCACGCTGTCGCACTGCGCGGCGGCCGAAAAATCGTCGAGATACGCGGCGAACGCCGCGAGCATCGACGGCACGAAGTGCAGCACCGTCACGCCGTGTGCATGGATCGCCGCGGCCAGACGCGCCGGATCGCGATGGTCGCCAGGCGCGGCAATCGCGAGCTTCGCGCCGATCGCCAGCGGCCACACGAATTCCCACACGGAGACGTCGAAACCGAACGGCGTCTTGTGCAGCACGACGTCGTCGCGCGTCAGCCGGTAGGCGTGCTGCATCCACGCGATCCGGTTCGCGAGCGCGCCGTGCGTGTTGCCGGCGCCCTTCGGCTTGCCGGTCGAGCCGGACGTGTAGATCAGGTACGCAAGTTGGGCATCGTCGATCGTGGCAGGCGCGCTGGCAGCGTCGCTTTCGCTTTCATCGGCGAGCAGATCCGCGACCGTCAGCAGCCGCGTCGTCGCACCGTCGCCGAGCGCAGCTTCGACTGATTCACGCAGATGCGCCTGAGTGATCGCGACGGCCGGCCGCGCGTCGCGCAGCAGGTAGGCGATGCGCTCGGCCGGATAGTCGGGATCGACCGGCAAGTAGGCCGCGCCGGCCCTCAGTACGCCGACCAGCGCCATCACCATGTCGAACGAACGCTCGACACACAGCGCGACCGGCGTGTCGGGCTGCACGCCGCGCCGGCGTAGCGCGGCCGCGATCCGCGACGTGCTGACGTCGAGTTCGCGATAGGTTGCGCGATGCACGCCGCCGTGAATGTCCGCGTATTCGAGCGCGATCGCGTCGGGCGTCGCCCGCGCCGCATCGGTGAATTGAAGGTGCAGCGGCTGCTGTTGCGATGCCGGCCACTCGCGCGCGGTGTCTTGCACCAGCGCCAGCGCATCGCGGGTTGCGTCGTCTGCGATCGACAGCGCGCCGAGCAGCGCGTCCGGCGTGCGGGCCAGCGCATCGAGCGCACACGCGAATGCACGGTGCCAGGTTTCAACCTGCCGCGCGTCGACGCGCGCGGTGTCGTAGCCGTAGTCGATCGTCAGCTCGGCGCCGCTCTCGATCACGAGCGTCAACGCAAAATCGGTCGCTTCGATGCTGCGCACGTCGCTCAACGCGAGCGCGCGCGGATCCGCGTCGCGCGCCGTGTCTTCGACCGGGTAGTTCTCGAACACGACCAGCGTGTCGAACAATGCACCACCCGCACCACGCGCCCAGCGCTGGATGTCGGCAAGCGGCGTGTGCGCGTGCTCGGCGGCGGCCGCGTTGTCGCGTTGCAGCGTTTGCAGCCAGTCGGCCGCACGCTGCTGCTGCGCCGGTGCGGTGATGACCGGCATCGTGTTGATGAAGAGACCGAGCACCGAGTCGACGTCCGCCAGCGCGTCGGGACGTCCCGCGACGGTCGCGCCGAACGCGACGGCCGGCTGGTGCGTCATCCGCTGCAGCGTAAGTGCCCAAGCGCCCTGCACCAGCGTGTTGACGGTCAGCTTCAGTGCCCGCGCGGTCTGTGCGACACGCGTCATCGTGCAGGCGTCGAGCGTCGCGCGCCACGTGACCATCTCGGCATCCGCCCGGTCGGCCGTGCGTTCCGCGATCAGCGTCGGTGTGTCGAGCCGTGCGAGGCGTTCCGTCCAGAAGCGTTCGTCGGCGTCGCGGTCGCGCGTGCCGAGCCATGCGATGAAGTCGCGATAGCGCAGTGCCGGGCGGCTCGCGAACGGCGACACGGCGTCCGGGTCGCGATAGTCGCGCAGCACGTCCGCGAGCAGGCGCGCGGTGCTCCAGCCGTCGAGCAGCACGTGGTGGCGCGTCCAAACGACACGCCATGCGTCGTCGGTCACGCGGATCAGCGTGAGCCGCATCAGCGGCGGTTCGCGCCAGTCGAAACCGCGGGCGCGGTCGGCCGCAAGCCATGCGTCGAAGTCGGCGTCTAGCGTGTCGCCGCGTGTGCGCCAGTCGAACTGTTCGACCGGCATTGGCGCATGGCGATGCACGCACTGCAGCGGCGCGGCTTCGTCCGGCATCACGCTCGTGCGCAGGATGTCGTGGCGCGCGATCGACGCTTCGAATGCGGCGGCGAGACGATCGGCGTCGAGCGCGGTCGCTGTCGCGACGAGCTGGTTCACGTAGCTCGCGTGACCGGGCGCGAACAGCGCGTGGAACAGGATGCCCTGCTGCATCGGCGACAGCGGATACACGTCGTCGATCGTGCGCCAGTCGAGCGGCGCGCGTTCGATCGCGGCCTGCGTGAGACCGGCGGCCTGGGCGAGCGGGAAATCGCCGGGCGTCGCGCCACCGCCGCGATGCGCCACGCGCGACGCACACGCGTCGACGAGTTCGCGCAGCGCCGCCGCGAAGCGTTCGGCGAATGCGTCGATCGTCGCGCGCTCGAATTGCGGTGCGCCGTAGACCCAATGCACTTTCAGCGTGCGTGCGCCGTCGCGATCCGTGTCGAGGTAGGCGTGGATCGCGAGCGTATTGCCGAGCGGTCCCAACGGATCGCGTTCGACGCCGGTGCCGCCGAAGCGCGGCACGAGCATCGCATCGCGCGGCGCGTCGAACTGGCCGAGGTAGTTGAACGTGACGCGCGGGCGCGGCACGGCGGCCAGCGTCGCGCGCGTCGCCGCATCGCCGTAGTGTGCGAGCACGCCGAAGCCGAGCCCCTTGTGTGGCACCGCGCCCAGCGTGTCCTTGACCGCGCAGAGCGTGTCGCGCGCGGTGGCCGCGACCGGCAGCGTCACCGGGTAATGACTCGTCAGCCAGCCGATCGTGCGGCTGGCATCGGCATCGTCGAACAGCGCCTCGCGGCCATGCCCTTCCAGTTCAACCCGGCACGATGCGGCACCGCTTACGCCGGCCAGTGTCAGCGCGAGCGCCGCGCCCAGCAGTTCAATCGTCTGCGTGCGATAGGCGGCATGCGCATCGGTCAACGCCGCGCGGGTCAATGCCGCGTCGATCGTCTGCACGACGACGGCGGCATCGGCGTTCGTCGCCGTTGCGTCGGGATGATCGGGCACGACGTCGTCGCCCAGCGCCATGCCGGCCCAGTACGCGGCTTCGCCCGCAAACGGCGATGCCGGTTCCGTTGCCGCACGCGCGAGTCGCGACGCCCATGCATCCGCGCGCGGGCCCGGCTGCGACAGCCGGATCGGCGCGCGCTCGCATGCGGCGCGGTACGCGGTGTCCAGGTCGTCGAGCAGGATGCGCCACGACACGCCGTCGACGATCGCATGGTGAATCGCGAGACAGAGCTGCGTTGAGCCGTCCGGCAAGCGTGCCGCGCATGCGCAGGCAAGCGGCCCGCGGCCGAGGTCGAGACGGCGCTGCAACGCGTCGAAGCGCGCGAGCGCGTCGGTTTCGTCCCGGGCAGAGACTTCGACGAACGGCAGTGCGTCGTAAGGCTTCGCGGCATCGTTGGCTTGCCACGTGCCGTCCGCGCCGCGCGCAAAGCGCTGGCGGAATGCGTCGTGATGCGTCAGCAGTGCGTCGAATGCCCGTGCGAATGCGTCGGCGTCGAAAGGTCCGTGCACGTCGAATGCAACCGACTGGTTCCAGTGGCCCGGATGCGGGATACCGAGCGCGAAGAAGCGCTGCTGTGCGGGCGTCAGGACCTGCGCCGCCACGGGCGCGCTGGCAACGGCCGCGACCGCAGGCTGCGCGGCAGCCACGTCCTCCGTCTTCGCGATGCGTGCGAGTTCGGCCACCGTCGGGCCATCGAACAGTTGCTTCGGCGTGAAGCGCACCCCGCGCTTGCGCGCACGGGCGATCACCTGCAGCACGAGGATCGAATCGCCACCGAGTTCGAAGAAGTTGTCGTCGCGACCGACTTGCGGCGCCTTCAGCACGGCTTGCCAAACTTCCGCGAGTACCGTTTCGACCGGGCCCTGCGGCGCATTGCCAGTCGCGCTCGCGACCGGCGCGGCCGCCAGTTCACGCAACGCGGCGCGATCGATCTTGCCGTTCGCGGTCACCGGCAGGCGCGCGAGCGCAACGAACTGCGCGGGCACCATGTAGTCGGGCAGCTTCGCGGCAAGCGCTGCGCGCACGGCGGCCTCGTCGAAGTTCGCGCCGTCGCGCATCACGACGAACGTCGCGAGCCGCAGCCGGCCGTCGTGTTCGATCGCAAGTGTTTCTGCCTGCGCAACCGGGCCGGCCGCACGCACAGCCGCACTCACCTCGCCCGGTTCGACGCGGTAGCCGCGAATCTTCACCTGGTCGTCGATGCGTCCGAGGAACGCAAGACGGCCATCCGCGCGCAACCGTACGCGGTCGCCCGTACGATACAGCCGCGCACCGGGCGCGAACGGATCGGGTACGAAGCGCTCGGCGGTCTGCGCCGGGCGACCCAGATAGCCGCGCGCGACGCCCGGCCCGCCCAGATACAACTCGCCCGTCGCGCCGGCCGGCACGCACGCGCCGAACGCATCGAGCACCAGCACACGCGCATTCGGCAGCGGCAGGCCGAGCGGCACGCCGCTCGCGGGATCGCGCGCATCGGCGGCAATCGACGCCGTGTCGCATGCGATCGCGCCGACCGTCGCTTCGGTCGGCCCGTAGTGGTTGATCACGCGGCAGGCGGGCGCAAGCGCGGCCAGTCGCGTGACGAGCGCCCACGTGAGCGTTTCGCCGCCCGTCACGAGCGCGTGGCGCGGCAGCACGTCGGCCGGCACACGTGCATCGAGCAGCGCCTGCAGGTGGCTCGGCACGATCTTCAGCACGCCGACGTCGCGGCGGCGCATTTCCTCGGCGAACAGGTCCGGATCGAACGCGCACGCGGCCGGCAGCAGGTGCAGCGTGCGGCCCGCGCACAGCGCGCCGAACAACGTCGTGTGGCCGAGATCGGCCGCGACGGTCGATACCATCGCGAACGACGCGTCCGGTGCGAACGCGAGTTCGTCGAGCATCCCCTGCACGTAGTCGGCTAGCGCGCCGTGCGACACGACGACGCCCTTCGGCGTACCGGTCGAGCCCGACGTATAGATCAGGTACGCGCCCTGTTCCGGATGCGGTGCGATACGCACGCCGGCTGCGTGCGCGAGCGTCGCGTCCTGCGCGAGCGTGTCCACGTCGAGCGGCCGTGCATCGATGTCGGCCGGCCAGGCGGCCGACTCCGCGACGAGCGTCCAGCGCGCGCCGCAGTCGGCGGCTGCCGCGGCGAGTCGCGCGGCCGGCTGTGCCGGGTCAAGCAATACGGCGAGCGCACCGGCCTTCAGCGCACCGAGCAGGCCGACGACGAACCGTGCCGAGCGTTCGATACAGACGATGACGGCCGCTTCGGCAGCCACGCCGCGCTGGGTCAGCGCGCGTGCGATGCGGTTCGATGCGTCGTCGAGTTCGGCGAACGTCAGCGATGCCGACGCATCGGCGAGCGCGACGCGATGCGGATACGCGGCCGCCTGTCGCGCGAATGCGGCGACGATGTCCGCATGTTCGACGCGCAGCGCACGGCCGTCGCGCGGCTGGCGCGAAGCGGCCGACGCGTCGCACGGCAGTACAGCCGTCGTTTGGTGCGGGTCGCGCGCGGCCGCACCGACGAGCGCCGCATAGCTGTCGAGCCATGCGCGCGCGGTGTCCGCATCGATGCAGTCGGTCGCATAGGCCGCGACCAGTGCGATGCCGTTCGCATCGTCGGTGAAATCCACTGCGAAGTCGAAGCGCGCAGCGAGATCGGGGCCCGGTGTTGCAACGGCCGTCGCACCCGGCAGCACGCTGTCGTGCCGTGCGTCGAACTGCTGCGCGAATTTCACGCGCAGCCATTCGTCGCCGCGCTTGACCGGCGGTTTCACCGCATCGACGACGCGCTCGAACGGCACGTCCTGGTGCGCGACCGCGTCGAGCGCCGCCGCGCGCGCCGCATCGACGAGCGTGCGGAACGGTAGCGTCGGCGCCACGCGCACGCGCAACGCGACGGTATTCAGGAACAGCCCGAGCAGCGCACGGGTTTCGGGGCGCTGACGATGCGCGACCGGCACCGCAACGACGATATCCGTCGCGCCGGTCAGGCGCGACAGCCATGCGTCGAGCGCGGCCAGCAGCACCGTGAAGGTGGTTGCCTGTGCGTCGCGCGCAAGTTGCCGCACGTCGGCCGCGACCGCGTCGGGCAGCCGCACCGACACGCGCGCCCCCTGCAGCGTGCGTACCGCCCCCGGCTGGCGATCGACCGGCAGCGCGAGCGGGCCCGGCACGTCGCGCAATGCGCCGCGCCAGTAGTCGAGCTGACGTTCGCCCTCTCCGCCGGCCAGCATGTCGCGTTGCCAGTCCGCATAGTCGGCGTACTGGATCGGCAGATCGGGCAACGACGGTTCGCGGCCTTCGGCATACGCGCGATAGGCAGCCGACAATTCGTCGAACGCACAGCGCGAGCTCCAGCCGTCGGTAATCGCGTGATGCGCGGTCAGCAGCAGGCGGTGACAGTCGTCGGCGAGTGCGACCAGCGTCGCGCGCAGCAGCGGGCCGCGCGCGAGGTCGAACGGTTCGGCCGCATCGCGCTCGGCGAGACGCGCGGCCCGCGCGTCACGTGCGGCGGGCGGCTGGTCGCGCAGGTCGATGTCGGCGATCGACACCGGCAGATGCGCATGAATCCGCTGCATCACGACGCCGTCGTCGTTGTCGACGAGCGTCGTGCGCCACGCTTCGTGCCGCCCGATCACGTGATCGAGTGCGCGCTGCAGCGCGTCGCGGTCGAGCACGCCGTCGATCGTCCAGTGCGCGGCGATGTGATACGCGGCGCTCGCGTCGCGCGTTTGCGCGAGCACCCAGAAACGTTGTTGCGCGAGCGACGCGGCGCGGTCGACATACGGTGCGCCCGATACGGCCGCTTCTGCCGGCAAACGGCGAGCGGTAATAGCGGCTAGCGGCTCGCCGGTTTCTCGTTCCGAACGGTCGACCGCTTCAGCCAGTTCGAAGAGCATCGGATCGGCGAACAGCGTATCGAGCCGCAGGTTCACGCGCGATGCGGCACGGATCGCCGCCTGCAACTGCATCGCGGCGAGCGAATCGGCGCCCAGCGCGAAGAAGCGGTCATCGCGCGACGGCGTGACATCGAGGCCAAGCAGCGTCTGCCAGAGGCCGGCGAGTTGCCGTTCGGTCGGCGTGCGCGGTGCGTCGCCGTTGCCTTGCGCGGTCTCGCGCGCGGCAGCAATCTTCTCGCGCAGTGCGGCCCGGTCGATCTTGCCGTTCAGCGTATACGGCAGCGCATCGCACCGCACGAACCGGTGCGGCTGCCATGCGGCCGGCAGTTGCGAGGCCACGTGTGCTTTCAGCGCCGCATCGTCGGCTGCCGCGCGCAGTGCGACGCACGCGATCAGCCGCGTCGGCCCGTTGCCGGTTTCGGCGACCACGGCAGCGTCGGCCACGGCCGGATGCGAACGCAGGCACGCGGCGATTTCAGCGGGCTCCACGCGCACGCCGCGCACCTGGACCTGATCGTCGAGGCGGCCGAGATAGTCGAATGCGCCGTCGTCGCGCAGCCGTGCGAGGTCGCCCGTGCGGTACACGCGCGCACCGGGTTCGCCATCGGCATCGGGAATGAAACGTTCGGCCGTCAGCGCCGGACGGCCGTGATAGCCGCGTGCGACGCAGACGCCGCCCAGCAGCAGTTCGCCCACGCCGTCGGCCTCGCCGCCGTCGACGCGCGCGACGCGCGGGCCGATCACGCGGCCGATCGGCAACGACGCATACGCATCGTCGGCGGCCAGCGCGGGCGTCTCGCCCGGCTCGACCGGCCACAGCATCGGCGAGATCACGGCCTCGGTCGGCCCGTAGCCGTTGATCAGGCGTACCGACGGGAACGTGCTGCGCACGAATTCGAACGCCTGCTGCGGCAACGCTTCGCCACCGAATGCGAGCACGCGCAACGCCGGCGGCACGCCATCGCGCGCGGCCACCGCCGCGAATTCACGCAGGTATGCAGGCGGGAACGCGGCCACGTTGACCGCTTCATTCACCATCAGCGCATGTGCGGCATCCGGCGCGAACGGCTGCGGCGGCGCCACGACGATGCTGGCACCGGTCGCGAGCGGCGCGAGCCAGCATTCATGCGCGGCGTCGAAATTGACCGACGCGAAATGCAGCAGGCGATCGCCGGCCTCGATCGGCAGCGCGGCCGCGAGCGCGTCGCAGTGCGCGGCCAGCGGCCCGTGTTCGACGACGACCGCCTTTGGCGTGCCGGTCGAACCCGACGTATAGATCATGTACGCGGCCGAACGCGGGTGGACGGACGCTTCTTCGCCATCGGCGGCGATCTCGTGCCCGTCCGACGCGTCGAATGCCGCGTCAAACGCATGTTCGAACAGCTGGCCGAGCGCCGCACGGCCGGCCGCGTCGACGATCCCGTGCCGCAATTGCGCATCCTGGACGATCCAGTCGAGGCGCGCGGCCGGATGACGCGGATCGAGCGGCACGAACACACCGCCCGCCTTCAGCACGGCCAGCAGCGCGACGAACAGCTCGCACGAACGCTCGACGCACACGCCCACCCGCACTTCCGCGCCGACGCCGGCCGCGCGCAGCTGCCGGGCCAGCCGCGACGCCCGCGCATCGAGCGCGCCGCGCGACAGGCGCAAGCCATACTGGAAAGGGATCGCGATCGCAGGTGCGTCGGGCGCGATGCGCGCCAGTTCGCGGATTCGGTGATGCAGCGCAGTCGGGAAACTCGTCATGTGCGTGAAGTCCTTCGGTCCGGCCGCTTCGGCCAAGTCTCGAGGCCGCTTGGGGCGGCTTCACTGATGTGACGAACGGCGCGGCCGATTTTTTACCGTTTTGTATCCAAAGCACGTGCGAACGCTTTTTTGAACACGCCGCTAAATATTTACGCGGCCCATTCGTCTATCAGGGAGGAAAGCCGGAACGGGGCCCCGCCTCGCCCGCTGCTTTCGCGTTTTCGCCTGCCCTCCCTTTACAGACGTTGCCGATGACAGCTGCCCACGAGCCTTCTTCCCCGCCGTCCCTCGACGCTTCCCCCGGCCGCCCCGCGGCGCGCCTGATCCTCGCGCTGTTGCGCGAAAGCCGCGCGTCACTCGTGCTGGCGCTCACCGCGTGCGTGCTGAACGGCGTCGCGAGCGTGCTGCTCGTCGCGACGCTGAACCGCGCGCTCTCGCAGCCGGGCGCCGCCGACGCGTCGCTCGCGTGGCGCTTCGCGCTGTGCGCGGTAATCGCACTCGTCACGCGGATCGTGTCGGGCACGCTGTTCGCGCGCCTGTCACAGGACACGATGGCGCGGCTGCGCGTGCATCTCGCGCGGCGCGTCGGCGCGGCCGAGCTGCGCGACATCGAGCGGATCGGCGCGGCGCCCGTGCAGTCGGTGTTGACCGATGACGCGACCAACGTGTCGATGCTCTTTTTCGCGCTGCCGAACCTGGTCATGCACGGCTCGATCGTGTTCGGCTGCCTCGGCTATCTCGCGTGGCTGTCGTGGCCGGTGTGCCTGCTGGCGCTGGCCGCGATCGTCGCGGGTTCGCTCGGCTATCACACCGGCGACCGCCGCGCGATCGCATCGCTCGAAGCGGCCGGCCAGGCGCAGGACCGGCTGTTCGGCTATCTCGGTTCGCTGTTTTCCGGCGCGAAGGAGCTGAAGCTGCACGATGAACGCGCCCGCCAGTTCGTCGACGGCCAGCTCGGCGCCGCGATCGGCGAAGTGCGCGACCACCGCCGCCGCGCGTTCAGCGCGTATGCGGTCGGCGTCGGCTGGATCATCTTCCTGTTCTATGCGTTCCTCGGCGTCGCGTCGTTCTGGCCGCAGCTCGGCGTGCATGCCGATCCGGCCGCAGCCGCCGGCTACGTCGTCGTGTTCCTGTTCATGCTCGTGCCGCTCGACGGGCTACTGAACAACCTGCCGACCGTCAATGCGGCACGCGTGTCGCTCACGCGGATCGAAGGCGTGATGGCCGAATTCGGCGCGCTGCGCACGGTGCCGCCCGCGTCGGACGCTCCCGACGTGCCGCCGGCCGGCGCCGTCACGCTGCGCGGTGTCACGCATGCGTACTTCCACGAACGCGACGAACGGATGTTCAGCATCGGGCCGATCGACCTGACGATCAAACCGGGCGAGCTGGTGTTCATCGTTGGCGGCAACGGCAGCGGCAAGACGACGCTCGCGAAGGTGCTGACGGGGCTCTACGAGCCCGAGGAAGGCACGATCGAGGTCGATGGCCGCACGATCGGCTGGCGCGAGCGCGCCGCGTACCGGCAGCGCTTCAGCGCGGTGTTCAACGATTTCCACCTGTTCGATGCGCTGCTCGGCATCGTCGATCCCGACGATCCGTCCCGCGCGCAGGCCGACGCGCGCGCAAACGCGCTCGTCGCGAAGCTCGCACTCGATCACAAGGTGAAGGTGGTCGACGGCGCGTTCTCGACCCGCGCGCTGTCGACCGGGCAGCGCAAGCGGCTCGCGCTCGTCGTCGCGTACCTGGAGGACCGGCCGTTCTACCTGTTCGACGAATGGGCGGCCGATCAGGATCCGTCGTTCAAGGCCGTGTTCTACGAGCAATTGCTGCCCGAGCTGCGCGCGCGCGGCAAGGCCGTGATCGTGATCACGCACGACGACCGCTACTTCGATCTTGCCGACCGCTTGCTGAAGCTCGACAACGGGCGCATCGTCAGCGACACGACGCCGGCGCGGTCACGTGCGCAGGATGGCGTCGATGCGCTGAGCGCGTAACACATCAGTCGATAAAAAATCGCCGACGCGCTGCAGCGGCAGTGCGTCGGCGATTTTCGTTTCAGAAAGAAAGATTGGCGGCGCGCGGTGCGTTCGTGTAAAGGCTCGCGCCGTTCACCGCCAGTCAGGCCAACCGAAACGCCCTGCCCATGGAAATCCAGGCGGCATCATCCGCCGATCGACCGCCGCGCACTCAGCGCGTGGCCGGCAGCTTCAGCATCGTCTCGGTCATCACGTCGGCCAGCTTCAGCGCCGACATCGGCCCGCCGAACCCCCAGATATTGCGTTCGATGAGCGCGATCCGGTGTTCCCGCATCGCGGGCACGAAGCGCCACACCGGCGAATCGAGTTTCTCGGACAACGGCACGTCCATTCCCGATGCGGTCACGAACAGCACGGCCAGGTCGCGCTGCCGGAGCAGGTCGGCCGACGTCACGTACAGCGTGCCTTCCCGCGTCGGCTTCTTCGGCCACGGATCGAGCCCGAGCGCCCGCGCGAGGCCCGCCGACGTGCTGTTGCCCGTATAGGCCCAGTAGCGGTCGGGCAAACCCAGATCCTGCAGCAGCGCGATGCGCTCGCCCTTGCGTCCGGCGGCCGCGAGCCGCGCCGCATTGCGTGCGATGCCCGCGTCGAGTTGCGCGTCGATCGCCTGCGCGCGCGCGTCGCGCCCCGTGACCGTACCGATCGTCCGGAAGATCTGCCGCATCCAGTCGAGCTGCGTGACCGGCACACCACCGTCCGACACGTTCGGGCTGAACTGGAACAGGATCGTCGGCGCGATCCGGTCGAGCGCATCGAAAATCGGCGCATGCCGGAAACCGACACCGATGATCAAATCGGGTTTGACCGCCGCGATCGCTTCCAGGCCCGGCTCCTGGCGCGAACCGATGTCGGTCACGTTCGCGAGCCGCTCGCTTTGATAGCCGAGCCAGCCCGGATAGAACGCCGTATCGGCCATCCCGACCGGCACGAGGTCGAGCGCGATCACGCTTTCCGCGAACATGAAGTCGAGCGCGACCACGCGTTGCGGGCGCACCGGCATCGTCGCGCTCGCCTGCGACACGACGGGATTGCCGGCCACCGACACGGCACCCGGCGCACGCACGCCCTGAGCACGATGGGCATCGAGGTTCGCGGCACCGGCGCCGGACGACGCGAAAAACGCGCCGCAGCACGCGGCGCCGAGCGCTGCGAGTGCGCGGAGCGCGTCCCGGCGGCCGGCATCCGTCACCGGATCGCGTCCTGCTCGGCCAGCGCCGTGTCGTCCATCGTCAGTAGCAGGGGGCAGCTTCCACACAGTTGCGTTTCTCCAGGAATTTCATAGCGCAGGCAGCACACGCGGCGCGCGCGAAACGGCGTCGGCAGCAGCGCCGAGCGCGGCACGGCATCACGCACGGGCACACGCAGCGGATTCGGTTCGCCGTGAACGCAGCGCGAACCGAACAGCCAGTCCGCATCGCGGACGGGATCGGCGGCGCATGGCAGCGAACGATACGTATCGAGCAGATAGTCGAGCAGGTTGCCCGCGTTGCTCCACAGCACGCGCGGCGTGACGCGGCCCATCGCCGCGAGCAGGTCGATCACCGCGCCGAGATGCGCGACGAGCCCCGCATAGCGTGGCGCCGGGTCGTCGCACGGTTCGCCGAGTGCATCGTGCGTGAAGTACAGCGCCGCGGGCATCCCGTCGTCGAGCGCGACGAACGTGCGCTCGGGTGTCATGTCGAGCGGCCGGCCGAGCGTCAGCGCGGCGACGACGCCGGCCGGCGCCGCGCGGCCGAAATAGTATTTGCTCCATTGCGACATCAGCGCGCGCGCATGCTGCGCCGGATCGCCGCCGTAATGGCGGACCATCGCGTCGAGCACGATGTCGCGGTGTGCGGGCAACGCGCTGACCGGCACGATGAGGCGGCCCGGCGCGTGCGCGTCGTCGGGCATGCCGAGCCAGACGACGTCGAGGTGTTCGGCGAACGGTTCGGGCGCGAACGCCGAGAAGCGCGTGGCGCGCGCGCCGTCGAGCGCGGGCGTCATCGCCCTGCGCGCCGGGCGCGGCGCCCCTCGAGGATCAGTAGCCCGAGCAGGTACGGTGCGCCGATCAGCGCGGTCAGCACGCCGGCCGGTACTTCTCGCGGCGCGACGACGGTTCGTGCCGCGAGATCCGCCACACCGAGGATCAGCGCGCCGCACGCGGCCGCGAGCCACAGCCGCGTCCGGTGCCGGCGCGCGCCGAGCATCGTCGCGACGTGCGGCGCCATCAACCCGATGAAGCCGACCGGCCCGACCGCCGCGACGGCCGCGCACGCGGCGAGCGTCGCGATCGTCAGCGCAAGCGGCCGCAGCGCGGCTACCGGCAGGCCGAGCGCGGCCGCCTGGTCGTCGCCGAGCGCGAGCATGTCGAGCGGTTTCGCGAGCCACGCGAACACGGGCACCGCGAGCACACACCACGGCAGCAGCATCGACACCTCGCCCCAGCTCCGGCCATAGGTGCCGCCGACGAGCCACACGACGAAGCGCGCGGGCTGCACGCTTTCCTGCGTGATCAGCCATTGCGCGAGCGTGGTCCACAGCGCGCCGATCACGATGCCCGTCAGCGCCACCGCGAGCGGTGCATAACGATGCCGGTGATTCAGCGCAAGCGTGATCGCGAGCGACAGCCCGCCGCCGATCAATGCGGCGGCCGCGAGCGTCACGTGGCCCATCAGCGGCCACGTCGACAGCGCAAACAGCGTGACGAGCCCCGCGCCTTGCGTGACGCCGAGCACTTCGGGGCCCGCGAGCGGATTACGCACGACGCTCTGCATCGCGACGCCGCTGACCGCCAGCAGCGCGCCGGCAAGAAGCGCGCACAACAGGCGCGGCATGCGCAGGTCGATCAGCATCCGCGCGAGCGCATCGTGGCCGGACAACGCGGCCGACCAGCGCGCGATCGACAGCCACTCGGAGCCGGCCGACACGCCGACGAACACGACCAGCACGCCTGCCACGACGAACAGGACGGTGCGCAGCGGCCAGCCGAGCCGTTCGAGCCAGCCGACGAGCCGCGTCGAGCCGCCGCCCGCCGCCCGTTCGGCATCCGCGTGCAGCACGCCCGACCACGCGGCCCCGCGCCGGATCATCGCCAGCATCAGCGGCGTACCGACCAGCGCGATCGCGACGCCGGTCGACAGCGTGGCGTCGAGACCCGACGCGAGCACCGCGCTGTCGGTGACGAGGACGAGCGCGCCGCCCGCGAGCGCCGACAGCGGCACCAGCACACCGAGCCGAGCCGCGCGCGCGCCGCGCACCTGGCGCAGCAGGTTCGGCGCGACGAGGCCGACATACGACAGCGGGCCCGCGATACTGACGGCCACGCTCGTGAACGCGACCGCGACGATCGTCGCGGCGAACCGCGTCGCGTCGACGCGCACGCCGGCCGCGGCCGCCGCATCGTCACCGAGCGTGAGCGGATTCAGCGGCCGGATCACGAACGGCAATGCGATGAGCGGCACGACGAGCCAGCGTGCGGCGAGCGCGAGGCCCGTCGCGCCCGGCTGATAGAGGCTGCCGTTGGTCCACAGCGCGGCCCCTGCGATGTTCTGCTCGAAGAATGCGAGCACGAGCGTCGACAGCGCGGCGAACAGCAGCATGCACACGCTGCCGGCGAGCACGAGGCGCAACGGCGTCGCACGCCAGCCGCCGGCCGCGACGATCGCGCAGGCAGCCGCGGCCAGCCCGCACACGAACAGCAGCGGCACCGACGCGACGCCCGCCAGCGCCGGCACGAGCATCGCCGCGAGCAGGCCGAGCTGGGCGCCGCCCGTCACGCCGAGCAGGTCGGGCGACGCGAGCGGATTGCGCGTGAGCGACTGGAACAGCGCACCCGCGATGCCGAGGCACCCGCCCGCGACGAGCGCCGCCGCGACACGCGGCAGGTTGAGGTCGAACAGGAACACGTGCGCGAGCGCGGCGGCATCGCTGCCGGGCACCGCGCCCCACCAAACGCGCAGATCGGGGGCGACGCGCAGCGCCGCGAGTAGCGCGATCAACGTGACGAGGCCGATCGCGATCGTACCGGCCCGGCCCGTTGCCGCGCCCTTCCCCGCCGCCGCGAGGCGCTTGCGCGTCGCGAGCGTCGTCATACGGCAAGATCCCGGTCGAAGACGCCGGCCGCCTGCGGCGCGCCGTCGGTCGACGGCCCGTAGACTGGCACGCACATCGGTGCGCCCGTCTGCGGATGCGCGAGCTTCAGCATCTCGACGCCGAACGCCGCGCGCAGCCGCGCCGGTTCGAGCATCGCATCGGGCGAGCCCTGCGCGACGAGGCGGCCCGCGCGCATCAGCACGATCTCGTCGCTGTACGCGGCCGCCTGGTTCAGGTCGTGCAGCACCCACACGATCGTCAGCCCGCGTGCGCGGTTCAGCGCACGCAGCGCATCGAGGATGTCGAGCTGGTGATGGATGTCGAGATAGGTCGTCGGCTCGTCGAGCAGCACGATCGGCGCCTGCTGCGCGAGCGCCATCGCGATCCACGCGCGCTGGCGCTCGCCGCCCGACAGCGCGCCGACGTCGCGGCCCGCGTCGTTGGCGAGGCCGCTCGTCTCGAGTGCCTCGTCGATCGCCGAATGATCGGCCCGCGACAGGCCGCGCAGGAAGCCGCCGTACGCATAGCGCCCGTACGCGACGAGCTCGCGCACCGTGAGGCCCGACGGAATCTGGTTGAACTGCGCGAGCATCGTCAGCTCGCGCGCGAGCGCTCGACGGCGAAACGACGCGAGCGGCTGGCCGTTGACTTCGACATGGCCGGCACGCGCGGGCTGCAGGCCCGCGAGCGTGCGCAGCAGCGTGCTCTTGCCGCAGCCGTTCGGTCCGCACAGCGCGGTTACGCGGCCGGCCGCGATCGACAGGTCCAGCCCGTCGATCACGACATGGTCGCGATACCCTACCGACAGCCCGCGCGCGGCAAGCGCGGCGGTACTACGCGTCATCAATCCTCCGTTCGGTCACGCGGGACCGTGTAACTCTGCGCCATCGCGACGACGACCTTGCGCGGCCCCTCGAACGGGTCGCGCGCATGCGCGGTCAGCATGTTGTCGAGCATCAGCACGTCGCCCGTGCGCCACGGGAACACGATGCGCTGCTGGTCGAGCACGCCGCGGATCTCCGCGAGCGCGTCCGCTTCGAGCGGTTCGCCGTCGCCGTAATACACGTTGCGCGGCACGTTCTCGAGCCCGACCGCGTCGACGAGCGCTTCCTGCATGTCGTCGTCGAGCGCCGACAGGTGAAACAGGTTCGCCTGGTTGAACCACACGCGGTCGCCCGTGCGCGGATGGCGCGCGACGGCCTGGCAGCGTTCGCGGGTGCGCAGCAGCAGCTCGCCGTCGTCGTCGGTGCGCCACGCGCATTCGATGCCGCGCGCCGCGCACATCCGTTCGACCTCGGCCGGCTCGTCGGTGCCGAACGACTGCTGCCACGGCAGGTCGAGCCCCTGCCCGAAATTGCGGACGTACAGCAGCTCGCGCTTCTCGAAACGCGCAATCAGCGCCGGATCGAGCGCGCGATAGACGGCGCGGCTGTCCGCGATCGGCGTCGCCCCGCCGTGCGGCGCCGCGAGCGCGCAGTGGAACCAGATCCGCAGCGGCCATTCGCGTGTGTACGACTGCTCGTTGTGCAGCGGAATCGCGCGGTGCGGCGGGTATTCGGTCGACGTATAGACCGCGCCTTCCACCTGACTGCGCGGCGTCGATGCGTATTCATAGCCGATCAGCGGATCGCCGAACGACGCCGCGAACTGCTGGAACGCGTCGATCGACGGCACGTGAAAACCCGTGAACAGCACGCCGCCCGCCCGTTCGAGCGTGTCGGCCGCGATCTCGCGCGCGAGCGGCGCGACGTCGTCGATCGACATCCCGTCGCTGCCGCGCGGCGACACGACGGTGGGCAGCCCCGGCTCGATACGCAGGTCGTCGAGCGTCGGCAACGTAAGCAGGGTCATGCAACGTCCTCTTCAGGTGACGCGCCGGATCACGGCGCAGCGGGTCACGACGCGCGCGATGCGCGCTCGCCGTCCATCGCGCGGCGCAGGCTCGCGGGGCGCATGTCGGTCCAGACTGTCTCGATGTGCGCGAGACAGTCAGCTTTCGGGCCGCTCACGCCGACTTCGCGCCAGCCGGCCGGCACGGGCCGGAACGTCGGCCAGATCGAATACTGTTCTTCGTCGTTGATGACGACCGTATAGACGAGGTCGTCGGTGTCGGCGGAAGGCGTCGTGGCTTGCGTCATGATCGGAAATCGCTGAGGCGGTTGAAGGTGGCGAAGCGACGGTGTCGGCCGCTCCTGTCTGATAGACGATTGGCCGGCGCGGTTTTTTACCGGCGCCGGGCGCGACCGCCCAGGAACACCGGGCACGCGACGCCGCGATGGCACGCGTCGAGGCATTCCGCGCAGTGGCGCTCCGCGTCGCGCACCATGAAATGCACGAGCGTCTGCGACACGTTCAGCGCGCGCGCCGCGGTCTGCAGCGTCTCCTCGCGCAGCCGCACCATCTCGAATGCCGCGCGGCTGCGCGCCGGCAGGTCATCGAGGGCGGCCCACACACGCCGCAGCGTGTCGCGCGTCAGCAGCGCGGCTTCCGGCGTCGGCTCGGGCGACGGCACGTCGAAGCCGTCGTCCTCTTCCGTGTGATAGACGTTCTCGAGGCTTTGCCGGCGGCACGCGTCGATCGACGCATTGCGCACCATTCGCGTCACGTACGCGACCGGCTGGCGCACCGCGTCCTGGTTCGGGAATTCGACGAGCTTCACGAACACGTCGTGGACGACATCCTCGGCGCGGCTCGCGCAGCCGACGAAGCCGCGCGCGACATTGACGAGCATCGCGCGATGCGAGATCAGCACGTCGAGCAACGCCCCCTGCGCACGGGGCTCCGCGGCACGGCACGCACGCAGCGGCCGATCGGAATGACGGCCGAGGAACGGGTTCGCCGCTGCCGCCGCCGGTCGGTCGAGCACTTCCGCCATCGCCATCGATCTGCTCCGTCAAATTCCGAGATAGCGCAATTTAACGTAAACGCAAATCATTCTCAATACGATTACGAAATGACCCTTTCGACTACCAGGATTTGTCTGAATAATCGCCGGAATCGTTGCATGAACAGACGGGACGCGCGCGGCCGGTCGCGGCACGCGGCCACCCGCGCGTCCGTCCGGCGCGCATGGCTGGCGTCGCGCCGACACGATCTTTCACGAGTCTGACGAAACGCCTGCGCCTGTCATGCGCGGTAGCAACTTATTACCACGTGAAATTTTGAGGGCTCGTACGATCGACTTGCCGTTTCCAAGGGAGAACAACATGAAATCCATCGTGTTATCCGCTGTCATGGTGGGCGCGCTGTCGAGCGTGATGCTCACCGGTTGCGTTGCCTATCCTGCCCCGGCCGAAGTCACGATCGGCTGGCATGGCGATCGCTACTGGGACGGCAATCGCTACTGGGAGCGCCACGACTGGGAGGCTCAGCATCCGGGCGGGCATGACGACCGCCGCGACGATCGCCGGGACGACCATCGCGACGACCAGCGGCCGCAGTGGTAAGGCCCCGCCGCTCCCGTGACCCGCTATTCAACGACCGCACCTCAACATGAAGACGCTACTGAAAACCCTGACCGTCGCGGCGCTCGCCGCCGCCGTACTCGTACCGGCCATCGCCGAAGCGCATCCGCACCGGGTGTGTCACTTCGATCATCACCATCACAAGATGTGCCGCTGGGTGCGCTGAGCCTCGCGCAGCAGATGTGAAAAACGCCGGCAAGCCGGCGTTTTTTTCGTTTTACCGACTCTGCGGCAACCACCTGCGTCGCACGATGCAACGCACGCCGCTCACGCCGCACAGCGCTCAGTACAGAAAAATCCGGATCGTCGCCGACGCGTCGAACGGCCCGATCTTCGGCGGTCCGAACGACTTGAGCACCGCGTCGAGCATCACGCTCTGATTGGCGACGTTGGCCGCAAACTGCGCGAGCGTAAATTGCTTGTTGAATTCGATCGCCTTGCCCTGGCTGTCTTCCAGGCCAATGCCGAAGTTGCTCTTGCTGTCAGGCACCAGCAAGCCGTTCTGCACGTCGCCCTTCGTCGCTTCAAAGTAACCGTCGACGCGCACCGGGATGCTGCATTTCTTCGTCAGCGACAGCGAAAACCGCTCGCGCGGCACGGCCGGCAGGAAGCCATTGCCGGACGCCTGCACCTGGCGGAAATTGACGATGCCGGGCTCGGGCGTCACCAGCACGTCGACGGTGCATGGCGTCGGCTTGAGTTTTTGCAGCCCGCTCAGGTAGTAGCGGAAACTTCCATTGCTGTTCAGCCCGCGCTCGCCGTCGAACTGGAACACCGCATAGGTGTCTGACGGCGGCGTCACCCACGTTCCGCGCTTGCGCACGACAATCTGATACGTGATGCTGATCGGCACCTTGGGGCACCACCCTTGCCCGACCTCCCAATCACTCAAACGGCACACGCCCACGGAACTGCCCGTTTCGATGCGATCACCCAGCAAGCTGCCGTGCCCGTAATGGTCTTCGCCACCGTAGCGAATGCCGACTTCGAGCCCCCATGCAGCCGGATTCTGCGTCGCCGGATTCGCGTAGAAGTAAACCGGCTCGGGAAAGTTCTGCAGCCTGGGGATATCCTTGTAGCAATAGCCGGTCGTCGTGCGCGGTGGCGAGACCCAGATCACGTAGCCGTCCGGCGCGTCGGTCGGATACGACGCGACATTGCCGATCGATTCGGTCAGCGACATGCCGCTGCCGTTCGCGACACATTTCAACGCCCATGCCGGCTGCGCAAGCGCGACGAATAGCGCGAGCACACACCACCGGAGCCACTTGGGCATCCGCGTCGTCACCCCGCTTCGCGTGCCCCAGCTCATTTCTTCACGCTCTTGCAAGCACCGGCCTCACACGCATACTCCACCGCCACCTGGCCGCCGTAGTCGTCCACATGCGTGACGAACAGCGTCGACGGCGTCGCGGCCTTGAACGGCACGTCGGCCGTGCTCATCGGGCTGATCATCACCGGGTCCAGCGGCACGGGCGTCTTCTGTGCGCCCGACGCCACGTCGACGATCGTGATGTGATAGGGCGTCGGGTTGTCGAACACCAGCTTGTGCGCGGCCGCGTCCACACGCAGCGTCATCGGCAGCGTCCAGTCCTCGTCGCGCACCGGCTGCACGGCCTTCGGCCGGTAGAACAGCTTCATCTGCGTATGCAGCGCGATCTGCAGCGAGTTCGGCACATCGCTCTTCGGCGGTACTTCGCGAATGTTCAGGTAGAACACCGTTTCGCGATCGGCCGGCAGCTCGGCACCCGGCAGCTTTGCGATCCGCAGCACGTTGCGCTCGTTCGCTTCGACGCGTTGCAGCGGGGGCACGACCATCAGCGGCGACGTGATCTTGTTGTGTTTCTCGTCCTCGAGCCAAGACTGCACGAGATACGGATAGGTCGTGCTCTTGTTGGTGATCGTGACGATCGCAGCCTGTTCGCCTTCGTTGAAGATCACGCGTGTGCGGTCCGGCACGATCGCCGCCTGCGCGGCACCCGCGAGCAGCGCGCCGGCGGTGGCGAGCACGCACCATGCGCGCCGCGGAAAGGAAAAGGAGAGGGAATGGTTCATCGCTGGATCCGTGAAATCATCGTTCGACCCGCGCAGCCGCTGCATGCGACTCGCCGGGTGTCTGGCACGTCACCGGAATCGGCGTGCCTTCGAGTTGAAGCTGGTTCGGCAGTGCGTCGACCGTGCAAAGCGTGCGTTCGCCCGCCCGCACCGCGAGCGTGGATTTCGGCTGAACCTGGGTCAGGAACGCTGCACCGCCCTCGCCGACGATGCCGAGTTCCTTGCCGTTCACCGCGTCCTGCACGGACGCGCCGAACGGCAACGGCTTGCCGGCCGCATCGGTCAGCGTCAGGTACAGGTTGCTACCGCGCGCGGCAGTGAACTTCACGAAGCCGATCGCGCCGTCGGTCAGCACCATGCGCTGGATCGGGTTCGTCACCTGCACTTCGAGCGGCAGCTTCTCGACGTTGACGGTCGCGTCGTATACGTTGTACGGCGAGATGCCGTCGAGCACCCCATAGCCGCGCGAATCGGTATGCGTGAGCGAGCCGGACAGCGGTACGTCGGGCACGCCGTCGGTGGACACCAGCAAGCGCGTATCGCCCGCGTTGCCGTTCGCGTGCGCGGAGATGCCGTACTGCGTCGCGACGAACGAGCCGTCGACCTCGAGCGACGCGGCCGCATACGAATTGGCAAGCGTCGACGCCTGCGCGGTGAGCTGGTACGTCGACGAGCGCTGCCGGAAGCTCGCGTTCGCCGATGCACGACCGTCGGTCGCGCCCGTGTTGATCTGGTAGGTACGGCCGTCCGCATCGTCGTAGATGTAGCCGGCGTTCACGCTCGTACTGCCGCTGCCCGTCGTCACGTTCGACGTGACGGTGTGTTTGGCGCCGATCGGCAGCGTCGCGGTGACGGAAAACTGGTTGCCGTTCGCGCCCGCGCTCTGCGTGCGAAATGCCGACACGTTCACGCTCACGTTGCGCAGCGCGCCGATCGAGAACGCGCGCGTCAACGTGATGCCGACGCGCTGCTCGGACGCGCGCGCCCAGTAGGTCGTCTGGTCGTACGAGAAATAGGTCGACGTGTCGCCGAAGCGCTTAGACATCGACGCCGAATAGCGCTGCTTGCTGTTGGCAAGGCCGTATGAAGTCGGATCGCCCGTGAACTGTGCGAAGTTTGTGTACTCGCGCTCAGAAAAACGGTAGCCGAAGAAGCGCACGTCGGCATCGAGCGTGTCGAAGTGCTTCGAATAGTTGACGCGGTACGAGTTGCCGTTGCGTGTCGCGCCGTTCCACCACAGGCGCGCCCGTGCATGCGTGACGTCGGCCGACAGCGCGCCGAACGATCCGAAATCGCGACCGAGGCCCAGCGCGATCGACGTATAGCCCGACGCGGCGATGAAACCGCCGTACACGGTGAAGTCCAGCGGCAGGCCGTATGCCACTTCGCCGAAACCGAAGAATGGCGTAATGCCGGCGCCGCCGAACTGGCGCGGCTTGCCGAGCGCCATCTTGTAGCGCAATTGCCCGGTACGCGCGAGGAACGGCACGGCTGCCGTCGTCACCTGGAAGCGCTGCACGCTGCCGTCCTCTTCCTCGACCGCGACGTCGAGCGTGCCCTGCACGCTCGTGTTGATGTTCTGCAGCGCAAAGGCGCCCGGCGACACGCGCGTCACGTACAGCACGCGGCCTGCCTGCGACACGGTCACGGTCGCGTTGGTGCGCGCGACGCCCGAGATCAGCGGCGCATAGCCGCGCAACGACGGCGGCAGCATGCGGTCGTCGCTGCGGATCGACGCGCCCGTCAGCGCGAACGTGTCGAAAATGTCGGAGCTCAGGTAGTCGTCGCCGAACGTCGCGGTCGACTGGATCGACGGCAGCGCGCGAAATGCGTAAAGCCGGCTGAAGCGGAACGTTCGGTCCGCGTACGCTGTGTTGCCGACGTTCGACTGCGCCTGGTAGTCGCCACGAAAGCGCCATGCGTCCCAGTTCGCGCCGATCGTCCCGTAGGCCTGGATCGAATTCGTCTGTCGGCCTGCCGCGCCGAAGCTGCGGTTGGTGTTCGCGATCACGCGATAGTCGAGCATCGCGCCGGGAATCCCTTCGGACCAGTTCTCCGGCGGCAGGTAGGTCGAATCGGTGAACTCGAGCGCGGCCTGCGGAATCGTGATCTTGAGCCGCCCGTCGCTTTTCAGGTAACGCACGGTCGCCCCTTCGATCGCCGTCAGGTCGACGCAGCTTCCGCCCTGGAAACGCGGCAGGTCCTTCGCAAGCGACGGCTTCAGGCCGAACCGCGCGACGAGTTCCGGTCGCAGGCACGGCTTGCCCGCGCCGGACGCGTCGACGGCCACGAACTCGATCGCCTGCAGCCCGAGGAACAGGTCGTTGACCTGCACGTCGAGCATGTACTCGCCCGGCAGCGTGAAGTCGGGCTGCGAGAACTGCGACAGGTCGACGTTGCTCGTTCCGCCGATGTCGAGGAACGACGAATTGAATTCCGTCGCATGGCTCTGGCTGCCGACAACCAGCACGGAGACGCAAAGGAAGGAATGTCTGATTCGCACGCGGCGCTACCGGAAGTCCGAGGAGAAGAAAACAGGAAGGAAAGAAGAGGGAGGAAGGGATGCACGCACCCCTCCTCCGATACAGGCGCTTACTCGTAGCGAACCGTGAAGTTCGCGACGCTGTCGGCCGTACCCGGCGTCACGCCGGCAGCCGTCGCTTCGTAGCGCGCCCCGAACGTCACGGTGTTGTTGCCCTTCGACAGCAGCGTCGGCGCAGCTTGCTCGACGCCGTTGTCGAGGTCTTCACCCGACGCGCTCTGCAGACGGATGCCGACGTTGGTTGCGGAACCGATCGTTGCGAGCAGCTTCGGCTGCGTTGCGTTCGACGTGCCCGTGAACGTGAACTTCGCCTGCTTCGACACGCTGGTGTCGCAATCCGTCAGCGTGATCTGGAACGTGACCGGCTGGGACTTGTCGCCAGCCTTCGTGAACGCGTTAGTCGGCACCTTGCCGAGCTGCACGGTCTGGTTGACCGAACCCGAATCGATGCCGCATGCGCCCGCGACGATCTCGCCCTTGAAGTTGATCGTGCCGGTGCCCGCTGCGAAAGCCGAGGTCGACAGGGCCGCGAGTGCGACAGCGGTCAGGAGGGATTTTTTCATGACGTTACCCGTAAGGAGTGCAAATGGAGTAGATGACGTGGCGGACACAAACGGCAGCGTGTGGTGGCTCCCGTCCGTCACGAGGCGGCATTATCGAGATAAACATGAAAGTTTTCTGTAAATCATTGTCAAATCTCTCTGACAATGTCCGATTCATCCCTCTAAATTCATACTCTTTCCCATCAATTTTCAATCCATTTATTTTTATCCGCAGTCCTTCTTTATTTTTCGGAAGCAATTGAAGATTAAAGAAATTTCCGAACGACAACCGACGCCACCCCGCTCATCCTTGCTGGCATTGACTCCCGCAAGATCCCTCCGGAAAAAGACAAAACATTGTCCGGCTCCGCCATCGTTGTCATACGACAACGCCAATATCAAATCATTTTCAACAAACAGGAAATTAACCGGCGATTTAATCAAGCCAATTTTTTCGCGCAAACGATTGCGATATAAATACAAACGTTTTACCGCGACACTTTGCCGCCCTCATTATTTCCAATACATGGATTAATCCGGGCGTCAATTCCGGAACGGAAAGCGCGTGCCTGCGTGGCCGCCGGAACCCGACATTCGGGCCGCATCGCAGGTGCGAAGAAAGGAAAAATGAACCGCACACGTTTGCGCGTCCGGCGACACGAACGGTCGCCGGACGCGGGTCGTTCCGGAACGCACATGTGCGCGCTGCCGCAGGATGAAAAACGTCCTGGCCGGCCTGTCGGTGGGGAAATTCGGTGGAGAAAGATAGCGCGAGAACAGCGATATCGGTCGAAGCAAGCGGCGGCGGCACGTCGCATCGTACCGCCGCCGTTGTGCCGCCTGGCGCGCTGCCGCGTCAGGCGACGGGTATTACGCGGACGCCTCGGCCTCCGCCGACACCGGCGACCAGCCGCCGCCGAGCGCGCGGTACAGCGTGATCGCATTCGCGAGCCTGAGCTGCTTGAGCCGGATCAGCTCCTGCCCCGACTCGTAGGTACTGCGCTGCGCGTCGAGCAGTTCGAGATACGTCGCCACACCCCCCGCGTAGCGGCGCTCCGCGAGCTTCAGCCGCGCGCCGTCGGCCGCATACACGTCCTGCTGCGCGGCAAGCTGGCGATCGATCCAGTCGCGCGCGGCGAATGCGTCGGCCACTTCGCGGAACGCGGTCTGCACCGTCTTCTCGTATTCGGCCACCGCGATGTGCTTGCGCGCGTTCGCGACGTCGAGGTTCGCGCGATTGCGTCCGCCCGCGAAGATCGGCAGCGTGATGCGCGGCGCGAACGTCCACACGCCCGTGCCGCCGGTAAACAGGCTCGAGAATGCGTCGCTGACCGAGCCGTAATCGGTCGTCAGCGTGATGCGCGGGAAGAACGCCGCGCGCGCGGCGCCGATCTGCGCGTTGGCGGCCTTGAGCCGCGACTCCGCCTGCCGGATGTCCGGCCGCCGCTCGAGCAGCGCACTCGGTGCGCCGGGCGCCACGGGCGCGATCGACAGCGTGTCGAGCGCGGTCGTGTCGCCGGGCGCGTTGCGCGCGAAATCGCCCGCGAGCAACTGCAGCGCCCGCACGGACTGCGCATGCTCGCGCTCCAGTGCGGCCTGCGACGCGCGCGCGGAGGCCACCAGCATCTCGGCCGAGCGCAGTTCGATCGCGTCGCTCGTGCCGGCTGCATAACGGCGCTGCGTGAGCGCGGCCATGCGTTCGCGTGCGTCCAGCGTACGCTGCGCCAACGCGAGCTGTTCATGCAACGCGCGCTCCGAGACGTACGCGCCCGCCACATCGGCAATCACGCCGATACGCACCGTGCGCTGTGCGTTGGCCGTCGCGAAATACTCGGCGAGCGCCGCGTCGGACAGACTGCGCACGCGGCCGAACAGGTCGAGCTCGTACGCGCTGATGCCGACGCCCGCGCGATACAGCCCGCTGATCGCGCTTTCGCGCACGACCGGATCGTACTGACGCGCACGGTCATAGCCCAGATTCGCATCGACCGACGGCATCCGGTCCGCGCGCTGCACACCGTACAGCGCACGCGCTTCCTCGAGCCGGCCGGCCGCGACCCGCAGGTCGCGGTTGTTCGCGAGCGCCGCATCGATCCATGCCTGCAGCGCGGCATCGGTAAAGTACGTGCGCCAGTCGTCGAGCAGCGCGGCGTCGGCGGGCGACGTTGCGGCCGCCGCGGGTGCGGCACCGCCGTCGGCCGGCGCATAGGTAGCCGGCACTGGCGCCGCCGGCCGCTCGTAACGCGGCGCAAGCGTGCAGCCGGCCAGCGCGAGCGCGGCGGCCAGCGCTACCTGAACCCGCAGCGCGGCGCGTGCATTGAGCGCAAACATCATTGGGAACCCTCCATCGTCGCCGGCTGCACCCCGCCGCGCCGGCGCGGGCCGACGCCGAACAGGCGGCCGACGATCACGAAAAACAGCGGGACGAGAAACACCGCGAGCACGGTCGCCGTGATCACGCCGCCCAGCACGCCGGTGCCGATCGCCATCTGCGCGCCGGACGCGGCGCCCGACGCGAACGCGAGCGGCAGCACGCCGACGCCGAACGCGAGCGACGTCATCACGATCGGCCGCAGCCGCAGACGCGCGGCCTCGAGCGCCGCGTCGACGAGCGACATGCGCTGCGCGACCAGGTCCTTCGCGACTTCGACGATCAGGATCGCGTTCTTCGCGGACAGCCCGATCGTCGCGATCAGCCCCACCTTGAAGTAGATGTCGTTCGGCATCATCCGCAGCGTGACGCCGAGCACCGCGCCGATCACGCCGAGCGGCACGACCAGCATCACCGCGAACGGGATCGACCAGCTCTCGTAAAGCGCCGCGAGCGCGAGGAACACGACGAGCACCGACAGCGCGAACAGCATCGGCGCCTGCGCGCCCGACAGCCGCTCCTCGAACGACTGCCCCGACCACGAGTAGCCGGTGCCGGCCGGCAGCTTCCCGGCGAGCCGCTCGATCGCGGCCATCGCCTCGCCGCTGCTGTGGCCTTCCGCGGCCGAGCCGTTGATCGTGAACGACGGAAAGCCGTTGTAGCGCGTGAGCTGCGGCGGCCCGAGCGTCCAGTGCAACGTCGTGAACGCCGCGAGCGGCACCATCTCGCCATGCGAGTTGCGCACGCGCAGCTTCTTCACGTCGTCCGGATCGAGCCGGTGCAGCCCGTCGGCCTGCACGATCACGCGCCGCACCTGCGTGCCGTGCATGAAGTCGCCGATATAGTCGGAGCCGAACATCACCGCGAGCGTCGTGTTGATCTCGTCCATCGACACGCCGAGCGCGGACGCCTTCGCGCGATCGATGTCGAGCTTCAGTTGCGGCGCGTCCTGCGTGCCGGCGAACATCAGGTCGGTCAACGCCGGATCCTCGCGGCCCGTCGCGAGCAGTTGCTCGCGCGCGGCGCTGAACGTCGCGTAGTCGAGCCCGCCGCGGTTCTGCAGCCGGAAGTCGAAGCCGCTCGTCGAACCGAGATCGGGCAGCGCCGGCGAGTTCATCGCAAACACCGTCGTGTTCGGCGTGCCCGCGAAGCGCTCGTTGATGCGCGCGACGATCGCCTGCACGTGCGCGTCTTCGGACTTGCGCTCCTTCCAGTTCTTCAGCGTAACGAAGATCATCCCGCCGTTCGGCCCTTCGCCGTACAGGTTGAAACCGCCGAGCGCGAACGTATACGCGGCCGGCTCGTCATTGCGGATGTAAGACTCGACTTCCCGCACGCTCTGCATCGTTTCCGCGAGCGGCGTGCCTTGCGGGCGGATCACCATCACCATGAAGTTGCCCTGGTCCTCGTCCGGCAGGAACGCGGTCGGCAGCTGCGTGAGCATCAGCGCCGCGGCACCGGTCAGCGCGCCGTACACGACGAGCCAGCGCACCGGCTTCTTCAGCATCTTGCCGACGCGCGTTGCGTAGCGCTGCGTCGAACTCGCGACGAAGCGGTTGAACCAGCCGAAGAAGCCGCGCTTCTCGTGATGGTCGCCGGACACCGGCTTGAGCAGCGTCGCACACAGCGCGGGCGTCAGCGACAGTGCGAGGAAGGCCGAGAAGCCGATCGACACCGCGAGCGACAGCGCGAACTGCCGGTAGATGTTGCCCACCGCGCCACCGAAGAACGCCATCGGCAAGAACACCGACGTCAGCACCACGGTGATCCCGATGATCGCGCCGCTGATCTGCTTCATCGCCTTGACGGTCGCATCGTAGGGCCCGAGCCCCTCCTCGACCATCAGCCGCTCGACGTTCTCGACCACGACGATCGCGTCGTCGACGAGGATGCCGATCGCGAGCACCATCCCGAACATCGTCAGCACGTTGATCGAGAAGCCCGCCGCATACATCACGCCGAACGTGCCCGCGAGCGCGACCGGCACGACGAGCGTCGGGATCAGCGTCGCCCGCAGGTTCTGCATGAACAGGAACATCACGAGGAACACGAGCACGCCGGCCTCGATCAGCGTCGTGACGACCTTGTTCATCGACACGCGCACGAACGACGACGTCTCGTACGGGATCTGGTACTTCACGCCCGGCGGGAAATACGCGGACAGCTCGTCCATCGTCGCGCGCACGCGCTTCTCGGTGGAGACCGCGTTCGAGCCCGGCGCGAGCTTGATGCCCATCCCGGTCGCGACCTTGCCGTTCACGTACGACGGGTAGTTGTAGTCGTTGCCGCCGAACTCGATGCGTGCGACGTCGCGCAGGTACAGCGCGGAGCCGTCGGCCTGCGTGCGCAGCGCGATCGCGCCGAAATCGGCGGGCGTCTTGAGCGGCGCATCGGCGAACACGGTCGCCGCGATCGGCGCGCTGGCCGGCACTGCGGTGCGGCCGATGTCGCCGATCGTCACACGCGCGTTGTGTGCGCGCACCGCCGACGCGATATCGGACGCGGTGAGGCCGTGCCCGGCCATCTTCACCGGGTCAGGCCAGATCCGCATCGCGTACTCGGCGCCCCAGAACTGCACCTTGCCGACGCCCTCGACACGACGCAGTGCCTGCACGACGTTCGCCGACGCATATTCGCCGAGCTGCACGCCGGTCATCCGGCCGTCGTCGGACGTCAGCGACACCACGAACTGGATGTTGTCGGCGGCCTTCTCGACCTGGATGCCGTCACGCCGCACCGGTTCGGGCAGCCGCGCCTCGACCGTCTTCAGCCGGTTCTGCACTTCGACCGCCGCGAGATCGGCATTCACGCCCTGCTTGAACGTCAGGTACAGCGACGCCATCCCGGCGCTGCTGGTGGCCGACGTGTACATCAGCCCCGGTGCGCCGTTCATCTCGCGCTCGATCAGCGCGGTCACCGATTCCTCGACGACCTGCGCGGACGCGCCCGGGTACGTCGCATAGATGCTGACGACGGGCGGTGCGATGTCCGGGTACTGCGCCACGGGCAGCGCGCGAATCGCGAATGCGCCGCCCAGCATGATGAAGATTGCGATCACCCACGCGAAGACGGGGCGATCGATGAAGAAACGTGCCATGGTGGTGTGGTGTTAACCAGTCAGGTTTGACGGGCGGCCGCCTGCGAAGCGGCTGCTGCCGGCGCCGCCTTCGACGGCGGCGCCTGCTCGACGGGCTTGACGGCCGTCTCGGGCGCGAACTGCGCGGCGTTGTCGACGATCACGCGCTCGCCGCCCGCGAGGCCGCGCGTGATACGCCAGTCATGGCCGGTCATCTGGTCGGCCACGACTTCGACGTCCTTGACCTTGCCGTTCGTACCGACGACCCGCACCGACGTGCGGTCGGTCGTGCGCAGCAGCGCATCGCGCGGCACGAGGATCGCCCGCTGGTCGACGGCCGTGTCGAGCGCGATCCGCACATACGCGCCCGGCAGCAACTCGCGCTCCGGATTCGGGAACAGCGCGCGCATCGCGACGGTGTCGGTGGTCGGATCGACCGCGAGATCGCTGAACAGCAGCTTGCCCTTCAGCGGATACGCGGTGCCGTCGGCGCGCAGCAGCGTCACCGCGATGTCGTGCTGCGCGATGCCCGTCGCGCGTCCGCTCTTCACCGCGCGGCGCAGCGCGTCGACGTCGGCGGCCGGCTGCGAGAAGTTCACGTAGATCGGATCGAGCTGCTCGACGGTCGTGAGCGGCGTCGCCTGGTCCTGGCCGACGAGCGCGCCTTCGGTCACGAGCGCGCGCCGTGCGCGGCCCGCGATCGGCGCGGTGACGGTCGCATAGTCGAGCTGCAACTGCGCCCGTGCGAGCTCCGCCTTCGCGGACGCGACGTCGGCCTTCGCCTGCGTGTCGTCGGCAACGGCCTCGGTGTGGTCGCGCTCGCTCACTGCGCGGTCGCGCACGAGATCGTCGTAACGGCGGCGCTTGTCGCTCGCCGCGAGCGCGGCGGCCTGCGCCTTCGCGAGCGCACCCTGTGCGGCATCGCGCGCGGCCTTCAGCGGCGCGGGATCGATGCGGAACAGCACCGCGCCCTGCTTCACTTCCTGGCCTTCCTCATAGGTGCGTGCGGTCACGATGCCCGCGACCCGTGCGCGTACTTCCGCTTGCCGGTATGCGTCGAGCCGGCCCGGCAATTCGACGGTCATCGGCACGGCCGTCGGATGCACCGTCACGACCGTGGCCTGTTTCGCGGTCTCCGGCGCGGTGTCCTTGTCGCCCTTTCCACATCCGGCCAGGGCCAGCACGGCCGCCAGCGCGAACGGCGCCAGCCGGTGGCGCAACAGGGAGCGATTGTTATTCATGTGTGACCTCGGATCGATCGCCGCCGATAAAATGCGGCAGCTCAGGGTGGCCGATTATAATCAGTCACGACTGATTAAATACACACCACTTCAATCTGACCGTCACACTGTCTCAATAAAACGACAGCGAACTGTAAGGAATCTCAGGACATGGCCCGCAAGACCCGCGAAGAATCGCTCGCCATCAAGCACCGGATCCTCGACGCCGCCGAGCTCGTGCTGCTCGAGAAAGGCGTGGCGCAAACCGCGATGGCGGATCTCGCCGAGGCCGCCGGGATGTCGCGCGGCGCCGTCTACGGCCACTACCGCAACAAGATGGAAGTGTGTCTCGCGATGTGCGACCGCGCGTTCGCGCGCACGTCGGAAGGCTTCGACGCGGGCGACGGGCTGCCGCCGCTCGCCACGCTGCGGCACGCCGCATCGCACTATCTGCAGGAATGCGGCGAGCCGGGCCCGATGCAGCGCGTGCTCGTGATCCTCTATACGAAGTGCGAGCAGAGCGAAGAGAACGGCGCGCTGCAGCGGCGCCGCATGCTGCTCGAATTGCAGATGCTGCGGATCACGAAGGCACTGCTGCGCCGCGCGATCGCGGCCGGCGAAATCGCCGCCGATCTCGACGTGCATCTGGCCGCCGTCTATCTCGTGTCGCTGCTCGAAGGCGTGTTCGCGTCGATGATCTGGACCAACCGGCTGCGCGGCAACCTGTGGAACGACGCCGAGGCCATGCTCGACGCCGGCTTCGACACCGTGCGCACGTCCGCCGCGTTGCGCAGCCGCGCGCACAAATTGCCGGGCTGATTGAAATTGTCGTAATAAATGCTGATTTAACCCGATTTACCGCACTGCGAAACGAATGAGCTGACCCCCTTTAAAATTTTTAACGTTTTGCGGAACATCGGTAGACTGACGCTGTCATCTTTCTTTAGCGTCTTCGTGATAACCGGGTACGACCCGGTATGCACGCCGCCGTTCGAAGCGGGCCCGCCCCGCGCGTTGGGTCGAACGGAAACGACACAGGCCCCTGGCGGGGCCTGTTTTGTTGCACGCCCGCCGCCCGCCCCGTCGCTGCCCGACGGCTGTGCCGCCGGTGGCCCCTGCCCACACCCCTTTGAACCGCTTTCCTGGATGTGGACACCTTGGTCAAGTCTGCCGCTACCCCTGATGCTTTCGCGCCCGGCCGCGCGCAGCGCATTGCGCGCGCGCTCGTGCCGGCCGCTGTGCTCGGCGCCCTCGCCGCCCTCGGCCTCGCCGCACTGCCGGCCGTGTCGCAATTGCCGGGCGCCGTCGACTCGGGCACGGCCGCGCTGCCGCAGCGCGTGCTGTCCGACACGCCGTTTCCCACCGCGCAGCATTTCGTGACGAGCGAGCTCGCCCGCACGCTCGACGAGCGCAACGATGCTGGCGAACGCCACGACCGCAGTCAGCAGCCGGGTCTGTTCGCACCGCTCAGCGCACACCGCAACGACATGCTCGGCTATGCGAGCCTGTTCCAGTTCGCGGCCCCTGCAAACCAGCACGGCATGCGCGCGGGCGATATCGAGCTCACGCTGTCCGATACGCTGAACCGTCTCGACGTGCCGCCCGAGGTGCGCATCCAGCTCGGCGATCTCGTCAGCGGCAAGGTCGCGATGCGGGCGAGCGCGCAGCGCGGCGACTATTACCGCGTCGCGTTCGATACGAACGACGGCACACCGCGCCTCACCGCGCTCGAACTGCGCGTCGCCGGCCGCACGTTCGGCGCGATCTGGTTCCGCGCACCGGGCGCCGAGCACGGCGCGTACTACGCGCTCGACGGCTCGCCGCTCGAAGCCGCCGCCTTCACGATGCCGGTCAAGTGGACGCGCATCAGCTCGTTCTTCGGCGAGCGCATCCATCCGCTGTCGCAGGCGATGGCGTTCCACACGGGCGTCGATCTCGCCGCGCCGACCGGCACGCCCGTCGACGCGGCAGCCGACGGCGTCGTGTCGTTCGTCGGCACCGATCCGGGTGGCTACGGCCGCTACGTGATCGTCGATCACGCCGATGGTTACTCGACCTACTACGCGCACCTGTCCGCGTTCGCGCACGACCTCAAGACGGGCGAGACCGTGAAGCAGGGCCAGCGCATCGGCTCGGTCGGGATGACCGGCGCCGCGACGGGCCCGCACCTGCACTTCGAGGTGCGCGTCGCGAACAATCCGGTCGATCCGCTCGTCACGCTCGCGAGCGCGCAGACGGCGCTGTCCGACATGCAGCTCACCGCCTTTCGCCAGGAAGCGGCGCAATGGCGCTTCCGCCTCGCGTCGATCAATACGGCGCCGTTCGCGTTCGCGCAGAACGACGGGCCGCTGTGGGGCGATTTCGCGACCGACTCCTCGACGCTGCGCGCGGTCTTCAATACGCGTTACTCCGCGTCGTGATGCACCTGCCACGCGCCGTCGCTCGACGAGCAGCGGCGCGCGGCCGGCCCTCTACCGCTCTTGTCCGCCCTGCCCGGCGGGCTGTCGGCTACGCAGGTTCGCCGACACATCCTCACCGGCATCGCGAGACAGCCGCAAACTGCCTTTATCGTGCGGGTTCCGTACACTCGCCCGCCACCTGCGCAGCGCGTTCCGCGCGCGGGCGCCGCGACAGCAGCCAGCGTGCCGCGCCGTCGAGCGACGTGCACAGCACCAGATAGATCAGCGCAACGAACAGAAAGATCGGCGCCGGATACACCATCAGCCGGTTGTTCACCTGCGTCGCGACGAACGACAGCTCCGGCACGCCGACGATATAGGCAAGCGACGTGTCCTTCACGAGCGCGACCCACTGGTTGACGAACGACGGCGTCATGATCCGGATCGCCTGCGGCAGCAGCACGAAGCGCACCGTCTGCCAGCGCGTGAGCCCGAGCGACAGCCCGGCCTGCCATTGCCCGTCGCCCGCCGCGACGATGCCCGCATGCACCGCGTGCGCGAGATACGCGCCGCCGATCAGCGCGAGCGCGCACACGACCGTCGCGAGCCCAGGCACGTCCATGTGCAGCAGCACCGGCATCAGGAAGTAGGTCCAGAAAATCAGCATCAGCACCGGAATCGCGCGGAAGAAGCCGATGAACGCGAGTAACAGCACGCGCGCCGGGCCGCGCGCGAGCGCCATCGCAACGCCGAGCGCGATGCCGAGCACGGCCGATGCGACGGCCGACGCGATCGCGAGCAGCAGCGACAGCGCGGCCCCGCCGAGCGGCCCTTCCGGAAATGCGCCGACGAGCAGGTACGGCAGATTGGCGAGCAGCAGCGAAAAATCCATCGTCAGCGCCCCGCTCCCAGCCGGTCGCGCCATTGCGTCGCCGCATACGCGCCCGCCTCGATCGCGGCCACCGCCGCGACGTACAGCACGGTCGCGACGCCGAATGCGGCGAACGTCTTGAACGTCTCGGTCTCGACCTGCCGCGATGCATACGACAGCTCGGCCACGCCGATCGCCATCGCGAGCGACGAGTTCTTCACGAGATTCATGTATTGGCCGAACAGCGGCGGTAACGCGATGCGCACGGCCTGCGGCAGCACCACGTAGCGCAGCGACTGCATCGGCGTGAGGCCGAGCGCGGCCGCCGCATCGTGCTGCGCGCGCCGCACGCCGCGCAGGCCCGCTTCGCATTCCTCGGCGACGAACGCGGCCGTATACGTGCTCAACCCGACCCAGCCCGCGACGAATTCGAACGACGGCCATGCGAGCGTGAACGGGCCGATGCTCAGCGCATGGCGCGCGTTCAGCCACGCGATCCACGTGTCGGGCAGCAGCGACGCGACACCGAAATACCAGAACAGCAACTGCACGAGCAGCGGTGTGTTGCGGAACGTGACGACGTACGCGGCCGCGACCGTGCGCGGCGCCGTGCCGCGCGCATGCCGCATCACCGCCAGCAGCAGCCCGCCGGCGGTCGCGGCGACGGCCGACGCGGCCGCGAGGCCAAGCGTCAGCAGGAAGCCCTGCCAAAGCCAGGACAGATATTTGGGAGCCAACCCGAGCATGCTGTGTTGCGGGCGCGAAGCGCGCGATCGGAAGAAAACGGACAGCGCCGCGAGGCCGAGGGTCCAGCCGAGCGCGGCGCGCGTGCGAGGAAGCGGATCAGGTCTTGTCGCCGATCCGGAAGATGCGCGTGAGCGGCGTCTTCGTCGTCGGCCCGAACCATGCGTCGTAGATCTGCACGGCACGGCCGTTCGCCTCGAGTCCCTTCAGCGTGTCGTTGACGAAGCCGAGCAGGCGCGTCTCGCCCTTCGGCACGCCGACACCCATGTAGTCGTTGGAGATCGTGAACGCCGGGATCTCGTAGTTCTGCTTGTCGGGCACGTTCGCGAGCAAGCCGATCAGCTTCGGGCCGTCCTGCGTGATCGCCTGCACGTTGCCGGCGCGCAGCGCGGCGAACGCGAACGGCGTGTCGTCATACGCGACGATCGTCGCCTTCGGGAATTTCTCGCGCAGCGTGATCTCGTTGGTCGTCCCCTTGTCGGCACCGACGCGCAGCGCGTTCAACTGGTCGGCCGATTTCAGCACGCCCTTCTTCGCGAGAAACTGCTGGCCCGACGAGAAATACGGAATGCTGAAGTCGACCTGCTTCGCGCGCTCGTCGGTGATCGTGAAGTTCGCGAGCACGAGATCGACCTTGCCGGACGTCAGGAACGGAATGCGGTTCGCGGGGTTGGTCGGCTGGAGTTGCAGCTTCACGCCGAGCTTGTCGGCGAGTGCCTTCGCATAGTCGACGTCGAGGCCGACGATGTGATTGCTCTTGCCGTCGACATAGCCGAACGGCGGGTTGCTGTCGAACGTCGCGACGCGCAGCACGCCGGCTTTCTTGATGTCGTCGAGACGGTCCGCATGCGCGACAGTGCCTGCGGTAATGAGCGCAGCCCCGACGAGCCACGTAGCGAGCGTGTGGAATTTCATGAGCATGACCTGTTTTGTTATGAAGGCCGCCGCGGATCGCGCGGCGGCCCGGTTCGAAGAACATCGCGATGGAGTGTGTCGTCGCGAAGCCGCTAACGTATCAGCGCGTGCGGTAATTCCGAACCAACAAATGGTGCTTTGCTCAGCGAGTTTCGTGATGAGCCACGCGGGCCGCGGGTGTGGCATGGCACTGCCCGCCACGCGCCCCTTCCCGCTTGCCGCGCATCACCCGGCGAGCGCCGTCGCCGCCTCGTCGATCAGCGCGGCAACCGCCACCGGTTTCGACGCGAGCGACGCATGGCTCGCATCGAGCGTGATGATCTTGCGCGCGTCCATCCGTGCCGACATCCGGTGCTGGTTTTCCGGCGCGATCATCCGGTCTTCGCTCGAGATCTGGTACCACGACGGCTTCACGCGCCACGCGGGCGCCTGAACGGTGTCCGCGAACGTGCTCGCCACCGGCGCCTTCTGCGTGACGGCCATCACGAGCGCTTCGTCTGACGAAAGATCCTGACAGAAGCTCTCGTGGAATTTGTCGGGCTTGATCCACAGATAGCCGTCGCTGTCGGGGGCGAGGTTCGGCGCGGCCGCCGGCAGGTGTTCCTGCGTGATCCCGCCGGGGCTTTCACCGGCGTCCGGCGCGAACGCGGCGATGAACACAAGGCCCGCGACGTTCGGCAGGTTGCCGGCCTCGCTGATCACCGCGCCGCCGTACGAATGGCCGACCAGCAGCACGGGGCCGGCCTGTTGCGCGACCATCTTGCGCGTGCGTTCGGCGTCGTCGGCGAGCGACGTCAGCGGCACCTCGACCGCATGCAGCGATGTATGGCCCTTGCGCGCGAGTTCGACGATCACTTTCGCCCAGTGCGCGGCGCCGCCCCAGAAGCCGTGCACGAGCACGATCGCGGGTTTGCTCATCGTGTTTCTCCTTGACGTGGCATGTCATCGAACCGTCACCGGCCCGGCCGATCCGGACCGTCGCGCGGACATGCAGCAACCAGCATAGGCGAGCGGCCGCACGCGACCAACTCCGCCGGGGCCGGCGTGAGATACAGCGCACAAAAAAAGACGCCCGCTGCAAGCAGCGGGCGCGAATCCCAGTCAAGGAGGTGTCACACGAACTACGGGCCCAGATTAAGGAATTCGCCCGTCATGGACAACGAATCGATTTCAATATCGATATGACGGGACACGCTCACGCGGGCACTTCGCGGGTCGAGCAGTGGATGCCGCCACCGCCCGACGCGATGCCGTCGATGTTCAGCTGGGTGACCTCGCGCCCCGGAAACAGGTCGACGAGCGTGTCGCGCGTATTCCGGTCGGCGCGGCTGTCGCCGAACACCGGCGCGATTGCACACGTAGAAGTTGATATAGCCGGCCGCGAATTCCGCGTTCTCGTACTGGTGCCGAACGGTCTTCGGCCCCGGCAGCACGACGACCTTCAACGAGCGCCCCTGCGCATCGCTGGATGTCCGCGCCTGCCCGGCACCACGTGGTGGCTGTCGCGCATGGAAAGCCCGTCGCGCTCGCCGAGCGTCGAGCGGATGTTCGAATGGCTGGTCGAGCAAGGCCGCCTGTCGAGCGCAGCCGATCCGGCGCCCGACCACGCGCCGCCTCCGCCCGCGTAATCGCACGCCGCAAAAAAAACGTCCCGCTGGTTGGCGGGACGTTCGTCATGATGCGAATGCGCGCGATGCGCGGCCGATCACGGCTCGTGACGCAGATACCCTTCCTTGCTCGGGTCGCGCATCAGCCACGACACGAGCAGCGAGATCGCGCACAGCACGGTCACGTACCAGTAGAAGGTTTCCTCGCTGCCGATCGACTTGAACCACAGCGCGACGTACTCGGCCGAGCCGCCGAAGATCGCGTTCGCGACCGCGTACGACAGGCCGACACCCATCGCGCGCACTTCCGGCGGGAACATCTCGGCCTTGATCAGCCCGCTGATCGACGTGTAAAAGCTGACGATCGCGAGCGCGATCGTAATCAGCACGAACGCAGTCACCGGGCTCGTCACGTCCTTCAACGCATGCATCAGCGGCACCGTGCCGATCACCGAGAACGTACCGAACAGGATCATCGACGTGCGGCGGCCGATCTTGTCGGACAGCGCGCCGAACACCGGCTGCATCAGCATGTAGACGAGCAGCGCGACAGTCATCACGTTGCTGGCCGTCTTCGCATGCATGCCGGCCGTGTTCACGAGGTACTTCTGCATATACGTCGTGAACGTGTAGAAGATCAGCGAGCCGCCGGCCGTGAAGCCGACCACCGTAAAGAACGCGCCCTTGTGCTGCCACACGCCGCGGATCGTGCCCGCGTCTTTCTTGTCGCGCGATGCGGTCGTCGACGTTTCGTCGAGCGACTTGCGCAGATACAGCGAGATCAGCGCGGCCGCCGCGCCAACCACGAACGGAACGCGCCAGCCCCACGCCTTCAGTTCGCCGGCCGACAGCGTCTGCTGCAGGATCACGAGCACGAGCAGCGCGCACAGCTGGCCGCCGATCAGCGTCACGTACTGGAACGACGCGAAGAAGCCGCGGCGGCCCTTCAGTGCCACCTCGCTCATGTAGGTCGCGCTCGTGCCGTATTCGCCGCCCACCGACAGCCCCTGGAACAGCCGCGCGACCAGCAGCAGCGCGGGCGCGAGCGCGCCGATCTGCGCATAGGTCGGCAACACCGCGATCACGAGCGAGCCGCCGCACATCATCAGCACCGAGATCATCATCGCGTTGCGGCGGCCGTGGCGGTCGGCGATGCGGCCGAACAGCCAGCCACCGATCGGACGCATCAGGAAGCCGGCCGCGAACACGCCGGCCGTGTTCAGCAGCTGCGTCGTCGTGTTGCCGCTCGGGAAGAACGCCGGCGCGAAGTACAGCGCACAGAACGAATAGATGTAGAAGTCGAACCACTCGACGAGGTTGCCCGACGAGGCGCCGACGATGGCGAACACGCGTCGCCGGGTGTCATGCGCGGACAGCGCAGCTTGGTCGGTCTGGACGTCCATGGATTGGTCAGTTCCTTTTAGTGCTTTCTGGGTGAGACGGCTGGGGGCCGCCGCGTGCGATCGCACGTGGCACCGGTTCCGGCGCACGGCGCTACAGGATTTTAGCGAAATGTAAAGTAACAGGCTCTCCGGGTTCGTCCGGATGTAGAAAATTTTTCTCCTGCCACGCGTTCGTCATATGAAAACGCCAGCCGCAAGGCTGGCGTCCGATGCAAACTTTCTGCCGGCGCGGTTCAGATCCGGACCTCCGGCGGCACGTAGCGGCACTCGTAGCGCTTGCGCACGGTACCGGCCTCGTCGACGCTTTCCAGGAACACGTCGAACTGCCAGAGCCGCGCCATATGCTTGAGCACCTCGTCGCTGTCGTTCGACAGGTGGCGGTTGTCGGTCATGAAGTGGCGCAGCGTGAGGCTGCGGTCGCCGCGCGTGTTCACCGCCCACACCTGGATGTTGGGCTCGCGGTGATGGATGTCGTACTGCCTCGACAGCGCCTGCCGTACGTACTGGTAGCCCGAATCGTCGTGGATCGCCGACACCTCGAGCGAATCGCGCATGTCGTCGTCGAGCACCGAGAACAGCCGCATGTCGCGGATCAGGCTCGGCGACAGGTACTGTGCGATGAAGCTCTCGTCCTTGAAGTTGCGCATCGCGTAGTGCATCGCCGGCAGCCACGGGGTGCCCGCGATCTCCGGAAACCACTTGTAGTCTTCTTCCGTCGGCGCTTCGCAGATCCGCCGGATGTCGCTCATCATCGAGAAACCGAGCGCGTACGGGTTGATCCCGCTGTAGTACGGCTTCGTAACGGGCGGCTGGTAGACCACGTTGCTGTGCGAATGCAGGAACTCCATCATGAAGCCGTCTTCCAGCTTCCCCTGGTTGTACAGCGTGTTCAGCAGCGTGTAGTGCCAGAACGTCGCCCAGCCTTCGTTCATCACCTGCGTCTGCCGCTGCGGGTAGAAATACTGGCCGATCTTGCGCACGATGCGGATCACTTCCCGCTCCCACGGTTCGAGCAGCGGTGCATTCTTCTCCGCGAAATACAGCAGGTTCTCCTGCGGCTCCGGTGGATAGCGGTCTTCCTGCTCTTCCATCAGCTCGGGCTTCTTGCCCGGCAGCGTGCGCCACAGTTCGTTCACCTGCGACTGCAGGTACGCCTCGCGCTCGCGCCGCAGCGCCGCCTCCTTCGACAGCGAAGGCTTCTGCGGCCGCTTGTAGCGGTCGACGCCGTAGTTCATCAGCGCATGGCACGAATCGAGCAGTTCCTCGACGCGGTCGAGCCCGTAGCGCTCTTCACATTCCGCGACGTAGTTCTTCGCATACACGAGATAGTCGATGATCGCGTGCGCGTCGGTCCACAGCCGGAACAGGTAGTTGCCCTTGAAGAACGAGTTGTGCCCGTACGCCGCGTGCGCGATGACGAGCGCCTGCATCGTCATCGTGTTCTCTTCCATCAGATACGCGATGCACGGGTTCGAGTTGATGACGATTTCGTATGCGAGCCCCATCTGGCCGCGACGGTAGCTCTTCTCCGTCGACAGGAAGTGCTTGCCGAACGACCAGTGACGGTAGTTGACGGGCATCCCGACCGACGCATACGCGTCCATCATCTGTTCGGCGCTGATCAGTTCGAGCTGGATCGGATAGATGTCGAGCTCGTATTGTTCCGCGACCTGCGAGATGTGCGTGTCGTATTCCTCGAGCAGTTCGAACGTCCAGTCGGACGGGCACGGCAGCGGCTTGCGTTCGGCAACGTTCATACGCGCTTCCTTTTGCCCTGGGCCGGGCAAGTCGGCGGCCGGCGGCGACGGTTCGGCCTGCCCGCGTTGCTGCGATGCGGCAGGACCGGCCGTGTCGTCGCCGGAAGGGCGCGGCGCATAGCCGCGCGACTCGTTGTGCAGATGGCGGGTCGTCATGACATTTCCACCTGCTTTTCGAACAATTCGCGAAACACCGGGTAAATGTCGGCAGCCGATTCCACTTTTTTCATCGCGAGATGCGGCTGTGACAGGGCCAGTTGCGCGTATTCCAGCCACAGGTTCTGCTCTTCCGGCGCGACCTGGATATACGCGAAGTAACGCGTCTTCGTGAGGATATCCTCTTCCAGGATTTTGCGACACTTGGGCGAATCGTCCGTCCAGTTGTCGCCGTCGGACGCCTGCGCGCCGTAGATGTTCCACTCGGTCGGCGAGTAGCGCTCGTTCATCACCTTGCGCATCAGCTCGAGCGCGCTCGACACCACCGTGCCGCCGCTCTCGGTCGAATGGAAGAAGGTATCTTCGTCGACTTCCTCGGCGCGCGTGTGGTGACGGATGAACACGACCTCGATGCGCTCGTAGTTCCGTTTGAGGAACAGGTAGAGCAGGATGAAGAAGCGCTTCGACAGATCCTTGCGCTGCTCGTCCATCGAACCCGACACGTCCATCAGGCAGAACATCACGGCCTGGCTCGACGGTTGCGGCTGCTTCACGCGGTTGATGTAGCGCAGGTCGAACGGATCGATGAACGGAATCCGCCAGATGCGCCCCTTCAGGTGATGGATCTCGGCCTCGAGCACCGCGATCTCCGCGCGCCGGTCTTCCGGATCGCTCTTCATCGCCTCGAGCTGGGCCTCGAGTTCGCGCAGCTCGTTGACGAGCGGCGAGCCGAGCGCGATGCGACGCCCGAGCGCGCTGCGCAGCGAACGCACGACGTCGATGTTGTTCGGCGTGCCTTCCGCCGACCAGCCCGCGCGCACGTTCTTCCAGCTCGGCACCGTCAGCAGGTGCGTCTTCACGAGGCGCGGCAGTTCGAGATCGTCGAAGAAGTACTGCATGAACTCGTCGCGCGACAACTCGAACACGAAGTCGTCCTGCCCTTCGCCCTCGTTGCTCGCCTGACTGCCTCCCCCGCCCGAGCCGCCCTGCGGACGCGGGATCTTGTCGCCGCGCACGTAGTCCTCGTTGCCGGGGTGCACGTATTCACGACGTCCGCCAGGGCCGTGCCGAAAATTCGGCTCCGCGATGTCCTTGCGCGGGATCGTGATGCTCTGCGTGCTCTGGATATCCTTGATGCTACGGTCGCGCACCGCGTCGGACACGGCACGACGAATGTAGTTCTTGACGCGACGCAGAAAGCGTTCGCGGTTGGCGATACTCTTGTTCTTGCCGGCCAGCCTGCGGTCGATGATTTGATGAAGCACTCCCGGTCTCCCGCTCGAAAGTCGATATGCCGGGACGCTCGCCGCACATGCCGTCTCCCGTCATGCGGGCGGCGTCTCTGAAAACACCCGTACGGCGACGCCGTACGGGCGCGGTACCGCGCGCGTCATGACGACTTGCGCACGCGCAGGTACCAGTCGCAAAGCAGCCTCACCTGCTTCGGCGTATAGCCCTTCGCGACCATCCGGTTCACAAAGTCCTCATGCTTGCGCTGTTCCTCCGCCGAACCCTTTGCGTTGAACGAAATCACCGGCAACAGTTCCTCGGTGTTCGAGAACATCTTCTTCTCGATCACGACGCGCAACTTCTCGTAGCTCGTCCACACGGGGTTCTTGCCGGCATTCGCCGCCCGCGCACGCAACACGAAGTTCACGATCTCGTTGCGGTAATCCTTCGGATTACTGATGCCGGCCGGCTTCTCGATCTTCTCCAGCTCCGCGTTCAGCGCGGCGCGGTCGAAGCTCTCGCCCGTGTCGTGATCGCGGAATTCCTGGTCCTGGATCCAGAAGTCCGCATACGTGACGTAGCGGTCGAAGATGTTCTGGCCGTACTCCGAATACGACTCGAGGTAGGCCGTCTGGATCTCCTTGCCGATGAATTCCGCATAGCGCGATGCGAGCACGTCCTTCACGAAGGACAGGTACTTCTGCTCGGTTTCCGGCGGGAACTGCTCGCGTTCGATCTGCTGTTCGAGCACGTACATCAGGTGCACGGGGTTGGCCGCGACCTCGCTCGAATCGAAGTTGAACACGCGCGACAGGATCTTGAACGCGAAGCGTGTCGACACGCCCGTCATCCCTTCGTCCACGCCCGCGTAGTCGCGGTATTCCTGGTACGACTTCGCCTTCGGATCGGTGTCCTTGAGGTTTTCACCGTCATACACCTGCATCTTCGAGAACAGGCTCGAATTCTCCGGCTCGTGCAGGCGCGACAGCACCGAGAACTGCGACATCATCTTCAGCGTGCCCGGCGCGCACACGGCCTCGGCCAGCGACGAGTTGCGGATCAGCTTCTCGTAGATCTTGGTCTCTTCCGATACGCGCAGGCAGTACGGCACCTTCACGACGAAGATCCGGTCGAGCAGTGCCTCGTTGTTGCGGTTGTTGCGGAACGCCTTCCACTCCGACTCGTTCGAGTGCGCGAGGATGATCCCGTCGAACGGAATCGCGCCGAAGCCCTCGGTGCCCTTGAAATTGCCTTCCTGCGTCGCAGTGAGCAGCGGGTGCAGCACCTTGATCGGCGCCTTGAACATTTCGACGAACTCGAGCAGGCCCTGGTTCGCCAGGCACAGGCCACCCGAGTAGCTGTATGCGTCGGCGTCGTCCTGCGCGTACTGTTCGAGCTTGCGGATATCGACCTTGCCGACCAGCGACGAGATGTCCTGGTTGTTCTCGTCGCCCGGCTCCGTCTTCGCGATGCCGACCTGCCGCAGGATCGACGGATAGCGGCGCACCACGCGGAACTGGCGGATGTCGCCGTTGTATTCGTGCAGCCGCTTGACGGCCCACGGACTCAGGATGTTTTTCAGGTAGCGGCGCGGAATGCCGTACTGTTCCTCGAGGATCGGGCCGTCTTCGTCGTAGTCGAACAGCCCGAGCGGCGATTCGTTGACGGGCGAACCCTTCAGCGAATAGAACGGCACGCGCTCCATCAGTTGCTTCAGACGCTCGGCGATCGACGACTTGCCGCCGCCCACCGGACCCAGCAGATAGAGGATCTGCTTCTTCTCTTCGAGCCCTTGCGCAGCGTGACGGAAATACGCGACCACTTGCTCGATCACTTCCTCCATTCCGTAGAACTCACGGAATGCCGGATAGACCTTGATGACCTTGTTCGCAAAGATCCGCGACAGGCGCGGCTCGTTGCGGGTATCGATGTGTTCAGGTTCCCCGATTGCTGCCAGCATGCGTTCACCAGCCGTCGCGTACGCGGATGGATCGTTCTTGCAGAGCGCGAGATACTCCTCCAGCGAGAGCTCTTCCTCTCGCGTTTTTTCGAAGCGGTTCGCGAAGCTGCTGTAAATATCCATGCTACCTCCCTCGCCTGAGTCTGAAGACGTGCCTGCCTTCGTACGACTGCGCAGAAGCAAGCGCGTTCGAATTCATCCTAAACCCTTTCTTATTTTTTTTCACGAACTCTTCGTATGAAGTTCGTCATTCTCGACAACACCGCTTGGACAACACATTTCATCGTTTTACAATCGATCTCCCGAGCCGCAGAAACTGCATCCGTCACGTCTCGTCGAACGACGGAACGTCTTGTGCGTTGGACACATCCGACGTCGTCACCTCCCCCCTTCATCCCTATACGTTCGAGCAGCCGTTTGCGACGACACGTTGCGCGCGCCGTTACAAATTTTTTTCGCAGCGCCCTTACGGAGATACCCGTACGACGGATGCGGGAACGTCACATGCAGCTGTGCACGCGTCCGGCGATGCAGGTCACGCGATGCACGCGACGATGCACGATCGTCATTCATGCACATCGCCTGTCACATTTCTCCGCCGCAGAAGCGACGACGCCCGCATATCGCGGGCGTCGTTCGTCACCAAATGGGGATAGATGCGCGGCACGCGCGAATCAGAAGGTCTCCCAGTCATCCGCGTCCGCGGTCACGGCCGACTGCGCGGGCGCAGCAGCGACAGCGACGGGCTTGCGCATCGGCGCCGCTGCGGCCACGCGTTTCGGCGGCGCATCGCGATCGTCGCGCACAGCAGTTGCGCGTTGCGCAACGTCAGTCTGGACGGGCATGGCAACCGCGACGGAAGGCGCACGCGGCGCGTGACGCACCGCAACCGGCGCTGCGGCGCCCGGGCGTGACGTGTCGTCGTCGAGCTGGAATACCGCCGCTGTTTCACGCAGGCGCCCGGCCTGTTCGTCGAGCGACTGTGCGGCAGCCGCAGCCTCCTCGACGAGTGCCGCATTCTGCTGCGTAACCTCGTCCATCTGTGCGACCGCGCGCGCCACCTGGTCGATCCCGCCGCTCTGCTCCTCGGACGCCGCTGCGATCTCGCCCATGATGTCCGTCACGCGCTGCACCGCACCGATCACGTCGCTCATCGTGCGCCCCGCTTCGTCGACCAGCGTGGAACCCGACCGGATGCGCTCCACCGACGCGTCGATCAGCACCTTGATCTCCTTGGCAGCAGTCGACGAGCGCTGGGCCAGGCTGCGCACCTCACCCGCGACGACCGCGAAACCTCGGCCTTCCTCGCCTGCCCGCGCGGCTTCGACCGCTGCATTCAGCGCAAGAATATTGGTCTGGAACGCGATTCCCTCGATGATCGCAATGATGTCCGCGATCTTCGCCGAGCTGTCGTTGATCTCGCCCATCGTGCCGACCACCTGGCCGACCACCGTATTGCCCTTGTTTGCAATCTCCGACGCATTCGCGGCCAGCGAGCTGGCCTGGCGTGCATTGTCCGCGTTCTGTTTCACGGTGCCGGTCAGCTGTTCCATGCTCGATGCGGTTTCCTGCAGCGCTGCGGCCTGCTCCTCGGTGCGCGACGACAGGTCGATGTTGCCGGCCGCGATCTGGCGCGCCGCGGTCGCGATCGACTCGCTGCCGCCGCGCACGGTGCGCACCGTGTCGACGAGCCCGCGCTGCATCTTGCCCAGGCCCTGGAGAAGCTGGCCCATCTCGTCATGCCGGTCCACGACGATCGGCCGGCGCAGGTCGCCGGCGGCAATCGCGTCGAAATGTGCAAGCGCGTCGGCAATCGGACGGCCGATCGCGCGGCTCAGCGTCAACCACGACATCAATGCGGCGCCGATCCCGGCCAAGAGCGCGACGATCGACAGCACGCGCAGCGTGTCGAACGCCGACTCCGCATGATTGAAGCTCACCTGCGCATCGGTGAACTGGAAGTTGCGCAGCGCCTCGCTGGCCACCGCGAGGTCGTTGTAGAGCACCTGGAGCTGCTTGGCGCCGTCGCCGATGCGATCGCGCTGATCCGCGCCAAGGACGCTCGCGAACGCGTCACAGCCGTGCTGCATCGCCTCGCGCTTCGCGACGACGTCCTGCGCGAGCCGATCCTCCTCGGGCCCGCGCGGCAGCGCCAGGTATTTCTGCCACCACGCGTCGGCCTGCGTGCGCATCGCGCGGCTACGCTCGACGGCGGCCGCCGCATCGGGCGTGCCGGCCAGCAGCGCCGCGCGGTCGAGCGCAAGACGCTCGCGCGCCGCATACATTTCCGCCATCGCCACATCGACCGCGCTCGGCATCTGGTTCGTGAAAATATCGCGCGTCGTGTCGTTCGAGCGCGTCATGCCGTACACCCCGAGCACGCCGGTTACACCCAGCAGCACCGCCAGAAATGCCATCGTCAAACCGATGCGCGCGCGAATCGTCAGGTTCCTGAACACCATCATCCATCCTGTGTTGCGTCATGAACGGGCCCGGCCCGTTGGCTCGAAGCATTGCTTCACCCGGTGCATTTACGACCGTGCACCGCACAACTTGATGGCAATCTCGCTATTTTTTCGAATTATTTGTCTGTTTATTACAAATAGCTGAATGAATAATGCGCGTCTCGCGTGTGTTCGGGAAGCCAGGAGATGGACGGCCCTCCACTGCCGGCGGGCGTCGCGGCGCCCGGCCGGCAGTCGTTGGCGACGAGCCGGCCGCGATGGGCGATCAGGCCCTATCGGCCAGTTCGGCTAGCGTTGGAATCGACGGCTGCGCGCCCGCTCGCGTGACCGACAGTGCCGCTGCGCGTTGCGCGAAGCGGATGGCCGTGTCGACGTCCGCGCTGGCCGCGAGCTGCGCGGCAAAGCCGCCGATGAAGGTATCGCCGGCCGCCGTCGTGTCGACGGCCTGCACGGCGGGCGCCGGATAATGCAGCGCCGCACCATCGGCCGTCAGCGCCAGCACGCCGCGCGCGCCCAGCGTGACCAGCACGTTGCGCGCGCCGCTTGCCTGCAGCGCCCGCGCGGCGGCTTCCGCCTCCGCCGGGTCGCGCACGGGCAGCGCGGTCAGCGCGGCGGCCTCGACCTCGTTCGGGATCAGGTAATCGACGAGCGGCAGCCAGCCGTCCGGCAGCGGTGCGACGGCCGGGGCCGGATTGAGCACCACCGTGCGGCCGAGCCGACGCCCGGCCGACAGCGCTGCGAACACCGCGTCCGGTGGCGTTTCGAGCTGGCAGATAACGACGTCGGCCGACGCCAGTGCGGCCTCGTGCTGCGCAACCGTATCGGTCGTGACCTCGCCGTTGCCGCCCGCGACGATCACGATCGCGTTCTGGCTCGCATCGTCGACGACGATCAGCGCAACGCCGGTCGATGCCGACGCGCTCGTCGCGAGCCCCGCGCAATCGATCCCCTCGGCTTCGAGGCCCGCGCGCAGGGCCGCGCCATGCGCATCCGCGCCGACGCAGCCGATCATCGCGACTTGCGCACCAAGCCGCGCAGCGGCGACGGCCTGGTTGCCACCCTTGCCACCCGCCGCCTGCGCGAACGCGTGACCGGCGAGCGTTTCGCCCGGCAACGGCAGACGCGGCGCGCGCACGACGAGATCCATGTTGAGGCTGCCGACCACCGTCACGCGGCCGGCGCCCGGTGCGAGCGCCGTCATGCGCGACCGCCGGAGGCCGGCGGCTCGCGGTAGATCGCGGTCGATTCACGCAGCACGAGGCGCGGCGATACGACGCGGCGACGGCTCGGCACGGCCGTCGAGCCGCCACCGATCCGCTCGATCAGTGTCTGCGCGGCCATTTCGCCGAGCGCGCGCACCGACTGGCCGACCGTCGACAGTGCCGGATACGTGTAGCGGGAAAATTCGATGTCGTCGAACCCGATGATCGAGCAGTCGTCGGGCACGCGCATGCCGCGCTCGGCCGCCGCGCGCAGTGCGCCGACACCCATCAGGTCGTTGCCCGCGAAGATCGCGCTCGGCCGCACCGATTCGAACAGCCGCGACGCCGCGTGATAACCGCCGAGGCACGAGAAGTCGCTCTCCGCGATCGCGCCCGGCACGATGTCGACCCCGCGCTCGGCCATCGCGCGGATGAAGCCGTGCACGCGCATCGCGCTGACGGCCGTGTCGGTCGGCCCCGTAATGCAGCCGATCTTCGCGTGCCCGAGCTCGAGCAGGTGCCGCGTCGCCAGGTACGCGCCGCGCTCGTGGTCGATCTGCACGAGATCGGCCGCGAGCCCCTCGATGTTGCGGTCGACGACGACGAGCGGCGCGTGAATATCCGCGAGCGTCTGCGCGAGCACCGCATCCTCGCCGGCCGATGCGACGATCAGCCCGTCGATGCGCTTTTCCTGCAGCACGCGCAAGTAGTTGCGCTGCTTCACCGGATCGTCGTCCGAGTTGCAGAAGAACACGCAATAGCCGTTGGCCGCGCACTGATCCTCGATGCCGCGCGCAAGCTCCGCGAAGTACGGATTCGTGCTGTTCGGCACGACGAGGCCGATGGTCGCCGTCGCACGCGCCTTCAGCGAGCGCGCCACGGCCGACGGCACGTAATTCAGCTCGCGGATTGCGCCCTCGACCTTCGCACGCACATCCGCGGACACCGGCCGCGAATTGTTCACCACGTGCGAGACGGTCGTAAACGACACGCCCGCCATGGCCGCCACATCCTTGATCGTCGCCATTTCCCGTTTCTCTCTGGTCTGTTCTGTCTGTCTTTCTACCGCACGCGTGTGCGCCGGCTGCGATACGTATCGAGCACGACTGCCACCACGATTACCGCGCCGGTGATGATCCGTTTCGTCGGTTCGTTCGCACCGATCTGCGCAAGCCCCGCGGCCAGCACGGAGATGATCAACACGCCGAAGAACGTGCTGATCACCGAGCCGCGCCCGCCCATCAGGCTCGTGCCGCCGATCACGACGGCCGCGATCACCTGCAGTTCGAGGCCCACGCCCGCGTTCGGGTCGGCCGCCTCGAGCCGCGAAATCTGGAACAGCGACGCGAGCCCGGCGAGCGCGCCCATCAGTGCGAATACGAGAATTTTATACGGCCGGGGGTTAACCCCTGCAAGTCGGACGGCTTCCTCGTTCGTGCCGATCCCGACGAGATAGCGTCCGAATACGGTGCGCGTCAGCACGAACTGGGCCGCGATCATCACCGCGACCGCGATCAGGAATGCCGGCGAGATGCCGAGCGCGATCGGGTTCGACAGGAAATCGAACGCGTCGCCGATATACGCCGTGCGCGAATTCGTCAGCTGGTACGCGACGCCGCGCGCGGCCTCCAGCACGCCGAGCGACACGATGAAGGACGGAATCCGCCAGCCGACCGTGACCGCGCCCGTCAGCGCGCCCGTAACGGCTGCGACCGCGATGCCGATCAGCGCGGCCGGCAGCGGCCCCCACTGCCATTTCAGCGCGGCGACGCTGACCATCGACGCGGCGAGCGCGAGCACCGAGCCGACCGACAGGTCGATCCCGGCGATGATCAGCACGAAGGTCATCCCGACCGACATCACGACGAGATCGGGAATCTGGTTCGCGATCGTGCTGAACGTGTCGTAGGTCAGGAAATGCGAGCTCAGCACCGAAAACAGCACGATCATCGCGGCGAGCGCGCCGGCGAGCCCGAGATAGTTCGACAGCCCGAGCCGCGTGCCGGACAGCGTGCGCGCGCGGCGCCCCGTCACGTCCTGCTGCGCGCCTGCGTCGGTCGGGGATACGGGAGGCTGGGTCATGGCTGTCGTCCTGTCGTCGAAGTGCCCGGAGCGGCGCCTGGCGCCTGCCCCGCGTCCGGATGCCGTGTGCCGCCCGGCGGCGTCTCGCGGCCGAAGCCGGCGAACGCCGCGGCCAGCAGCGCATCCTGGGTCCAGTTGCCGCGCTCGAACACGGCGGTCATGCGGCCGGCCGACATCACGCCGATCCGGTCGCAGATCAGCATCAGCTCGCGCAGGTCGCTCGACACGACGACGAGCGCGCGGCCTTCGCGCGCGAGCGCACCCATCAGCGTGTAGATCTCGAACTTCGCGCCGACGTCGATCCCGCGGGTCGGCTCGTCGAACAGCAGCACGCCCATGTCGCGCGCGAGCCAGCGGCCGATCACGACTTTCTGCTGATTGCCGCCCGACAGCTCGCCGACCGCCTGCGAAGCACCATGCGTGCGGATCCGCAGCGCGTCGATCTGCTGCTCGGCGAGCGCCGTTTCGCGCGCGCTGTCGACGATGCCGCCGCGCGCGAGCCGGTCGAGCTGGCCGAGCGACACGTTCGCGGTGATCGACTGCGACAGCAGCAGCCCTTCGCCCTTGCGATCCTCGGTGATCAGCGCGATGCCGTGCTTCACCGCCTCGACGGGCGAACCGATCCGCGCCGGCTTCAGCGGCTGGCCGACCGCGATCGTCCCCGCATCCGGCGTATCGGCGCCGTATATCAGCCGCAGCAGCTCGGTGCGTCCCGCGCCGATCAGCCCGGAGATGCCGAAAATCTCGCCCGCACGGACTTCGAGCGACACGTCGCGCACCGCCGTGCCGCGGGTAAGGCCCGACACGACGAGCCGCGGCGCACCGATACGGCGCTCGCCGAGATCGATGTGCTCGCCGATCTCGCGCCCGACCATCAGCGTGACGAGCCCGTCGGACGTCGTCGCCGCCATGTCGCCCGCATGGACGAGCCGGCCGTCGCGCAGCACCGCGACCCGCTCGGCGACGCGCGCGAGCTCCTCGAGCCGGTGCGAGATGTAGACGATCGCGACGCCGCGCGCCTTCAGCCGGTCGATCTGGTCGAACAGCAGTTCGACTTCGCGCGCGGTCAGCATCGCGGTCGGTTCGTCGAGAATCAGCACGCGACAGTCGCCGATCAGGTTACGCGCGATCTCGACCATCTGCTGATGGCCGATGCCGAGCGCGCCCACCGGCGTATCGGGATCGACCGTATCGAGCCCGACCTGTGCCATCGCGGCCCGCGCATCGTCGCGCAGTCGCGCGCGATCGATGATCCCGAAGCGCCGCGGCAGGCGGTTCAGGAACAGGTTTTCGGCGATCGTCAGTGTCGGCAGCAGGTTCAGCTCCTGCATCACCATGCGCACGCCGAGCGCTTCGGCCTGGGTCCGGCTCGCCGGTGCATACGGCTGGCCGCCGAGCTGCATCGTGCCGGTGGTCGGTTCGACGAGCCCGCCGATGATCTTCGACAACGTGCTCTTGCCTGCGCCGTTCTCGCCCGTCAACGCAAGCGCGTGACCCGGCTCGAGCGTCAGCGTGACGTCGGCGAGCACGGGTTCGGCATAGGTCTTGCCGATGCCGGATACGGACAGCACGGGAGTGGCTGCGCGGGAGGGTTGGAAGGTCGGGTCCATCGCGATCCTGGTTGCGGCCGCGCGCACGCGGCGCGCGGGTGTGACGCTCACAAGTGCATGTGCATGCAGTGGCCGTGATCGCGCTCACCCCGGATAACGGCCGCCGCGCCAAATTCTTGAGGGCGGCGGCCGCATCGGAGCTGCATCACTTCGTCACGAGATCCACCGGCGTCTCGACCACGCCCGACATGTCGGCCTGCTTGCGATGCTCGGCGATCGCCTTGAGCGCCGTGTCGATGCCGAACACCGCCTGCTTCGCCGCGTACTGATCGGCGGTCGCGAGCACGCGGCCGTCCTTCAGCATCGGCTTGATCGCGTTGATGTTGTCGTAGCCGACCACGAGCACCTTGCCCTGCTTGCCGGCCGCGCGCACGGCCGACACGGCGCCGATCGCCATGTTGTCGTTGCCGCACAGCAGCGCCTTCAGGTTCGGGTATTCGTTCAGCATCGCGGCCGCGACCGCATTGCCCTTGTCGATCTCCCATTCGCCGGACTGCACCGACACGACCTTCATCCCGCCCGCCTTCATCGCATCCTGGAAGCCGGCCGTGCGCTGCTGCGCGTTGGTGGTGGTCGACACGCCTTCGACGATACCGACCTGATCGCCCGCCTTCAGCCGCTTCGCGAGGTAATCGCCGATCTTGCGCGCGCCCTTGCGGTTGTCCGGGCCGACGAACGGCACGTTCAGGTTTTTCGATTTCAGTACGTCGGGGTCGAGCCGGTTGTCGATGTTCACGACGATGATGCCCGCGTCGACCGCCTTCTTCACGACCGGCACGAGCGCCTTCGAATCGGCCGGCGCGAGCACGATCGCATCGACCTTCGACACGATCATCTGCTCGACGATGCGGATCTGGTTCGCGGTGTCGGTCTCGTCCTTGATGCCGTTGGTGATCAGGTCGAACTGGCTCGCGTTGTGTTTCTGGTATTCCTTCGCGCCCGTTTCCATCGTCAGGAAGAACTCGTTGGCAAGCGACTTCATCACGAGCGCGACCTTCGGCTTGGCCGTCGATTGCGCGTGGACGGCCGGTGCGGCGGCGACCGCGACGGCGGCGAGCGCGGCGGTCAGGAAGCGACGGCGAAAGAGGACATTCATACACATCTCCTGGCGACTGGCCCCAAGGGCCGGACGATTGTTTGACTGTTGTTTTAATGTGAGCAAACGTTTGCGCCACACTACCCGGACAATGGCCATCGATGCTGCTGTCGGTACCACGGAATGGAAGCGAGGCAGACGGCCGACTGCCTGACGCGTGCTGTCGTTGACACGCCACCGCCGGCGGGACGCCGGCGGAGTGAAGGCTATGCTGTACCGATTCGTGTCGGCGCGCAACCTGTCTGATCAATATTTAAGGGTTTATTCGGAGCGCGCGTCACGCCGGATCATGCGGCGCCGGCACGTCTTCATCAACCGACGGCGGCTCGCCGAACCGGTTCGCCTGCGGCGTGCCGGCGATGAAGCCGTTCATCACGAACAATGCGAGCGAGCCGACGATCGGAACGAACAACAACAGCATCCACCATCCCGACTTGTCGATGTCGTGCAGCCGCTTCACGCCGACCGCAATCGACGACCACACCGCGATGACCGCGATGACGACGCCCACCAGCACCACAAGCAGTGGCAGATCGTCAGTCGACGAGCCGCGCGAACCCGCATCGAAAAACGCGCACAGCAAAGCATAAGCCAGCGCGTAGATCCACCACGGCAGGCGCCCGATTCGGCCTTCGAAGGAAAAGAGAAACCATTTCAGATTCATTGTTTAGCGCTTCGTCACGTGTGTTGCGTACTGCGCAATATGTCGCCGAGTGTGTCGGAGTCGGCAATCCGCGCGCATGGTTCCATGAATGCGAACCGACTGTCGGTCATGCGTCCAGCGGTTCGTTCCGGCGCGTCGCATTGCACCGCTGTGCGGGCCTATCGGTCAGGAGCGTGGCCGAGGGGGCGCCTCGACATCCGTCCGCCGGCATTCACGCGCATTGAATCACATCCGTGTGGAAACGGGTCGCCCGGTATGGCAGATGACCGCACCCGAAACGTGGCGCTCGAACGTGCTGTGTTGATGGTGTGCCGGCAGGCGACCGCATCTCGCTCGCCGCGTGGGGGGATGAATCGGACTGGAAACCGCGATGGCGGTCGATGATTCGGTGAATCGAACCACCAAGGCGGCGGCAGATCGCGTGCCGCCGCCCAATGCATGACAACCCGCGCAGGGACGGCGCGCGGCGCGCTGTCGTCAAACGGCTTCGCGCAACAGCCCCGCGATTTCCGCTTCGTTCAGGTGCGGGGCGAACATCTCGATCAGCCGGTACGCATAGGCGCGCAGGAACGCGCCCTTGCGCAGCCCGACCCGCGTCGTGCTCGCCTCGAACAGGTGCTGCGTGTCGAGCGCGACGAGCCCCGTGTCGCGTTGCGGATCGTAGGCCATCGCCGCGACAACGCCGATCCCCATCCCGAGTTCGACGTAGGTCTTGATCACGTCTGCGTCGATCGCGGTCAGCACGACGTCGGGCACGGCCCCCGCCTGCGTGAACGCCTGATCGATGTGCGAACGGCCCGTGAAGTCCTGGTCGTACGTGATGATCGGGTACTCGGCGATTTCCTCGAGCGTGAGGTTCTCGCGGCCGACGAGCGGATGATCCTTCGGCACGACCACCGTGTGGTGCCACGAATAGCACGGGAACGTGACGATGTCCGGGTAGCGGTCGAGCGCCTCGGTCGAGATGCCGAGATCGGCCTCGCCGTTCAGGATCATCTGCGCGATCTGCTGCGGGCTGCCCTGGCGCAGCGCGAGATGCACCTTCGGGAACACCTCGGTGAACTGCCGGATCACCTTCGGCAGCGCGTAGCGCGCTTGCGTGTGGGTCGTTGCGACGACGAGGTGGCCGCTGTCCTGGTCGGCGAACTGGCGCGCGACACGGCGCAGGTTCTCGGCATCGAGCAGCATCCGCTCGATCAGCTGGTGCACGGCCTTGCCGGGCTCGGTGAGCCCCGTCAGTCGCTTGCCGCGCCGGATGAAGATGTCGACGCCGAGCTCGTCCTCGAGATCCTTGATCTGCTTCGACACGCCCGACTGCGACGTGTACAGCACGTTCGCGACTTCCGTCAGGTTCATGTTCTGGCGCACCGCTTCGCGCACGAAGCGCAGTTGCTGAAAATTCATGGGTATGCCTCTTAGGCTGTCGTTGTTTGCTTGTGTAATCGGAGCGGCACCCGCCCCCTCCTGCCTTGCACCCGCGCGTCAGCGCGCGGGGAATACGCGCACCGCGCGCGGCACGGCCGTCGCGCCGTCGCCGACCTGCAGCGACAGCGCACGCCACGCGTCGCGGTCGAGTTCGGCTTCGAGCGCGCCGCCTGCGCGCGCCTCGAGCTCCACGCGCACCGAACCGCCGAGCGGGATCACACGGCGCACGTCCACTGCGATGCCGTCGCGGTGCCCTTCGCCCGCCGGCCACAGCTGCAGGTCGTGCGGCCGCACGTACGCATTCGCGGGGCCCGCGAAATCGGCGTCGACCTCGATCGGCGCGGCTGCGCCCTCGGCGACGAAGCCGCGCCCGGCGACCGTGCCCGGCAACCGGTTGGCCGCGCCGAGGAACTCGTAGACGAACGCGCTCTGCGGATGATCGTAGACGTCCTGCGGGCTGCCGACCTGCTCGACGTGGCCGCGGTTCAGCACGACGATGCGATCCGCGACTTCCAGCGCCTCTTCCTGATCGTGCGTGACGAAGATCGTCGAGATGTGCAGGTCGTCGTGCAGACGACGCAGCCAGCCGCGCAGTTCCTTGCGGACTTTCGCGTCAAGTGCGCCGAACGGTTCGTCGAGCAGCAGCACCTTCGGTTCGACCGCGAGCGCGCGGGCCAGCGCGATGCGCTGGCGCTGGCCGCCCGACAGCTCGGACGGATAGCGCTGCGCGAGCCAGTCGAGCTGCACGAGCTTCAGCAGCTCGTGCACCTTGTCGCGGATCACGCTTTCCGACGGCCGCTCGCGGCGCGGCTTCACGCGCAGCCCGAACGCGACGTTCTCGAATACCGTCATGTGGCGGAACAGCGCGTAGTGCTGGAACACGAAACCGACCTGGCGCTCGCGCGCGCCGACCGAAGCGACGTCGAGCCCCTGCAGCACGACCTGCCCCGCATCCGCGTGCTCGAGGCCCGCGATCACGCGCAGCAGCGTGGTCTTGCCGCAGCCGGACGGCCCGAGCAGCGCGACCAGTTCGCCGGGCGGAAAATCGAGCGATACATTGTCGAGCGCCGTGAAATCGCCGAAGCGCTTCTGAAGGTGACGGACGGTGATACCCATTCTGGTTGCCTCTTTACGATTTCGACGAAACGACGGCGACGGGGCCGGCATGTGCGGGAGCGGTGTCGCGCGCGCCGGCCAGCTCGGCGGCCAAGTGGCGCTCGGCGAGCAGCTTCAGCGCGAGCGTCACGAGCGCGAGCAGCGCCAGCACCGACGCCACCGCGAACGCCGCCGCGAAGTTGTATTCGTTGTACAGGATCTCGACGTGCAGCGGCATCGTGTCGGTCACGCCGCGAATGTGGCCGGACACGACCGACACCGCGCCGAACTCGCCCATCGCGCGCGCGTTGCACAGGATCACGCCGTACAGCAGGCCCCACCTCACGTTCGGCAGCGTCACGCGACGGAAGATCTGCCAGCCCGATGCGCCGAGCACGCGCGCGGCTTCTTCCTCGTCGGTGCCCTGCGCCTGCATCAGCGGAATCAGTTCGCGCGCGACGAACGGGAACGTGACGAAGATCGTCGCGAGCACGATGCCCGGTACCGCGAAGATGATCTGCACGTCGTGATCCTGCAGCCACGGCCCGAGCCAGCCCTGCGCGCCGAACAGCAGCACGTAGACGAGGCCGGAAATCACCGGCGACACCGAGAACGGCAGGTCGATCAGCGTCGTCAGCAACGCCTTGCCGCGGAACTCGAACTTCGCGATCGCCCACGACGCGCACACGCCGAACACGAGGTTCAGCGGCACGGCGATCGCAGCGACGGTCAGCGTCAGCTTGATCGCCGCCCACGCGTCGGGGTCGGCGAGCGATTCCAGATAGAAGCCGATGCCCTTGCGCAGCGCCTCGACGAACACCGCGGCAAGCGGCACGACGAGGAAGAACGCAAGAAACGCCAGCGCGATGCCCGTGAGCAGCCAGCGCACGACACGCGACTCGCTGACGGGGTCGAGCCGCTTTGCGGCGCGCCCTTGCGCAGCCGAAGACGGGGTTTTCAGCACGACGGTGGCCTCCTGGCTCATTGCTGGCCTCCTGCTGCGACGGCGGTGACGGTGGCGGGCGCGGGACCGCTCGCGCCCTTGCTCGTGCGGCGCTGCAGATACCACTGCAGCGTGTTGATCAGCAGCAGCATCAGGAACGACACGACGAGCATCACGACCGCGAGCGCGGTCGCGCCCGCGTAGTCGTACTGCTCGAGCTTCGTGATGATGAGCAGCGACGTGATCTCGGATTTCATCGGCACGTTGCCGGCGATGAAGATCACCGAGCCGTATTCGCCGAGCGCGCGCGCGAACGCCAGTGCGAACCCGGTGAGGAGCGCCGGCAGCACCGCCGGCAGCACGACGCGGCGGAACGTCAGCCAGCGCGACGCGCCGAGGCACGCGGCGGCCTCTTCCTGCTCGCGCTCGAAATCCTCGAGCACCGGCTGCACCGTGCGCACGACGAACGGCAGCCCGATGAAGGTCAGCGCGACCAGCACGCCGGCCGGTGTAAACGCGATCTTGATGCCGAGCGGTGCGAGATACTGGCCGACCCAGCCGTTGGTCGCATAGACGGCCGCGAGCGAAATGCCGGCGACCGACGTCGGCAGCGCGAACGGCAGGTCGACGATCGCATCGACGAGGCGCTTGAACGGGAACGTGTAGCGCACGAGCACCCACGCGACGAGGAAGCCGAACACGGCGTTGATCAGCGCGCCGCCGAGGGCGGACAAGAACGTCAGCCGGTACGACGCGAGCACGCGCGGCGACGTGACGGCGGTAACGAACTGGTCCCACGACAGCGTCGCGGTCTTCAGGAACGTGGCGGCGAGCGGAATCAGCACCACGAGGCTCAAATAGGCCACCGTGATGCCTAGCGTCACGCCGAAACCGGGCAGCGCGCTCGGCTTGCGAAAGGTGTACGTCGTCATCGGATGCTCTTGCTGGGTCGTTGCTGCTCACGGGTCCGACGCAAACGCCGGCGCGATGCATTGCGCCGGCGGGCCGTCGGGGATGCGGCGCGCTGTCGTGGCGCACCGCTGTCGTTATGGCGTTACTGCGGCTTGTAGATCGAGTCGAACACGCCGCCGTCCGCGAAATGCGTCTTCTGCGCATTCGTCCAGCCGCCGAAGGTATCGTCGACCGTGTACAGCTTCAGCTTCGGGAACTGCTTCGTCAGCTCCGCCGCCACGTTCTTCGAACGCGGCCGGTAGTAGTTGCGCGCCGCGATCTCCTGGCCCTGCGGGCTGTACAGGAAGTTCAGGTACGCCTCGGCCAGCTTGCGCGTGCCCTTCTTGTCGACCACCTTGTCGACCACCGCGACGGGCGGTTCGGCCAGGATGCTCACCGACGGCACGACGATCTCGAACTTGTCGGTACCGAACTCCTTGACCGACAGGAACGCCTCGTTCTCCCATGCGATCAGCACGTCGCCGATCCCGCGCTGCACGAAGCTCGTGGTCGCGCCGCGCGCGCCCGAATCGAGCACGCCAGCGTTCTTGTAGAGCTTCGTGACGAATTCCTTCGCCGTCTGCTCGTTACCGCCCGGCTTGTGCAGTGCGTACGCCCAGGCAGCCAGGTAGTTCCAGCGCGCGCCGCCGGACGTCTTCGGATTCGGCGTGACGATCGAGATACCCGGCTTGGTCAGGTCGTCCCAGTCCTTGATCCCCTTCGGATTGCCCTTGCGCACCAGGAACACGATCGTCGACGTATACGGCGACGCGTTGTCGGGCAGGCGTTTCTGCCAGTCCTTATTGACGAGCCCCTTGTTCGCGAGCGCGTCGATGTCGTACGCCAGCGCCAGCGTGACGACGTCGGCCTGCAGGCCGTCGAGCACCGAGCGCGCCTGCGCGCCCGAACCGCCGTGCGACTGCTTGAAGTTGACCGTCTCGCCCGTCTTGGCCTTCCACTCCTTGCCGAACGCCTGGTTGAAGTCCTGATACAGCTCGCGCGTCGGGTCGTACGACACGTTCAGGAAAGTCGTATCGGCCTGCGCGTGCGTCGCGACGCCCAGCGCCGCCGCCGCGCCCAGCGCGAGTGTTGCGATCAGGCGGCCCACTCCGCCCACCAGCCCCGTATTGCGCTTGCCCATCCTTGGTTCTCCAGTGTTGTCGGTATTGCGATGTCGGGCCAGTCTAACGAACGGGTTACATGATTAAAAATAATCGTTCCTCATTTTTTAATACTCAAAAGTGCTAACGCAGACGGGATGGACGGTTGCGGCAGATGAACCGGCGTCCGGACGTCGCGAAATCACGCCGGAACCGGCGTGATCGCGTCGAACCTCACGTAACACTTGAAATTCGCGAACTACTGTATAAAAATACAGCTCACTGTCTATCCATACAGTTCAGCCATGACCAAACTCACCGCCCGTCAGCAGCAAGTATTCGACTTGATCCGCCGCGCGATCGAGCGCTCCGGATTCCCGCCCACCCGTGCCGAGATCGCGGCCGAGCTGGGCTTCAGCTCGCCGAATGCGGCCGAGGAGCACCTGCGCGCGCTGGCCCGCAAAGGCGTGATCGAGCTGGCCGCCGGTGCGTCGCGCGGCATCCGCCTGCTCGGCATCGACGACGCCCCGCACCAGTTCACGCTGCCGCACGCCGGCCTGATGCAGCTGTCGCTGCCGCTCGTCGGCCGCGTCGCGGCCGGTAGCCCGATCCTCGCGCAGGAGCACATCTCGCAGCATTACGCGTGCGATCCCGCGCTGTTCTCCAGCAAGCCCGACTACCTGCTGAAAGTGCGCGGCCTGTCGATGCGCGACGCCGGCATCCTCGACGGCGACCTCCTCGCCGTGCAGAAGCGCACGGAAGCGAAGGACGGCCAGATCATCGTCGCGCGTCTCGGCGACGACGTCACGGTCAAGCGCCTGATGCGCCGGCCGGGCGGTCTCGAGCTGATCGCGGAGAACCCGGATTACGAAAACATCTTCGTCAAGGCCGGCAGCGCGGAATTCGCGCTGGAAGGCATCGCCGTCGGGCTGATCCGCTCGGGCGAACTCTGACATTTCGTCTCGCTGAGGAGAACATCATGGAACGCCTTTCCCGTCTGCTGCCTTTCCGTCAATTCGGTCGCCTGCGTCACCTGCGCGGCCGCACGCCCTGCGCACCGCTGTCCGCGGCGGCGCCTGTGCAAGAAGAAGTCGCAGTCGAACGGCAGGCGTCCCTGCTGCCGTCGGCGCTCCCCGCTTTCGCGCGGGTATCGCTGAACGCCGGCCTGAATCACGCAGAACCCGCACGCCGCGCACCGGTGCGCGTCTATCACGGCCGTTCGCGCCTGATCATGGTCGGCACGATCGATGCCGTGTGCCGGATGATCGATCGCTGCATCGCAGAGGAACGATCGGCCACGCCAGGCGGTCTCTGATTGCGGAATCCCCGCACCGGAGGCAACGTGACCGGATCGTCGAGCCGCGCCTGGCGGCTCAAGCCCCTGCTGATCGTCGTGCTGGCCGTCGCCATCATTGCGGCGATCGGCTATGCCTACGCGTCGCCGTACGTCGCGCTCGGTCGCCTGAAATCGGCGATCGATGCGCGCGATGCGCAGGCCATCAGTGAATATGTCGATTTTCCGTCGCTGCGCATCAGCCTGAAGCAGCAGGTCACGGAAGAATTGATGCGCCGGATCGACGCGGTGAAGAAGAACAATCCGTTTGCGGTGATCGGCGCGCTGATCGGGTCTGCGCTGATCGGCCCGCTGGTCGATGCGTACGCGACCCCGGAGGGCGTGGCCGCGCTGATGAGCGGGTTGCCGCCGCGTGGCAATCCAGGTGAGCGTCCACCGGAATGGTCGAATCTGCCGCCAGGCGGCAATGCACCGGGCAATGCGCCGACCGCACCATCGGCCAATCCGGCACCGGCGAGCGCTGCGACTCCGGGCAGCAACGTAGCCGCTACGGCTGCGTCATCGCAACCACCCGCCGCTGCCGCACCGGCCAGCCCGGCCGATGCAACGCATTCGCCGCACCAGCGGCAAACCAGCGCCGGCTACCGGAATATCGACGAATTCGTCGTGACCTACCAGCGCAGTGCCGACGGCACGCGCTACGCGGCGATATTCCACCGCTTCGGCCTGTTCTCGTGGAAGTTGTCGGCGATCGACCTGCACGCTTGACCGGTCTTGACTGGCCACGGCCGACGCCCGCGCCACTGACGTGGCGCGACGCCTGACCGGCGCGGTTCGCCGGTCAGGCAGTCATCGAATCATTGGATCATTTGCCGTTCGCCGTGGCCGCTTCACGCTCGCGCGCGATTTCGGCCTTCTGCTCCTGCGCCGACGAACACGCAACCAGAATGCTGCAGTTCACGCGATCGAGCAGTTGCGTGTTGCCCGACCCCATCCACCATCTCGACAGCCCGCTGCGGCACCGATGGCCGACAACAACCAGGTCGGCCTGCAGTTCCGTCGCGAGATTTGCGATTTCGTCGATCGGATAGCCGAACGCGAAATGGCCTTCGGCCTGCACGCCGCGCTCGCGCAGCCAGTTCACCCCTTCCTGCAGGATTTCACGCGCGGTTTCCTCGAACCGGCCGCACGCGACGTCGGTCAGCAAACCCGCGCTCTGTGCAATGCTCGAGCGCATGTCGACGACCGACAGCAAATGCGTCTCGGCCTTCAGATCCATCGCGAGATTGGCGCCGCAGCGCAATGCCTTGCGTCCTTCGAGCGTGCCGTCGTAACACAGCAGAATCTTGTTGTAGCTAGCCATGAAACCTCCCTATCGCAACAACGAGCCTACGCATTCATCATGGTGCGCCGCAATTCAGGACGCAAGGGATGGAAAACGCTGATTCGCCCCGCTCGGCGCGTGCGCGATGATGCGGTGCACGATCGGTGCGCGCATGCATCGCACCGTGCAGGCATGCCCTGAAGAGACGCAGCCGATGCACTAGAATGGCCCGTTCGTACTCCAGCGGGCCATCAGGCGCCGGCATCGTGCGCTTCGGTCATGCCCGTGTGACACGCAATCGTCCGATCGGTTCGCCAACCGGCCACGCATCGGACAGCGGAACGCTTCCGCGCCCGCTTACAACGACAACATGCCCATGTCCGTTGCACCGATCGATTTCCGGAACGTCGAAAAGCGCTATGGCGACAAGCTCGTCGTCAACGGCCTGTCCTTCACGGTACAGGCCGGCGAATGCTACGGCCTGCTCGGGCCGAACGGCGCAGGCAAGACCACCACGCTGAAAATGCTGCTCGGTCTCACGCATCCCGATGCGGGCACCATTTCGCTCTGCGGCGAACCGGTTCCATCACGCGCGCGGCATGCGCGCCAGCGCGTCGGGGTCGTCCCGCAGTTCGACAATCTCGACCCCGACTTCACCGTGCGCGAGAACCTGCTCGTGTTCAGCCGCTATTTCGGCATGTCCGCGCAGGCTGCGCGCGCGCTCGTAAAGCCGCTGCTCGAATTCGCGAAGCTCGAGAGCAAGGCCGATGCGAAGGTCGGCGAGCTGTCGGGCGGCATGAAGCGCCGCCTGACGCTCGCCCGCGCGCTCGTCAACGATCCCGATGTGCTGGTGCTCGACGAGCCGACGACGGGCCTCGACCCGCAGGCACGTCACCTCATGTGGGAACGCCTGCGCTCGCTGCTCGCACGCGGCAAGACGATCCTGATCACCACGCACTTCATGGAAGAAGCCGAACGCCTGTGCGACCGCCTGTGCGTGATCGAGGAAGGCCGCAAGATCGCCGAAGGCGCGCCCCACGCGCTGATCGAATCGGAAATCGGCTGCGACGTGATCGAGATCTACGGGCCCGATCCGGCCACGCTGCGCGACGAGCTGTCGGCGTTCGCGAAGCACACCGAGATCAGCGGCGAGACGCTGTTCTGCTACGTGAGCGACCCGGAACCGCTCAGTGCGCGGCTCAAGGGTCGCCCGGGGTTGCGCTATCTGCATCGCCCGGCCAATCTTGAAGATGTGTTCCTGCGGCTCACGGGCCGCGAAATGCAGGACTGATCGATCATGGACGTCCGCAACTATTCCACCGCCGCACCGTCGGCACCGCCGCGCGTGTCACGCTTCGCGATCGCGATGCCCGCCAACGCGACCAACTGGATCGCCGTCTGGCGGCGCAACTATCTCGTCTGGCGCAAGCTCGCGCTCGCGTCGATGTTCGGCAATCTTGCCGATCCGATGATCTATCTGTTCGGGTTGGGGTTCGGGCTCGGGCTGATGCTCGGCCATGTCGACGGCGTGTCGTATATCGCGTTCCTCGCGGCCGGCACGGTCGGGTCGAGCGTGATGATGTCCGCGAGCTTCGAGTCGATGTATTCGGGCTTCTCGCGGATGCACGTGCAGCGCACGTGGGAAGCGATCATGCATACGCCGCTCGCGCTCGGCGACATCGTGCTCGGCGAGATCGTCTGGGGGGCCAGCAAGGCGATGCTGTCGGGGGCCGCGATCATGCTCGTCGCGGGGGCGCTCGGCTATGCGCAGTTTCCGTCGATGCTCGCGGCGCTGCCCGTGATCGCGCTCGCGGGCCTCGCGTTTGCAAGCATCGCGATGATCGTCACGGCGCTCGCGCCGTCCTACGATTTCTTCATGTTTTATCAGACGCTCGTGCTGACGCCGATGCTGCTGCTTTCGGGCGTGTTCTTCCCGACCACGCAGTTGCCGCCGATCGCCCAGCACGCTGCGCAGGCGCTGCCGCTCGCGAACGCGGTCGAGCTGATCCGGCCCGCGATGCTCGGCCGGCCGGCGACCGACGTCGCGCTGCATGTCGCGGTGCTCGCCGGCTACGCGGTCGGCGGATTCCTGCTGTCCGCGTGGCTGTTCCGGCGGCGGATGATGCGCTGACGGCCGGCGCACCGGGCACCGGCCTCATGCGACGATGTCACTCGTCGTCGTCGCTCCACGGAATCTCGACGTCGGTCAGGAACGCGACGGTCGCGAGCGGGCCACCTTCCTGGCGGCCGAGCTTGCCGTCCGCGCGATGCCATTCGACGCGGAACTGCGTGCCCGGATCGTCGGCAACCAGATAGACCGAGCGCAGCTCTTCCTTGTCGGCTTCGTCCACCGGGCCGTCGAACGACACCAGCATCTTCTGCGGCCACAGGCCGTTGACCGGATCGTAAATGCGGTCGCCTTGCGGAATGTCGATGCTGGCGTCGACGCCGATCGTTGCAGAGGCCTCGATGATCATCGTGCCGAGTGCGTTCAGCACGGCAGTCGCCCGCGCGGAATTGGCCTGGCGGATCGCGAGATCGCCGCGCGTCAGCGCCTTTTCGAGTCGAGGATGGATCTTCGATTGGGTCATGCGTTTTCCTGTTTGCTTCTTGTAAATGGCGCCGCACACGTGAAACGGCGGCGCCGGATGAATATGACGATTGCGCCCGACAGGCGCGCCGCTTGTATGCGTCAGAACCCGAGCGCGATCGCGAGCAGGCCGCTCGCGATCCCGAATACGACGACGAGGATCGCGACGATGGCCAGCATGTAAGGCTTGAACGAACGCGCGAGCATCGCGAGCGACGGCACGCTGATCGGCGGCAGCGTCATCAGCAGCGCGGCGGCCGGGCCGACGCCGATGCCGAGCGACAGCATCGCCTGGATGATCGGCACCTCGCCGGCCGTCGGGATCACGAACAGCATGCCTGCCACCGCGAATGCGACGATCCAGCCGAGATGATTGCCGATGTCCGGGCCGATATGCGGGAACAGCCATGCGCGCGCGGCGCCGAGCAGCAGCACGAGCACGATGTATTCGGGCACGAGCCGCACGGCCATGCGCGCGAGCAGCTTCACCCAGCGGACGAACGGATTGCCGGCCGCGGCCTGCTCGGCCGCCAGCGCGGCGAGCTGCGCATCGTCGATGCGGGTGTCTTCAGGACGTGCGATCCGGTTCAGCAGATAGCCGATCCCGAACACCATCGCGACGCCGAGCACGAGGCGCAGCGCGCTCCACTGCCAGCCGAGCACGAAGCCCATGAAGACCAGCGCCGCCGGGTTCAGCACCGTGTTGCCGAGCCAGAACGCGACCGCGCCGCCCGGCGATGCATGGCGCGCACGCAGCCCCGCGACGACCGGCGCTGCGCAGCACGTGCACATCATGCCGGGCAGCGACAGCAGGCCGCCCGCGGCGACGCTGCCGAAGCCGGTGCGACCGAGCACGCGCGCGACCCAGTGCGCGGGCAGCAGCGCCTGCACGGCCGAGCCGAGCAGCAGGCCGAGCACCATCGCCTGCCAGATCGCCTTGCCGTACGCCCACGCGTAGTCGAGCGCAGCCTTCAGCGACGGCTCGGGAGCGGCCGCCGACGTGCCCATCAGGATCGACTGGCCGATCGAATGACGCTCGGCGGCAACGAACGCCTTGTTGTAGTACGGAAACCATTTCACGTAGAACAGACCCGCGACCGCGATCAGCAGGAAGGTCATCCAGCCGAGGGCTGGACTGGGTTGGGTGCGGGTGGTCGTCATCGTGTGGTCGTCGATTGGTCTGGGTCGGTTGCGGAGGTCGCGCCTGCGGCAAGCGCGGCCGATGCGGGCAACCCGGCTTGTGCGAGTTCGGCCAGCAGCGCACGCGCCTGTTCGTGCACGTCGGCGGCGTTGGGCCGGAACGTGAACGTCAGCGCCCGGTTCGGCTTGTTGTACGTCGCGCGGTAGGTCCGTGCGTAGGCGGGATCGTAGTGCTTGTCGATCAGCTCGGTGAACAGGTCGGCGCGCGCGCCTGCATCGATCAGCGCCTTCCAGTGCGTCACCTGTTCGCGGCTATGCAGGCCGATCAGCCGATGGAGCTGCGCCTTGAACGCGTCCGGTTCGTCGAACAGGTGCGCGTAATCGTCGAGAAGGAACGCAATGCGCTCGTCGTGCGCCGCGTCGACATGCACCCACGGCCCGGCGTGAAACGCGTCGATCAATGCGATCGGCAACTGCACGAGCCCGATCCTGCGGCTTTCCGACTCGACGAATACCGGCCATTCGGGGTCGAAACGTCCAAGCGTTTCGACGAGCCCCGAATCGAACCCCTTCTGCGCCGGCTGCGGCTTGCCCGGCAGCGCGCCGAGCAGCGAGCCGCGATGGCACGCGAGCCCTTCGAGATCGAGCGTCTGCGCGCCAACGTCGCGCAGTGCGTTCAGCAGGCGCGTCTTGCCGCAGCCCGTATGGCCGACGAGCGCGATGTAGCGAAACCGCGTCGGCAGCGAATCGAGCGTCGCGCACACCGACTGGCGGTACGCCTTGTAGCCGCCGTCGAGCTGACGTGCCTTCCAGCCGATCAGGTTGAACCAGGTCGTCATCGAGCCCGAGCGCTTGCCGCCGCGCCAGCAGTAGATCAGCGGCCGCCAGTTGCGCGGACGGTCGGCGAACGTCGTATCGAGATGGCGCGCGATGTTGCGTGCGACGATCGCCGCGCCGACGCGCGTCGCCTCGTACGGCGACACCTGCCGGTACATCGTGCCGACGAGCACGCGCTCCTCGTTACTGAGGACAGGCGCGTTCAGCGCGCCGGGAATATGATCCTCGGCGAACTCGAGCGGCGTGCGCACGTCGATGATCTCGTCGAACTCGCCGGCGCGATCGAGGGTGACAATCAGGTTCTTCAATTTGGCGTCAAACAGGGGCGATGCGGCTCGATGAGCCGCATGGACAAGGAAGGCGGATTGACGATTATCTCACGGGCCGGCGTCTCGGGCCGCGCGCGGCAGTCGGCGGCGCCGATGCGGCCTGCATCGCGTCGATCAGATGGTCGCGGAACGCCCGTACCGACGCGGGCAGATCGCGCCCCGCCATCGTCTGCACCTGGATGCTGCGCTCGCGCAGTTGCGGGTTCGTCACGGGCACGACGACGAAGCCGTCCGCGGCGCAGCGGTCGCGCACCGACAGCAACCCCGTGAACATCACCGCGCCCGTGCGCCGCGCGTAGCCGTACATCGCCGCCGTGTTGTTGCTCGTCAGTTCGGGCTCGAGCAGCAGCCCGTCGAGCGCGCACGCGATGTCGATCAGCTGTCGCACCGTCGTGCCGGCCTCGGGCAGCACGTGCGGGTGACGCGCGACATCGGCGAGCGACACCGCGTCACGCGTCGCGAGCGGATGGTCGTGCCGCACCAGCGCGAAGATCGGCGCGCGCTCGGTATGTTCGACGCGCACGCCCTTCTCCGGCGCGAGGCTGAAACTCAATGCGATGTCCACGTCGCCGTCGCGCACGCGCCGCGTCGCGTCGGCCGGCGACACCACCCACACGGAGAAATCGACGCCCGGATGGCGCGCCTTGAAGCTGGCGAGCGTGCCGGGCAGGAAATCGATCGCGAACCCTTCCGAGCACGCGATCTTCAGCAGGCTGCCGTGCAGCGCATCGAGCCCGCCGATGTCCTTCATCACGTGCTCGGCCTCCAGCAGGCTGCGCTGTGCGAACGCCAGCAGCCGTTCGCCGGCCTCCGACAGCGCCATCCCGCGCGGCCGGCGCTCGAACAGCGGCGCGCCGAGCTCGCTCTCGAGTTTCGCGATCTGGCGGCTGATCGCCGATACGGCCACGTGCAGCCGCGCCGACGCGTCGCTGATCGAGCCGGTGCGCGCCACTTCGACGAAATACCGTAACGCCAGGCCATGCAGGAAAGCCGCCATCGTTCTGTCTCCGCCTGGCCGTCGGCCGCACTGCTTTGCCTTTTAGGCAAAGAAAGGTTCGAAATTCGATCATTGTGACAAATAAATCGGCTTTCTAGAATCGATCGCACTTCACGCTGCATGCCCGATCCGCCGCGCGCAGCGAACCCGACAGAGGAGACACGACTTGAGCCGTACCGCCGCCATCCAGCACGCGCTGAACCAGTTCGAATCCGGTGCGTTCTTCACGACCCTGAGCCGCCGCGTCGGCCTGCGCACCGAGAGCCAGGAAAGCGGCAATGAAGCCGCGCTGCGCGCCTACCTGACCGACGAGATCGCCCCCGAGGCCGCGCGCCTCGGCTTCACGTCGCGGATCGTCGACAATCCGGTCGACGGCGGCGGCCCGTTCCTGCTCGCCTCGCGCCACGAAGACGACGCGCTGCCGACCGTGCTGATCTACGGCCACGGCGACGTCGTGCGCGGCTACGACGCGCAGTGGCGCGCGCCGCTGTCGCCGTGGACGCTGACGGCCGACGGCGACCGTTGGTACGGCCGCGGCAGCGCCGACAACAAGGGCCAGCACACCATCAACCTGGCCGCGCTGGCGAGCGTGCTCGACGCGCGCGGCGGCCGGCTCGGCTTCAACGCGAAGCTGCTGATCGAGATGGGCGAGGAAACGGGTTCGCCGGGCCTCGACGCACTGTGCCGTCAGGAGCGCGACGCGCTCGCGGCCGACGTGCTGATCGCGTCCGACGGCCCGCGCATCGCCGCCGCGCGCCCCACGGTATTCCTTGGCTCGCGCGGCTCGGTCAATTTCAAGCTGAGCCTGCGGGCCCGCGACGGCGCGCATCATTCCGGCAACTGGGGCGGACTGCTGCGCAATCCGGCGATCGTGCTCGCGCACGCGCTCGCGAGCCTCGTCGACGCGCGCGGCGCGATTCGCGTCGCGGGGCTGCGTCCGCCGCCGATCCCGGCCGCCGTGCGCGATGCGCTCGCCGATCTCTCCGTCGGCGGCGGCCCCGGCGATCCGGCGCTCGACGCCGACTGGGGCGAGCCCGGCCTCACCGCGGCCGAGCGCGTGTTCGGCTGGAACACGTTCGAGATCCTCGCGTTCAAGGCCGGTAACCCCGAGCACCCCGTCAATGCGATCCCGCCCGCCGCGTATGCGCACTGCCAGTTGCGCTTCGTCGTCGGCACCGACTGGGAAGCGCTGCATGCCCATCTGCGCACGCACCTCGATGCACACGGCTTCGCCGACATCGAGATCGACGTCGAACGCGGTGCACCGGCGACGCGCGTGCCGCCGGACGATCCGTGGGTCCGCTGGGCCGTCGCGTCGCTGGCGCGCACCACCGGCAAGAAGCCCGCGATCCTGCCGAATCTTGGCGGCACGCTGCCGAACGAAGTGTTCGCCGACACGCTCGGGCTGCCGACGCTGTGGGTGCCGCACTCGTACCCGGCGTGCTCGCAGCACGCCCCCGACGAGCACCTGCTCGCGAGCGTCGTCAGCGAGGGGCTGCAGATCATGGCCGGCCTCTTCTGGGATCTCGGCGACGACGCACCGACCGTTCGCCGCGCGGCGCCCGCCGCGGCCGGCGCCGCCCTGTAACGCGCTTCGCCCCTTTCACGGGACCTGCATACACGATGAATACGACCACCCTGACCTCGCAGGAAGCCGCCCGCCCCAGCGCCGCGAAGATCCGGCGCATCATCTTCGCGGCGTCGATCGGCAACGCACTCGAATGGTTCGACCTGATCGTCTACGGCTTCTTCGCGGTGACGATCGCCAAGCTGTTCTTCCCCGCCACGAGCGAAGCGACGTCGCTGATGCTCACGCTCGGCACGTTCGGGCTGTCCTACCTGATCCGGCCGATCGGCGGCTTCGTGCTCGGCGCATACGCGGACCGTGCGGGCCGCAAGGCGTCGCTGCTGCTGTCGATCGCGATGATGATGGCCGGCACGCTGCTGATCGCGCTGATGCCGACCTACGCATCGATCGGCATCCTCGCGCCGCTCGGGATCATGCTGTCGCGGCTGATGCAGGGCTTTTCCGCGGGCGGCGAATTCGCGAGCTCGACCGCGTTCCTCGTCGAGCACGCGCCGCAGCGCCGCGGTTTCATGTCGAGTTGGCAGTTCGCGAGCCAGGGCCTCGCGACGCTGCTCGCATCGGGCTTCGGCGCGCTGCTGACCTCCACGCTGACGTCTGCGCAACTCGAAAGCTGGGGCTGGCGCGTGCCGTTCCTGTTCGGGCTCGCGATCGGCCCGGTCGGGCTGTACATCCGCCGTTACGTCGACGAAGGCGTCGAGTTCAAGACGCAGGCACGCTCCGAAGCGCCGGTGCGCGAGCTGTTCGCGGAACAAAAGGTGCGGGTGCTGCTGTCGATCGGCGCGCTCGTGATCTCGACCGCGATCAACTACATGATCCTGTACATGCCGACTTACGCGATCAAGCAGCTGGGGCTGCCTGCGTCGACGGGCTTCGCGGCCACACTCGCGACCGGCTTCGTGCTGACGCTCGTCACGCCGGTCGTCGGCCACCTGTCCGATCGCACCGGGCGGATCCGCATGATGGCGACCGCGGCCGTGCTGATGCTCGTCACCGTGTGGCCGACGTTCGCGTGGCTCACACGCCACGCGTCGTTCGCGACGATGCTCGCCGCCCTGGTCTGGATCGGTGCGCTGAAGGCGATGTACTGCGGCGCGCTGCCGGCGCTGATGGCCGAGCTGTTCCCGTCGCAGACGCGCGCAACGGGGCTCGCGGTCAGCTACAACACGGGTGTCACGCTGTTCGGCGGCTTCGCGCCGTTCGTCATCACCTGGCTGATCAGCACGACCGGCAACCGGCTGTCGCCTGCGCTTTATCTGATGGGCTGCGCGCTGCTGAGCCTGATCGCGCTGTTCGTCGCGCGCACGCGACTCAAGATGCGGTAACGGAAGAAACGACGGCGCAGCGATGCGCCGCCGGTGCGGCCCGCCGCGGCATCGCTGCCGCGCGGGCCGTGCGCCGCTCGTTCAGGTCAAGGCGCCGGGTTCGGCTGCAGTTCGTGCAGCGCGTCGATCTCGGCGAGGATCTCGTCGGACAGCTTCACGTCGATGCTGCCGATGTTCTCCTTCAACTGCTCAAGCGACGTCGCACCGATCAGGTTGCTGCGCGTGAACGGCCGGCTGTTGACGAACGCCAGCGCGAGCTGTGCGGGCGACAACCCGTTACGCCGCGCGAGCGCGACGTAACGCGACGTCGCCTCGACGGCCTGCGGCTTGCTGTAACGCTGGAAGCGCTCGAACAGCGTGATGCGCGCGCCGGCCGGACGCGCACCGTTCTCGTACTTGCCGGACAGCCAGCCGAACGCGAGCGGCGAATACGCGAGCAGGCCGACGCCGTCACGATGCGTGAATTCCGACAGACCGTTCTCGAACGTGCGGTTCAGCAGGCTGTACGGATTCTGGATGCTCGCGATGCGCGGCAGCCCGAGCTTCTCGGCCGCGCGCAGGAACTGCCCGACGCCCCACGGCGTTTCGTTCGACACGCCGATCGCGCGCACCTTGCCGGCCTTCACGAATTCCGCGAGCACGCCGAGGGTTTCCTCGATCGGCACCGTATAGGTGTCGTCGACCCACGGATAGGCGGGACGGCCGAACGTCGTCGTGCTGCGATCGGGCCAGTGCAACTGATAGAGATCGACGTAATCGGTCTGCAGGCGCTTGAGACTGCCATCGAGCGCTTCGGTCAGGTTCTTGCGGTCGAACTGGTTGCCTTCGCCGCGAATATGGCGCGGATTGTGCGGCTGCCGCGCCGGGCCGGCGATCTTCGTCGCGAGTACGATGCGCTCGCGTTGCGCGCGATGCTGCGCGAGCCAGGTGCCGATGTACTGCTCGGTGCGCCCCTGCGTGTCGGGCTTCGGCGGCACCGGATACATCTCCGCGGCATCGATCAGCGTCACGCCCTGCCCGATCGCGTAGTCGATCTGCTCGTGCGCATCGCGCTCCGAATTCTGCTCGCCCCACGTCATCGTGCCGAGGCCGATCAGGCTGACCTCGATGCCCGAATCGCCAAGTGTGCGGTATTCCATGCTGGTCCTGTCGCGTCGGTGGAAAGCAGGAACGCTATCACATTGAAGCGGCCGCTTCAGACAGGCGCCGCGATCGCTTACAGGCGGCCTGCGGCGCCGGTGTGGAGATTCACGCGCCGATCCGGACGATGGCGTTGCCGCCCGCCATCACTGCGGCCGCTGGATGAAGCAGGTTGCCGACGCATGCGCGACGATCTTGTCGTCCGCCGTCTTCAGCGTGCCCTCGGCGACGCCCAGCGAACGCGACAGGTGAATCACCCGCCCTTCCGCCACCAGGTCGACGTCACGCGGCACGGGCCGCAGCATCTTCACGTGCAGGTCGACCGTACCGTAGCCGACGCCCGCATCGAGCATCGAATGCACCGCGCACCCCGTGACCGAATCGAGCACCGTCGCGGCGAACCCGCCGTGCACGCCGCCGAGCGGATTCAGGTGCCGGCCATCCGCCCGCGCCGAAAACTTCACATAACCGAGCTCGACATCGAGCGGGCGCATCGGGATCGTTTCGGAAATCGACGCGAGCGGCGCATCGCCCGATACCGCAGCGCGCAACAGATCGAGACCAGACAGGGAAAGCGGGTTCATCGGGTTGTCTCCGGGTTGAAAGCGCGTCGCCGCGCGATTAAGTTCCAAATTGGAACTCATTATTGACAACGATGGTGGCCGTTGTCAACGCGACCGGGCCCGTTGCAACCGAAGACGGGTTCTATAATCGAACCCGGAGTATATCCGGAGAGCCGCGCCCAGCTTGGCTTCGGCGTTTTCGCCGCGCCGAATCCCCGTACGCTTCCCCTCCTTTTCCGACGCCTGCCCCGGACACCCTGCGACTGATCGACGGGTCGCGGCTCGACCGATCCGGGCGTGTCGATGTGTACGGGAAGGAGGACGCCGCGCGGAACGGGCGCAAGACGGCCTCGCGTCGGGTCGCACAGGGCGACGCGTGGGCGCGGCCGGACGGAAGGCGCTACGGGGCTAGATTCTGGTCGGATGTGCGGAAGTCAAAAGGCGAGTCGGGTCACGCTTCCCAGCGACCTCGCTCCATCGCCTCTTCCATCATGCCGAGGGTCAGCGATCGCCCCCCTAGCGTCTCGCGCGCCGCCGTGCTGAACGGGGATTTCACGACCGCCGCGAGGAACGATCCGATGCCGAGCTTCGCGGCCGGATAGTAATAGTGGATGTCGAACGCCGACAGGTCGACCCCGAACTCCACGGCCCACCGCCTGACGAGTTTATCGATGCGATCCGGCTCCAAGTCCAGGTCGTGATAGATGAGCGTGAGCACGTAAATCGATGGGGCAATGAGCAACATAAATGATGTTCGAGGGACGAAGTAAAACGGGAGCGATGAAGCTCCCGTTGTCGTTTCAGAATGGCTCGTCAATGCTCTGGTGTGGCG
>NZ_JAUJQH010000069.1:0-1497 GCF_030482905.1 Burkholderia sp. AU45251 | reverse complement strand
TCAGTTCCGGGTCCAGGTTCAAGCCCTTGCCCGGCTCAATCGTTACTTCTTCCTTGCGTTTGCGTGGCATAAAAGTGGCTCCTTGGCCTTCAGTTTATGCCTCACACACAAAGGTTCGGATAGGCTCACGCCAATTCAAGCGCGAAGCTTATACGCCCCAACTCACCGAGAAGTTCCGCCTCTCGCTCCGTCGGATGCTGAAACAGACCCTCGAGCGTACGTTCAATGCGCTCCCGATCAAAGGCAGTGAGTCTGTGCGAGACTTCGGCAAGCACAGGACGAAACGTCAAGCTATCAGGCGCTTTGCCGGCAGCAAAAGCCGCCCCCAAATCCCACCCTCGTCGATGCACGATTTCCTTCAAGAACATGACCAAGGTATCTGCAACGTGTTGAGGAGGATTCCACCCTTCCTGAACATGAGCGCGCTCCAATAAGCTGGTCTTGATGCTATCAATGGCATCATCTAGCGTTAGCGCTCCGTCTGGATTTCCGACCCACGCAAAGCGATTGCCTCGCTCGCCTTCGACACGATGTCTCCGAATCAGCTTCGCATCAACCAACTCCTTGATTGCGCGATTGACCATTTCATCTACGTCCTTACCTTTCAATCCCAATGCCTTGCGAACATCCTCACGTAGATCAAGCAAGCCTAGTGACTTCGGGTGCACACGCTGAAGCGCCGCTGACAACATTCCTTCGATGACAATCTCTCGCAAAGGTGTATCTTCGGACGCAACATTGACACGCGCATAGCACGCGGCGAGATACTGTTTCGTGACGGAATATGGATGACTCACCTCCATCGGCATCCTTCGTTCGGAACGGCTTGTCGCTTTCACGAAGTCTGCGATGCCGTCCCACAGCGCTTTATGCCGATCGCTTTCGTCATATTTCACGACCTTGATGTTCAGTCGATTCGCCTTTTGGATTAGTTCAGAAGCGTTCGACTGAGGCAAGATTGCCATATGACGCCCAGGTTGGGCGACGCCAAATCGTCTTTCTACCTGTTCCAAGACGTAGCGAATCGCCGGATCGTAGAACGAGAATCCGAGGAATAATACTTGCCTGTGCAAAAACACCTGTGTCAGCAGATCAGTGTACGAATCATTGTCGAGCAACGTTCTAAACTGGTTCTCCGACAAAATCATGCCTTGAGGAAACTCGACACAACCGTGGATACGAGCTACAAAGGGCTCAACCTCCCAAGCCGCTTGCATAAAACCTGTATCCCCAAGTTTGTAATCCCGGGGGGGACTTCCTCGAGAGGTTGAGATTGCATCAAGAATCGATCGATCAAAGTTGGTTGTGATAACACCTTTGAACGGCAAGGAAGCAAGAGACGCAAGCGGCTTGGCGTCGTACCTACCAAGTCCCCCCGCGGCAAAATAGTTGTCGCCCCGATAGAAACTTGAATCTTTCCTGAATTCAAGTTTCGTAGATGGTGGTGGGTTGCCGTCGCCGAAGGCGACGGCCCCCTTGCCACCGATTTCCGCAACA
>NZ_JAUJQH010000068.1:0-1541 GCF_030482905.1 Burkholderia sp. AU45251 | reverse complement strand
ATCAGCGCGGCCGTCGACGAATCGTGCTTCGCCGGATCGACCGACTCGGCCGACAGGTCGGCTTCCACCACCTTGCCGAGAATCTTGCCGAGCTCGACGCCCCACTGGTCGAACGGATTGATGTCCCACACCGTTGCCTGCACGAGCACCTTGTGTTCGTACAGTGCGATCAGCGCGCCGAGCGTGCGCGGCGTCAGCGCATCGACCAGCAGCGTCGTCGTCGGGCGGTTGCCCGGGAACGTCAGGTGCGGCGCGAGCGCTTCCTTGCCTGGCCCCGCGACCTGGCGCGCTTCGTCGAGCGTGCGGCCGAGCATCAGCGCCTCGCTCTGCGCGAAGCAGTTCGCCAGCAGCTTCGGATGATGGCTCGCGAGCGGATGCTCGGGGGTCAGCACCGCGATGAAATCGATCGGCACGATCGTCGGCCCCTGGTGCAGCATCTGGAAGAACGCATGCTGGCCGTTGGTGCCCGGCTCGCCCCACGTGACGGCCGACGTCGGGTAATCGACGAAGGTGCCGTCCAGGCGCGCGGATTTGCCATTGCTCTCCATTTCGAGCTGCTGCAGGTACGACGGCAGGTAGTGCAGCGCTTCCGAATACGGCGCGACGAGATAGCTCTGCGACCCGAAGAAATTCCGGTACCAGATGCCGATCAGGCCGAGCAGCACGGGCAGGTTGCGTTCGAGCGGCGCTTCGCGGAAATGGCGGTCCATGTCGTTCGCGCCGGCCAGCAGCTCGTCGAACTGCTCGGGGCCGATCGCGATCATGATCGACAGGCCGACCGCCGACCACAGCGAATAGCGGCCGCCGACCCAGTCCCACATTTCGAACACGTTGTCCGCGGCGATGCCGAACTTCACGACTTCGGCCGGGTTCGCCGACACGCCGACGAAATGCTTCGACAGTGCGTCCTCGGGGCAGCCGCGCGCGACGAACCAGTCGCGCAGCGAGCGTGCGTTCGTCATCGTCTCGAGCGTCGTGAAGGTCTTCGACACGATGATCGCGAGCGTTTCCTCGGGGTCGACCTGTTCGAGCACGCGTGCGAGATCGGCGCCGTCGACGTTCGACACGAAATGCGTGGAGATTTCAGGCGTGGCGACGTGGTGCAGCGCATGCACGACCATCTTCGGCCCGAGATCGGAGCCGCCGATGCCGATGTTGATCACGTGGCGGATGCGCTTGCCGGTGTAGCCCGTCCACGTGCCGCTGCGCACGGCGCGCGCGAAGGTCGCCATCTTTGCGCGCTCGGCGCTGATCTGTGCATGGAACGGCGCTTGCGGATCGGTCGCGCGCAGCGCGGTGTGCAGCGCGGCACGGCCCTCGGTCGGGTTGACGATGTCGCCCGCGAACATCGCGTCGCGGCGCGCTTCGACGCCCGCATCGCGCGCGAGTTGCACGAGCAGGCGCAGCGTGTCGTCGTTGATGCGGTTCTTCGAGAAATCGGCTGCGAGGCCGCCGCCCGCGAGCGTGAAGCGTTCGGCACGGGTCGGCGTGCGATCGTTTTCCGGTGCGAACCAGTCGCGCAGCCGGGCGTGGCGGATCTG
>NZ_JAUJQH010000067.1:0-1579 GCF_030482905.1 Burkholderia sp. AU45251 | reverse complement strand
ACAGACCCGTGGAGGTCGAAGTCGACAGCGAGCCGATCGAGCTGTTGGCCGACGACAGACCCGTCGAGGTGGAGGTCGACAGCGAACCGATCGAGCTGTTGGCCGACGAGAGACCGGTCGACGTGGAGGTCGACAGCGAACCGATCGAGCTGTTGGCCGACGAGAGACCGGTCGACGTGGAAGTCGACAGCGAGCCGATCGAGCTGTTGGCCGACGACAGACCCGTGGAGGTCGAAGTCGACAGCGAGCCGATCGAGCTGTTGGCCGACGAGAGACCGGTCGACGTCGAGGTCGACAGCGAGCCGATCGAGCTGTTGGCCGACGACAGACCCGTGGAGGTCGAAGTCGACAGCGAGCCGATCGAGCTGTTGGCCGACGAGAGACCGGTCGACGTGGAAGTCGACAGCGAGCCGATTGAGCTGTTGGCCGACGACAGACCCGTGGAGGTCGAAGTCGACAGCGAGCCGATCGAGCTGTTGGCCGACGACAGGCCGGTCGAGGTCGAGGTCGACAGCGAACCAATCGAACTGTTAGCCGACGACAGCCCCGTCGAGGTCGAGGTCGAGAGCGAACCGATCGAGCTGTTGGCCGACGACAGACCCGTCGACGTGGAAGTCGACAGCGAACCAATCGAGCTATTGGCCGACGAGAGGCCGGTCGACGTGGAAGTCGACAGCGAGCCGATCGAGCTGTTAGCCGACGACAGGCCCGTCGACGTCGAAGTCGACAGCGACGAAATGGCGCTGGTCGCGCTACCAACCTGTGCGGCGACCGAATAGAGCTGGCTGCCGTTGATCGCGTCGGTACTGGTCGACGTTACCTGGCCGGCGGCGACATTGGTGATTTGCCGCTCGTTGTTGGCGCTGCCGACGCTAACTGGGCCAACCGGCGCGGTGCCTGCGAATCCGCCGAACGTGACGCCGTCGACGGTTGCACTGCTCGTGCCGACGGCCGGCGTGTCGGCCTTCGAGCCGGCGCCGAGCGCGACGGAATTGTTCGTGCTGGCGATGGCGCCGCTGCCGATGGCGACGGCGTCGGTGCCGGTCGCGGTGCTGTCGGCGCCGGTCGAGTTCGCGTGGAAGTACTTGATGCCCTGGCTGTTGATGTTGTTGATCGCCGAGCCGACGCTGTTGGCGGTCGTCGTCGTGCCGTTCGCGTTGTAGGTCGTGTACGCCGGTGCGGAGACCGTCCCGGTCGTCGGATCGTACTTGGACCCGCCGCCGAGCGCCGATGCCGTGCTGGTGCCGAGGTTGTCCGTCTTGACCGTGACCGAGCTCAGGCCGGTCGACAGCGAGCCGATCGAGCTGGTGGCCGACGAGAGGCCGGTCGACGTCGACGTGGACAGCGACAGGACCGTGCTGTTGGTCGAGCTCAGGCCGGTCGACAACGAACCGATCGAGCTGTTAGCCGACGAGAGGCCGGTCGACGCGGAGGTCGACAGTGACGTGACGCCGGTGGACAGCGAAGAGATCGAGCTGTTGGCCGACGAGAGACCGGTCGACGTGGAGGTCGACAGCGAACCGATCGAGCTGTTAGCCGACGAGAGACCGGTCGATGCGGAAGTCGACAGCGACGTGAC
>NZ_JAUJQH010000066.1:0-1733 GCF_030482905.1 Burkholderia sp. AU45251 | reverse complement strand
GCTCTTTAAAAATTAACAGCCGATAAGTGTGGGCGCTTGATGGAAGCGAGCTGATCCTCGGATCAGATAGCGAAAGTATCAAGAGTCTCACACTAAAGTAAGTCAGGTTTATGAAGCAATTCATATTCCTGTCAGCTTTGAGTGAGCGACCGGTTCTTAACTGAACCGAAAACAGTAACAGGTTTAAACTGAAGAGTTTGATCCTGGCTCAGATTGAACGCTGGCGGCATGCCTTACACATGCAAGTCGAACGGCAGCACGGGTGCTTGCACCTGGTGGCGAGTGGCGAACGGGTGAGTAATACATCGGAACATGTCCTGTAGTGGGGGATAGCCCGGCGAAAGCCGGATTAATACCGCATACGATCTACGGATGAAAGCGGGGGACCTTCGGGCCTCGCGCTATAGGGTTGGCCGATGGCTGATTAGCTAGTTGGTGGGGTAAAGGCCTACCAAGGCGACGATCAGTAGCTGGTCTGAGAGGACGACCAGCCACACTGGGACTGAGACACGGCCCAGACTCCTACGGGAGGCAGCAGTGGGGAATTTTGGACAATGGGCGAAAGCCTGATCCAGCAATGCCGCGTGTGTGAAGAAGGCCTTCGGGTTGTAAAGCACTTTTGTCCGGAAAGAAATCCTTGGCTCTAATACAGTCGGGGGATGACGGTACCGGAAGAATAAGCACCGGCTAACTACGTGCCAGCAGCCGCGGTAATACGTAGGGTGCAAGCGTTAATCGGAATTACTGGGCGTAAAGCGTGCGCAGGCGGTTTGCTAAGACCGATGTGAAATCCCCGGGCTCAACCTGGGAACTGCATTGGTGACTGGCAGGCTAGAGTATGGCAGAGGGGGGTAGAATTCCACGTGTAGCAGTGAAATGCGTAGAGATGTGGAGGAATACCGATGGCGAAGGCAGCCCCCTGGGCCAATACTGACGCTCATGCACGAAAGCGTGGGGAGCAAACAGGATTAGATACCCTGGTAGTCCACGCCCTAAACGATGTCAACTAGTTGTTGGGGATTCATTTCCTTAGTAACGTAGCTAACGCGTGAAGTTGACCGCCTGGGGAGTACGGTCGCAAGATTAAAACTCAAAGGAATTGACGGGGACCCGCACAAGCGGTGGATGATGTGGATTAATTCGATGCAACGCGAAAAACCTTACCTACCCTTGACATGGTCGGAATCCCGCTGAGAGGTGGGAGTGCTCGAAAGAGAACCGGCGCACAGGTGCTGCATGGCTGTCGTCAGCTCGTGTCGTGAGATGTTGGGTTAAGTCCCGCAACGAGCGCAACCCTTGTCCTTAGTTGCTACGCAAGAGCACTCTAAGGAGACTGCCGGTGACAAACCGGAGGAAGGTGGGGATGACGTCAAGTCCTCATGGCCCTTATGGGTAGGGCTTCACACGTCATACAATGGTCGGAACAGAGGGTTGCCAACCCGCGAGGGGGAGCTAATCCCAGAAAACCGATCGTAGTCCGGATTGCACTCTGCAACTCGAGTGCATGAAGCTGGAATCGCTAGTAATCGCGGATCAGCATGCCGCGGTGAATACGTTCCCGGGTCTTGTACACACCGCCCGTCACACCATGGGAGTGGGTTTTACCAGAAGTGGCTAGTCTAACCGCAAGGAGGACGGTCACCACGGTAGGATTCATGACTGGGGTGAAGTCGTAACAAGGTAGCCGTATCGGAAGGTGCGGCTGGATCACCTCCTTTCCAGAGCTTCTCGCA
>NZ_JAUJQH010000065.1:0-1750 GCF_030482905.1 Burkholderia sp. AU45251 | reverse complement strand
TCCCCCCGCGGCAAAATAGTTGTCGCCCCGATAGAAACTTGAATCTTTCCTGAATTCAAGTTTCGTAGATGGTGGTGGGTTGCCGTCGCCGAAGGCGACGGCCCCCTTGCCACCGATTTCCGCAACAAGGGGGCGATGATGAGAGAACAAGTTGGCTCGATACGGACAAGGTTTTAAGGACAGAGCGGTGGCGCGGTTGCTGCCGCCGGAGAGCGCCCCGCTGGAGGTGGTGGCTCGGGAGATTGGGGTGAGCACAGATACGTTGGAACGCTGGCGCGGTGAGGAACTGGCCAAGCCGGCGCGAGAACGCAGCTGGACGGCAGCGGCTCGGCTGGAGGCAGTCATTACCACGGCAGCCATGGACGAGGCCACCCGCAGCGCCTGGTGCCGCGAACACGGCGTGTATCCACAGCAACTACAGCAATGGCGTGACAGCGCAACGCAAGCGCTTGCCGAACCCGCGGAGAAGCGCGCCAGCCCGCAGCAGACCAAGGAAGACCGTCGGCGCATCAAGGAACTCGAGCGCGAGCTGCGCCGCAAGGACAAAGCGCTGGCTGAGACGGCAGCGCTGCTGGTGCTGTCAAAAAAAGTCGAGGCGATCTTCAACAAGAACAGAAGCGAGGACGAATGATCGGGCTCGAAGATCGCCAGACCCTGGCCCAGGACATTGAAGCGGCTCAACAGGCCGGTGCGCGGCTGGCGCAGGCCTGTGAGGTCGCCGGCATCGACGAGCGCAGCCTGCAGCGCTGGAAGGCCAACCATGGGCTCGTATCGGGTGATGGCAGACCCGGCGCGGTGCGGCCGACACCGGCCCACGCGCTGACACCCACCGAGCGCGAGCAGATTCTGCAGGTGGCCAACGAGCCGCGCTTTGCCGACATGCCCCCGGCGCGCATCGTCCCGATGCTGGCCGACGAAGGCGTGTATCTGGCCAGCGAATCGAGCTTCCAGCGCGTACTGCGCGAGCATGGGCAGAACCAGCACCGGGGCCGCGCCAAGGCACCGCGCAAGAGCCGCCCGCCAACCACGCATATCGCCACTGCACCGCGCCAGCTGTGGTGTTGGGACATGACGTACTTGCCTGCCGAGATCGTGGGGCGCTGGTTTTATTTGTACCTGATTCTGGACGTGTACAGCCGGAAGATCGTGGGCTTCGAAGTGCACGACAGTGACGACGCCGACCATGCGGCGCATCTGGTCAAGCGTACGGCGCTGGCCGAAGGCATCCATGCCATGGCGACCAGGCCGGTGCTGCACGGCGACAATGGCTCGACCCTCAAAGCCACGACTGTCCTGGCGATGTTGAACTGGCTGGGTGTCAAGCCTTCGTACTCGCGCCCGCGCGTGAGCGATGACAACGCCTACGTCGAAAGCCTGTTCCGCACGGCGAAGTACCGCCCCGAGTTCCCCGACAAGGGCTTTGCCAACCTCGATGAGGCTCGCCGCTGGGCTTCGCACTTCGTGCATTGGTACAACCATGATCACCGGCACAGTGGCATCCGCTACGTCAGTCCCGCCCAGCGTCATGCGGGTGAAGATGCCGCGATCCTTGCCGCCCGTCACGAGGTATATCTCCAGGCGCGAGAACGAAATCCGCGGCGCTGGTCGGGCGCCACCCGGAACTGGACGCCTATCGGCGCGGTAACACTGAACCCCGAGCGCGACTGCATCGTCAAAACGTATACGCGCTCGACCGATATAGAGCCATTGGCAGCATGACCGAGACGACAACTAGCTTGACTCGCGCCGA
>NZ_JAUJQH010000064.1:0-2564 GCF_030482905.1 Burkholderia sp. AU45251 | reverse complement strand
TGCGTATTTCGGCGAACGTGACCGCCGATTTCGGGAACGTGACCGATTCGGCGGGGTTGGGCGTTGCGCGGTGTTGATTGTAGATTTTCTTGTTAGTTCTGGTCGAGTTTGGGCTCCGGGACGTTGGGTTTTGGGGACGCTTTTCTGAGGGATTCACCGGTGAGCATGATCCGGTGATGACGCTGCATGAGACGGTCGAGCATTGCGTCGGCAATGGTCTCGTCGCCGATCCATCCATGCCAGTGCTCAATCGGTAACTGGCTGGTGATGATGGTCGCCTTTCCCGCAGAGCGGTCGTCGATCATCTCGAGCAGATCGTTTCGGACCATCGCGTCGAGGGGAGCCATTCCCCAATCGTCCAGCAGGAGCACGTCAACGCGGGCGACCTGCAGCAGCCATTTTGTGAAGCCGCCGTTGCCGTGCAGAACGCGAAGCTCCTCGCCGAGTCGCGGCACGCGCAGATACAAGGCCGAATGCCCGCGCCGGCAAGCGTATTGGGCCAGGGCGCAAGCGAGCCACGATTTCCCAGCGCCGGTCGGGCCGCTTATGAGCAGGCTGTAGCCGGCTTCGACCCAGTCACCGAGCGCGAGACTCGTGAGTGAGCGCGAATCGACGCCACGCCCAGCGCGCGTGTCGAGATCTTCAATGGCGGCTTGCGGATACTTGAGGCGCGCCTGCTTGAGCAGTCGGGTACGACGGCGATCATCACGCCAGCTGACTTCCCGGTCGACCAGCAGTGACAGGCGTTCCTCGAAGCTCAGGCTGGCCGCACCGGGCTGCGTCAGTTGTTCTTCCAGGCCGTCAGCGAAGCCGTCCAGCTTCAGGGTGCGCAGTTGCGTCAGTGTCTGTTGCATCATCATGGTGGGTCTCCTTTATTGGTAGTAGCCGGCGCCGCGTACATGCGCGTGACTTGGGCTGATCCAGTCGGCGGGCGTTGCCACTGCTGCGCGGTCGCGGTTGTTGATCAGGATGTCGCGCACGTGGCGGTAACGGTGCACGCCCAGCTCCAGTGCTAGCGCACAGGCGGCTTCGAGACGTTCGCGGCCATAGCGACGTGAGAGCGAGAGCAATCCGAGGCACGCCCGATAGCCGTGTTCCGGATGGCGTTGCTCCTGCAGCAGCCGGGTAACAAGCACGCCGGTTGCCGCGCCGATCTGCTGTCCCCAATGAATCAGCCGCTGCGGCGTCCATTCCAGATGAGCGCGGTGCGCCGCCGGCATGTGCTCGACGACGGTGGTGTAGCCGCCTGCGCGCTCGTTGCGCGCGTGGCTGGCGACACGGCGACCGCGATGCAGCAGTTCGACAGCGCCCGCCGTGATGCGCGCATCGAGCTTGAGACCGACCAGCGCGTGCGGCACGCTGTAGCGGTGTTTGTTGATCTCGACGTGATAGTCGATGTGAACCGTCACTGTCTTGAAGCGCGCGAGCTCATAGGGCTGTGCCGGCAGCGGCTGCAGTGCCGGCGCGTCCAGCTGGGCGAATGCGCTGGCGCGACATCCAGGCAGCTTCTGGAACGGCCTCTCATTCAGGTTCCTGAGCAGCGGGCGGATCGCCTCATTGACCGAGTGGACCGACTCAAACCGGTGATGACGCAGGCGCGCCATGATCCAGCGTTCGACGACCTGGACCGCAACCTCTACCTTCGGTTTGTCCTGCGGACGATATACGCGTGCGGGAAGGAATGACGTGCCGTAGTGACGCGCAAAGTCCAGCACGGTGTCGCCGGCGCGAGGTTCATAGCGGTCGGGATCGGCAATCATCGCGCGCGGGTTATCCGGCACGATCAGCTGCGGCACGCCACCATAGAAGGTCAGCGCACGTGCGATGCCGCCCAGCCAGTCCTCCATCGTTTCGGCTGGCGTCGCGCATGCGAACGTGTAACTCGATGCGCCCATGGCTGCCACGAAGATGTGCGCGCGGCGTCCAGTCGTCAGCGGCAGCGTGGGGCCGGCGAAGTCGACAAACAGTTTCTCGCCGGCGCGGTGAATTTGCCGCATCGAGCGCTTCAGGCGTTTCGTGAACGCCTTGTAGTGCCCGCAGAACTGCGTATAGCGGTAGGTCTGCCGGTCCGCGAACTCGGCCTGGTACTCCTCCCATAGCAACGTCAGCGTCATGCCCTTGCGACGCAGCTCCTGGTGGATGCGTCCGTAGTCGGGCTGGGCGTAGCCTGCTGGCCCCGTGGGCTTGCCGAGGAGCCGCCGCTCGAGGTCGCCTTCATCCATATCGCAGGCGCTTGCCCAGTCCAGCCCGGCAGCACCGGCCAGTCCTATGTACTTCGTGACCACGCCCTTGGAGATGCCCAGTGACGCGGCGATCCGGTCGTGCGAGAAACCGCCGTCGAATTTAAGTCGTAAAACGTCCTTGATCATCCGCATGTTCATCCGGTGCGCGGGCATGCTGTCTCCGGCCAAAGCCGGCGAGCATAGCCCGCGTGGTTGATGTCATGCGCAACGCCAATCCTGCCTTCCGGTCCGCTTCGTCACGTTCCCGAAATGACCGGTCACGTTGCCGAAATCGCCGGTCACGATCCCGAAACGGCCGGTCACGTTGGTCCGAAATACGCA
>NZ_JAUJQH010000063.1:0-2923 GCF_030482905.1 Burkholderia sp. AU45251 | reverse complement strand
GAGACAGACTCGTTATAGGGTCAAGCGAACAAGTGCATGTGGTGGATGCCTTGGCGATCACAGGCGATGAAGGACGCGGTAGCCTGCGAAAAGCTACGGGGAGCTGGCAAACAAGCTTTGATCCGTAGATGTCCGAATGGGGAAACCCACTCCTTTTGGAGTATCCATGGCTGAATACATAGGCCATGCGAAGCGAACGCGGTGAACTGAAACATCTAAGTAACCGCAGGAAAAGAAATCAACCGAGATTCCCAAAGTAGTGGCGAGCGAAATGGGATGAGCCTTGCACTCTTTATTTGTATTGTTAGCCGAACGCTCTGGAAAGTGCGGCCATAGCGGGTGATAGCCCCGTAGGCGAAAACAGTATGAAAGAACTAGGTGTGCGACAAGTAGGGCGGGACACGTGAAATCCTGTCTGAAGATGGGGGGACCATCCTCCAAGGCTAAATACTCGTGATCGACCGATAGTGAACCAGTACCGTGAGGGAAAGGCGAAAAGAACCCCGGGAGGGGAGTGAAATAGATCCTGAAACCGCATGCATACAAACAGTCGGAGCCTCGTAAGGGGTGACGGCGTACCTTTTGTATAATGGGTCAGCGACTTACGTTCAGTAGCAAGCTTAACCGTATAGGGCAGGCGTAGCGAAAGCGAGTCCGAATAGGGCGTTCAGTTGCTGGGCGTAGACCCGAAACCAAGTGATCTATCCATGGCCAGGATGAAGGTGCGGTAACACGTACTGGAGGTCCGAACCCACTAACGTTGAAAAGTTAGGGGATGAGCTGTGGATAGGGGTGAAAGGCTAAACAAACTTGGAAATAGCTGGTTCTCTCCGAAAACTATTTAGGTAGTGCCTCGTGTCTCACCTTCGGGGGTAGAGCACTGTCATGGTTGGGGGGTCTATTGCAGATTACCCCGCCATAGCAAACTCCGAATACCGAAGAGTGCAATCACGGGAGACAGACATCGGGTGCTAACGTCCGGTGTCAAGAGGGAAACAACCCAGACCGCCAGCTAAGGTCCCCAAATATAGCTAAGTGGGAAACGAAGTGGGAAGGCTAAAACAGTCAGGAGGTTGGCTTAGAAGCAGCCACCCTTTAAAGAAAGCGTAATAGCTCACTGATCGAGTCGTCCTGCGCGGAAGATGTAACGGGGCTAAGCTATATACCGAAGCTGCGGATGCGTGCTTTGCACGCATGGTAGGAGAGCGTTCTGTAAGCCTGCGAAGGTGTCTCGGAAGGGATGCTGGAGGTATCAGAAGTGCGAATGCTGACATGAGTAGCGATAAAGGGGGTGAAAGGCCCCCTCGCCGTAAGCCCAAGGTTTCCTACGCAACGTTCATCGGCGTAGGGTGAGTCGGCCCCTAAGGCGAGGCAGAAATGCGTAGCTGATGGGAAGCAGGTCAATATTCCTGCACCATTGTTAGATGCGATGGGGGGACGGATCGCGGAAGGTTGTCCGGGTGTTGGAAGTCCCGGTCGCTGCATTGGAGAAGGCGCTTAGGCAAATCCGGGCGCGGAATTCAAGGGTGTGGCGCGAGCTCCTTAGGGAGCGAAGCAATTGGAAGTGGTTCCAAGAAAAGCCTCTAAGCTTCAGTCTAACGATGACCGTACCGCAAACCGACACAGGTGGGCGAGATGAGTATTCTAAGGCGCTTGAGAGAACTCGGGAGAAGGAACTCGGCAAATTGGTACCGTAACTTCGGGATAAGGTACGCCCTTGTAGCTTGATGCCCCTGCGGGCAAAGGGTGAAGGGGTTGCAATAAACTGGTGGCTGCGACTGTTTAATAAAAACACAGCACTCTGCAAACACGAAAGTGGACGTATAGGGTGTGACGCCTGCCCGGTGCCGGAAGATTAAATGATGGGGTGCAAGCTCTTGATTGAAGTCCCGGTAAACGGCGGCCGTAACTATAACGGTCCTAAGGTAGCGAAATTCCTTGTCGGGTAAGTTCCGACCTGCACGAATGGCGTAACGATGGCCACACTGTCTCCTCCCGAGACTCAGCGAAGTTGAAGTGTTTGTGATGATGCAATCTACCCGCGGCTAGACGGAAAGACCCCATGAACCTTTACTGTAGCTTTGCATTGGACTTTGAACCGATCTGTGTAGGATAGGTGGGAGGCTATGAAACCGGAACGCTAGTTTCGGTGGAGCCGTCCTTGAAATACCACCCTGGTTTGTTTGAGGTTCTAACCTTGGCCCGTGATCCGGGTCGGGGACAGTGCATGGTAGGCAGTTTGACTGGGGCGGTCTCCTCCCAAAGCGTAACGGAGGAGTACGAAGGTACGCTAGGTACGGTCGGAAATCGTGCTGATAGTGCAATGGCATAAGCGTGCTTAACTGCGAGACCGACAAGTCGAGCAGGTGCGAAAGCAGGTCATAGTGATCCGGTGGTTCTGTATGGAAGGGCCATCGCTCAACGGATAAAAGGTACTCTGGGGATAACAGGCTGATACCGCCCAAGAGTTCATATCGACGGCGGTGTTTGGCACCTCGATGTCGGCTCATCTCATCCTGGGGCTGTAGCCGGTCCCAAGGGTATGGCTGTTCGCCATTTAAAGAGGTACGTGAGCTGGGTTTAAAACGTCGTGAGACAGTTTGGTCCCTATCTGCCGTGGGCGTTGGATATTTGAAGGGGGCTGCTCCTAGTACGAGAGGACCGGAGTGGACGAACCTCTGGTGTACCGGTTGTCACGCCAGTGGCATCGCCGGGTAGCTATGTTCGGAAGAGATAACCGCTGAAAGCATCTAAGCGGGAAACTCGCCTTAAGATGAGATATCCCTGGGGACTAGATCCCCTTGAAGGGTCGTTCGAGACCAGGACGTTGATAGGTCAGGTGTGTAAGCGCAGTAATGCGTTCAGCTAACTGATACTAATTGCCCGTAAGGCTTGATCCTATAACAAGTCTGTTTCGGCTCCA
>NZ_JAUJQH010000062.1:0-3423 GCF_030482905.1 Burkholderia sp. AU45251 | reverse complement strand
TGAGCGTGAGCACGTAAATCGATGGGGCAATGAGCAACATAAATGATGTTCGAGGGACGAAGTAAAACGGGAGCGATGAAGCTCCCGTTGTCGTTTCAGAATGGCTCGTCAATGCTCTGGTGTGGCGGCTGTGTCGGACCGCGGTACCAGGGCTCGCGATAGCGGCGGATCTGGGTGGCGTAGGCGCGGCTGAACCACAGATAGAGGTCTTCGATGAAGAACTGCATCATGTAGGCTGCCTCGTCGGAGAGCTCGGGCAATGGCAAGCTCCGGGAGGCGTTGGGTTTGTGAGGTGATGCTTTACGGGACATGTCATCGGGCTCCGTTGGGTTGACGCGCTGGCGTGCGGCGCGAGGACTGTGTTGATGGTGCAAAGACCTCGAAGTACAGCTTCTCGTCGAGTTCGGACAGTTCCCGCTGCGCGGCGGTGGTGAGCAGTTCGTTGGCGAGCGTGGTGAGCACGCGGTAGTTGCCCAGCGCGTGTTCGCACAGCGTGTGGCGCAGCGGCGGTGTCATCAGCTGCGGGGCGCCGGCGCTGGCGAGCAGATGTTCGAGGCAGGCCAGCAGGTCGTCGGCCGAAGCCTTCTCGGTCCCCAGGCGGGAACGGATACGGCTGCCCAGTGGCAGCAGTTCGTCGCGCCGCAGCTTGTCGGTCAGGCGCGTGTCGCCGGCGAGCACCACGCACAGCAGGGGCTGCGAATCGAAGCGGGCGCTGGCCATGAGCCGCAGTTCGTTGAGCACGCCGGGACTCATTTCCTGCGCTTCGTCGATCAGCAGGATTGGGCGCCGGCGCGTGCTTTGCAGGTGCGACATCCACCGGTCGCGCAGCGACCTGAAGCCGCCCCAGCGGTTGTGCGGCCGGAGTTCCAGACCGAAGATGTCGCCCATCTCGCGATAGAAGTCGGCAAGGTTGCTCTGCGGATGATTGATCGAGACGACTGTCAGATCGGTCAGTCGCTCGAGCTTCTCGGCCAGCACGCGCATGACCACGCTCTTGCCGGTCCCCGGCTCGCCGTGGATCATCGCGAAGCCGCCTTCGCGCACGAGCGCGTTCTCGATGCGCCAGCAGAAGTTCTCGACGCGCGGCGGCACGTACAGCGCTTCGAGGGGAAGCTCCGGCGAGAACGGGTTCCACTTCAGGCCGTAGAGGGCTTGCAGACGCTGGCTCATGCCTCCTCCTGCCAGTTGGCGGGAATCCAGGCTGGCGGCAACCCGGTTGCGGCGTGGTCGGCCAGCATCTGGCGTAGCAGCGGCGCGATGCCGGGCGCACTGGCCGGTGGCGGCTCGACATTGACGGCATCGAGTCGCCTGCGCTGGCCATCAGCATTGGCGGCCTTGTCCAGCGGCCGCAGCGGGCACAGCACGGCGCCGCTGCCGGCGTCGACGAGATCGACGCCGCTCAGGTCCCAGCGCGCATAGCGCAGGTGCACGCGCTGCAGGTGCCGGTAGGCCGAGGGAATCTCGAAGCGCGTGCCGGCCAGACTCACGGTGCCATCCGAGCGCCGCTGGGCGCGCGTCACGTCGATACGGAATGCGGCGCGCAGCGCGTCACTCGACGGGCATTCGCGGCCCACATCGGGGCCGGCCAGATAGCGTTTGAGCGGCGTGCCACCGATCTCAGAATGATGCGCGTGGTGGTACTCGCGCTCGATCCACGCGTGGGTGGCCTGATTGAGCAGTTCGAGCGTGAGATTGGGCTCGCCTTCGAGCATGGCCATCACGCGCCCTTCGATGCGGGCCCAGAACGTTTCCTGCTTCGCGTTCTGGTACGGCGAATATGGCAAGGTCGTCTGGTGCAGCACGCCGAGCGCGAGCAAGCCGGCGGTCGTCTCCTCGGCAAGCATTGCTGCGCCGTTGTCGGTCATCAGTGCGCGAGGCCGGCCACGACGCTGGAGCGCCTGGGTGAGCCCATGGATCAGACTACGTGCGGTCTCATCGAGAAACCATTGCGCGTGACAGACGACGCGCGAACGGTCATCGAGCACGCACAGCAGCATCGGCGTGATCCACTGGCCATCATGCGTGAGCAGCTTGCGCGAGCCGTGATGGAAATCGAGATGCCAGAGCGCGTTGACGTGCTCGACCTCGAAGCTGCGGACCTCGAGCTTCTCGAGGCGATCGCGTGCGAGCATCGCGCCGGCGCTGGTATGACGCGGCTTGCGTTCACGGGACAGGCCCTGCGCACGCAGATAACGACGCACCGTCGTGTACGACGGCAGGTTCGCCGGGCCGAGCGTGACCTTGAGATTGTCGACGTGCAACTGGCAGGTCCAGCCGGGATGTTCCCGGTACTGCGCGCGAATCGCCTGTACCGCCTGAGGCGACAGGCTTGCGCCGGCGCCGCTGGGGCGCTTGCGGTCGCGCAGGCTCGCCACCGGATCGTGGGCCGCCTTGCGGGCCCGGTAGAACCACCGCTCAACGGTGGAGCGGCCGAACTGGACATCGTCGCCAGTGACGGGATGACGCCAGCGTTTGGCGGCCAGCGCGGTGATGAGTTCGCGCACCTGCCCGGGTTCAGGCGGTGCTGCCAGCAAGGGGCCCACAACCGCAAAGCGCAGGCGCGCCCAACGATCCCGCAGGGGTAAATCGTGAAGTTCAGTCATGCTCTCTCCAGGGATGCGGCGCACCGCGCCGCGATTCGGGGGAGAGGCGAGACTACCGGCGCAGTCCGAGGGGGGCGAGCGACAAGTTCTGCGGGCGGTTACCGTCCCTCACGCAGGGTGCTCACGGCGCTGCCGCTGGTGAGCGGTGAGAGCCAGCGCAGCAGGCATGGCAATGGCTCGGCAGGCTGCGTGGTAGCGAAGCGCTCGAGCAGGCTTGCCGGCACCTGTGCGGTCTCGACGGGCGGCACGAACGCCGCCCGTCCGAGCGCCCAGAACGGTGTGCCGACAAACCCGGTCATCCACCAGTGCCGCCATCGCGCGATCGTCGAGGGTGGCACGCCCAGCGCATCGAGCTGGCGCATTGCCGCGGCCGTACCGGCGCTCGCACGCGTGGCGCTGACGACAATCATGATTGCGGCGGTGTAGACGCGCCGGCCGAGAAAGCGCACCGAGAATGGCGTGGTACGACGGCGACAGTCGGCGCAGCAGAAGCTGTAGCGGAACTCGCAGTGGCAGCGGGCTTCGTATGAAATTCCGCGCGGCTTGCGCGGGTAGCGGGCGCTATGGAGTACGCCACCGCAGCGACAACGCTGCGCGCGGGTCTGTTCGGCGAAGTCCTGATCGATACGTAACAGCAGGTGATAGAAGTTGGGATCGCGGGCACTCACGTGGCACACTCTGGAAGTCTCGGTTCTTGGCAGACACGAGACTCTCCCTTGGGCGTCGTTTGTGCAAGATGCCTGAGGGAGACCCCCACCGCTACATCACGCAAGCTGCTCAAAACGCCCCGAATTCCCATCGATTTACGTGCTCACGCTCA
>NZ_JAUJQH010000061.1:0-3858 GCF_030482905.1 Burkholderia sp. AU45251 | reverse complement strand
AGTCGGTCCCACCCCTTCCCATCCCGAACAGGACCGTGAAACGACTCTACGCCGATGATAGTGCGGATTCCCGTGTGAAAGTAGGTAATCGTCAGGCTCCCTAAGCCAAGAACCCCCGCCCGAAAGGTGGGGGTTTTTGCATTTGAGCGACGGAAATGCGTGCGGGGTGGGGTAGCGCGCTTCATTCATCACCTCCCTCTGGCCCGCACGCCAGGTCATTCAACTGCCTCCAGCCGCCAAGCCTTATCCCGGAACGAAACCGAACGATTTGATACGATCGAAGTGTCGTCGGCGATTGCACTCGTCGACGTTCATGTTCGAAACAAGGGCTTGATGGAGAGGTCGGGAATGAATATCGGCGATGCATCGCGTGAATCCGGAGTCAGCGCAAAAATGATCCGGTACTACGAACAGGTCGGCCTGCTGGCGCCGAGCAAGCGGACCGATGCCGGCTACCGGATCTACGGTGCGGACGAAATCCATATCCTGCGCTTCATCCGCCAGGCGAGACGCCTTGGCTTTCTCGTCGAGGACATCCGCAAGCTGCTGATGCTTTGGCAAGACCGTTCCCGCGCGAGCGCCGAAGTGAAGTCGATTGCCCTCGAGCACGTGGCCGAACTCGACAAGCGCATCGCGGAATTGAGCGACATGCGCAACACATTGGCCGATCTCGCCGCGCACTGTCATGGTGACGGGCGGCCCGAATGCCCGATTTTGGCGCGTCTGTCCGACCCCGTCGGTGAACCAAATTAGTGCGCGCACTCGAGGGCCGAAAGAGGTCGCGATTCGGTTTTTATAAAAATCAATGGGTTACGAAAGATCGACGGTCATCCATTCCGATTGGGAATGACTTCCATGCAAGTATTTCACTAGCATCTTGGTGCGGCATCGCTATAATTCGGGATAACCCTATACGGGAAATCCCTGAACACCGATTCACCAGGGGTCCCCCTTCCTTGGAGAATGTCATGATCGCCTACATCGTCGAAAAGCTGAGCAACTGGTTTGAATCCGCAGAACGTGAACGCCGCGAGGCTTACCTCGCCACGTCGTCGGACATCGTCCAGCTCGAGAGCCGCATCCGCTCGCTGGAAACCAACGGCTACTCGCTGTAATCGGAGTCACCGTCAGGTGCCACGTGGCACCGAACGATAAGCAAGCCCCGTATTGACGGGGCTTTGTTTTTTTGTGCACCGGATCTGGCGCAATCGTCAGTGCAGCGCTATGGTATGCACCTGCTTTTCATCCTGAAGGACACGATCATGCGTTTGCGTCTCGATGTGCGTCGAAGTGCCCGCGCGCGTCTCGTTCTGGGCGCGGCGGTGCTTGTCCATGGACTCGCAGCTGCTGCCGCGACATCGTCCAAACCGCTGATTCTCGATACGCAACGCGGTATTCAGGACGGTAAGGGCGGACTGGTACTGCAGACGGCACCGTTGTCTTCCGAGCCGATCGTCGAGCCGGCAGGCATGCGGGCGCCGGCCGGGCAGGCGCCGAACACGTCGGTTCCGTTGTTCGTCGCGCCGTATATCAATGTCCCCGCGTGGGGTGGACAGCCAGCCAACCAGCCAAGGCTCGCGCCGAGACCGCAGCCGTAGCGCGCGGTCTCGGTCTCCCGTTCAGTTGCCGCGGTGCTCGATCTGGCAGCGGGCGCCGCTGTCCTGTCCCAGCATCTCGACCAGATAGGGCAGCGCCTCGTTCATGCTCTGCGCGAGCGTATACGGCGGATTCAGAATGAACATCCCGCTGCCGTAGAGGCCCAGCCCGTCAGTCGGCGGATTCGACACCGTCAGCGTCAGGTGCAGCCAGTTGTTCGGTTGCAGGCGCTTCAACTGCTCGGGAAAACGCTGCGATTCCGTCCGGGTGACCTGCGGGTACCAGATTGCATAGCAGCCCGTCGCGAAGCGCTTCAGGCACTCCGTCACGCAAGTCACCGTACGCGCGTAGTCCTTCTTGTCCTCGTAGGACGGGTCGATCAGCACGAGTGCGCGTCGCGGCGGCGGCGGCAGCAGTGCCTTGACGCCTTCGAAGCCGTCGCCGGCAAAGATCATCGCGCGTCGCCCCGCGTCGCGGAAATTGTGGCGCAGCACGTCGATTTCCGTCGTGTGCATTTCGAACAGGCGCATGCGGTCCTGCTCGCGCATCGATCGCCATGCGATGTACGGGGAACCCGGGTAGAAGCGCAGTTCACCGTCGTCGTTCAGCGCGCGGACTTCATCGATATAGTCGCCCAGCGCTTCCGGCAGGTTCTTTTCGTTCCACAGCCGGCCGATCCCGGTGTCGAATTCCGACGTCTTCGCCGCGTAGCCGTCGCGCAGCGAGTACACGCCGGCACCTGCATGCGTGTCGATGTACCAGTAGGACTTGTCTTTCTTGTTCAGGTAGCGCAGCAACTGGACGACGACGGCGTGCTTGAGCACGTCCGCGTGGTTGCCGGCGTGAAAACCGTGACGATAACTGAGCATGGCGGGCTGCCTGAAACGAAAGGTGAATCGATGAAAGCGGTCGATCGTGCGCGGCCGTCAGGCCGGGCGCCGATGCGGGCCGCGTATTGTACGCGAGTGGCCGGGCATCGCCTTATTCGTACGCATCGCCGACCACCACCTCGATGCGTTGCTTCACATCCGGCGTCAGCTTCGCGGCAACGTCGAGTGCGCGCATGTTGTCGCCGATCTGCTCGATCCGCGACGCGCCGGTGATGACCGAACTCACGCGCGGATTCGCGAGCACCCATGCGATCGCAAGCTGGCCCGTGCTGCAGCCGAGCTCGGCTGCGATTCCGCCGAGCCGTTCGACGATGTCGTTGGCGGCCTGATCGGTCAGGCGGTCGCGCATCCAGTCGTAACCCTGCAACTGCGCGCGGCTGCCGGGCGGCACGCCGTTACGGTACTTGCCGGTGAGCAGGCCAGATGCCAGCGGGCTCCATGTCGTGAGGCCGAGACCGTAGTCGTCGTACAGCCGCGCATATTCCTGTTCGACTCGCGTGCGGTGGAACAGGTTGTACTGCGGCTGCTCGACGACCGGCTTGTGAAGGTGATGCCGTTCGGCGATTTCGCACGCGGCCCGGATCTCGTCGGCGCGCCATTCCGACGTGCCCCAGTACAGCGCCTTGCCGCGGACGATCATGTCGCTCATTGCCCAGACGGTTTCCTCGATCGGCGTGTTCGGATCGGGGCGATGGCAATAGACGAGGTCGACATAGTCGAGTTGCAGCCGGCGCAGCGAGCCGTCGATGGCGTTCAGCAGGTATTTCCGGTTCAGCGTGTGATACTGGTTCGGCGCTTCGGCGAGCCCCCAGAAGAACTTCGTGGACACGATGTAGCTGACGCGTGGCCAGTCGAGCGACTTGAGCGCGTGGCCCATGATTTCCTCGGACTTGCCGCCGGCGTAGACCTCGGCGTTGTCGAAGAAATTGACACCCGCGTCGCGCGCCGCAGCCAGGCATTCGCGCGCGACCCGCTGGTCGACCTGGTTGCCGTACGTCACCCACGAACCGAGCGAAAGCTCGCTGATCTGCAGGCCGGAGCGGCCTAGCCGTCGATAGTGCATGCGAATCACCTGCTTGACAGAACCGACCTTAAGCTTAGACGTTTTGCGCGCGAACGGCGGGGCCGATCGTGCACAATGACGGCTGGCCCGCCGGTGCGATCGCGCGACGGTAGCGGATGCGGCGGGCGCTTGTTTTATCGATCCGACAACGGGAGGAGATGGACATGGCAGCAGATCTGAGCGGCAAGACCGCAGTCGTCACGGGCGCCGCGAGCGGCATCGGCAAGGAAATCGCACTCGAGCTCGCGAAGGCGGGCGCGGCGGTCGCGATCGCCGACCTGAACCAGGACGGCGCGAACGCGGTCGCCG
>NZ_JAUJQH010000060.1:0-5440 GCF_030482905.1 Burkholderia sp. AU45251 | reverse complement strand
TCAGTTCCGGGTCCAGGTTCAAGCCCTTGCCCGGCTCAATCGTTACTTCTTCCTTGCGTTTGCGTGGCATAAAAGTGGCTCCTTGGCCTTCAGTTTATGCCTCACACACAAAGGTTCGGATAGGCTCCACCAAGTCTGGCGCCTTGAGAGCCACGTCCTGCGCCACGAATCCGCCAAGCGAGAAGCCAAGCAGATCGACTCGATCAAAACCCAATGCATGAATCAGCGCAATGGTATCGCGCGCCATCTCCCCCACGGTCACCGGCGCGACGCCACCGGATAAGCCAATTCCTCGATAGTCGATGGCGATAACGCGATGCTTGTGAGCCAAGCCATCGACGATGCGCGGGTCGAAGTTGTCCAGCACGGCTCCCCAATGATTTAGCAAAACTAAAGGAATTCCGCCGTGCGGACCCAGTTCACGGTAGACGAAGGTGGTTCCAGCCGCCTTGACGAACTTGTTCGGTGCTTGAGCAAACGACGTTGCCGATTGGGTGTCTGGGTTGATGCTCTTCATCATTGACTCCTTGGGTGCTACATTCATATGTCGAGCATCATGCTGACGGGTAAAAAAAAGTGGTCGGACTTCAATCCGCGCCGCAAGCAAGATGCTCGAGTGCTGCTTCAAGCATCGATTCGGACAACGGCTCTTCGTCGACTGCGCGCGCCAGGATCACGGCCCCAATCATCGTCGCTGCGGTCGCCAGGGCACGCTTGTGCGCATCGGGCTCGCCCCAGTCGGCCGATTGGCGAGAGACGACTTCGATCATTTCTTTGATGCGGCGCGTAATTGCGCGTCGTACCGCCGGCGCCTGACGCGGCATTTCCGTTCCCAGAGCGGCGATTGGGCAACCGGCCTCCGGGTTTTTCACGTGCTCCTTGGACAGATAAGCTCGCAGGAGCGCCCGCAGGGAATGCTCGGCGGGCACGGCTGCTGCACAGCGCAAAAAAGTGGCGATGGCATCGGCACCGGCACGATCCGCCAACTCGACCAGCATTGCCTCTCGCGAAGCGAAATGCCCATAGAACCCGCCGTGGGTGAGGCCTGCGTGCTTCATGATGTCGGCAATGGCGACGCCGTCATACCCGCTGCGGCGGATCACGCGCGCGCCAGCGTCGACGATGCGCTCGTGCGTGGCCTCCTTGGATCGGGTGGTGGATCGTTTCATATGACGTTCATCAGCGATGAGTTTCTGATCGCAAGCCCTCGGCACTCAATTGCGCGCCCGCAGACGCCGCGTGCGAAACGTTCCCCAGCCGCTGCTGAAAGCAGACTTCAAGAATGCTGCAAGCCCGCCCTCATCGGGGCGCGGTTTTCTACCCCTCGCAATGCGCTTGAGCTGGCGCGTGTACCACAGCACCTCCATGATTCCGAGGCGATCGACAGCCTTGAGGCCGGTACTGATTGGGTGCACCTGCTGCAGGCTATCGCGCCCTTGAAGCAAGGCGGCGGGAGCATCGGGATCGATCGCGAGCAGCCGCGCCAAGCCCACCACATCCAGCGCGCTGGAGTGCAGCGCCGCGTTCATGCCGGCAGCGGTGCGAAAACCACCGGTCACCATGAGTGGCACTTTGACTGCTGCGCGCACCTTCTGGGCAAATTCCAGAAAGTAGGCCTCCCGCGCCGCGGTAGATTCCTTCTTCGGCTCTTGCATCGCCCCGCTCATGGCAGGCGCCTCATAGGTACCGCCAGAAATCTCGATCAGGTCGATCCCCGCATCGCTCAACGCGCGGATTGTCTCGATCGATTCTTCTTCCGTAAAACCACCGCGCTGGAAGTCAGCCGAATTGAGCTTGATTCCCACTGGGAAGTCCGGGCCGACCTGCCGGCGGATTTCCGCATAGACGGCCAATACGAAGCGGCGCCGCTTCTCGGGACTGCCGCCCCATTCGTCGCTGCGGCGGTTGTGGTGCGGAGAAAGAAATTGGCTGATCAGATAGCCATGTGCTCCATGAATCTCTACGCCACTGAACCCGGCCTTCTTGCAAATGGCCGCGCTGCGCCCGAAGCGTTCGACGATGTCTTGAATCTCGGACGTGGTCGCTTCGCGCGGTGTCTCGAAGAATGCCGCCATGTCCTCGCGGAAAGGAACCGCTGAGGGCGCCAGGTTGAAGGCGTTTAAACCCTTGGTCGACTGCTTTCCGGGATGGTTAAGTTGGACCCAGAACGACGCCCCCTGCGCGGTTGCAGATTCCGCCCATTGCCGCAGCACGGGCAAGTCTGCCTCGTCTTCGATTACGACATTCCCAGGCTCGCCCAAGGCGCGGCGGTCGATCATTACGTTGCCTGTCATGATCAGTCCGAGCCCCGAGGCAGCCCAGCGTCGGTACAACTGCACCAGGTCCAGTGTTGGGCGATTATCGTAAGTGCCCAGGGTTTCACTCATGGCGGCCTTGGCGAGCCGGTTACGCAGAGTGCTGCCATTGGGCAGGCGCAGTGGCTGGTTAAGCAGATCTAGTTTCATGGCAACTCAGAAAACGGTGCGGTCGTAAGGCAAGACGACTTTCGGAGGCTGCAGGAATGCCGTAAGGCCCTGGAACCACAACACTTCCCGGAAGTCACCACTGATGGTCAGGTCTTTACTGCCCACCCCCCTGAGGAAAGCCGCTTGGGCGTCCTTGGCCGACAAAATCTCGAAGCCTTTGGCGGCACTAGTAAAGGTGAGCGTAAATCGAGGAGTCGCTGCCAGCCCCGAAGATGATCGGACGGTGCCATCTTTGATAACAAAGTAGCGCCCGGCACCCGAAACCGTACGAATCTGAAATACCAGGCTCTTGGACGCGACGTAACGCGCGGCGCTGGCGTCGCTCCTGATCTTACGTCTCAGCATCTGGGCAAACGCCCACAACAGGAACTTGAACTTCAGCATTTCTGACCATCCTTTTGACATGCAAAAAGTGCGTTCGGACTATGACGACCGTCGCGTCACTCGCTCAGGAACTGAATTGCGTGACCCAAGAAGCGTTGCGGGTACTGGAACTGCGCGGCGTGGCCGGCGTCCGGGTAAATGAACAACTGAGCGTTTGGCAAGTTGCGAGCCATGTAAAACGAATTAACCGTCGGGACCATCACGTCGTTCACGCCGTTGAGGATGAACGTCGGCTGCCGGATGCTGCGCAGATACGCAAAAGGATCGTTTTCCGAGAGCCTCGGCATGTACAGCATGTTGGCCTCGATCTGCGCGATCGAGACCTCCGGCGAGGATGGTGGATCTTGGTCGGCTCGCATATGACGCCGCTCCCAGAACTCCCTTGCTGCCCGCTCAGCCTCTGCTGATCGGCCGAAGAATAGGTAAAGGAAGTCTTCGAACGCCGGGACCGGATTAACTGCTGTCGTCAACACGCGCTGCTCCATTTCGGGATTTCCCCCGCGCGGCCCGGTACCCAGCAGCATCAGCTTGCGCACGAGCTCGGGATGGCGCCAGGTCAAGTCCAGCGCCTGAAACCCTCCCAACGAAAAACCCAGAACGTCGATTTGCTGCAAGCCGAGTGCGCGAACGAAGGCCGCCGCGTCATCGGCCATGTCCTCAATGCGAGTTCGTGGTTGCCCGCCGGAGGACGCGACGCCGCGACCGTTGTAGAGAATGACTTCGCGGCTTTGGGCAAGCCCATCCGTCATTAGTGGGTCCCAGTTGTCCATGCCTCCGCGAAAGTGCTGCAGAAACAGTAGCGGCGGCTGCGATGAGTCAGCCCTACCCCAGCGGCGGTAGGCGAATCGAGTACCGTCGACATCCACGAAGCGCGTGGGCGTAGTGATATGGTTGTCAGTCATGTATTCACCTATTGAGGACGTGTGTCGAGATGTCGGTCCCGTTGCCGCAGCTTCAATGCGCCAGAACTTCCAACGCTTGGAGGCGCAAAGTCCTCGTGGTATTAGTCCTTCCGCCGTTTTGTGCAATCGCCGCATTGACCTCGGAGAAACGTGAAGCAAACCCGGGGTGTAATATCAGCATGCAGCAAACAGCTCTTCACAGATCAGGCACGACCTGGCTCGCACCAAAACCGGAAGCGGCAATAGTCAGGCATCGAGCTGATACCGCTCAGCCGCGTGTGCTTGTCGAATGTCCGACATCAGTCCCTGACGAGCCCCATCCAGCGCGTCCCACCGCCCGGCCACGTGCAGCGGTGGGATCGTGACCAGTTCGCGGCGGTCGAACCCAATCAGTGCCGCGTCAACTAACTCTCCGACCTCCATAACCTCAGGAAGCGTGTTCACGTCAACTCCGGCGCGCTCCCAGATCTCCGTGCGCGTCGCCGCCGGCAGTACCGCTTGCACGTAGACGCCTTTGGGTGACAACTCGAGGCTCAGGCCTTGCGACAGGAACAGCACGAATGCCTTGGTGGCACCATAGATCGACATGCCGAATTCGGGTGCGAAACCTACAACCGAGCCAATATTGACGATCGAGCCATTACCGGAATGCACAAAGCGTGGAGCGACTGCGGCAGCCAACCTCGTCAGTGCCGTCGTGTTGAGCGTGATCAGACGCTCGATGCTCTCGGAGGTTTGCTGCAAAAAGTCGCCCGATTGAGCCATGCCGGCGTTGTTTATCAGAACTCCGATTTGATTGTCATCGCGCAGACGAGTCTCGAGCGCGGACAGATCGGCGGCCTGGGTCAGGTCGGCCCGCAGCACTTCTACGGCCACACCGCTTTCCTCACGCAGGCGCTCTGCCAAGGCATCCAGTCGCGCCTTGTCACGGGCGACAAGGACGAGGTCATGGCCACGCCGAGCGAAGCGCTCGGCGTAGGTGGCGCCGATGCCGCTTGAGGCGCCGGTGATGAGGACTGTCGGAAGCGTGGTCATGGGTAATCCTTTTCAAAGGTTCTTCAGGCGGTGGCTCAATCAAGGGGGCGAGCCTTAGCCGGAGATCGTCGGGTAATCGATATAGCCCACAGCGCCGCCGCCATAGAGCGTCGCCGGGTTGAGTTGCGTCAGGGGTGCGCCATGCTTCAGGCGCTCGACCAGATCCGGGTTGCTGATAAACGGACGGCCAAACGCGAACAAGTCGGCTCTGCCTTCATTGAGTTGAGTGGTGGCGAATTCCAGGTCGTATCCGTTGTTCGCCAGATAGGTCTGCTTGAAGCGGCGGCGCAGCGCGTCATAGTCGAATGCCGCCACATCGCGTGGGCCGCCAGTCGCACCTTCGACTACGTGCAGATAGACGACGCCCTGGGCGCTGAGCTGTTCGGCGATGTAGTCGTACTGCGCTTGCGGATCGCTGCAGGAAATACCGTTAGCCGGCGAAACGGGTGAGATGCGCACGCCAGTGCGTTCGACGCCGATTTCCTTGATCACTGCGCCGACCACCTCGAGTGAGCGTGAGCACGTAAATCGATGGGGCAATGAGCAACATAAATGATGTTCGAGGGACGAAGTAAAACGGGAGCGATGAAGCTCCCGTTGTCGTTTCAGAATGGCTCGTCAATGCTCTGGTGT